>NZ_JAAAMT010000073.1 GCF_009905435.1 Pseudomonas sp. R5(2019)
TGGCCGCGATGGGCTGCGCAGCATACCCCGGGGCCGCTGCGCGGCCCATCGCGGCCAGGTCCGCTCCTACATCGGATACCGCGTAAGCGTTAGTAGCAGTCCGTCATCAAGCAGTCATCATTCTGTCGTGAAATACGGGCCGGGCGCCTCAGGTGCCCAGCCTTTTTTTTTATCAATAGAGCCCGCCATGACCATGACCGAACAGCTGAGCGCCTTGAGTTCCATTCTGGCTCAAGGTGGTTTACACAGCCTGTTCCAGCCCATCGTCTGCCTTTCCGAACGGCGTATCCTGGGCTATGAAGCCTTGAGCCGTGGCCCGTCCAACAGCCCACTGCACTCCCCCATCAACCTGTTCGCCGTGGCCCGCCATGCCGGGCGCCTGAGCGAGCTGGAGATCGCCTGCCGCGAAAGCGCCTGTCGGCGTTTCAGCCAACAGAACCTGGACGGCAAGCTGTTCCTGAACGTCTCGCCCGAATCGCTGCTCGAACCTACCCACCAAGCCGGCTTGACCCTCAAGCTGCTGCAAAGTGTCGGGATCGCCCCCAGCCGGGTGGTCATCGAACTGACCGAGCAGACTCCCACCGACGACTTCCAGCTGTTGTACAACGCCCTGCACCACTACCGCGCCATGGGCTTTTCCATCGCCCTGGACGACCTTGGCGCTGGCTACTCGAGCTTGCGGCTGTGGTCTGAACTGCGCCCGGATTACGTCAAGATCGACCGGCACTTTATCGATGGCATCCACCTGGATGCGGTCAAGCGTGAGTTCGTCGGCTCTATCCTGCAAATGGCCAAAGCCTCGCGGGCCCAGGTGATCGCCGAAGGCATCGAACTGGCTGAAGAGTTGTCGGTGCTGATGGAGATGGGCGTGGATCTGGTGCAGGGCTACCTGCTCGGACGACCTCAGGAACAGCCCGCGCGCGATGTCCGGGGCTTGCCGACACAAGCGGACGTCGGCACCCCGGCGCTCAATGACGAAGGCAGCGACCTTGGTGCGCTGATCAACACCCAGCCCGCCGTCACCCGCCAGACCCCGACCGCCCACGTGCTGGAAGCCTTCCGTCGCCAGGCCAACCTCAATTCGCTGGCGGTGCTGGACGACCAGGACCGCCCCTGCGGCATCGTCCACCGTCACTCGCTGTCCGACGCCCTGCTCAAGCCGTTCGCCACCGACCTGTTCGCACGCAAGCCCATCAGCCGCTTGATGAACGAGGACTTTCTGGCAGTGGAGCTGAATCAGTCGCTGCAACAGGTCAGCCGCCTGCTCACCAGCCGCGCGCGCCAGCGTATCGAAGAAGATTTCATCATCACCTTGAACGGTTGCTACCTGGGCCTGGGGCGGGTGATCGATGTGCTCAAGTTGATCACGGAGCTGAAGATCCAGCAGGCCCGGCATGCCAACCCGCTGACCTTGTTGCCGGGCAACGTGCCGATCCAGCAGTGCCTTGCGCGGCTGCTGCAACAGGGGCGTGAGTCGGTGATTTGCTACGTGGACATCGACAGCTTCAAGCCTTTCAACGACCTCTATGGCTATGCCCGTGGCGATGAAGTGCTGCTCTGCCTGGCCCAGTGCCTGAACGAGCGGGTCGACCCCAGTCGCGATTTTGTCGGGCACATCGGAGGCGACGATTTCATGCTGGTGTTGAGCTCGGAAGACTGGCGCAAGCGCCTGCAGCAACTGATCGAGGATTTCCAGAGCCAGTGCCGACGCTTCTACCGTGCGGAGCATCTGGAAGCGGGTTGTTTCATCGCTCACAACCGTCAGGGCCAGCGCCAGGAATTTGCCTTGCTGTCGCTGTCGATCGGCGTGGTGCACCTGCACCCGGCGGCGTGTGCCGGGCTGGATGCCGGGCAACTGGCGGCGCTGGCCTCACAGGCCAAGCATCACGCCAAGGAAGTGCCCGGTTATAGCCTGCATGTGATCGAGGCCTGAAAGGGACGACCGCCCTTAAACACATGGTGAGCGAGATAGGTGGGAGCGGATTTATCCGCGAATCCAGCCACCGCGGTGTGTCAGACACACCGCAGTGTGGCCATTCGCGGATAAATCCGCTCCCACATCAGGAAATACAATTGCAGCAGCGGGGCTCAGGCTTCTTCGGGGTAGCTGTACTCGAATACCCGCACCACTTCGGACGCATGCCAGGACGCCGCCGCCACCCCATCCGACGGCCCGGAAAACCGCCCCAACCGCTCCACACACTCGAAAAACCCCGTGCGCGGCAGGCGACTCGCCCCCTGGCTGATGACCAACGAGCTGCGCAACGGCTGCTCGGCACGGGCATCCAGCACGGCCAGGTATTCCAGCGCGGCGGTCAGGGTTTGCATGGCGGGGGTGGGCAGTTGCAGGCGTTCGAGCAACGCCCGGTAGGTCAGCAGATGACGTTGGCGACGGGCCAGGTCCAGTTCACCCAGCAGGCCTTCCCATTGTTGGCGACTGATCCTCACACGGGTCACAAGGCATCCCTCCAGCCGGGCACCCCCAACTCCCAGGCCAGACTTCGGCGAATGGCCGCATCGGGCTGTCGCTCGCCCGTTTCGATCATGGTCAGGTACGACGGGCTGATGCCCACGGTACGCGCCAGTTGCTCCAGCGCAAGACCCTTGGCCTGCCGCAGGGCAGCGAGGGACTCAAGCCCCGGCAGCTCGTCACTGGCCGCCGCCACCGGTGTCTCCAACGGCGCCTGCGCAGCCTGCTCGGGGTGCCCGGCAGCCTTGAGCAGCGCTTGATACTGAGCCCATGGCACCACCGCATACTCGGGTTGTCCATCGCGGCTGATGACCTGAATACTCATAAAACCCCCCTGTACGACTACGGCCTGTAATTCGTAGGTATAAGACTTATAGCAATTATATTAACAGCCGATACGAATAGCGGGAGACCGATGTTGCATTGCCATGACCGGAGAATGAATCAGCCCTTGTTGTGTTCCAGCTGCAAGGCTTCTGGCGTGTCTGGCAATCTTTCAACCACACGCAGCTTTTCCGGGCCTTGCAGGTCCCGCCAACGGCGAAATGCTTCAAGTTCATCACTCAAGGTCTTGATCACCCAGCTGAGCACGGCAATGTCATCGAGCATGCCCACGCCCAGCAACCAATCCGGAATCGCATCGATGGGGCTGACGAAATACAGCAGCCCCGCCACCACCGAAAGCAGTGCCTTGGGGCTGATCGCCCGGTACTCGCCGCGCCACCAGGCCAGGCACAACGACTGCAACAGGTGGACGTCTTCCTTGAGTTTGCCCACCCGGTAACCCTTGCGGGCCACCGCAAAAATCAGCGCAGGCAGCCGCCCTCGGCTGAGCAGACGCTCGGCCAGGGGCAAGAATCGGGCGAAGTTCCAGGGTGCTTTCATGAAGCCTCCGGGGGAAATGATGGCCAAGGGTTATCCACATTTATTGTGGATAACCTTGTGAACAGAGCCCTTTTCCGAGCTCGCAGAGCCCGTTTTACAAGGGCGAAAGTCAGATCGGGCGTTTTTTACACACCTGAAAACCCCGCGCGACGCCTGGCGCGGTGGTGAATGGTTGTTACTGCACTGAGACTATAACGACAACCGTCAGTTCGCTAGCGCTAAAAACAACAACGCCCCGACAAGACGGGGCGTTGCTGAAAAGCCTGCGCGATCACTCGCTTACTTGGCTTCTTCTTCCTGGGCTGCTGCGTTGTCGGCAGCGGCCTTGGCAGGATCCTTGATGGCCAGCAGTTCCAGGTCGAAGACCAGGACCGAGTTGGCAGGGATCAGTGGGCTTGGGCTTTGCGCACCGTAGGCCAGGTCAGCCGGGATGTACAGTTTGTACTTCTCGCCAACGTGCATCAGTTGCAGGCCTTCGACCCAACCCGGGATCACGCCGCTGACCGGCAGATCGATCGGGGCGCCACGTTCGATGGAGCTGTCGAAGACCTTGCCGTCAGTCAGCTTGCCTTCGTAGTGAACGGTCACGACGTCAGTCGGCTTTGGCTGAGCGCCATCGGCTTTCTTGACGACTTCGTATTGCAGGCCGGAGGCAGTGGTGACCACGCCAGCTTTCTTGCCGTTTTCTTCCAGGAACTTCTTGCCGGCGGTGGCCGACTCTTCGCTCATCTTGGCCAGACGCTCTTCTGCACGTTTCTGCAGGGCAGCGAAGGCTTCAACCAGCTCTTCGTCCTTGAGTTTCTGTTCTTTCTTGCCGACAGCGTCTTCGATGCCTTGGGCGACAGCTTTGGAGTCGAGGTCGTCCATGCCTTCTTGCGCCAGGCTCTTGCCCATGTTCAGGCCGATGCCGTACGAGGCTTTTTGCGCCGGGGTCTTGAGCTCTACGCTGGTCTGCGAATCGCAACCCGCCAGAACCAGGCTAACCAGGGCAACCGCCGCCGCCAACCGATGCTGTTTCATGCTATTTCCTTGTTCATGCGCCAAAAGGGCAATCGAGTAAAGCCGCGAGCTTATCAGGCGGCCACGACCAATGGCTACCGGCATGAGAGCCACAAAACGCAGATAAGTTCATGCCGGCAAACCGCTTTCAGCCAGTAACCGGTCAACCATAGCTCAAGTTGGTCAAATCAGTGGGTAACGACCTGCACGATACTGCTCGGCGACCTCACGCACCGCGTCACACAGCCATTGTGCGGGCAAGGGCAACGGCAGCGCGGCGTTGCTGCAGATACCGACCGACCCGCCCGGCTCGCGCACGCCCAGATTCAGCTCGCTCAATTCGCCGCGGCTGATGTCCACGTACACCGCATCCCGGGGGGCGATCCACACGGCATCGCTGCTCAGGACATAACGGCGGCTGAGGGCCGGCGATAGTGTTTCCAGACGTTGCTCCGCTGGGGTGATCGCGCATTGCACGAACAGGCTGTCGGCGTGCTTGCGGATGGTGGTGCCCGCCAGCGGCAGCACCAGCGGGTAACGATTGACCTGGCTGCGGTCCACCGGCTCGCGTTCCAGCAGCGGGTGGCCGGGGCGGACCACCAGGGTCATGGACTCGCTGTACAGATGCTCGAACATCAGGCCCTGGATCTGCGGGCTGTCGGTCATGCGGCCGATGACCAGGTCCAGCTCGCCCACATGCAGCTGCGCCAGCAGGTGCGCACTGGGGCCGGTGACAACGCTGACCACAAGCGCCTCGTGGCGCTGATGCAGGCGGCGCAGCACTTCAGGCATCAACAGGCTTTCGACGGTGGAGAGCACACCGATCTTCACTTGTGGCGCTTCGTGCGCCTCATGGCGCAGGGTACTGACGCCATCGCGCAGGGCCTGCACGCAAGGGCCGGCATAGCGCATGAAGCGCACCCCGGCGGGGGTGAGTTGCACGCCATTTTTGCTGCGTTCGAACAGCCGGGTCTGCAGCAGCTCTTCAAGCTCCTTGAGGGTCTTGGAGATCGCTGGCTGGCTAATGGCAACCGCATCGGCGGCCTTGGCGAAACTGCCCTGGCGGGCGATTTCGAGAAAGCACAGCAGGTGGCGGAATTTGATGCGGGTGTCGAGGTTCATGCGGGCAAGGGTAAGGCAAAACCCGGGACGAAGCGATTGTCACGCCCGCACATGGCTGTAGGAGCGGACCTGGCCGCGATGGGGCGCGCAGCGGCCCCAGGGGCTGCTGACGCAGCCCATCGCGGCCAGGTCCGCTCCTACAAGTTTCGCGTTTACCCGGCGATCTCGACGGTGTCGCCGTTCAGGCGTACGGGCCATGTGCGCAAGCGCTGTTCGGGGGCTTCGATGCACACCCCATCAGCCAGCCGGTAATGCTGCTTGTACAACGGCGCTGCAATCACCAGATCGCCCTTGAGGCTACCCACGATCCCGCGCCCGATCACGTTGGCGCCGGACTCCGGGTCACGGTTGTCGATGGCATGCAGCTGTGCCCCCGGCGCATCCGGCAGGTAGAACAGCGCCACCTGCGCGCCGTCGTGCCAGACCACTACGCCGGACTGCGCCACCAGGTCCTGACGACTGCACACCGCTTGCCACTGCTGCTCGGCTTGCACACGTACCGCGTTGTTTGTCGGGGCCATCAGACCACCTCCTCGGCTACTGGGATCAGGTTGAGTTCGGCATGGGAAATCGGTCGACGCTGGCCACGTTCCTTGACGAAGTGGATGTCCGGGTCGGCGCGGCGGTCGTTGACGAACGTGCGGAAGCGCTTGAGCTTTTCCGGGTCTTTCAGGGCGTTGGCCCATTCGCATTCGTAGCGGTCGACCACCAGCTGCATCTGCGTCTCAAGCTCGGCGGCCAGCCCCAGGCTGTCGTCGATGATGACCGCCTTGAGGTAGTCCAGCCCGCCTTCCAGGCTTTCACGCCAGACCGAGGTGCGTTGCAGTTTGTCGGCGGTGCGGATGTAGAACATCAGGAAGCGGTCGATGTAGCGGATCAGTGTTTCATCGTCCAGGTCGGTGGCGAACAGCTCGGCATGGCGCGGGCGCATGCCGCCGTTGCCGCAGACGTAGAGGTTCCAGCCGTTCTCGGTGGCGATCACGCCGACGTCCTTGCTCTGCGCTTCAGCGCATTCGCGGGTGCAACCGGAGACGGCGAACTTGAGCTTGTGCGGCGAGCGCAGGCCCTTGTAGCGGTCTTCGATGTCCAGCGCCATTTTCACGCTGTCTTGGACGCCATAACGGCACCAGGTGCTGCCCACGCAGGACTTCACCGTGCGGGTCGACTTGCCATAGGCGTGCCCGGTCTCGAAGCCGGCCTCGATCAGCTCGCCCCAGATCAGCGGCAGTTCATGCAACTGGGCGCCGAACAGGTCGATGCGCTGGCCACCGGTGATCTTGGTGTAGAGGTCGTATTTCTGTGCGACCTGGCCGATGACGATAAGTTTTTCCGGAGTGATTTCACCGCCGGGAATCCGTGGCACCACCGAGTAGGTGCCGTTTTTCTGCATGTTGGCCATGAAGGTGTCGTTGGTGTCCTGCAGCGGCGCCAGCGATGCGTCCATGATCGGCTGGTTCCAGCACGACGCCAGGATATTGCCCACGGTCGGTTTGCAGATGTCGCAGCCCACATGGCCACGGCCGTGCCTGGCGAGCATCTCGTCAAAGCTGGTGATGCCTTCCACCCGCACCAGCGCATACATCTCCTGACGGGTGTAGGCGAAGTGCTCGCACAGGCTCTTGTCGACTTCGACGCCGCGGGCGATCAGTTCGTGCTCGAACACCGACTTGAGCAACGCCGCGCAGCCACCGCAGCCGGTGCAGGCCTTGGTTTGCGACTTGAGGGTCGCCAGGTCGCCGCAGCCGTTGTCGATGGCCGAGCAGATCGAACCCTTGGTGACGTTGTGGCAGGAGCAGATGGTTGCCGTGTCCGGCAAGGCATCGGCGCCCAGCGCCGGGGCGCCGTCGGACAACGGCAGGATCAGGCTGGACGGATCGGCCGGCAAGGCGATGCCGTTCTGGGCGTATTGCAGCAGGGTGTCGTAGTAGCTGTTGTCACCCACCAGCACTGCACCGAGTACGCGCTTGCCGGTGGCGTCCACCACCAGGCGGCGGTAGGCCGAGTTGGCTTCGTCGATAAAGCGGTAGCTGCGAGCGCCCGGGGTGGCGCCGTGGGCGTCGCCGATGGAGCCCACGTCAACACCCAGCAGTTTGAGCTTGGTCGACATGTCGGCGCCGGTGAAGGTGGCCGCGCCCTCGCCCATCAGGCTGGCGGCGACATTGCGCGCCATGGTGTAACCCGGAGCGACCAGGCCGAACACGCTGCCATTCCACGAGGCGCATTCACCGATGGCGAAAATCTGCGCATCGCTGGTGCGGCAATGCTCGTCGATCACCACGCCACCGCGTTGGGCAATCTCCAGGCCGCTGCTGCGGCCCAGTGCGTCCTGCGGGCGGATACCGGCGGAGAAGACGATCAGGTCGGTCTCGAGGAATTCGCCGCCATCGAAGTTCATGCGGTAGGCATAGTCTTCACCGGCGACGATCGACTGGGTGGCGCGCGACAGGTGCACACCGACGCCCAAGGCTTCGATCTGCGCTTTCAAGGCCGCGCCGCCATCACCGTCGAGTTGCACCGGCATCAGCCGCGGGGCGAATTCGACGACGTGGGCTTCCAGGCCCAGCGACTTGAGGGCGTTGGCCGCTTCAAGGCCGAGCAGGCCGCCACCGACCACCACGCCACGGCGGGCGCTGGCAGCAGCGGCACGGATGCCATCCAGGTCGTCAAGGGTGCGGTAGACCAGTTTGGCATTGCCTTCGGACCCCGTGATCGGCGGCACGAACGGATAGGAGCCGGTGGCCAGGATCAACTGGTCATAGCCGAACCGCCCGTTGGCCGTGACGACTTCGCGGCGTTCGCGGTCGATCTCCAGCACGGCGCAGTCCAGGTGCAATTTGACACCGTGGTTGGCGTACAGCTGGGCATCGCCCAGGGCCAGGGTTTCGGCATCGCTGCCGCTGAAGTATTCCGACAGGTGTACCCGGTCGTAGGCGCGCTGGCGCTCTTCGCCGAATACATGCACGTCGTAGCGGGCCAGTGCGCCGCGCTCGATCAATTGCTCGACGCAGTGGTGGCCGACCATGCCGTTGCCGACGATGACCAGGGTTTCACGGTGTGCGATCGTCACTATCGAATTCATACAGGTTCCTCAACTCGCCAATCACGGTGGCCTGCCAGCCAAAAAACAAAAAAGGCACCTGGAGCCGAAGCTCCAGGCGCCTTTGCCTGGTATTCATTTATGTATGCCCTGAATGTGATCGACGTTGACCACCGTGGACTGCCTGCCAATGCGGTTTGGTAGGCCTTGCTAGGTGAAAAGCAGGTTACGTGCCAACTGCACAAAACCTACTGACAAACCGCAATCTTGTAGGAGCGGACCGGGCCGCGATGGGGCGCGCAGCGGCCCTGGGGTCTGCTTCGCAGCCCATCGCGGCCAGGTCCGCTCCTACATGAATCGATGCCAGCGCGTTGAAAATCGAACCGGCTTGGTGCGCCAGGGCCTGGCGCGCACCGCCTCAGTACACATCCCGCAAATAACGCTTGTCGCGGCTCATGCCGGCGACATAGGCGTCGGCGTCTTCACGGCTCATGCCGCCATGTTGCTGGACCACTTGCTTGAGCGCGCTGTCGACGTCCCGGGCCATGTGCCCGGCGTCGCCGCAGACATAGAAGTGCCCGCCGTCCTGCAACCAGCTCCACAGCTGCGCGCCGTGTTCGATCATGCGTTGCTGCACATAAATCTTCTGCGCCTGGTCACGGGAGAACGCGGTGTCCAGACGCAGGTGGCCGTCACGCTCCCAGGCGGTGAGTTCGTCGCGGTAGTAGAAGTCGCTGGCGGCATGCTGCTCGCCGAACAACAGCCAGTTCTTGCCGCTCGCCCCGGTCGCCTGGCGCTCTTGCAGAAAGGCGCGGAACGGCGCCACGCCGGTGCCGGGGCCGACCATGATCATCGGCGCCTGGGCATCCTTGGGCACCCGGAAGTGCGCCGACGGCTGAGTGAAGATCGGCACCCGGGTGTCAGTGGCGCGGTCGGCCAGAAAGGTCGAGCACACGCCCAGGCGCGGGCGCTCGTTGCAGCGGTAGCGCACGGTCGAAAGGGTCAGGTGCACCTGATCGGGCGTGACCTTGGGGCTGGAGCTGATCGAGTACAGGCGTGGCTGCAGAGGCTTGAGCAACGCGACCAGTTCATCGGCCGCCAACTCCTGCGGGAATTGCTGCAGCAGGTCGGTCAGTTGCCGCCCCCAGAGCCAGTCCTTGAGTTCGGCCTTGTTGGCCGGCGCAAGCAACCGCTTGAGTTCCGGGTTGGCCGAACGCTGGGCCATCAGGTTCAGCCAGTCGGGGGTGATGCGGGCGATTTCCAGGTGCTGATGCAAGGCCAGCGCCAGCGGCATATCGGGTTTGCCCTTGAGGCTGACAGCCTGTTCGCCATCGAGCCTGAGCGTGCCCAGCAATTCATCGACCAGGGCCGGGCAGTTGCTCGGCCAGACGCCGAGCGCGTCGCCGGCCTGATAGCTGAAGCCGGTGTCCTTGAGATCGAAAACGATCTGCCGGGTTTCCTTGCTGGCACCCGGGGTGTTGAGCAGGCGGTTTTCCAGCAGGCGCGCCGGCAAGGGGGTTTGCTTGCTGTAGAGCGGCGCTTCGGGCGCGCTGGGCAATTCGTCGAGGGTGCTGACCGCAACCGCCTGGGCAGCCGGCTGCGCTGCGCCGGCCAGCGCTGTGCAGACCTTCGCCAGCCACTGCTCGGCGGGTTCTTGATAGTCCGGTTCGCAATCGACTCGCGCCTGCAAGCGCTGCCCGCCCAGTTCGGCCAGGCGCTCGTCGAGACGGCGGCCAAAGCCGCAGAACTGGTCGTAGTTGGAATCGCCCAGCGCCAGCACCGAGAAGCGCACGCCGCTGCAGTGCCCGGCTTCAAGTGCCTGCAATTGCGCCCACAGGTTCGCCCCGCAATCCGGCGCGTCGCCGTCGCCAAAGGTGCTGGCGATCAACAGGACGCTGGCGGCGCTGCACAGTTGCTGCGCCGTCACCTCGTCCATGCCGTTGAGCAGTACCTCATGACCGGCCTCTCGCAGGCGCTCGGCGCAGACCTCGGCGAAGCTTTCGGCATTGCCGGTCTGCGAGGCCCAGAGCACCCGGTGGACCGGCTTGAGGGCGGCCAACGCGACGGGTTCGGCGCTCGGCGCCAGCAAGGGGGTGGCGGCCGGGGCGCGGGCGAACAGGCCCGCCAGCAGCCCATCGACCACCAGCCGGCTGGCCGGGGTCATCGGTGCGGCGGCCGGCAGGGTCGGCACACCGCCGTCCAGGCGGCTGGCGTCGGAACGCAGGCCCAGCAGGTAACCTTGCATGTACAGCCGTTCATCGTCGGCCAGGGCTACTTCATAGCGACTGTCCAGGCCAAGCACGCGTGCCAGGGTATCGATCGACATGCTGTCGGGCTCCTGAGATTCACAAATCGGTTCGGCGGCGGCGCTGTCGATTTCCACTGCCGGAATGCGCGCGGCGCTCACACGGGTCAGGGCAACCGCGCAGATCTTGAACGCCGGCTGCAGCGAGATCGGGTCGATGGCGTCACTGGTCACGGCGTTGACGGCCAACTGCTCGCCAAACACATCGTTCCAGTGAAACGGTGCAAAGCAGTTGCCGACCATCACTCGGTCGCTGATCCGCGCCGGCAGCACAGCCTGGCCACGGCGCGAGCGCAGTTGCACCTGATCGTTCTCGCTGATCCCCAGGCGGGCGGCGTCGTCGGGGTGGATCTCGACGAAGGGACCGGGGTTGAGCTTGTTCAGGGTCGGCACCTTGCCGGTCTTGGTCAGCGTGTGCCATTGGTGCTGCAGGCGGCCGGTGTTGAAGACCCAGGGATAGTCGTCGTCGGGCATTTCCGCGGCGGGCAGGTGCGGGCGGGCAAAGAAGCGCGCCTTACCGTTGGGGGTGGCGAAGGCAATGCTCGGCTGTTTGCCGTCCGCGTCGAACTTGATGGCCTGGCTGACGCCATCGTTGAGGTAGCGGATGGGGCTGCGGACGTCCTCGCGGCCCGGCTCGCACGGCCACTGGCGGGGTGTTTCGCGCAAGGCCGCATAGCTGATGCCACGGATGTCGTAGCCGGTGGCCGGGTTCCAGGCGCGGCGGATTTCATCGAACACCGCTTCGGCGTTGGCGTAGCTGAAGGCGTCGGCAAAGCCCATTTCGCAAGCGACGCGGGCAATGATCTGCCAGTCCGGCATGCTGTCGCCGGGGGCGTCGACGGCCTTGGCCATCAGCGTCATGTTGCGCTCGGAATTGATCATTACGCCCTCAGCCTCGGACCACAGCGCGCCGGGCAAGAGAATGTCGGCGTAGCGGTTGGTTTCGGTGTCGAGAAAGGCGTCCTGGGTGATCACCAGCTCCGCCGCCTGCAAGGCTTCGATCACTTGCTGGCGGTTGGCGACGCTGGCCACAGGATTGGTGCAGATGATCCAGCAGGCCTTGATGCTGCCGGCGCGCATGGCCTGGAACATGCCCACCGTGCCCTCGCCCGCCTCTTCGCGCAGGGTGCCGGCCGGCAGCTGCCAGAGGTCTTCGATAAAGGCCCGGTCGGCGGCCACCAGTGCTGAACGCTGGCCGGGCAAGCCGGGGCCCATGTAGCCCATTTCGCGGCCGCCCATGGCGTTGGGCTGGCCGGTCAGCGAGAACGGCCCGCTGCCCGGCTTGCAGATTGTCCCGGTGGCCAGGTGCAGGTTGCACAGGGCGTTGGTGTTCCAGGTGCCATGGATGCTCTGGTTCAGGCCCATGGTCCAGCAGCTCATCCAGTTGCCGGCGGCGCCGATCCAGTCGGCCGCCTTGCGAATATCGGCCTCGGCGCAGCCTGTGATCGCGGCGACCTTGTCGGGGCTGTAGTCCGCAAGGAACGCCGGCAGCGCCTCCCAGCCTTCGGTGTAGCGGGCGATAAAGTCCGGGTCGGTATGGCCGTTCTTGTGCAGCAGGTGCAGCAGGCCGTTCATCAGCGCCAGGTCGGTGCCGGGCTTGATCTGCAGGAACAGGTCGGCCTTGTCGGCGGTGGCGCTGCGGCGGGGGTCGACAACGATCAGTTTGGCCCCGGACTTGACTCGATCGAGCAGGCGCAGGAACAGGATCGGGTGACAGTCGGCCATGTTCGCGCCGGTGACAAAAAACAGGTCGGCCTGGTCGAAATCCTGATAGCTGCCGGGCGGCCCGTCAGCCCCCAGCGACAGCTTGTAGCCACTGCCGGCGCTGGCCATGCACAGCCGCGAGTTGGACTCGATATGGCGGCTGCGGACAAAGCCCTTGGTCAGCTTGTTGATCAGGTACTGGGCTTCCAGCGACATCTGCCCCGAAACGTAGAACGACAGCGCGTCCGGGCCATGGGCATCGAGCAGTGCCCGGAGTTTTTTCGCGGTAGCGCTGATGGCCTCATCGATGCCCAGGCGCACCGGGTCGCGCTGGCGCTCGTTACGCATGAAGGCGTGCTCCATGCGCCCGGATTCGGTGATGGCCTGGTTGCAGGTGGCGCCCTTGGTGCACAGGCGACCGAAGTTGGCCGGGTGCCTGGCATCACCGCTGACCTTGATCACCTTGTTGTCCTTCACGCTCATGACAATGCCGCAACCCACGCCGCAATAGGGGCAAACGCTACGCACCGTTGTGCTGGTCATTGTCGTACCTCGTGAAAGCAAAAAGGCGCCCTGCTGCCCTCCGCTGCTGGAAGCGGGGGCAACACGGCGCCTTTGTCGTGAAATGTGCAATCTGCGTTGACTGCGGGATGTGCGATGCACTGCAAGGCACGCGCCAGAATTGGCAAACCCTTGTGGCATGGGCTTTGTGCCGATTAGCTGAACCTGATCGCCACAGTCCCGTGCACCGCAACAGAGCAGCGAGCCCCAACTGGATGCAAAATCGGGCGACACCCTTTGTAGGAGCGGCGGTCCGGCGTCCCGGCCTGGCCGCGATGGGCCGCACAGCGGCCCCGGCGATTCTAAAACCTACTACACCCGCAAGCAGCGTCGCAGATGCCTCTGGCCTCTGGGGCTGCTGCGCAACCCATCGCGGCCAGGTCCGCTCCTACAGCCGCAACCGCTCGTAAGGCGGGTCTGAGTTGGGCACAATCGGGGCTGGCGAATTCGAGTGACCGGCATGCTGATCGATGAAGAACTGACCCTGAAGAAGCTGGAGGTGTTTCTGGCCTTCATGCGCACTGGCAATCTGGCGCGGGCGGCGGCCGAGCTCAATACCAGCAACGTCAGCGTGCACCGCGCCATCCACTCGCTGGAAAGCGCCCTGCGCTGCCCGCTGTTCAAGCACGAAGGCCGCAACCTGACGCCGCTGGAAAGCGCCTATGTGCTCGAGGAGCGGGCCCAGAAGCTGATCCAGGATGTGCTCGATACCGTGCGCCTGACCCGCGAGGCCGCCGGTTTCTCCGCCGAGCGCTTCAAGCTCGGGTCGCTGTACTCCTTGACGGTCAAGACCGTGCCGCAGCTGATCATGGGCCTGAAAATCCGCCGCAGCGAACTCAATATCGACCTGATCCTGGGCTCCAACATTGACTTGCTTTACAAGCTCAAGAACATGGAGGCCGACGCGATTCTGGTGTCGCTGGACGACAGCACCAACGACCCGGATTGCGAATACCTGCCGCTGTTCAGCGACGACATTTTCCTCGCCACCCCGGCCGATTCGCCGTTTGCCGGGCAAGCAGAAGTGGACCTGGCCGACCTGCGCGACTCGACCTTCATCACCCTGACCCAGGGTTTCGCCACCCACCGCGATGGCGTGCGGGTGTTTGACCAGGCGGGGTTCAAGCCGAAGGTGGCGATGCAGGTGAACGATATCTTCACCTTGCTCAGCATGGTCAGCTCGGGGGTGGGTTATGCATTGCTGCCCGGGAGGATCGCGGCGGTGTACGAGAACCGCGTGAAGCTGATACCGCTGCAGGCGCGGTATCGGATGCAGCAGCATATCGGGGTGGTGTTCTTGAAGGCCAAGGAACGCGATCCGAACCTGTTGGCGCTGTTGGCGGAATGCCGGATGTATGCGACCCGGCATGCGCAGGTGATGTGAGATCGCTTGGCGGTCCTGGCGGACCGCATCGCGGCCAGGTCCGCTCCTACAACTCTTGCGCAATCCTGTAGGAGCGCACCTGGGCGCGATGGGCCGCAAAGCGGCCCCAAAACATTGCAGGGTTCAGGCCTGGTCGCGGCCCTCCTGTTGCATGAGCGAGACGAGGGTGTCCAGCCGGGCATCTTCGAAGCAGAGGGTTGTACCTTGTTCGAAAACCCGCCGGGCAAGGCCGGTCAGCACCGAGCCTGGCGGCAGTTCGATCTGCAGGCGCACGCCGCGCTCGTAGGCGCTTTGCACGGTGGCACGCCAATCGACGATCCGGCACATGTTGAAGGCCAACTCGTCGCGAACCTGTTCAGCAGTGCGCAGCGGCCGAGCGCGGCTGCTGCTCAAGTAGCCCAATCGAGGTGCCTGCATGGGCACCTGGGCGAAGGCTTGCGCCAAGGCCCGGGCCGGTTGCTCCAGCAGCGGGCAATGGGACGGCACACTGACGGCCAAGCGCTTGCACACCACCACCCCGGCACCGCGCGCCTGTTCAGCGACCGATGCCATGGCGGCATCGCTGCCGGCAATCACCAGTTGGTTGTCGGCGTTGATATTGGCCAGGTACACCGGCGTTGCCTCGCTGTGGACCTGGGCCAACAGCCTTTCAAGGCTGGATTGATCAAGCCCGATGATGGCCGTCATGCCATAGCCTTGCGGCCAGGCCTGCTGCATCAATTCACCGCGCAGGCTTACCAGCCTCACTGCATCGCTGAAGCTCAGCGCTCCCGCCACCACGGCTGCCGGGTAGGCACCGATGGACAACCCGGCGACGTAGGCCGGTGCCGGCGCCTGTTGCAGCAGCAGGCGGGAACAGGCGACGCCTGCCACCAACAGGCACAGCTGGACAGCACGGGTCGAGGCCAGCGCTGAAGCCGAGTCCAGTTGCAACACATCCTCAGCCAGCACGTCCGACGCTTCCGTCAGGCAGTCCCGCACCACCTGCGATTCCAACAGGTGATGCAGCATGCCCGGCTTCTGCGCGCCCTGCCCCGGAAACACCAGCAAACTGCTCATGCCACCGGCTCCAGAGCCTGCCACGGGTTGCTGACCAGCCGCGCTCCATCGCTGGACTTGAGCAACACCTGCCGTGCCGCCCCTGCCCACTCCAGCAAGGCCACACCACCGTGGGGCGTTTGCAGTTGCACATCGATGCGGCACAGCGGCGTGTGCAGATGTTGCAGCAACTGCGCAGCCGCCTGCCGGTCGAAGGGTTGCGCGGTACGCAGGATCAAATCCAGATCACTGTGTTGATGCAGGGCACTGCAACCTGTGGCCAATTCAAATCCGGCACTGCCGCTGACGCCCCAGGTCAAGCCCGTTGCATCGAGTACTGGCTTGAGTGCGCGCAAGGCCTGCAAGGCTGGCCAATCCTGCGCCATCGCCGGCAGGTCGCACAGCTGCTCCGGGCGAACCCGACGCTGCACCACCGCCATTGGCATCCAGGTCGCGTAGCGCTGTTCGCGCAAACCTGCGCGCACACCGACTGCCACCTGATCCACCGCACCCGAGGCGCGACGAACCACCACCGGATGGCCTTTGCGCAAGGCATCAACGGCCCAGAGCGGCGCATCGGCCGGCAGCCAGTCGAAGTTTTCAGTCCAGAGCAGATCGTGGGGCAGGAAGGTATTCATCATCATGACCACTGAGCGCGCAGCAATTCGCGGACCTTGCTTGAAGCCGCGCGATGGCTGGCCCCGAGCCGCCCGCTCAAATCGCGCCCGCCGGCCTCGACATCCTTGACCGCCCCGATCAGGCATTCATGGATACGGCCCAGATCAGACGCCGACGGCTGCTCGGCATTGTCCACCTGCACGGTCTGCCAGAGCAGGCCCAGGCTTGCGTAGCTGTCGATGTCATAGGCCATCGGCGGCACGCTGGCGGCCAGGGCTTCGAGTTCTTCGACGCTGCGCAGGGTCACTCGCGCCGCCGACGCCTTGCCCATGGCATGCACCATCACACCGTCGTCGCGCAGGGCGATCAGGCGGTTGGCCTGGTAGCCGTGAGCCAAAAATGCACCCGACATGGCCTTGCCCACCAATAGCGCGATCACTGGATGCCCGGCCAAGCGCGCACGCGCATAACTGTCGGCGGCAGCGGCCAGTGCCTGATGAATACCCAGCGCTTCTTCACGGCGGCCATAGGCCTGGCTCGGGACATCGACAATCGCCACCAGCACCCGTTTGTGCGGCTGGTCGCGGTCGGCGGCGATGGCCTGATCCACGGCGTGGGCCAGGCCCCAGCCTTCCAGCAGGCCGACTTCGCCATTGCGAGCGCGGACAAAGCGGTTGGCAGGGTCTGCCACCACCGCCAGAAAACGTGCCGGCCATTCACCCAGCTGGCCGTCGGCAACCTTCAAGGACGCCGGCAAGCCACTGACTTCGCGGGCCCCTTCGCTCAAGGCCTGGAACCAGTGCAGGCCACGCAGGGAAAAGGTGCTCATGAGCGGTCTCCTTGGTACAGGCGGCGAACCGTCGCCGGGTCGATTTGCGGCGCGGCGTCCAGCTCCGCCAGGCATTGCAGAAAGTGCTCGGCCTTTTGGCTGCGGTGCACCGCGGGCACGCCTTGCTGCAACAGCTCACTGACCTGCTCGCGGATCTGGCTGACTTCATCGGCCACGTAGCGGTCCACCAGTTGACTGGCGAAGCGCTGCTCGCCGCCGGTCAGGCTCCAGATAAACGGGCGATCGCGGGAATCGTATTCATCGAGGCCGGCTTCCTGCTCGATCACCAGCGGGCCGTTGAGCCCCAGCCGTGCTTCCTGGGTGACCAGCAAGTAGCTGCACAGCCCGGCGGCAATCGACATGCCACCAAAGCAGCCGACGCTGCCGGCGATCACGCCGATCACCGGCTGGTACTGGCGCAGGTCGACGATGGCGGCGTGAATCTCGGCAATGGCCGCCAGCCCGAGGTTGGCCTCCTGCAAGCGCACGCCACCGGTTTCCAGCAGCAATACCGCGCGGGTGGGAATGCCGTTGCGGTTGTCTTCAGCGGCCAGTTCCAGCGCGCCGGCGATCTTGGCGCCACCGACTTCACCCAGGCTGCCACCTTGAAAAGCCCCTTCGATCGCGGCGATGACCACCGGCAAACCGTCGATCAAGCCCTTGGCGATCACCACCCCGTCATCGGCCTGGGGCACCACGCCCTGCTTGGCCAGCCAGGGTGACATCAGCCGCTCGAATGGGTCGATCAGTTCACGAAAGCTGCCGGCATCGAGCAAGGCTTTGGCCCGCTGGCGGGCGCCGAGTTCGACGAAGCTGTGCTTGTGCAGCAGGCGCGCGGTATCAGTCATGGCCAATCTCCTCGAAGCCCTGCTCCAGGCGCAGGCGTGCCACGCCCGGGGTCGCGCCGAAGTCATGGATATCGATGCTCAGCGCCGGTGGCGTGCGGCCTTCGAAGATCCGTTCGAACAGTTGCTGCCAGCGCGTGGCGGCACCGTTCACCGAGGTCTGCACGGCGATGGTCAGCTTGCCAGGCTGGCCCGGCTCGATCAGCACTTCCAGATCGCCCGAGCCGACACAGCCCACCAGCGCTCGACCACGGCCGGGCTGGCCAGCGGGGAATTCAAAGTTCAAGGTTTCCATCAGTACGCTCCCTGGTCACGCAGCTCGCCTTGTTCCAGGCGATCGATTAACAGGCACGCCGCCAGCAGGTCGGCAGCACCGCCGGGCGAGGCATTGAGCTGCAGCAACTGCTCATCCAGCGCGTGCAGGCGCCGACGCCCCGGCAAGCTGGCGCTGCCGCCGGCATCGAGCACCGCCTGGGCGCCGGACTGCATGGCTTCAAGGCCAGCCAACCCCGCGCGGTAGAGCACGCAGGTGTCACCCAGATGGGTCATGATCGCCAGCAAGGCATCGAGTCGGGCGTTTTGTTCGCCATGGCCGGCGGCGCGGCTGCGCTTGAGTTGCGGCAGACCGCGCAGCAGCACCGACGGGAAACCCAGCTGGGCCTCTTCCCGCGCACCGCGAGCGCCATATTGCTGGGCGACCTGGGTGCCGTGGCTGGCGGTTTTGGCTGCAAAGCGATCCTCGAGCAACGCCAGGCGCGCAGCGCGCAGGCTCAGGGCCGAGGCGCTGACATTGCCGGGTTCCAGCGCGGCGGCAGTCACCAACAGGCCCAGGGCCCAGATGCCGCCACGGTGGGTGTTCACGCCCTGAGTGGTCACGAGCATCGCCTGCTCGCCTTCGCGACCGATCCGGCCGATGGCTTCGCGCAGTGGCAGGCCAATGGCGCCGCTGGCCTGCGCCGCTTCGGCCATCGCGTTGAACGTCGGCCACAACGACAGCGCCGAGGCGTGCATCAGGCCCAGGTGCAGGTCAGTGTGGGCGCCGTTACCGCGACGGTCGACCAGCGCCGGTTTTGGCGACAGGTCGGCCTCATCGATCAGCGCATCGACGGCGAAGTCGGCCAGCCGCTCGCTCAAGGAAACCGGGCGGGTGTGCAGATTGAGTGCGTGCATTACCAGCTCCTGAATTTGGCGGGCGGGTTGTACAGGCCACCGGACCATTCGACCAGGTCGGCAACACTCTTGGCCGCCAGCAGCTCCCGGGTGGCGTCGGTGCGGCGGATACCGAGGTCTTCGGGCAAGGCAATCAGCCCCTCGCGGCGCATGCGCGCGGTGTCCCTGGGGTTGTGCCGCTGGCCAATGGCGGTCACGCCCGCCACCGCCGCAATCATCGCCTGGCGTTCTTCCAGCGAGCGCGCCTTGTACAGGTAGGCGATGCCTTCCTCGGTGAGCAGATGGGTGACGTCGTCGCCGTAGATCATGATTGGCGCCAACGGCATGCCGCATTTTTTCGCCACTTCGATGGCGTCCAGGGTCGGTACGAAGGTCGGCTTGCCGCCTTCCTGATAGGTCTCGACCATCTGCACCACCAGCTTTTTGCCGCGTTCCAGCAAGGCTTCAGGCGCGTCACTCTGATTCTGGCGCATGTCCAGCCAGGCCGGCGTGCTGTGGCGACGGCCGCGTGGGTCGTGGCCCATGTTCGGCGCACCACCGAAACCGGCCAGGCGGCCACGGGTCACGGTGGAGGAATGGCCGTCGCCGTCCACTTGCAGGGTGGCACCGATAAACAGGTCCACGGCGTACTGGCCGGCCAGTTGGCAGACCATCCGGTTGGAGCGCAGGGAGCCGTCGCGGCCGGTGAAGAACACATCCGGGCGCGCGGCGATGTAATGCTCCATACCCAGCTCGGTGCCAAAGCAATGCACGCTGTCGACCCAGCCACTTTCGATGGCGGGGATCAAGGTCGGGTGGGGATTGAGGGTCCAGTTGCGGCAGATCTTGCCCTTCAGGCCCAGCGATTCGCCGTAGGTCGGCAGAATCAGCTCGATGGCGGCGGTGTTGAAACCGATGCCGTGGTTGAGCGACTGCACATTGTGTTTTTCGTAGATGCCGCGAATCGCCATCATCGCCATCAGCACGTGCACCGGCTTGATGTGCCGGGGGTCGCGGGTGAACAGCGGTTCGATGTAGAACGGCTTGTCGGCCACCACCACGAAATCGACCCAGGACGCCGGGATATCGACCCGGGGCAGGTCGCTGACATCATCGACCAGCTGGTTGACCTGAACGATCACGATGCCATCGCTGAAGGCGGCCGGCTCAATCAATGCCGGGGTGTCTTCGGTGCTGGGGCCGGTGTAGATATTGCCCTGGCGGTCAGCCATGAAACCGGCCGAGAGCACCACGTTGGGGATCAGGTCGACCACCAGCCGGGCGTACAACTCGATGTAGGTGTGGATTGCGCCGATTTCCAGCAGGCCGTCTTCGAGCAGCTGGCTGATGCGCAGGCTCTGGGTGCCGGCAAAGGAGAAATCCAGCTTGCGGGCGATGCCGCGCTCAAACAGGTCCAGATGCTCCGGCCGCCCGACGCTGGGCATGATCATGTGCAGATCATGCAGCTTGCCCGGATCGACCTTGGCCAGCGAGCGCGACAGAAAGTCGGCCTGCTTCTGATTGTTGCCTTCCAGTACCACCCGGTCCCCGGGCAGCATCAGGGCTTCGAGGGCTTCGACAATCCGTTCGGTTGGCAGTACCACGCCATCGGCGAACGCACGCACTTTTTCCAGTCGCTGCTGCTTGGCAGTGCGGCGACGCGACCAGCGCGGGTCGGGGGTTATTGTTGTTGTCATGCTCACTCCACGCGTCTTCGCTGTAGTGGGCCTAACAGTAGGAGCAGTGGGGACGGTGCATCAATCAAGCAGAACGGCGGATTGTTACGCTGAGAGTAACAGTCGCTGCCTTGTAGGAGCGGACCCGGCCGCGATGGGCTGCGAAGCGGCCCCTTGGGTCTGTGACATCGGCGGATCAGCTTGCGAGTGCCGGCGGTTTCAGAATCGCCGGGGCCGCTTCGCCGCCCATCGCG
>NZ_JAAAMT010000074.1 GCF_009905435.1 Pseudomonas sp. R5(2019)
CCCGCACCTTGCGGTGCCTCGTTACATTGTCAAAGGCGCTCTTGATTCAGCCTTCTAGATTCACCCGGTGACACGGGTGGTTCCCTCCAAGTGGGAACAACTTCTGTAAGCGACTTCGTGTCGCACCCCTGCGTCGTCGTTATCCGCAGGCCAAGCGTCCGTTCCGCACTCCGTTTTATCCGTTGCCACAGATCTTCGGTATCGCCGGCATGCTGTATGCGATCTGGAATGTTTCGCCGACGCCGGAAATGACCACCTCGATCTTCGGTTACGCAGGCCTGGTCCTGACGATCGTCTCGCTGATCGCCATCGTCTGGATCAAATGCGTCATGCGTAAACCTTTATTCAAGCCCGAGCCGCTAGAACGCGTGCTGGGCAATGCTGCCGACAATGCCAAGACCCAAGGAGAGCACTGATATGACCGCGCCATTTGAAAAGAGCCGCGAAACCGCCGACTACCAGGCGCTGGATGCGGCCCACCACATTCACGCCTTCCTCGACCAGAAAGCCCTCAATGAAGAAGGGCCCCGGGTAATCGTTCGCGGTGAAGGCCTGGCCCTGTGGGACAACGACGGCAAGCGCTACCTCGATGGCATGTCGGGCCTGTGGTGCACCAACCTGGGCTACGGTCGCAAGGACCTGGCCGCCGCCGCCAGCCGCCAGCTGGAGCAGCTGCCGTACTACAACATGTTCTTCCACACCACGCACCCGGCGGTGGTGGAGCTGTCCGAGTTGTTGTTCAGCCTGTTGCCGGCGCACTACAGCCACGCCATCTACACCAACTCCGGCTCCGAAGCCAACGAGGTGCTGATCCGTACTGTGCGCCGTTACTGGCAGATCCTCGACAAGCCGCAGAAGAAAATCATGATCGGCCGCTGGAACGGCTATCACGGCTCGACCCTCGGTGCCACGGCGCTGGGTGGCATGAAGTTCATGCACGACATGGGCGGGGTGATTCCCGATGTGGCGCACATCGACGAGCCTTACTGGTTCGCCCACGAAGGTGATCTGACGCCGGCGGAATTCGGCTTGCGCGCCGCACGCCAGCTGGAGGAGAAAATTCTTGAGCTGGGCGCCGAGAACGTCGCTGCCTTTGTTGCCGAACCCTTCCAGGGCGCCGGCGGGATGATCTTCCCACCCGAGAGCTACTGGCCGGAGATCCAGCGGATCTGCCGTCAGTACGACGTGCTGTTGTGCGCTGATGAAGTGATCGGTGGTTTTGGACGCACCGGCGAGTGGTTTGCCCACCAGCACTTCGGTTTCGAGCCGGACACCTTGTCGATCGCCAAGGGCCTGACCTCCGGCTACATCCCCATGGGCGGCCTGGTGTTGTCGCGGCGCATGGCCGAGGTGCTGGTGGAACAGGGCGGGGTGTTTGCCCACGGCCTGACCTACTCCGGGCACCCGGTGGCGGCGGCGGTCGCCATCGCCAACCTCAAGGCCTTGCGTGACGAAGGCGTGGTGACCCAGGTCAAGCAGGACACCGGGCCGTACTTGCAGAACTGCCTGCGCGAGGTGTTCGGCAATCATCCCTTGATCGGTGAAGTGCAAGGCGCAGGAATGGTCGCGGCCTTGCAGTTTGCCGAAGACAAGGCCACCCGCAAGCGCTTTGCCAACGAAAACGACATGGCCTGGCGTTGCCGCACCATCGGCTTTGAAGAGGGCCTGATCATCCGCTCGACCCTGGGCCGGATGATCATGGCGCCCGCGCTGGTCGCGGGCCGCGCCGAGATCGACGAGTTGGTCGACAAGACCCGTATCGCTGTGGACCGCACGGCCCGCGAGTACGGTCGCCTCTGATCCTGCAACCCTGACCTGCTCGCCACCGCGCGCCGGTCCGGCTTTCCCGGACGAAAGCCTGTTCGCATAACGATGCCGGTCCCAAGAGGCCGGCACGATGGAACCCTATTGGTCTCTGACCAGCACTGCCCGGCATCAACCTATTAAAAAATCAGCTGTGGGAGCGTTCCATGTCCATTTCCTTGCGTCGCGTCGTACCGTTTTCATTGGCCCTGCTGTGCACCGGCGTGTTCGCCGAGCCCCAGAGCCTGACCGTCATCTCGTTTGGTGGCGCCACCAAGCAGGCCCAGGACAAGGCCTATTTCCAACCCTTCAACCAAAGCGGTGCGGGACGCATCGTGGCCGGCGAATACAACGGCGAGCTGTCGAAGATCAAGGCCATGGTCGATGTCGGCCATACCAGTTGGGATGTGGTCGAGGTCGAAAGCCCGGAACTGCTGCGTGGCTGCGATGCCGGCCTGTTCGAGCGGCTGGACACCACAAGCTTTGGCGACCATGCCCAGTTCGTGCCGGGGACCTTGACCGAATGCGGTGTGGCGACTTACGTCTGGTCGATGGTCATGGCCTTTGACCAGGACAAGCTGGCCAAGGCGCCGACGTCCTGGGCCGACTTCTGGAATATTGCCGATTTTCCGGGCAAGCGCGGCCTGCGCAAAGGCGCCAAGTACACCCTTGAAATCGCCCTGCTGGCCGACGGCGTCGAGCGTGACCAACTCTATAAAGTGCTCGCGACTCCCCAGGGCGTGACGCGTGCCTTCGCCAAGCTCGACCAGATCAAGCCGAACATCCAATGGTGGGAGGCCGGTGCGCAACCGGCGCAATGGTTGATTGCCGGTGACGTGGTCATGACCGCCGCCTACAACGGGCGTATCGCGTCGGCGCAGAAAGAGGGGATGAACCTCAGCATCGTCTGGCCGCAGAGCCTGTATGACCCTGAATACTGGGCGGTGGTCAAAGGCACGCCGAACAAGGCACTGGCCGAACGATTCATTGCGTTTGCCAGCCAGCCGCAGACCCAGAAGGTCTTCTCGGAAAACATCCCCTACGGCCCGGTGCACCGCCAGGCGCTGGCGCTGCTGCCTGAGCAGGTGCAACAGCAATTGCCGACCGCCGAGGCCAACCTGGCCCAGGCCCAGGCGGTGGATGCGGAGTTTTGGGTCGACCACGGCGAGGAGCTCGAAGAGCGGTTCAATGCCTGGGCGGCGCGCTAGGCACGCCAGCGCGTGAGTCTGCGCCTGGCTGGTAGGAGCACGGCTTGCCGGCGATAGCGGCCGAAAGATCGCCATCGCCGGCAAGCCGTGCTCCTGCCGTTCAGACCGATAGAGCCAGGGTGCTACAGATCAATGACCAGATCGGAGGTCGGACGGCTGCAGCACAACAGGCGCATGCCCCGATCGATCTCGCGTTGCCTGATACCGCCGTTGTGCTTCATCTCCACAGTGCCTTCGAGCACCGCCGTCTTGCAGGTCCCACACACGCCCTGGCTGCAGGAGGAGGGCACGATTGCACCGGCTTTTTTGGCGGCGACGAGGAGGGTCTGGTCTGAAGCCATGCTGAAGACCTTGCCCGAGCGTGAAAGCCTGATGGAGAAGGTAGCTTGCGCTTGCCCTGCCGTTGGCGCTTGCGGCACGGACAGGACACTGTCGGTGGCATTGATGTCGAAGCTTTCCTGATGATAATGGGCCAGATCGAAGCCGCCCTCGCTCAGCAACTTTTTTACTGCGTTCATGTAGCCCTGAGGGCCGCAGGTGAAGACCTCACGCTCTTTGAAGTCCGGTACTTGCGCCTGGAGTTCGGACAGGGACAAGCGCCCTGAGGGACCTTGCCAGTCCGGTTCGTCTGCGCAACTTTCACAGAGGTACACTACCCGCACACCATCCCGTGAATTCGCAATCCCCTCCAGCTCGGCACGGAAGATGATGTCCGCAGGGGTCCTGGCGCTGTGCACGAAGACGATGTCCAGTTCGGCGTGCAGATCAATGGCAGCCCGGGTCATCGACATCAACGGGGTGATGCCTGAGCCTGCCGACAGGTAAAGCAACTTGCGCGCGGGGCCGGCAACCGGCGTGAAGTGGCCGGCAGGCCCGGTAGCGTTGAGGGTCAGGCCAGGCCGCAAGTTGTCATGCAGCCAATTGGAAACAACCCCGCCCGGTACTCGCTTGACCGTGATCGAGAACGTGAACGGCCGTGTCGGCGACGAAGACAGTGTGTAGCAGCGCGAGAGGTTCTGCCCGTTGATCATCGGCGAAACCGTGATGAACTGCCCCGGCTCATAGCTCAGGGCAGGGAAGTCTCTGCAACTGAAGGTAAAGGTCTTCACGTCATGGGTTTCGCTTGCCACGCTGCAGCACTCAAGTTGCTGGGTGTTACCGCTCGGCCACTGTGTCCCGAACGCGGCCCAGTGATCGGGGTCGGTGAATCGCTGCGCATCACCGACGTTGCAGGCAGAGACGACTTCAAAGGTGCTCATGGTCATGCCTCACACGCCGTGCGCGGATAAACGCGCTGCATACCAACGGGAAAACTGATCGACATAACGTTCGGTGAACGCCGAGAACGGGCCTGGCGCGTAGGCCGGATCCTGCGTGCCGGCGTGGGTGATGCCCACCAGCCTTGCGTCCTGCTGATTGGTTGCTGCCCAGACTTCGGTCAGTGTCTGCAGATCGTAGTCAACGCCTTCCACCGCGTCGGCGTGCACCAGCCATTTGGTGCGCACCCGTGTTTTGTCGGGCGCCAGCGGAATGATGTAGGAGATCACCGCGTGATCGCTCATCACGTGAGTCCAGGAGTTGTGGGTCCACAGATGCATATCGCCCAGGTCACGGCGCTTCAGGTCGCCGAAAAGCTTTGTGCAGGCGACCTGGGTGCTCAGCGTCTGTGATTCGCCCTTGCCCGCGATGACCAGCCGCTGAGTCCGGAACTGGGTGACGGCCTCTTCATCGAGATATTCGACGGCGGCGCAGATGTAGCCTTCACGTTCCCAATCTTTCTGGTGGTTGGCATTGCGCGTGAAATACGCGTCCAATGCCTGTAGAGATTCTTCGCCCAACCCCTCCGTGCAAAAGCCGAAATCCTCCGGTAGAAACGACGCCGTCAGTTCCGGATGCGTGCCGGCGCAGTGATAACATTCGCGGTTGTTTTCAATGACCAACTTCCAGTTACCGTTCTCGATGATTTCGGATTCGTGGGCGATCCTGGTGAAGGGCAAGTTGTAATCGGCAAAGCGCGCTGTCATGTGCTGTTCCATCACCGAAATATCGTCCGGCGGGTTATCGTTCAGGCACACGAAAATATGAGTCCCGATAACGTTGGTATGCACGGGAATAAGGCTGCGGCATTTGGGGTCAAAGTCCTTGCCCATATGCGCCGCGTGCTTGAGGCTGCCGTCCAGGTCATAAGTCCACTGGTGATAGGGGCAGACCAGCCTGCCGACCGTCGACTTGCCGGCCTCCTTCAACCGCGCCCCGCGGTGGCGGCAGACATTGCGATAAGCCCTGACCTGATCGTCATCGTCGCGTACCAGGATGATCGAAGACTTGCCAATATCGAGGGTGGACACATCGCCCGGTTCGGCAATGTCTGCGGTGACACCTGCCAATATCCAATGTTGGGTAAAAAAGATGTCCACGTCCGTATCGAAGATATCGCTTCGGCCAAATAACTCGCCGTTCATGCCATGGCCCGGCTGACGGTAGGCGACCAGTTCACGGTGGCTTTTAACAGGCGCAATTTTCATTGTTTTCCTCAGGCACTTTTCAGGACATTACGAGGGTTCTGGCTCGCAGTATCCGAACGCCTGGAAAGAGCGTCAATGCGCCTAATTTTACACTTCGCATTACCTGGAGTTATGCAAGAAATCGTGTTGTCCCGAGTTCAAGGACGGGTATCCGAGCGCTCGTCGCGCAACCATTCGACCAGCCTCAGCAGGGTGGGTGTCGCGGCTCTTCCGGCGGGCAATACCACGTAATAGGCGTCTTTGGGCTTGACCACGAACGGCGTCAACCGCACCAGCTCACCAGAGGCCAGCAGGTGATCGAGCAGTCGTCCCCAGCCCAACGCGACACCATGACCGTGCAACGCCGCCTGGATGGTGTCGCTGTACAGGTTGCAGCGCAGGCTGTAATGCAGCCGGGGAGGGGACTGAGCCTGCTCTTTGAACCAGCTCTGCCAATTCATCCAGCCTTCGGTGGTGACATCCGAATCGATCAGGTCGGCCTGAAACAGATCCTCCAGGGATGACGGCTCTGGATGGCTGGCCAGCCAGGCCGGTGAGCAAACTGGAAATATCTCTTCATGGAAGAGCAGCATCGAGTGGCCGTCTTCCCATTTGCCATTGCCATAGCGCACGGCAAGGTCGATATCGTGATTGCGCAGGTCGCCCGTGAACATCTGAGTCGCCAGGCGCAGTTGCACATTCGGCAGAGCGGCGCGCAAAGCCGCGAGCCTGGGCATGACCCTCAGTTGAGAGAACGCTGCGGTAGTAACAAGCACCAGCTCTTGCTCGGCACTGCCTTCGCTGATGGTGTCGAACACACGGGCGATCTGCTGCATGGATTTTGAAACCACGGCAAACAGCGCGCTGCCTTCACCGGTCAAGCGAATGTCCCGATGCAGTCGATGAAAGAGCTGGGTGCCAAGGTTCTCTTCGAGCATCTTGACCTGCTTGCTCACCGCCGCCTGGGTAACCCCCAGCTCTCGTGCGGCCTGGGTGAAACTGTTCAACCGAGCGACCGCTTCGAACACCAGCAGCGCGGTCATCGAAGGAATGATGCGCCGGTATCCCTTGCTTTTTTTGGCGGTGTCTTCTGTGTTCATCTGACGTCCTTGCGACCTCTTTTGCCCGACGGAGTAGTCCGACTGCCTGAGCGACTAGAATGCACGTACCAGTCCAAATTTTGGAGAACCAAGATGATCAGCAAAAACACGATTTGTCTCTGGTACGACGGCACCGCACTGGACGCTGCGACGTTTTACGCCGCGACGTTCCCGGACAGCACTGTGGGACCTGCCCTGTCCACCGCGCGCCTGGCGACTATCCCGCGGGCAAAGAGGGCGATGTCCTGACGGTCGAGTTCACGGTCATGGGCATCCCCTGTCTGGGGCTGAACGGGGGGCCGGCGTTCAAGCACAACGAGGCTTTCTCGTTCCAGGTTGCGACGGACGATCAAGCCGAAACTGACCGCTTGTGGAATGCGATTGTCGGCAATGGCGGCGAGGAAAGCGAATGCGGCTGGTGCAAGGACAAGTGGGGACTGTCGTGGCAGATCACACCGCGCATCCTGACAGCCGCCTACACCCATCCTGATCGAGCGGTGGCCAAGCGCGCGTTTGAAGCGATGATGGGGATGAAGAAGATCGACATCGCTGCGATCGAAGCGGCACTGGAGCGTTGACCGGTTGAATGCTGGCCCCCATGGTGGAAAAATCGCTATCGTCGGCATGCCGTAATGCCAGTCAGTTAAGCAATTGAACGACGCAACACCTGTAGGAGCGGACCCGGCCGCGATGGGCTGCGAAGCGGCCCCGGCGATTCTGAAACCGCCGGCACTCACAAGCTGATTCGCCGATGTCACAGGCCCAAGGGGCCGCTGCGCGGCCCATCGCGGCCAGGCCGGGACGCCGGACCGCCGCTCCTACATGGACGTCTGTGCTCCGGTCCTTAACTGATTGGCATTGCGGCAAGCCGTGCTGCTACCCACGGCGGCCCATGGTCAAACCTGGACTCAATCCATGCCTTGAAGGCCATGACCGTCGCCGCTGGAAACTTGGCCGAAGGCCTGACCAGATAAACCCCGCCCGTGGTATCCAGTTGCCAATCGGGAAACACGCGTATCAGCTGCCCTTCGGCAATGTCGCGGCTCATCAACCACTCGCCGGCGCCCAGGATTCCCACGTCGGCGCGGGCTGCGGCAAGCAGTGACTCGCTGTCATTGGCCGTCAATGTGCCCTTGGGCACGACGGTGTGCTGGCGGTCGCCGCAATGCAATCGCCAGTGCGGAAAGGACGCCAGCCCACTGAAGCGCAGGCAATTGTGTTCGCTGAGATCCTGCGGGGTCGTCGGTAAACCGTGGCGTTCGAGGTAGGCAGGGGAGGCGCACAAGATTCGCCGGTGATCGCAGAGCTTCTTCGCGATTAACCGGTTGTCTTCCAGCTCGCCAATCCGGATGGCGGCGTCGAACCCTTCATCGATGATGTCAACCAGTCGCTCGCTATAGTCGGCGATGATCGAGACATGCGGATAAGCCTTGAGGAACTCCGGCAGCATAGGGCCGAGCCAGAGTCGCCCCATGGCTGCCGGCAGTGCCAGGCGCAATACCCCACGAACTTCGGCGGCCCCCGAGCTGGCCTGCTGTTCGGCTTCAGCGATCAGCCCGATGGCGGCGCGCAGGCGCTGCTCGAGGCTGGCGCCGACGTCGGTGATTCGCACCTGTCGGGTGGAGCGCTCGACAAGTCGAACGCCCAGGCGCTTTTCCATCGCCGCCAGTCGCTTGGAGATAACCGTGGGGTGGCGCTGCAATAACCGGCCGGCCGCCACGAACGAGCCCTGTGCGGCGACGGCCAGGAAAGCAGCGATCTCGTCGCTGTGCTGATTGTCCAGAACATCAAGATTCATGGCTTTAGAATGATTGCCCCCGATGAGCGTCCGGATTCCAGGTCGGCGTGCGCCAATGCTGCGTCCGCCAGTGAATAGCTGCCCCAGATACGGGGCGTGATGATACCGGCCTCTACCGCCGCCAATACGTCCCGGGCTCGTTCCTGGTATTCAGCCACGCTGGCCGTATGGGCAGCCAGCGAAGGGCGCGTCAGAAATAGCGAGCCTTTGGCGTTCAGTGTCGCCAGCTCCACGGGGGAGGGGGCTCCGGATGATGTGCCAAAGGACACCATAAGGCCACGTGGCCGTAAGCTATCCAACGATGCCTCGAAGGAGATACGGCCAATCGGGTCATAGACCACATCCACCTTTTTTCCGTCGGTAATACGGGTAACTTCCGCCGCCAGGGTGTTCGGATCGAAGACCAGCACTGCTTCGCATCCCAGCGCGTAAGCTTTTTCGACACTGGCGGGCCTTGAAACCACACCGATCACGAAAGCCCCCAAATGCTTTGCCCATTGCGCCATGATTGCGCCTAAACCGCCGGCCACGCCGTACAGCAGCATCGTCGTGCCTGGCCCGACGGGATAGGTGCTTTTGAGCAGATAATGCGCCGTGATGCCCTTGAACATCACAGCGGCGGCATCATCGAACGTGAGCGGGTCCGGAATGTTGACCAGCCGTTCTGCCGGAAAGAGCCGGGCCGTTGCGTATGCACCCACGGGGCCTGTCGCATAAGCCACGCGATCACCGGCACGAACGTTAGTCACGCCGGCCCCCACGGTGACCACGCGACCGGCGCCTTCGAGCCCCAGGCCGGAAGGAAGGGGCACGCGAACGGCGCCATTACGTTGGGTGACATCGAGAAAGTTGACGCCAATGGCTTCGTGTTGCAGCCACACCTCACCAGGCCCCGGCGACTGATCGCTCATGCGCTCGACGTTCAGGACTTCAGGCTTGCCCACTTGGCTAAACCGGATCGCAGACACCATGTTCATCTCCTCACTGTAAGGCGCTTCAACTGTGTGCCCGAGTATGGGAACTGGCCTGTGATCGAACAAGGCGGTCCGCTTGCAGTTCATTGATGCAGTGTATGCAGCAATCGATGGCCAATACAGCCTGGATCCGTCAATAAGGTTTTTTATCGAGCCGCCATCAAGCACCGGCGGCAAGCGCCACTTCGAGTTTTTCAAGGAAGGCACGCACCCGATAAGGCACATGCTGACGGGTCGGCAGTATCGCGCTGATAGCAAGCGCTTCGGCCACCGCGTCACTGAGCTCAACGCGTGTAAGGCTCCCCTCCAGCAATTCGTTGCGAATATCCCAGTACGTCAGCATGGCCAGGCCCAACCCCTGCTTGCTCGCCGTTCGTACCGCCTCGACGCTGTTGGCTGAAAATGCCGCCTCGGCACGCATCGCAATACGCTCCGGTCCCTGTACGAAGGGCCAGTAAGGCATTCCATGCAAGGCAATGCATTTGTGCTGCTTCAACGCCTCAAGCGACGAAGGCGTTCCGAAGCGATCCAAGTAATCGGGGCTGGCGCAGATGACGCGGGGGTTAGGCGCCAGTGCGCGAGCCACCAAGGTTGAATCGCGCAGCGTCGCGATGCGGATTGCAACATCGATACCCAGGCTGACGATGTCCACGATGCTGTCAGAAAGGGTGAGGTCCACCTGCAAGGCGGGGTGTTCATCAAGCAGCGTTGGAATCAAGGGCATGATCACCGCCTGGCCGAACACGGTGGGCGCGGTGATCTTCAAGACACCGCTTGCAGTGCCGGCATGGGTCCGCAAGGTGGCGCGGGCCGCCTCCTCAGCCTCGATCATGGTCCTGGCATAGGGCAGAAACGCCTCTCCCTCCGGCGTCAGCGAAATCGAACGTGTCGTTCGATGTACCAGCCTGACGGCCAACTCACGTTCCAGGGACGCCAACCGCCTGGACACCGCCATCGCTGACAGACCAAGCCGACGCGCAGCCCCGGAAAGACTGTCGCTGGCAGCGATGGCAACAAACACCTCGACCTCGGGAATCTGCATCATTTATATCCATTTTCGTTACGCCGGCTTACTGCGCAGGGCGCCTTCTGCAGGTTGATCAGCGCATGTATCTTGGCAATCCTTCAATCCCCATGAGGACTTCCTGGATGCTTACGCCTGGTCACCCGATTTTAACGCCTTTTGATATTGGCAACATTCAGCTCAAGAACAGGTTTGCAGTAGCGCCGATGACGCGTGTCAGCGCGACAGAAGATGGCAATGCCACTGAGCAGATGGCTCGCTATTACGAGCGGTTTGCCAAGGGCGGCTTCGGGTTGGTCATCACCGAAGGCATCTATACCGATCGAAAGTTTTCTCAGGGCTATCCCTGCCAGCCGGGTATTGCTGACCACGCGCAGGCCATGGCTTGGCGAGCAGTGACCGACCGTATCCACAGCCACCCATCGAGGGTGTTTGCGCAACTGATGCATGCGGGAGCGCTCAATCAGGGCAACCGTTTCATCGGGGGCAGCGCCGCACCCTCCGCGGTGCGACCCAAGGGCACACAAATGCCGTTTTATTACGGCAGTGGCCAATACCCCATGCCACAGGCCATGACCGATGAAGACATCGCCGATGCTATCGATGGTTTTGCCCAAGCGGCCAAGCGAGCCGTTGACGTGGCGGGATTCGACGGAATCGAGATCCATGGCGCGAATGGTTACCTGCTCGACCAGTTCCTCACGGGTTACACCAATCAGCGCAACGACCGATGGGGTGGCGATGTACGTCAGCGGCTCGGTCTGATGCTGGAGGTGGTAAAGGCGGTGAGGACAGCTGTCGGAAACGCTGCAGTGGGTGTTCGGATCTCGCAAGGCAAGGTCAATGATTACCAACACAAATGGCCAGAGGGCGAGGCGGCCGCCGAGGTTATCTTCGGGGCTTTGGCGGACGCCGAAGTGGACTTTATCCACGTCACTGAATTCGAAGCCTGGAAGCCTGCGTACGATGGCGGTGATGCCACCCTGGTAGCCCTCGCTCGTCGCTATGCAGACCCAGTGCCTGTGATTGCCAACGGCGGTCTGCATCACCTTCACCATGCAGAGCAGGCCATCCGGGAGGGTGCCAATATCATTGCCTTGGGCAAGGCTGCACTGGCCAATCCGGACTTCCCCGTGCGACTGGTCGACGGCCGTGGCTTTCGCGAATTGGAACCGTCGATTCTGGGGCCTATTGCCAACATCAAGGCCAGTGAGTTGGCGTGAGCAATGAGCTGCTGGGGCGCTCCTTAGTGCCACGCAGCGCACCCGCGCCAAGCCCCCAGGGCCCGGCGCGGGTCAGCTCATTTCAAACCTCAGACCGCCAGACTGCGCTCACGCAGTTCGATGTTGAGGATCCGGTCGTTCTCGGAATAATCGACCGGGCAGTCGATCACATGGACGCCAGGGGTCTTCAGGCACTGCTCCAGCAGCGGCAGGAAACCTTCGGCGCTTTCGACGCGGTGGCCCTGGGCGCCATAGGCCTGGGCATACTGGACGAAGTCCGGGTTGCCATAGTCCAGGCCGAAGTCGGTGAAGCCCATGTTCGACTGCTTCCAGCGGATCATGCCGTAGCCGTCGTCGCGCAGGATGATGACCGTGAGGTTCATCTTCAGGCGCACGGCGGTTTCCAGTTCCTGGCTGTTCATCATGAAGCCGCCATCACCGCACACCGCGACAATCGGTCGATCCGGGTAGACCAGGTGCGAGGCCATCGCCGACGGCAGGCCGGCGCCCATGGTTGCCAGGGCATTGTCCAGCAGCACGGTGTTTGGCATGTGCGCCTTGTAGTTGCGGGCGAACCAGATCTTGTAGATGCCGTTGTCCAGGGCGACGATGCCATTGGACGGCAGGGCGCGGCGCACATCGGCGACCAGGCGTTGCGGGTAGATCGGGAAGCGCTCGTCGTCGGCGCCTTCAATGATCTGCGCTTCGTTGGCCTCGCGGATGGCCATCAGGCGGGTGAAATCCCAATGCGAGGTGTCGGACAAGGCTTCGCCGATCTGCCAGACCGCGTTGGCGATGTCGCCGATCACCTCGATCTGCGGGAAGTACACCGGATCCACCTCGGCGGAACGGAAGTTGACATGGATGACTTCGGTACCGCCGCGAACCATGAAGAAGGGCGGCTTTTCAATGACGTCGTGGCCGATGTTGACGATCAGGTCGGCGGCCTCGACGGCGCGGTGGACGAAGTCACCGGAGGACAATGCGGCGTTGCCGATAAAGCGCGGATGGCGTTCATCGACCACGCCCTTGCCCATCTGCGTGGTGACGAACGGGATACCGGTCTTGTCGATCAGTTGCTTGAGGACCTTGGCGGTCATCTTGCGGTTGGCGCCAGCACCGATCACCAGAATCGGGCTGCGAGCGGTGTGAAGCTTCTCGACGGCGGCAGCAATCGCCTTGTGCTCAGCCAGCGGGCGACGATGCAGGCTCGGCGGGATCGGCAGGCTGTCGGTTTGCTCGGCGGCGATGTCTTCGGGCAGTTCCAGGTGCACGGCGCCGGGTTTTTCTTCTTCAGCCAGGCGAAAGGCCTCGCGAACGCGCGACGGAATATTGTCAGCGGAGGCCAGCTGATGGGTGTACTTGGTCAGCGGCTGCATCATGCCGACCACATCGAGAATCTGGAAGCGGCCTTGCTTGGACTTCTTGATCGGCTTCTGCCCGGTGATCATCAGCATCGGCATGCCGCCCAGATACGCATAGGCGCCGGCGGTCACCAGGTTGGTCGCGCCCGGACCCAGCGTCGACAGGCTGACACCGGTCTTGCCGGTCAGGCGACCGTAGGTGGCGGCCATGAAACCGGCGGACTGCTCGTGCCGGGTGAGGATCAGCTTGATCTGCGATTTGCGCAGGGATTCCAGCAAGTCGAGGTTTTCCTCGCCGGGAATCCCGAAGACGTACTGCACGCCTTCGTTTTCAAGACACTGCACTACTACATCTGCTGCCTTTGCCATGCTGTTGCTCTCAGAAATCCAAATGGAAGGAGACGTCGACTGGCATCCCCATTGCGCGATTGAAGTGAGGTCGGGATCGCGCCCTGGCAGTGCCAGAGCGCTTCGAAATCTTAGCTGGCGTTGGATTGACCAACCACAAGTGCTTCTGCTCTTTTTCGCTTGGGGTTTACTGGCCAAGAAGGGCCAGGGTCCTGGCGTCCGGCTCGCCGCCGTAGAACTGATCGAGGGCCCGCTGGAACAGGGGGTGATCGGGCTTGATGCTGGCGAACAGGGTGAGGCAGGAGCGCAGCTTCAGATCGTCCGTGCGGCCAAGAATTTGCAGTGCACTCTTGTCGCTGTGTTGCAGGATGGCCGCAACGCTTTCCTCAAGCCTTGGCCCGAGCACTTCATGCTGCAGATAGGCCCGGGCTTCGGCTGCACCGGAAATGGCAAAGCGTTCGGCTATTTCGCTGTGCCCGAGCCCTTCCAATTGCGGGAAGATAAACCACATCCAGTGACTGGTCTTGCGCCCGGCCCGCAACTCTTCCATGACGCGGGTAAAGACCGGGCGCTGGGCTTCGACGAAACGAAGAAGATTGAAGGGATCGTGCATGCTGGTATTCATCCGAGATCGATTGACAGGGCAGGCTAGTTGATCTGCACAATCACCGGACCTACCGTGATGACCGGCGGGTTCGCCTGGATATTCGAGGCGTTTTTCGAAATCCAGTCGCGCGCGACTTTCACGCTCTCATCCGTGCCGGCCTTGTCGGTACACACAGTCACCGACATGCCGCCATCACCACTGGCCAACAGCGTGTAGCTGACCAGGCCCGAGACGTTGCGCAGGGCAGCCTCGACATCGGCCTTCTTCTCTTGCAAAACATCGAAAAGCTGCTTTGCTCCAACACCCGAGTAGGTTCTTATAACGGCGTACATAGTAATCTCCTTTGGGAGTTACCCTTTGACTGCCAATGTTCAATTAGTCAGCTTAGCCAAACGCCGGCGCCAAGTGAAAAGTAACGACCGCCGGCCGTGGCAAGTGTTGTTGCGCATCAATCGATGGCACTTCGAAACTTCCCACTATTTGCGGTTGTCGCTCACTTGGCTCGGTCGACCCTGCTACCACTGCATTGGCCATTCTCGCGTGGTTCGCCGCTATTTCATTGAGATCTGACACGTTGCCTCTCCGGTGACTCGCCAAGCTTAGTGCTGGAGTCCTTAATCATTAATGGTGATCGCTGCCGCGTCAGGATTATGTCGTTCTGGGGCCGCGCGGCCGGACTGTGCAATACCTGCGCCAAACACTGTCACGTATTTGGCGGTATTTATTAATAGGCGACGAATGGTGGAACGCCGCTGTTTGCTGTTGTAGGAGCACGGCTTGCCGGCGATAGCGGCCGAAAGATCGCCATCGCCGGCAAGCCGTGCTCCTACATTGTTTCAGACCGATGTTTCAGGTTGACGCTGAAATTCTCAGCGTCTTGATCAGCAGACTGTGCAGGCTATCTACGGGCTTCGACCCCTGGGACGCACGGCTGCGGTAAACCGCAACTTCCATCGGTTCGAGCGGCCCCAGCCCGTGTTCAGAACCCAGGATTTCGAAATGCTCCGGTGCGCTGCATCGGGTCAAGACAGCGACAGCCAGGCCGCTTTCAACTGCGGCTATCTGGCCGGCCAGGCTTGAGCTGTTATAAACCACTCGGTATTGGCGTCCTTGCAAGGCCAGATCGAGGTCACCGCGCTCAATACGAGGGATCAGCGAGGTCGATTGCTCGCAGTCCAGTTCAATGTCAACTGCGCCATGGCGTGGCGCAAAGCGTTTGAGCGCAGGCGTCAGGTACTTGGCTGCATAGTCATCCGGAACCCCAAGGCGGATGCGGCCGGTCAATTCGTCCCCGTGAAAAGCGGTCTGTGCATCCGCATGGAGGTCCTGCGGGTTCATAACGCTCCCATGTATTCGAGAATCAAATAGCACCCAGGAAAATTATGCGCTTTTCGGGTGGCCTTGTCTGGGGGATAGTGCAACCGCCAAATAGAGGAGGTTATATTTTGTTATCCGTTGATACGAGCTCATCCAGGTTGGAGCTCAATGATGTGTGGGGTGGCTTCAAACAGCTATTACCCATTTCTTTGTTCGTCATTGTCTTTGGGGTGGCCTTTGGTCTTGCGGCTGCACAGACAGGCCTGGATGACGCTTCGATTGTCATGATGAGCACCCTGGTGTTTGCTGGAGCAGCGCAGTTTGCCGTGCTCGATCAGTGGGGAGAGCAAGTCCCCCTTGTTCCGCTGGTGATCACCGTCTTTGCCATCAATGCTCGGCACTTGTTGATGGGGGCGACGTTGTATCCATGGCTGCGCGATCTGCCGCGTGCAAAACGTTATGGCGTGATGTTGGTTGTCTCGGATGCCAACTGGGCAATGTCCATGCAGGCATTCAGTCGCGGTGAGCCGGGCCTGGGACTTCTATTCGGTGGCGGCATTGCGCTGTGGGCAGCATGGGCTTTAGGCAGCTGGATGGGCCTGTATTTTGGCAGTGCGATTCATGATCCGGTGAGCCTGGGGCTGGACATGGTCATGGGCTGCTTCCTGCTGGCCATGGTGATCGGCGGGCAGAAAAACCTGCGTATGTTACTGATCTGGATCGTCGCTGCCTGCTCATCACTCGGTGCTTATTGGTACCTGCCGGATAACAGTCATGTCGTTGCGGGGGCGGTGGCCGGCGGCATGCTCGGCGCGTTGTGGACGGAGAAAAAAATTGAGCATTGAAACCACCGGCTTCGGCGCCCTCATCATTGTGTTGATCATGGCAGCGGTCACCCTGGCAACGCGTTGGGGCGGTATTTTTGTGATGTCATTCGTACCCATCAATTATCGGGTACAGCAATTCATCAGCGCCATGTCGGGGTCGGTGTTGGTGGCCGTTCTTGCTCCCCTGGCGGTGGCGGGTGACAACGGTGCACGACTGGCCTTGTTAACTACCGCCAGCGTCATGCTGCTGGTCAAAAAACCTCTACCCGCGATCGCGGCAGGCATCGTCGCAGCAGCGTTGTTCAGGCAGTTATGAGTGAGATGTTTTGCTATGGGTTCAACATCCGCATCCATGGACGATGACTGCCAGTGACGGCGGTTACGCTCGACTTGCTGGATGCCCTTGAGCGCGCCGCGTAAATGCACATCGCTTACGGGTAGGAGCACGGCTTGCCGGCGATAGCGATCTTTGGGCCGCTATCGCCGGCAAGCCGTGCTCCTACAGGCGTATGCCGCTCAGACCCCTTTGGTGGAAGGCAGCAGGATGGTCAGAATCCCCAGCAGCGGCAGGTAAGAGAAACATCGCTCCGATCCCTGCATCCGTGAGGGCAATCGCCAGTACCACGACTGCGACCAGGGTCCGATGCTGCGCTGGGTAGTTTGCATTTCACTCTCCATTGTTTTTTGTGTGCTGGAGCAACACGCAGAATCGGCAATCGCCTCTTCTGCGTGAGGAGACCTAAAGGGCAGGGCGGCTCAGACGGTCGGCGTCCAGGCACTCTGGCGAGCACGGACAGACGCAACGTTTTTGCCTGTCCGGTTCCCCATTCACACCTAAGCGGTGTGGACTAAGCCAAACGGATGATGCGACGGCATGTGCCGCTTTCCACACTGACCCAACCGCTACAGCCCTTGATTGCGGGCAGGCCGGTATGCGTCGGGGTCAATGCCTGGCGATGGAAAAATAATAATAGGGAGTGGGGTATGCGCAGGCTGCAAAACAATGTTCATCAGGGAGCGGGCAAACAATGGACGCCTTGTCTGTTGAGCCTGGCGGTGGCCATGGCAGGAGGGTCGGCCGTGGCCGGGCCAAGCTTCCAACTGGGCGAGAACACCACGCTGGACTCGTCACTGACAGTCAACTACACCGCGTCGATGCGGACCGCCAAGCAGGCGCACCAGTACCTCAACGACCTCAACCATGATGACGGCACGCGCAATTTCAAGCGTGGCTCGCTGATCAACAACCGGGTCAGCCTGTTTGGCGAACTGCTGCTCAAGCATGACAATCTCGGTGGTGTGCTGCGCGGCAGTGGCTTCTATGACGATGTCTACCACAACCGCAACGCCAACGATTCGCCGGGCACCGTGAACAAGATCGGCCGCCATGACGGCTTTACCAGTGACACCCGCCGGCGCAGCGGCAGCAAGGCACGCCTGCTCGACGCTTATGTCTACGGCAATTTCGACATCTTCGGCGACCAGTACCTGTCACTCAAGGCCGGGCGCCATCTGGTGGCCTGGGGCGAGAGCCTGTTCTGGCCGAACATCAGCCAGGGCCAGGCGCCCGTGGATGCCACCAAGTTCAACGTGCCGGGTACCGAAGCCAAGGACGCCTACCTGCCGGTGGGACAGGTCTCGGCCTCCTGGTCGCTGAACGATGACCTGACGCTGCTCGCGTTCTACCAGTACGACTGGGAGAAAACCGACCTCAACCCGGTGGGCGATTACTTCGGCAGCGACTTCTTCGGCCCGGGCGCCGAGTTCTTCCGCTTGAGTGCCGGGGTGATCGATACGCTGCCGGACAAGACCTTCACCGGCGTGAACTATGCCGGCCAGGTCGAGCCAGGCGACAGCGGCCAGTGGGGCCTGGGCACCCGGTACCGGCTGACCGAGAGTACCGAGATCGGCCTGTTCCACTATCGCTACCACGAACGTGTCGGGGCGTTGTTCTTCGATTTCACCGGACAAACCCAGTACTCCTCGCTCAAAAGCATCGGCAAGCATGCGAGCACGGCCGACGCCCCCTCGTACAAGCTGGGCTATTTCGACGATGTTGAGCTGACCGGTATCAGCTTCAGCTCCAAGCTTGGCGACGCCGTGCAAGTTGCCGGTGACCTGAGTTACCGCGATGGTGCTTCGGTGTACCTGAACAATGGCGCGCCAGCCCGCGGCCAGTTGCTGCAGGGCAACCTCAACGCTGTGTACATTCTTGGCCCAAGCTTCATCGCCCACCAGACCACATTGCTGGGGGAGGTGGTGCATCAGCATATCGAGGGTGTGGACGACGTCACCATCACCGGCGGCGGGCCAGGCGTGGATGGCACCTTCAATGACTTTGAATCCAAGGCACAGACCCGAGGTTCGACCCTGCTGGGTGTCGGCGCCTACTTCGACTATCCCTCGGTGGTCAACGGCTGGGACTTGACCACCCGCGCGGTATGGACGCAGAACGTCGATGGCAGTGCCTATCAGGGCCTGGGCCGTGCCGAAAAACGCATAACGTTGGGTGCGGACTTCAAGTACCTGGGCAACTTCCAGGTCGGCTTGACCTATGTCGGCTACCTCAGTTCGCCGGATATCGTCCAGGGCCGCACCCTGGCGGATCGCGATTACCTGTCATTCAACGCCAAGTACACCTACTGAGAGCTTATGATGAACCGCGATCAAGACCTGCCCGTTTCACCGTTCAGCCCTCTGACCATCGGCCCGGTGACCCTGCGCAACCGCTTTATCAAGTCGGCCACCAACGAAGGCATGGCGCCGGAGGGCGTGCCCAGCAAACAACTGGTCAAGTTCCACGAGTCGATAGCCGCCGGTGGCACCGCCATGATCACCCTGGCGTACTGTGCGGTGTCTGCCGATGGCCGCACGTTGCCGGGGCAAATCGTGCTCGGTCGGCACTCGCAACCGCACTTGCGGGTGCTGACCGATGCCGTGCACCGACACGGCGCTGCCGCTTCGGCGCAGATTACCCACGGTGGTTGTTTCACCTTCATTCGTGAACGAAGCACGCGCAGACCCTTGTCGGCCAGCGGCGGCTTCAACAAGGTCGGCCTGATGAGTGGCATGTTCACCAAGCAGGCCATGACCGAGGCCGACATGCAGCAAGTCGCCAGCCAGTTCGTGAGTAGCGCGCGCCTGGCCCGTGAGGCCGGGTTCGATGCAGTGGAGTTGCACCTGGGCCACGGCTACCTGCTCAGCCAGTTCATTTCGCCGTTGTACAACAAGCGTCGCGATCAGTACGGCGGCGCCCTGGACAATCGCCTGCGCTTTCCCGCCATGGTGTTGCGCCAGGTGCTGGATGCGGTGGGCAAGGACATGGCGGTGGTGTGCAAGTACAGCATCACCGATGGCGTGCGGGCCGGCAACAACGCCGAGGATGGTGCGGCCATTGCCCGTATCCTCGAACGCGAAGGCGCACACCTGCTGGTCCTGAGTGCGGGGATGAACGTAGAGTCGATCACCACCATGTTCGGCTCGTCGTTTCCCAAGGAAAACCGCGTCACGGCGAGCAACCCGATCATCGCCGCGGCGATGATGATCCAGGGGCTGACCGAGCCCAAGGTGGATTTCCGTGAGTTGTATTTGCTCGAACACGCGCGCAAGGTGCGTGCCGCCGTGCAGATGCCGCTGGCGTATCTGGGGGGTGTGAAGAGTTTGTCAGGCATCGAGCAGGTACTGGCCGAGGGCTTCGACGCCGTGGCTCTGGGCCGGGTACTGATCGCTGAGCCCGATTATGTCAACAAACTGGCCGCTGGCACCTGCCGCGACTCGCTGTGCACCTCATGCAACCGCTGCGTGGCGATGATGTATACGCCGGGTGGCACCTCTTGCGTGCTCGGCCAGCCCGGCGACGCCCGCCTCAATAGTCTGCCGGCCGCTTACTGAGGGCCTGCAATCACTGGATGTTGCCGCAGAACAGGTCGCGGTTGCCATCCATCGGCGCTGCGCGCACCACCAGCGCGTACGCGCCGGAGCGTAGCTGGCTGAGGGGTACCGGAGCGCGCTTCCACATCTGCCAGGGTGGCATCGATTTCAGGTCCGTACCGACCGTCTGGTTCATTTCATAGGCCGGTTGCGGGCCCGGCTTCTCGCAGGAACCGGGGTAGATATAGGTGTACAGGTGGACGGGGCGCACGGTGCCGTTCGGCACGCCGCCGACGATCAGTGAAATACTGGTTTCGTCGCCGGCCGCAGTCAATGACGCCTGGGCGATTTTCCCGGAGTTGTAGGTCGACGGGTTCAGCGTGACGTCAAGGCTGTCTTGCGGTCGTGTTGCACAACCCGCCATCCATCCGACCGTTATCGCTAGCGCCAACCCCAATATTCTGTTCATCACCCGTCTCTGTATGCCAGGAAAGGGGGCATCGGCCAATGCCCTAAGGCGAGATCCATGTAGGAGCGGACCTGGCCGCGATGGGCCGCGCAGCGGCCCCTGAGGCCATTGGTATCTGCGATTGAGCCAGCAAGTGCAGGTGATTTCAGAATCGCCGGGGCCGCTGCGCAGCCCATCGCG
>NZ_JAAAMT010000075.1 GCF_009905435.1 Pseudomonas sp. R5(2019)
CGGCAGCATCGGCACGTTGTTCATAAAAAAATGCCCCAGGCCGTCGAGACCCAGGACAGTGAAGATGTCTAAAACCCGGTTTCCGGTGGATCGCAAGGCTGCTCCGCTTAAGTGAACAGCATTGCGCCTAGGCGGGGTTTTCAATGCTTACCACATCAGATCATCAGGAATCTGGTACGCCGCATACGGATCATCGGCATCCGGCTCTTCGACCTGGGTGTTGAGCTGCACGATACGTTCAGGCGCGCGCTCCTGGATCTTCAGCGCGGCTTCGCGAGGAATCACTTCGTAGCCGCCACCGTGGTGCACGATCGCCAACGAGCCACTGGCCAGTTTGCTGCGCATCAGGGCGTTGACCGACAGGCGCTTGACCTTCTTGTCGTCGACGAAGTTGTAGTAGTCCTCGGTGTTCAGCTTGGGCAGGCGCGACACTTCGATCAATTGCTTGACCTGGGCGGCACGGGCTTTTTGCTCGGCCTTTTCCTGCTGCTGGCGGTTGAGCTCCTGGTCACGCCTGGCCTTTTCGGCCATGGCTTCCTTGGCCAGGCGCTGCTGGGTGTCGTCGACTTCGACCTGGCCCTTGTGCTCCAGGCGCTTTTGTTTCTTCTGGTCCTTGCTGACTTGCTTGACCTGCTTTTGGTTGACCAGGCCGGCTTTCAGCAACTGGTCACGAAGGGAAAGGCTCATGGATGCTCACTCACTTATGCTACAGCTCAGCCGCAGCTGGGCAGATTCTTTTCCTGGCGTTTGGCTTCGCCCCACAGAGCGTCCAAATCTTCGAGGGTGCAATCTTCAATCGGACGACCCAGGTCGCGCAATGCCTGTTCGATAAATCTGAAGCGTCGCTCGAACTTGCCATTGGCGCCACGCAGGGCCGCCTCGGGTTCAATTTTCAGGTGCCGGGCCAGGTTGACCGTGGCAAACAGCAGGTCGCCGACTTCATCGGTCAGCGCCGCCTGATCGCCATCGGCCATGGCCTGGAGGACTTCGTCGAGCTCCTCGCGCACCTTGTCCAGCACCGGCAGCGCATCCGGCCAGTCGAAGCCGACCTGCGCCGCGCGCTTTTGCAACTTCGCCGCCCGCGACAGTGCCGGTAGCGCGACCGGCACGTCGTCGAGCAGCGACAACTGCTCGGGGGCCGAGGCCTTTTGCGCGCGTTCCTGGGCCTTGAGCTCTTCCCAGCGCTGCTTGACCTGCTCTTCACTCAGGCGCGGCGTGTCTTGCGGCGCATACAGCTCACCGGTAGGGAATACATGCGGATGGCGGCGAATCAGCTTGCGGGTGATGCTGTCGATCACCCCGGCGAATTCGAAGCGCCCTTCTTCCTGGGCGAGTTGGCAGTAATACACCACCTGGAACAGCAGATCGCCAAGCTCGCCCTGCAAGTGTTCGAAGTCGCCGCGCTCGATGGTGTCAGCCACTTCATAGGCTTCCTCCAGGGTATGCGGCACGATGCTGGCGTAGTTCTGCTTGAGATCCCATGGGCAGCCATACTGCGGGTCGCGCAGACAGGCCATCAGGTGCAGCAGGTCTTCAAGGTTGTACATCGTTCGCTCTCGTCAAGGCGTGCGGTTGCGCTTGGTCTCGATGATATTCGGCAGCTGCGAGATCCGTCCCAGCAACCGACCCAGCGCGTCCAGGCCCGGAATCTCGATGGTCAGCGACATCAGCGCGGTGTTGTCTTCCTTGTTCGAGCGGGTGTTCACCGCCAGCACGTTGATACGCTCGTTGAGCAGCACCTGGGAGACATCACGCAGCAGGCCGGAACGGTCGTAGGCACGGATGACGATATCGACCGGGTAAGTCTGCACCGGCACCGGCCCCCAGCTGACCTGGATGATCCGCTCGGGTTCGCGCCCGCCCAGCTGCAGCACCGAGGCACAGTCCTGACGGTGAATGGTCACGCCACGGCCCTGGGTGATGTAGCCGACGATCGCTTCGCCCGGCAACGGCTGGCAGCAGCCAGCCATTTGCGTGAGCAGGTTGCCGACGCCCTGGATCTGAATGTCGCCACGCTTGCCCGGCTTGTAGCCCTTGGCCTGACGCGGGATCAGCTCCAGCTGTTCGTTGCCGCGTTCCGGCTCGACCAGCTGCTGGGCCGCGTTGACCAGATGCGCCAGGCGCAGGTCACCGGCGCCCAGCGAGGCGAACATGTCCTCGGCGGTGCGCAGATTGGCTTTCTCGGCCAGGCGCTCGAAGTCGACCTGCGGCAAGCCGAGGCGATTGAGTTCGCGTTCGAGCAAGGTCTTGCCGGCGGCGACGTTCTGGTCGCGTGCCTGCAGCTTGAACCAGTGCACAATCTTGGCCCGCGCCCGCGAGGTGGTCACATAGCCCAGGTTGCTGTTGAGCCAGTCGCGGCTCGGGTGGCCGTGCTTGCTGGTGATGATCTCGACTTGCTCGCCGGTTTGCAGGCTGTAGTTCAATGGCACGATACGCCCGTTGATCTTCGCGCCCCGGCAGTTGTGGCCGATCTCGGTGTGTACCCGGTAGGCGAAGTCCAGCGGCGTGGCGCCCTTGGGCAGGTCGATGGCGTGGCCATCGGGGGTGAAGACATACACCCGGTCCGGCTCGATATCGACCCGCAGCTGTTCGGCCAGGCCGCCGATGTCGCCCAATTCCTCGTGCCACTCGAGCACCTGGCGCAGCCAGGAGATTTTCTCTTCGTAGTGATTGGAGCTTTGCTTGACGTCGGTGCCCTTGTAGCGCCAGTGCGCGCACACACCCAGCTCCGCTTCCTCATGCATGGCATGGGTACGGATCTGCACTTCCAGCACCTTGCCCTCGGGCCCGATCACCGCCGTGTGCAACGAGCGATAGCCGTTTTCCTTGGGGTTGGCGATGTAGTCGTCGAATTCCTTGGGGATGTGCCGCCACAGGGTGTGGACGATGCCGAGCGCGGTGTAGCAGTCGCGCATCTCCGGCACCAGCACACGCACCGCACGCACGTCGTAGATCTGGCTGAATTCCAGACCCTTGCGCTGCATTTTGCGCCAGATCGAATAGATGTGTTTGGCCCGGCCGCTGATGTCGGCCTTGACCCCGGTGGCCAGCAGCTCGTTCTGCAGTTGGGTCATCACGTCGCTGATAAAGCGCTCGCGGTCCAGCCTGCGCTCGTGCAAGAGCTTGGCGATCTGCTTGTACTGTTCCGGCTCAAGATAACGGAAGGACAGGTCTTCAAGTTCCCACTTGATATGCCCGATCCCCAGCCGGTGGGCCAGCGGCGCGTAGATGTCGAACACCTCGCGCGCAACCCGGTGGCGCTTCTCGTCACCGGCACCCTTCACCGCGCGAATGGCGCAGGTGCGTTCGGCCAGTTTGATCAGCGCCACGCGAACGTCGTCGACCATCGCCACGAGCATCTTGCGCAGGTTTTCGACTTGCGCCTGAGAGCCCAGCACCAACGACTGGCGCGGGCTCAGGCTGGCACTGATGGCGGCCATGCGCTGCACGCCGTCGATCAGCTTGGCGACCACCGTGCCAAAGCGCTGGCCCACTTCGGCCAGGGTCACCTTGCCTTCGCGCACCGAGCGGTAGATGACCGCGGCGACCAGTGAATCCTGGTCGAGCTTGAGGTCGGCGAGGATCTCGGCGATTTCAAGCCCGGCTTGAAAACTGGAGGTCCCGTCGGCCCAGGAATGTTTGGCCGTATTGCCTTGTTTCTCGACCTGCTGAGCGAACTCGCAGGCGGTTTTCAATGCTGCACGGTCCAGCGCCAGATCGACACTGACGACATGGTCAAGCCATGCATCGAGATTGATACTGCCGTCGGTGTTGACCGGCTGGTGCACTCTCACCTGTACCATCTTGCTTACCTTCCCTACGGCGCATTTGCGCTGCGCCTGAAGTCGCTGGCTCTATCCCTGCTGGCCGGCAGGGGTTGCGCTATGGCGCGCCAGTCGGATTAAACGAGCTTCCTAGCCCGCTTCAAATAAAGCCATCGCCTCGACATGCGCTGTCTGCGGGAACATGTCGAGAATTCCGGCACGCTTCAACCGGTAGCCCTGCTTGTACAATTCGACCGCGTCGCGAGCCAACGTTGCCGGGTTGCAGGACACATAAACCAACCGCTTTGCACCCAGCGCGGCTATCGATTTGACCACCTCGAAGGCACCGTCACGGGGTGGATCCAAGAGTACCGCACAAAAGCCTTCTTTGGCCCAGGCGGCACCTGCCAGAGGCTGGGATAAATCGGCCTGAAAAAATCGGGCGTTATGCACATTGTTGCTGGCCGCGTTCTGGGCTGCGCGCTCGACCATGGTCGCCACACCTTCGACCGCTACCACTTCACGGGCCCGTTGCGCCAAGGGCAAGGCAAAGTTGCCCAACCCACAAAACAGATCGAGCACCCGCTCGTGCGCCTTGGGCGCGAGCCATTCCAGCGCCTGGGCGATCATGTCGGTATTGACCTGGGCATTGACCTGAACGAAATCGCCTGGCCGATAGGCCAGCTCCAGCGACCACGGCTCCAGCCGAAAACCCAATGTCTGGTGAGAATCCCCAGGTTCGGGCTCGCCTTCACCTTGCAGCCAGAGCTGCACATTCTGCTCGGCGCAGAACGCATCCAGACGCGCACGGTCGACCTCGGCCAACGGCGCGGTATGGCGCACCAGCATTGCCAGAGCAGTGCCACTGAACAACTCCACATGACCGATCACCTGCGGCTTGGCAAAGCCGCCCAGCAGCGCGGGTAATTGACGCATGATCGGTTGCAAGGGTTGTACCAGCACCGGGCAATCGGCGATGGCAACGATGTCCTGGCTCGAGGCGGCGCGAAAACCGACTTCCAGTTCACGGGCCTTGGTGTTCCAGCGTACCGCCACGCGGGCACGGCGACGGTAGCCGAACTCGGCGCCTTGCAGCGGCGCGGCCCATTCTTCCGGCTCGACACCGGCGACCCGCGACAGCTGCTCGGCGAGCATGCGCTGTTTCAGGGCAAGCTGTTCCTCATGGGGCAAGTGCTGCACGCTGCAACCACCGCAGGTACCGGCATGGGCACAGGGCTGCGGGCGGCGCAGGGCGCTGGCCTTGAGGACGCGTTCGACGCGGGCATCAACCACTTTGCCGTGGGCGTTGAGTACCCGCGCCTCGACCTCTTCACCGGCCAGGGCACCGGCGACAAACCAGGTGCGCCCATCAATAAAGGCGATGCCGCGACCGTCACCGGCCAGTCGCTCGATGCTCAGGCGCTGCTTCTTGCCGACCGGAATCGCCGGTGCGCGGCTACCGCCTGCCGGCTGAAAGCGCAGGCCAGGTGTTTGCTTTCTGGCCATCAGTTGGACGCGTCGAAAATGCCGGTCGACAGGTAACGGTCGCCCCGGTCGCAAATGATCGCAACGATCACCGCATTTTCCACTTCGCGCGACAGGCGCAGTGCCGCCGCGACCGCGCCACCGGAAGACACGCCACAGAAGATGCCTTCTTCGCGGGCCAGGCGGCGCATGACGTCTTCGGCCTCGGCCTGGGACATATCGACGATACGGTCCACGCGCTTAGCCTCGAAAATCGTCGGCAGGTACTCTTCAGGCCAACGGCGGATACCCGGGATGGCCGCGCCTTCCATCGGCTGCAAACCGACGACCTGGACTTCGGGGTTTTGCTCCTTGAGGTAACGCGACACACCCATGATGGTGCCGGTGGTGCCCATGGAGCTGACGAAATGGGTGATCGTGCCTTCGGTCTGGCGCCAGATTTCCGGGCCGGTACCGACGTAATGAGCCTCCGGATTGTCGATGTTGCCGAACTGGTCGAGCACCTTGCCACGGCCTTCGGCCTGCATCCGCTCGGCCAGGTCACGCGCGCCTTCCATGCCTTCTTCCTTGCTGACCAGAATCAGCTCGGCGCCATAGGCGGTCATCGCCGACTTGCGTTCGGCGGTGGAGTTGTCGGGCATGATCAGGACCATCTTGTAACCCTTGATCGCCGCCGCCATGGCCAGGGCGATACCGGTGTTGCCGGAGGTCGCTTCGATCAGGGTATCGCCAGGATGGATCTGGCCACGGGTTTCGGCACGACTGATCATCGACAACGCCGGACGATCCTTGACGGAACCGGCCGGGTTGTTGCCTTCGAGCTTCAGGAGAATGGTGTTGCTGGTTTCACCGGGCAGACGTTGCAGGCGGACCAGAGGCGTGTTGCCGACGCAATCGGCGATGGTTGGGTACTGCAGGGTCATGGCGTATTCGCAATCCAGACTGCGGGGGTGGCCTATCATACCGGCAAACGCGCGCAGTCCATATCACGCAAAGTGAGGGCGTTATGGCGGTTAGCTATAAGCGATGGAATGTAGGAGCCGAGCTTGCTCGCGATGGCACCGCCGCCGTCTCAAAATTATTGTCGCCTGAGCTGGCGTCATCGCGACGGTTCGGCGCCCCGACAAGCTCGGCTCCTACACAGGGACGCGGCGTTTCAGGCGGGTGAGGTGACCGGTTCGGCGGCCAGCAGGCGCATGTTCAGGCGCAGCCCCAGGCCGGTGTTTTGTGCCCACAGGGTGCCGCCCTGGCGCTGCAGGGCATTGCGCGCAATGCTCAAGCCCAGGCCGAAACCTCCGTCGCCGGGGCGTGAGCCGTCGAGTCGGGTAAAGGGGTCGAAGATGTGTTCAAGCTCGGACTCGGCCACACCGCCGCCCTGGTCTTCCAGCCACAACAACCAGTGCTCGCCCTCGCGGCGGCCATCCAGGCGCAGCATGCCGTGCTCGGGTGAGTGACGGATGGCGTTGCGCAAAATGTTTTCCAGCGCCTGGGCCAGGCCGTTCAGGTTGCCCTGGACCCAGCACGAGGCCTCCAGCGCGCAGTGCAGTTGCGCGGCCGGCCAGGCGGTTTCATAGCAGGCGTTTTCGCAGAGCATGTCCCACAGCGCCGGCACCTGGATGGCTTCTTGCGCCAGCGGGGCGCGCTCGGTGTCGAGCCAGGCCAGTTGCAAGGTGTCATCGACCAGCCGCTGCATGCCGTCGATCTCACGCTCCAGCCGCTCACGCAAACGGGCCGCCTCGCCTTCGGTCTCGCAGGCGACGCGCAGACGGGCCAAGGGCGTGCGCAATTCATGGGACAAGTCGCGCAGCAGCTGCTGCTGCAAGGCCACCGTGCTTTGCAGGCGTTCGGACATATGATCGAAGGCCCGGCCCAACTCGCCCAGCTCATCGGCCCGGCTGGTGGTCACCGCCGGCACCCGGGTCGCGAGCTGATCGGCGCGCCAGGCATTGGCCTGTTCGCGCAACTGGTTCAGCGGCACGATCAAGACCCGGTACAGGCCCACGCAAAACAGCAAGGTGAAGACACCGGGAATGACCCCGTTGGTGACGACTTTCCAGACCAGCGCATAGCGACCAGGGCGAAAGCGCGCCGGGAGCTGCATCACCAGGCTGCCGGCCGCCGGATCATTGGGGAAGGGTACTTTCATCCACGGCAAGCCCTTGGACCGCCGGCTGACAGGCCAGTCCAGATGGCGCAGAAACGTCAGGTGCCGGGTTGCCGATTCTGAAAGCGGATAGCTGCTGAGCGATCGCAGGTCGCGACCGATCACACCGACCCAGCCGCTTTCGCGCTTGCCGATCTCTGCAAGCCAGGCATCGACCCCAGCCTGCTGGCCTTGATGCCAAGCCTGTTCGGCGTCGGCGGCGTAGTCGCTCAAGGTACTGCGGGCTTCGCGGGAGAGGAAGGCGTTCTGCTCTTCCATGTAACGGCCCCACGACCAGCTCAACCAGATCATCAGCAGGCAGAAGCCGACCAACAGGAACGCCAGCTTCCAGAATAAAGAATGCTTGCCTGGCACGTCAGGCGTCCGGGTCGCTGGCGCTGAGCACGTAACCCTTGCCCCAGACCGTGCGCAACTGGCGCTCCAGGTACCCGATGGCCTTGAGCTTGCGACGTATCTGGCTGACGTGCATGTCCAGGCTGCGGTCGTGCTGCACATAACCGCGTTGCAATACGTGCTGATAGAGGAATGGCTTGCTCAGCACTTCGTCACTGTGACGGTTGAGCACGTCCAGTACCCGGAACTCGCTGGGGGTCAGACCGGCCCAACGCCCTTCAAGGCAGACATCACTGGCCTGCTCGTCGAACTGCAAGCCGCCCGCCTCGACCCGCGCCGGTTGCGCATGGCGCCGCTCAAGCGCCACCCGACGCAGGATCGCCTCGACCCGCACGTGCAGCTCGGCCATGCTGAAGGGCTTGGGTAAATAATCGTCGGCACCCCGGCGAAAGCCGCTGATGCGGTCAGCCTCGGCGCCCAGCGCCGACATCAGGATGACCGGCGTCGAGCTGCGTTCGCGCAATTGTTGCAGGACATCCAGGCCATTCATGCCGGGCAACAGGATATCCATCAACACCAGGTCGAAGTGGCCGCGCTCGGCGATGGCCAGCCCTTCCCGGCCGTTCTGGCACCAGGTGACTTCAAAGCCGCAACGGCCCAGTTGGTCGTGGACAAAGGCACCGAGCACCGGATCGTCTTCAATGGCGAGGATATTAGGATTGCCGATCGTTACGGGAGTCATTGGCACACGCAAGTCATTCTCAGTTGCCATATAGTGGCGATAACTGACCGGCACGGCAACTTGTGCCGACAAAAACGTGGACAACAGGTGCAATGACGGCCCGGTCGCGGTAATTTCCTGCATGGGCCGCCAGCCTTGTGCTGGCGGGGGTAGCAGTGCAGGAGAGTGGTGTGTTGAAAAAACTGGGGATCAAGGGCCGGGTCATGTTGCTGGCGTTGCTGCCGGCCAGCCTGATAGCCCTGGTGCTGGGGGGATATTTCACCTGGTTACAGCTGTCGGAGCTCAAGGCCCAGCTGTTGCAGCGTGGCGAAATGATCACCGAGCAGCTGGCTCCCCTGGCGGCACCGGCGCTGGTGCACAACAACAGCGCCCAGCTCGCGCGCATCGCAGCCCAAGCCCTGGAGCAACCGGATGTGCGCGCCGTGTCGTTCCTGGATGCCAATCGCGGCACCCTCGCCCATGCCGGCCCAAGCATGCTCAACCCGGCGCCCAGTGGCGGCGGCACCCTGTTGCTGCAACGCAGCGGCAGCGACGCCACCCGCTACCTGCAACCGGTGTTCGGCCATCATCGGGACCTGGCCGGGGAGCGCATTCCCAACGAAACCGACCTGCTGCTCGGCTGGGTCGAGGTGGAGCTGTCGCACAACGGCACCTTGCTGCGCGGTTACCGCAGCCTGTTCGCCAGCCTGCTGTTGATCGGCTTCGGCTTGATCTTCACCGCCGCCCTGGCGCTGCGCATGAGCCGCAGCATCAACACGCCGATCAGCCAGATCAAGGACGCCGTGACCCAACTCAAGGACGGCAACCTGGAGAAACGCCTGCCCATGCTCGGCAACCCCGAGCTCGACCAACTGGCCTTCGGCATCAACCGTATGGCCGAGACCCTGCAGAACGCCCAGGAAGAACTGCAGCACAGCATCGATCAGGCCACCGAAGACGTGCGCCAGAACCTGGAAACCATCGAAATTCAGAACATCGAGCTGGACCTGGCGCGCAAGGAGGCCCTGGAGGCCAGCCGGATCAAGTCCGAGTTCCTGGCCAACATGAGCCATGAGATCCGCACTCCGCTCAATGGCATCCTCGGCTTTACCCACCTGCTGCAAAAAAGCGAGCTGACCCCGCGCCAGCTCGATTACCTGGGCACCATCGAGAAGTCCGCCGACAGTCTGTTGGGGATCATCAACGAGATCCTCGACTTCTCCAAGATCGAGGCCGGCAAGCTGGTGCTCGACAGCATTCCCTTCAACCTGCGTGACTTGCTGCAGGACACCCTGACCATCCTCGCCCCGGCCGCCCACGCCAAGCAGCTGGAACTGGTCAGCCTGGTGTACCGCGACACCCCGCTGGCGCTGATCGGCGACCCGCTGCGGCTCAAGCAGATCCTCACCAATCTGGTCAGCAACGCGATCAAGTTCACCCGCGATGGCACTATCGTTGCCCGAGCCATGCTTGAGGATGAAAACGAAGACAGCGTGCAACTGCGCATCAGTGTTCAGGACACCGGCATCGGCCTGTCGACCCAGGACGTGCGCACCCTGTTCCAGGCCTTCAGCCAGGCCGACAACTCCCTGTCGCGCCAACCCGGCGGCACCGGGCTGGGGCTGGTGATATCCAAGCGCCTGATCGAGCAGATGGGCGGCGAAATCGGCGTCGACAGCACGCCGGGCGAAGGCTCGCAATTCTGGATCAGCCTGCGCCTGCCCAAGGCCCGCGAAGACGCCGAAGACCTGCCAGCGGCGAACCTGCTGGGCCGGCGCATCGCAATTGTCGACAGCCACGAGCTGGCGCGTCAGGCCTTGCAGCATCAATTGGAAGACTGCGGGCTGGAGGTCAGCGCCTTTGCGACCGTCGAACAACTGCTCAACCAGGTGACCCGTGCGGGCCTGGCCGGCACACCGTTCGATCTCGCGGTATTGGGGATCACCGTCTACGAGATGCCGCCGGATCGCCTCAGCCAGCACTTGCACACGCTGGAGCAGCAAGGCTGCCAGGCGCTGGTGCTGTGCCCGACCACCGAGCAGGCGCTGCTGCACCCCTATGTGCCGAACGCCCACAGCCAGCTCCAGGCCAAACCGGCCTGCACCCGCAAACTGCGTCGCAGCCTGGTCGAGCTGACCGTGCCGCGCCGGCCCATGGGCGACTCCGGCCAGGATCATGGCAACACGGTCCCACGGGTGCTCTGCGTGGACGACAACCCGGCCAACCTGTTGCTGGTACAAACCCTGCTCGAAGACCTCGGGGCGCGGGTGCTGGCGGTCGACAGTGGTTTTGCGGCGGTCTCGGCGGTGCAGGAAGAACGCTTCGACCTGGTCCTGATGGACGTGCAGATGCCCGGCATGGACGGGCGCCAGACCACCGAGGCGATCCGCCGCTGGGAAACCAGCCAGTCCGGCACGGCCTTGCCGATCGTGGCCCTGACGGCCCACGCCATGGCCAATGAAAAACGAGCTTTGCTGCACAGCGGCATGGATGACTACCTGACCAAGCCGATCAGCGAGCGGCAATTGGCCCAGGTGGTGCTCAAATGGACAGGGCTGACCCTGGGCAGCCAGCGCAGTGATAAAACCGCCGAATCGCCTGCGCACGACCACGCGCTGCTGGTGCTGGACCACGAAGAAGGGCTGCGACTGGCGGCGGGCAAGGCAGACCTGGCGGCCGATATGCTGGCGATGCTGCTGGCTTCGCTTGAGGCTGACCGCGACGCCATCCGCAGCGCCCGCGAGGCCCGCGACCGCACCGCCACCATCGAACGCGTCCACCGCCTGCACGGCGCCACCCGCTACTGCGGCGTGCCGCAACTGCGCGCGGCCTGCCAGCGCAGCGAAACCTTGCTCAAGCAAAACGACCCCGACGCCGCCGAAGCGCTCGATGAACTCGACCAGGCGATCGCCCGGCTGGCGGCGCAGGCGCGGGTGAGCGCCTGACCCTTCAGCCATACAACCCCACTGGCTCGATATGGATTTTGTAGGAGCGGTGGTCCGGCGTTCCGGATTGGCCGCGATGGGGCGCGCAGCGGCCCCGGGGTCTGCTGGCGCAGCCCATCGCGGCCAGGTCCGCTCCTACAGGTCGACAAACCGCAGAATCTGGTCGAGGGATGATCGGGGCGGCGTGCTAGCATAGCGCGCAGTTTTTGGAGGACCCATGGTCGAACACGATTTCCGCTACAGCCTGCTCAACCCTCACAACACCCTGATCGAATGCCGCGCCCTGGTGCCAGGCCGTTATCAGGTCACCGGCAACGGTGGTTCCATTAAAAACAACGACGTGTTGCTGGTGACCCTCAAGGGCAGCAAGACCTTGTCCATGCGCCTGACCATCGAGACGGTCCGCCACCTGATCAACCCGGCTGGCCAATGGGTCGCGGTCGCGAGTGGGCCGGTGTTCGGCGAGCTGGCGATTCACCAGTGGAAGGTTCAGTGCGACGCCTGCCCAACCGAGCTCGACTTCGAGTTCGCGGTCGATGCCAAGCTGGGCACCAAGGCGCAGCAACCTGCCGCCGTGGCGCGCATCCAGGAGCTGGGCTGGACCACGCTGGGTGACAAACACCGCTGCCCTAAATGCCGGGAGCACGCGCAGTGAAACGCACTTTGTCAGTCGGTGTGCTGAGCAGCCTGCTGCTGGGCTGCGCCGAACAACCCTTGAAACTCGAGCAAGAGCGCAGTTACGTGCTGGAGTGGATCGGTGAGCGGCCGCTGATGGACTACAGCCACCTGACCCTGACCCTGGCCACCGACGGCCGGGCTTATGGCAATGCTGGCTGCAACCACTGGTTTGCGCCGTACAGCCTGGACGGCGACAAGCTGAGCTTCGGCAAGGTCGGCAAAACCCGCAAGCTCTGCGCCCCGGCGCTGATGGAGCAGGAAAAGCGCTTCCTGGCAGCGCTGGAAACCGTCCAGCGCTGGGATGTGTCGCCGATCGACCAGCTGCGGTTCTGGCCTGGGCAGGGGAAACCGCTGCGGTTTTGGCCTGAGGAAGGTTGAGGACGCAGGGGCTGCGGTGATCAGTCCCCTCTCCCCTCAGGGGAGAGGGTTAGGGTGAGGGGAACGGCCATACCGCAACCTTCAGGCGCCTTTGAGCGCTGACACTTTGGCCGCCAGCCCCGCCGCCGTCTGCTCACCCACCAACTGCTCGCGCACCTTGCCCTTGTCATCGATGATGTAGGTCACCGGCAAGGCTTCATTTTGCGGCAGTTCGAACCGCTCGGCCGGGTCGTCCGCCAGGACGGTAAAATCGATCCCCAGGGTTTCGCTGGCCTTTTTCAGCTCTTCGCCACGCAAGCCGTCGAAATTCACCCCCACCACTTTCACGCCTTGCCCCTGCATCTGCTTGGCAAATGCGTTGAGTTCAGGAATTTCGGTTCGACACGGGCCGCACCATTCGGCCCAGTAGTTGACCACCACCCATTGCCGGTCCAGCTGCTTGGCTGCTACCACCTGGCCATTCTGGTCCACCCCGTAATCCGCGCCACACCCACCCAGCAACAAACTCGCAGTGACTGCCAATGCTGCCGCCAAACGCCTCGTCATGGCTCAATCCTTCTTGATGGTTCAAGCAAAAATGCAAATTAACCGCGACCAATCACCGCCTTCGGTTCAGGCAGGCCCCCGTCACGGTTAGAATAGCCGCCACTTTAGCCCAGAGGCGACCTGCACATGACCGATCTGACGCTTTATCACAATCCGCGCTGCTCGAAATCCCGTGGTGCACTGGAGCTGCTTGAAGCCCGTGGCCTGACGCCGACCGTGGTGCGCTACCTGGAAACCCCACCCGACGCCGCCACCCTGAAAAGCCTGCTGGGCAAGTTGGGCATCAGTGCCCGCGAACTGTTGCGCACCGGCGAAGACGAATACAAGGCGCTGCAACTGGCCAACCCGGCGCTGGACGATGCCGCGCTGATCGCCGCGATGGTCGCCTACCCGAAACTGATCGAACGGCCGATCCTGGTCGTCGGCAACAAAGCGGTGATCGGCCGGCCGCCAGAAAAAGTGCTGGAGATCCTGGCGTGAGTGCTCCGTTCATCCTGATTCTGTACTACAGCCGCCATGGCTCCACCAGCGAGATGGCCCGGCAAATCGCCCGGGGCGTCGAACTGGCCGGGCTGGAGGCGCGATTGCGCACGGTCCCGGCGATCTCCACCGAGTGCGAAGCGGTGGCCCCGGAAATCCCCGAGACGGGTGCGCTGTACGCCAGCCTTGATGACCTGCGCCACTGCTCGGGCCTGGCGCTGGGCAGCCCGACGCGCTTTGGCAACATGGCCTCGCCCTTGAAGTACTTTATCGACGGCACCAGCAGCCTGTGGCTGAGCGGCGGCCTGGTCGGCAAGCCGGCAGCGGCCTTCACCTCCACCGCCAGCCTGCACGGCGGCCAGGAGACGACGCTGTTGTCGATGCTGCTGCCGCTGCTGCACCACGGCATGCTGGTCATGGGCCTGCCCTACAGCGAGTCGGCGCTGCTCGACACCCGCGGCGGCGGCACCCCGTACGGCGCCAGCCACCACGCGGGTGCCGATGGCAAGCGCGGCCTGGACGAGCATGAAATCAGCCTGTGCCGCGCGCTGGGCCAACGCCTGGCCAGCACCGCCAAACTGCTGGAGAACGGCCGTGGCTAAGAAACCCAAGGTTTTGCCCCCGCTGCACTGGCTGGCGCCGCGCCTGCGCCTGACCCGCGGCCTGAGCCTGGTGTTCTTTTTTGCGCTGATCCTGCTGTTGACCGTCAACAACCTGCAGTTCGCCGACCTGCACGGCGCCCGGGTCGGGGTCATCCTGGCCATCGAACTGGTGCCGCTGGCCCTGCTGTTTCCGGGCATGTTGCTGGGCAGCGCCCGCGCGCATGCCTGGACCTGCTTCGTGGTCAACCTGTACTTTATCAAGGGCGTGCTCGCCGCCTTCGATCCGGCGCGAACGCTGTTCGGCTGGATCGAAGTGCTGCTGAGCCTGGGGCTGTTTATCAGCGCGCTGTTGTACGTGCGCTGGCGCTTTCAGCATGACCGCCGGCTGGCGGGTGAAAGCGAGGTGTAAACCGCTTAGTGGTTGACGGTGTACGCCAGCATCAACGACAGCTGGCACATCGGCCGACCACTCTGGGCATGCCACTGGTTGAATGCGTCCTGGACAATGGCCAGATCGCGTTGGCTGGTAGGCTGCTTGTCGATGAGGTTCTGGGCGACCAGCGCCGCAACCATATCGTTGGTGGGGATGAAGGTGTCCTTGCCGACCATCCGCAAAAAGCGCGGCGCCGACAGGCCGCCCAACTGATGCCCGTGTTTGGCCAGGTACTTCCACAGGCCGACAATGTCGGTCACCGGCCAATCGGCGATGAAATTGCCGAAGCTGCCTTTCTCCCTGGCCACGTCCAGCACCAGCTGCGCATTGCGCGGCACGCTCTTGAGCTTGCCCAGGTGGCGGATGATGCGGGCATCCTGCATCAGCCGCTCCAGGTGCTCGGCGCCCATCAGCACGACCTTTTCCGGGACGAAGCCAAAGAACACCTGCTCGAAGGCCGGCCACTTGGCATCCACCAGGCTGTGCTTGAGCCCGGCACGAAACACCCGCAGCGCCAGCATCGACAGGTAACGGTCATCGCCGAGGTCACGCAACTGCGCGGCGCTGGCGGGCACCGGCAGGTGCGCCTCCAGGGCCGCGGCCGAGCCGAAGCGGTTCAGGCAGTACTCGTGCAGCCATTGGTAATCGCGCATGGTCAGATGTTCAGCACGTCGAGAAAACGCGGGGTCGCCGTCTCATCAATGCGCAGGTTGACGAAGTCGAACAGGTTGCGGTCGGCCAGCTGCGACGGCACCACGTTCTGCAAGCCACGGAAGATGCTCTCGGTACGGCCTGGCGACTTGCGCTCCCACTCCACCAGCATGTCCTTGACCACCTGGCGCTGCAGGTTCTCTTGCGAGCCGCAGAGGTTGCACGGGATGATCGGGAATTGCTTGAAGTCGGAATAGGCCTGGATGTCTTTCTCGGCGCAGTAGGCCAGCGGTCGGATCACCACATTGCGGCCATCGTCGGCCAAAAGCTTCGGCGGCATGGCCTTGAGGCTGCCGTTGAAGAACATGTTGAGGAAGAAGGTTTCGACGATGTCGTCGCGGTGGTGACCCAGGGCCATCTTGGTCGCGCCGATTTCATCGGCGAAGGTGTACAGGGTGCCGCGACGCAGCCGCGAGCATAGCGAGCAAGTGGTCTTGCCTTCCGGGATCAATTCCTTGACCACCGAATAGGTGTCCTTCTCGACGATGTGGTATTCGATGCCCAGCTCTTTGAGGTAGGCCGGCAGCACGTGCTCGGGAAAGCCCGGCTGTTTCTGGTCCATGTTCACTGCGACGATTTCGAATTTGATCGGCGCCACTTTCTGCAGATGCAGCAGAACGTCGAGCATGGTGTAGCTGTCCTTGCCGCCGGACAGGCAGACCATGACCTTGTCGCCGTCCTCGATCATGTTGAAGTCGGTGACGGCTTCGCCGGCCAGGCGGCGTAGGCGTTTCTGCAGTTTGTTCTGATTGACCGAAAGGGTGCCCATAGCGCTTGAGATCCGCAAGGTGTGACAAAAGCCGACTATTTTACGCATAAACCGGCCGCTGGCGTAGGCCCTGCCCGTCGGCGATTGACCCTCGGGGTTAAATTCTGCATGGCGATTACCACTGTGCCTGACAGCGCGATTTGCTCTAAAAGCGCGGATATTTGTACGCAAGTCCTTCCTATACTGCCTAGTAAGACCACACCGATCGGGTGGCCTGATTAATCCTTTCGGCCGCTGGGCCAGTAAGCGCTCCTCTGGGGGGCGATGGCATCAACGTAAGGAGTGTCTGGCATGATCCATCACGTTTTGGGGCTGTTCACCCACCCTGACCAGGAATGGCGAGAAATTCGTGGCGAAGAGGAAAGCATCAGCCACATGTACCTGACGCACACCCTGATACTGGCTGCGATTCCGGCCGTATCGGCGTTTATCGGCACGACCCAGGTGGGCTGGGTCATCGGCAATCGCGCACCGGTGATGTTGACCACAGAAAGCGCGATCTGGATGACCATCATGTCGTACCTGGCGATGCTGGGCGGCGTCGCGGTCATGGGTGCCTTCATCCACTGGATGGCCCGCACCTACGACGCCAATCCGTCGCTTGCCCGCTGTATCGCCTTTGCAACCTACACCGCTACCCCGCTGTTCATTGGCGGATTGGCGGCGCTCTACCCACACCTGTGGCTAGGAATGATCGTTGGCACTGCCGCCATTTGCTACACGGTTTACCTGTTGTATGTCGGGCTGCCTACGTTCATGAACATTCCCTCCGATGAAGGGTTTCTCTTCTCAAGCTCAGTCCTGGCCGTTGGCCTGGTCGTGCTCGTGGCCATCATGGCCTTTACAGTCATCGTCTGGGGACTCGGCGTGGGACCTGTCTACACTAATTAGAACTGACATAGGTAGCTGTAAACCATCGGGCCGCCACATGGCGGCCCGGTGCTGTGTGGTGTAACCGGTTACGGCATAATCGACGGATACGGAGTGCCTTTGTCTATGCCCGAGCAACTCAATTCCCGCGTTGAATCCTGTTTCAAACAAGCTGAAGACTTCTTCAAACGCCCCTTCAAACGCCCCGTGGTCAGCTTCAAGCTGCGCGGCCAGAAGGCCGGCGTCGCGCATTTGCACGAGAACCTGCTGCGTTTCAACCCGCAGCTGTACCGTGAAAATGCCGAAGACTTTCTAAAGCAGACAGTCGCCCATGAAGTGGCCCACCTGGTGGCTCACCAACTGTTTGGCGACAGCATCCAGCCCCATGGCGAGGAATGGCAGCTGATCATGCGCGGTGTCTATGAACTGCCGCCCCACCGCTGCCACACCTACGAGATCAAGCGTCGCCGGGCGACGCGGTATATCTACCGCTGCCCGTGCGTGGACAGCGACTTCGCCTTCTCGGCCCAGCGTCATAACCTGGTGCGCCAGGGGCGACGGTATTTGTGCCGACGGTGTCGGCATACTTTGGAGTACAGCGGAGAAACGCGGGTGGAGTGAGCGTATTCGCGAGCAACGCCAAAAGGGTAGGCCATGTGGGAGCGGATTTATCCGCCAATAGCCTCACCGCGGTGTGTCAGGCGAACCGCGGCGAGGCTATTTGCGGATAAATCCGCTCCCACAATTTCCCCGCTCAGCATCTGTGTAAGGCTTGGTTCCCACAAAAAAGCCCGTCGATTATTGACGGGCTTTTTGTGGGTAAGGCTTCAGATCAGGTACGTGCAGTACCTTCCATCACACCCAGTTCTTCGGTCAGGCGCTCGTCAGAGATCGAGGTGCCACCGCTGGCCAGTTCGGCCTGCAGTTTGTCTTCGTCCAGCTCCTTGACCCACTTGGCGACAACCAGAGTGGCCACACCGTTACCGATCAGGTTGGTCAGGGCGCGGGCTTCGGACATGAAGCGGTCGATACCCAGGATCAGCGCCAGGCCGGCAACCGGCAGGTGGCCGACGGCCGACAGGGTCGCGGCCAGGACGATGAAGCCACTACCGGTCACGCCGGCAGCACCTTTGGAGGCTACCAGCAGCACCAGCAACAGGGTGATCTGGTGGGAAATGTCCATGGGGGTGTCGGTGGCCTGGGCGATGAACACGGCAGCCATGGTCAGGTAGATCGAAGTACCGTCAAGGTTGAACGAGTAGCCGGTCGGGATCACCAGGCCCACCACGGATTTCTTCGCACCCAGGCGTTCCATTTTCACCAGCATGCGTGGCAGCGCCGACTCGGACGACGAGGTACCCAGCACGATCAGCAGTTCTTCACGGATGTAGCGGATCAGTTTCAGCACGCTGAAGCCGTGGGCGCGGGCAATACCGCCGAGCACGACCAGGATGAAGACCACGCAGGTGATGTAGAAGCACAGCATCAGCTGGCCCAGTTGCACCAGCGAACCCACGCCATACTGGCCAATGGTGAAGGCCATCGCACCGAAGGCGCCGACCGGGGCCAGCTTCATGATCATGTTGATGATGTTGAACATGACATGGGCGAAGCGATCGATCAGGTCCAGCACCGGTTTGCCGTAGGCACCCAGGCGGTGCAGGGCGAAACCGAAGATCACCGAGAACATCAGCACCTGGAGGATATCGCCGTTGGCGAAGGCGCCGACCACGGTGGACGGGATGATGTTGAGCAAAAAGCCGACGGTGGTCTGCTGGGCACCCGCCGCCGCGTAGGCAGCCACGCTGCTGGCGTTCAGGGTGCTGACGTCGATGTGCATGCCGACGCCAGGCTTGACCACGTTGACCACGACCAGGCCGATGATCAGCGCGATGGTGGAGACGATTTCAAAGTACAGCATCGCGTAGCCGCCGGTCTTGCCGACCGATTTCATGTTCTGCATGCCGGCGATACCGCTGACCACCGTACAGAAGATGATCGGGGCAATGACCATTTTGATCAGTTTGACGAACCCGTCGCCCAGCGGTTTGAGCGCCACGCCGGTTTCAGGGTAGTAGTGGCCCAGCAGAATACCGATGGTGATGGCAACGATCACCTGGAAGTACAGCGATTTGTAGATGGGCTGACGAGTTGTCATGGCTTGGCTTCCTCAAGCGTACCGTCGGCACCCTTCGTGGTGCGCGCGATACCTAAAGTACGAACCCTCCTGCAATGGAGGGATTTGTTTTGGCGAGCTGCGGGTAGCAGACCTGAATCGTCTATCGCAAGCGGCGTGCCAAATTGCCAATAAGCCTCGCAGGCCAGGTAAATCAGGCGCTGACAGTCAAATTGCCGGGGTTTGGTGGAGGGTGGGTTGGCGGGTTTCCGCCCACTGCCGGCAAAATTCAACGGGCAGTGGCGGGTATCCGCCTCGGAAAATTCTGACAGTGCTTTCCGTGTTTCGACCCATCTGCAAAGCAACGCGCTGAAGCGGTTCAGTGGGTCGGGAAGCGAATGCGCCGACCCGCAGGCCCCAGGTGCCGTCCTTGCGGATGATGCCGTCGGCGTTGGGGTGTTGCAGATTATCGTTGAGCAGGCCGGACTTCTTGACCTTGTCGCTGGTCTGACCATAAGCCAGGCCGGCAAATGTGCTTTCAGAGGCCTGGGTGACAGCGCTGCTGCCCATCACAACCATGGCCAGCAGCAGTTTGTTAAGTGTGTTCATGGGGCTTCTCCGCGTTTTTTCGCTGTTTGATTCGGGTATGGCGCTAGAGTAAGCAGCAGCCCCTGAACGCTGGCTGAACCCTGTCTGAACCGTGGCTGAACAGGTTAATCGCTTCACCCGGAGTAGCGGCGCCGGCCGGGAGCGCGCCCCCTTTAGGTCGAGGTGGCCCTATTCGCGGATAAATCCGCTCCTACATCTATGGTTACCCCCTTTTCTGCAATACTGGTGTTGATGCGTGGTTGGCTTGCTTTCATCTATCCGGCGTCTGAGTGGGGGTTGTCACCCCCGCGCCCCGATGAGAATCGATGCCCGA
>NZ_JAAAMT010000076.1 GCF_009905435.1 Pseudomonas sp. R5(2019)
GTGGAAGACAGGGACTGATCTATCGTCGTATTCTTTTTCATGGACTCGCCCTCGCTGTCGTTGGCTTCTTAGACCGCCACCGTGGCGCATTGACGCCTCGGCGTGGGCGAGTCCATGTAATTACAGGGGTTTGTCATCAACCTGAGGCCGCCGATGGCGGCCTTGCTTATTCTTTACATCTCAACCTGCGTGCCCAGCTCTATCACACGATTGAGCGGTAGATTGAAATATTTGAGGTTGCTGTTGGCGTTCTTCAGCAAGAACGCGAACAGGGTTTCGCGCCAACGAGCCATCCCGATGCGTTTGGTCGGGATGACCGTCTCGCGACTCAGGAAGTAAGTGGTGCGCATCGGGCTGAAATCCAGCTCTTTCAAGTGGCAAAGACTCAAGGCCAAGGGGATGTCGGGCTCCTCGATAAAACCAAAGTGCAGACTGACCCGGAAGAAGCCTTCACCATAGACATCAACCTCAAACCGCCTGTCAGCACTAACGCGAGGGCTGTCTTCAGACACCACAGTGAGCAACACCACCTGTTCGTGCAGCACCTGGTTATGCAACAGGTTGTGCAATAGCGCATGAGGGACAGCATCAGTCCGGGCCGTCAGAAATACCGCCGTACCCTGCACACGATGGGGTGGTTGCGAGCCGATGCTGCTAATGAACAACGGCAGCGGCAGCGCGGTTTCGTCCAGCCGCTCAACAATAATTTTCCGGCCCCGCTTCCAGGTCGACATCAAAATGAACAGGCCAATGCCGGCAATCACAGGGAACGCGCCGCCCTGGAAGATCTTCGGTGCGTTGGCGGCAAAGTACAGACTGTCTACCAGCAAAAATCCGAGTAGCAGTGGGATCGCCAACCAGCGCGAAATTTTCCATAGGAGCAGGACGACAGCCGAGGACAGGAGGGTTGTGATAAACATGGTCCCCGTTACGGCGACTCCATAGGCGGCGGCCAACGCACTGGACGACTCGAAACCAATCACAAGCAGCACGACACCGACCATCAACGCCCAGTTAACCATGCCGATATAGATCTGTCCCTTTTCCTGGCTGGAGGTGTGTTGGATAAACATGCGAGGGACGTAACCCAACTGGATGGCCTGCCGAGTCAGGGAGAAAGCACCGGAGATCACCGCTTGAGAAGCGATGATGGTGGCCAGTGTCGACAGCGCGACCATCGGCAACAATGCCCAGTCAGGCGCCAGCAAATAGAACGGGTTGCGCACAGCCTCCGGGTTACCCAGGATCAACGCGCCCTGGCCAAAGTAATTGAGCACCAGGCCGGGGAGCACCAGGATGAACCAGGCACGAGCAATGGGTTTGCGACCAAAATGGCCCATATCGGCATACAGTGCTTCAGCACCGGTCAATGCCAACACGACGGCGCCCAGAATGGCCACGCCAATACCCGGATGAACCACGAAGAATTGCACGGCCCACGCAGGATTCACCGCTTGCAGCACTTCCGGGCGTTGCAGGATGCCGTAAATGCCGAGCGCACCCAACACCACGAACCACAGCACCATGACCGGGCCGAACAGGATGCCGATACGCGCCGTGCCATGTTTCTGTATCAGGAAAAGTGCTACCAGAACGACCACGGACAGCGGCACGACCCAGTGCTCGATGCCATCGAACGCAAGCTGCAGCCCTTCAACCGCAGAGAGTACCGAGATGGCCGGGGTGATCATGCTGTCCCCGTAAAAAAGTGCCGCGCCAAACAGCCCGAGCAACACCAGGATCCTGCTCATTCCGGGATACGGCGCCGAGGCCCGACGCGCCAGTGCCGTCAAGGCCATGATGCCCCCCTCACCCTGGTTGTCGGCGCGAAGGACAAACAGCACGTACTTGATCGAGACGACCCAGATCAATGACCAGAAGACCAATGACAGAATGCCCAGTACGCCGTCGTGATTGGCCTGGACGCCGTAGTGACCGGAGAACACTTCTTTAAGGGTGTACAGGGGGCTGGTGCCAATGTCCCCGTAAACAACTCCGACCGCGGCGATGAGCAAGCCCACTCCTGACGTTCTGGATTGGGAGTCTTCATGGGCAGGGATCGCTGTTTCGCTCAAGGTCGCTTCTCTCGGATTGAGGGGAGGAAGTGCATGCCATCCTTGGGCAATACGATTGACCAAGGCCATTGGAAATGCAACGCGCATGGACGATCTAAAAAATCGCAGCCAGTATAATTGTGGGCAAAAACACCTACTGTAAAGAAAGCGTAAAAAATTTACGGCAGATACAACCCTGCTTGTCTTCATCTGGAGCCTGAGACGAGTCTGTTGATACAGCTTTCCAATTTTCTTGCGCAGAGATAATGTAGCGATCTCTACATTATTTCGATCTTTCATTACATGAATAATTGGCTGACTCTGATCCTGGGATTACCGACCGCAAATGCGACGGAGCGCATGCGCGCCTGGCGCGCCCTAAAAGCGTCTGGGGCTGCGGTTTTGCGCGATGGTGCTTACCTGCTGCCCGACACCGGCGCCTGTCGTGAAGCACTGGCCTCGGTTGAGCGTGACATCCTGGCTATCAATGGCATCGCCTTTGTCCTTCCTGTGGTGGACCCAGGCGGCGAACGCTTTATCGGGTTGTTCAACCGAAGCGAGGACTACAGCAAGCTGCGCACCGAAATTGAAGAGTGCCGGGGACAGCTCACCACTGATAATGCGCTGTTCACCACCAAGCAGATTCGCAAGCTGCGCAAGGCCTATGAGCAGTTGGTCAACATCGATTACTTTCCAGGCAAGCCGAAGCAGCAGATCGACGCGGCTTTGCAGGAGCTGGAGACGGCGGTCAGCAGGGCATTGTCGGCGGATGAGCCATATAGCCGGGATCTGCCCATACCAGCACTCAGCCTTGCCGACTATCAGGGTCGTATCTGGGCAACCCGCAAACGCCCTTGGGTTGACCGCCTGGCTTGCGCTTGGCTGATCCGTCGATTCATTGATCCAAAGGCTCAGATCCTCTGGCTGAACCAGCCTCAGGACTGTCCAGCCGATGCTCTGGGTTTTGACTTCGATGACGCGACTTTCAGTCATGTCGGCAATCGGGTGACCTTCGAAACCCTACAAGCCAGCTTTGCACTTCAAGAGCCTGGGCTAAACCGCATCGCGGCCTTGGTGCACTACCTCGATATCGGAGGCGTTCAACCTGTGGAGGCTGCCGGCATCGAGCGTGTGCTGGCGGGACTGCGCGAAACCATTAGTCACGACGACCACCTGCTGGCTGCTGCAAGCGCCATCTTCGACGGCCTGTTCGCCGAGTTTGCAAAAGAGGAACAACCCAATGAGTAAGGTTTCCGAATCGGCGGTTGAAGTGAAACTGTCGAGGCCTGAGCCGATCGGTTTGCGCGAGGCGTTCTGGTTCTGGCTGAAGCTCGGCTTCATAAGCTTCGGCGGGCCAGCCGGACAGATTTCGATCATGCACCAAGAGCTGGTAGAACGCCGGCGCTGGATTTCCGAGCGACGATTCCTGCACGCTCTCAACTACTGCATGTTGCTGCCCGGGCCCGAGGCCCAACAATTGGCGACCTACATTGGCTGGCTGATGCATCGAACCTGGGGAGGCGTGATTGCCGGAGCGCTGTTTGTGTTGCCATCGTTGTTTATCCTGATCGCCTTGTCCTGGATGTACATCGCCTTCGGGGAAGTGCCTGTGGTGGCCGGACTCTTCTATGGCATCAAGCCCGCGGTGACGGCGATTGTCGTACAAGCGGCCCACCGAATCGGCTCTCGGGCGTTGAAGAACAATTGGCTGTGGGCCATGGCGGCGGCGTCGTTTACCGCCATCTTCGCCTTTAATGTGCCATTCCCGCTGATTGTGCTGGGTGCAGCACTGATCGGTTATGTGGGAGGTCGGCTGGCTCCAGAAAAATTCAGAGTCGGGGGCCATAGTGCCGCCAAAAAGTCCTTCGGCCCGGCCTTGATCGATGACGACACCCCCTCCCCCGAGCATGCCCGCTTCAGCTGGGTGAAACTGGCGCTGTTGGCACTGATCGGCATCGTGCTGTGGGCGTTGCCGATGGGGATCCTGACCGCCCTCTATGGCTGGCAAGGTACCCTGACCCAGATGGGCTGGTTCTTTACCAAGGCCGCCCTGCTGACCTTTGGCGGTGCCTACGCCGTGCTCCCGTATGTCTATCAGGGTGCGGTCGGTCACTATGGCTGGCTGACCCCGACCCAGATGATCGACGGCCTGGCGCTGGGGGAAACCACACCGGGGCCGCTGATCATGGTGGTGGCTTTCGTCGGTTTCGTCGGGGCTTATACCTTGCAGGTGTTTGGCGCCGATCAAGTGTTTCTGGCCGGTGCCGTCGCGGCAACCCTGGTGACCTGGTTCACCTTCCTGCCTTCATTCCTGTTCATTCTCGCCGGCGGCCCATTGGTGGAGTCGACCCACAACGAACTCAAGTTTACTGCGCCGCTGACCGGGATTACCGCCGCCGTGGTGGGGGTGATCCTCAACCTGGCGTGTTTCTTTGGCTACCACGTGCTGTGGCCAACCGGTTTGAGCGGCACTCTCGACTGGCCTTCCGCGCTGATTGCGATTGCGGCGGCGATTGCCTTGTTCCGCTTCAAGCGCGGCGTGATTCAGGTGCTGATGGCCTGTGCGCTCATCGGCTTGGCAGTGCACCTGCTGCGCTAGAGCACGCGGACTGATTGACGATCCCTGGCGGGCATTGCCAGACCACCCAGCCTACTGAGCCAGGCAGGAGGTGTTCCATGAGGTGGATTACCCGTGATCCACCTGGGTTCTACAGGCAACAGCCGCGCTGCTGCTGGATCGGCGGGCACTTGACCGAGCCGAACGAACAGAATACGCAGCAATCTCCGGGATTAGGGCGCAGCAGCGTCTTGCAGTTGCTGCACTCGTAATAGTATTGACAAGCGTCCGTGGGCATGGTTTCCAGCTTGGAAAAACCACAACGCGGACAGGTCAAGATGGATTCAAGAATAATCGCGCTCATGCTGTCCTCATCAGGGGAAATGCGGATTGGCCAGCAGCATGCCGCGGCCAAGTGCTCAAGCGGCTCAGCGCCGAAGGCGTCATCAGCCTCGGCGCCGACAAGGCCTACAGCCTTAACCCGCAGGCACGGGCCCTGCTCGAAGCAGGCTGAGCGCTCGGGCCGATGCCGCCTTGATGAGGCGGCTCAAGGCTTCACTTTACGCCGCATGATGCCATTGATGACCACGACGACCACCGCTACGGCGATCGCAATGGTTTGGAAGACTTTCTCGCTGATAACACCGGCATTCTGCAAATACGAGAGCCCGAACATCGTCCCCAGCACGATCAGGGAAATCACGATGGAGTATTTCAGGCGTTGAGACTGAGTCATTAGGGTTTCCTGCTTACGATCAAAACGCACATCTTACCTCAGCCTTGCCGTTGAATACTTTCCGGCTGTAGGCCAACCCGCCCGAACTGAAACCATGCCCCTTCCAGCCATTTGGCTCCTGAAGGAGTATCACCATGCCCATTCGCTTCCTGGCCGCGCTTTTCGCGCTGCTGATCCTGCCTGCTCAGGCACTTCAAACCGAATCACTCGATGACGACACTCTGATTGTCTTCGGTTCCACTTTGGGCGCCAGCGCCAGTGCCAGCCAGTGGCAACAGCTCTGGCAACGCACCCGCCAGGCCGGCCATTTCACCGCCGGCCCTGGTCGCCCCCATTTCACCTTGCCCTCGCGCGACATCCCGGCGCTGGTGACCCTCACCCTCACCCAGGCGCACAGCGTCGGCGCACTCAAACGCACTCAGGCCTGGTATCGGCACGACTTCAGCCCACAGACCATCGGTGAGCACAGCGGAGTGCCACTGACCGCGATCTGTATCTGGGTGGATTGGCGATCGGTCGCCGAAGGCACTCGCAGCACCGATGCGGCAGCCTTGGGCCAGGCCAGCCTGCTGCTGACAAAACCCTGCGCCTGATGGGTCTGAACTTTTACGACACACCCTTGCAGGAAAAATTTCCCCCTTCAATAAACACAAGGCCTTTGGCGGCAAGGTACATCCAGGGACTGCAAGGAATCTGCCGTTTACCTACCGCTCAAATGCCCAAAAGGCTACTCACCGAAAGCCGCTTGCAGCCTAGATATCAAGCGGACCCTTGGCCGAGAATCGATTCAAGGCTTCAACCTTTTTGAGGGTGAAGGTAACCGCGCCAGCGGCGCGAAACCGTTTGCTGGCCAATCATCGTTACAGGAAGTCAACATGGACGTCACAGACCTCAAGCGAGTCGATATTTCCCAACTCCCTCACACCCTGCAGATGCTGGTCGACTGTATCGGCCTGGAACATGCCTATCGGCTGACCTGCATCTACGGCGGTCGCCCCAAATACATCCCCAAGCACGCCGAACGGACGTCGCTGGCCGACGTACTTCCGCAGGATGAGCTCAAGGCGCTCATCAAGCGCTGCGCCGGCATGGCGCTGGAAATCCCCAAGGCCGATCACTTTTCCAGGCAACTGCGCAACCAGCAAATTCAGCAGGAAAGTTCCAAGGGTTATTCGCGCAGTGTGTTGGCGGATAAATACGGGCTGAGTTTGCGCCAGATCGGGAATATTCGACGGTTGGCGTAGGAGCCGAGCTTGCTCGCGATGGGTTGCGCAGCGGCCCCGGGTCTGCTGCGCAGCCCATCGCGAGCAAGCTCGGCTCCTACATTATTTGATCGCACGGTCCCCGGGTAATCACTTCCCGCTGATCGCCAACAACTCAGTAGAGGAGTATGGCGCCGCGTTCAACCCAAACACAGATAAGGACATCACCCATGGCAACAATCGATAACGGCCTGATCGGCTCGGTCATGAATGCGCTGCCCCTGGACCGGATGATTTCCGGCCCGCTGCAAGCGATGATCACGGCGCAGATTTCGGCGAGCAAGGCGTACGCCGACTTCCTGATGGGCGTTTGTATTCAGGATGGCAAGGCCGTCGCGATCCAGTTCGACTACGACGAAACCATCACCGATGAGCAAGGGGTGTACAAGGGCACCATCGCCAAGAAAATGCAGATTCCCCTGCTGGCGGCCATCACCCACCCGAACATCAGTATCGAAGAAGGCAATATCGAGTTCGAGCTGACCATCAGTCAGCAGGCGGAAAGCATGTCTGAAACCGCTGGCGAAGCCTCGTTTCAGTCATCGCTGGGCTGGGGGCCGTTCCGGCTTTCGGTCAAGGGCCAGGTCAGCCACAAGTCCAGCCAGACCCGCAAGACCGATACCCGCGCCCGTTACGCCTTTAATACCCGCGTGGTGCGCCAGGAGCCGCCGGAAGCCTTGCTGCGGGTGATCGAATTCCTGACCGATGCCGCGACCAAACCCACGGTAATGCCAAACGCTATAGCCGCCAACACCGATGCGCTGCCGACATCGGCATTGCCGATGCCTGACCAGCTCGAGCAATCGGCGGCCCCTGCCTGACACCACTCCCGCACCACCGCTTGCAGTGCCTCGCCCTTCGGCGGGGCTTTTTGCCGTTAGATCAAGGAGCCGACCTTCGTGGCCTTCTATTCCCGCAAGAAAGAGCCGATGACCGCCAGCGACCTGCGCGATATCACCCGAGGCTTGCAAGAAGCCGCCGCTGCGACCAACAACCTGATTGCCCAGCAGTACATCAAGCTGTTCGATCAGTTCTTCGACTATGACGCCGACGACCTCGGCACGCCAATGAAAGCCAAGATGGTCGAGGTGGCACTGGATGATCATCACCATATGCGCATCCCACTGGTGGCGCTGGTGGCGCCACGAGGCCTGGCGCTGGAACAGATGCAGGTGGATCTGTCGGTGCGGATCCAGGCCACAGAACTGGCCAAGGCCAGCCATGACCTGGAAAACGGTGACCTGCAGAGCGAGCGCTTTTTTGTCACCGTCGGCGCCGACAAGCGCCAGAGCGAGGAGCGCGACCCGGATGAAGTGCAGATCAGCATGCAGTTCAAGGCCTGCGAGCCTCCAGAGGCAGTCAGTCGGCTGATCGAGGAGTACACCAACCTGATCAGCCCGATCCGGGTAACGCTGCCACCTGCGCCGGACGACGACCTCAACGAATTCATTGAAGCCGCCACCGTGCGCGCCAGCGATCAAAAGTCGCGTTTGTAGAACAGGTCCAGCGAGCTTGCCAGGCCGCTGGCCGCTTCCAGGTACAAGCGCTTGCTCAACAGGTAACGCAGGGCGATGGTGTTGGCGGGTTCGAACACCCCGACGCCATAGCGCAGACTCAAGCGCTCGGACAGGTTACCGCTGGCCACCACGCTGGTGCTGGTGCCGTTGCCCTCGGTGTCGAGCTGGAAGTCTTCAATCCCCAGCCGGTTGGCCAGGCCGCTGGTGATCGACGAACTGCCCGCCAACCCCAGGCCCAGGGCCGCCTGGGCCAGCATGTTGTTGTCTTCGCCGCTGCTCCCCAACGGACGCCCCAGCACCAGATAGGACAGTGCCTGCTCCTGGCTCATGGCCGGCTCGGAAAACACCTGGGTGGTCGGCTGCTCGGCGCTGCCGGTCAAGCGAATACCCGCCACCACGTCGTCAGTCTTGCGAATGGCTTCGATGTCCAGGTAGGGCTGATCGATGGGGCCTGCGAATAGCAGGCGGGCACGGCGGATGGTCAGGCGCTGGCCGTAGGCGCGGTAGCGGCCATCGTTGAGATTCAATTCACCGCGGGTATCGAGGTTGTCGCCAATGTGCACACGGCCCGCCAGGTTCGCGGTCAGGCCAAAGCCCTTGAATGACAGTTTTTCCTGGCCGACCTCGACGTCGATGTCCATCGCCATCGGTATCGGCTGTTTGCCCTCTTCGGTCTGGTGACCGACGATCACCGTGTCTTCGGAGACTTTCACGGTCGAGGGTGGCAGCTCGCGAATGGTGATCGCGCCTTTGGGAATCAGCAGCTTGCCGGCGATGGCGATGCGCTCGCCGTTGACCTGGATGGTCAGGTCTGGAGCGGCTTCCAGCACGGCATACGGTTCAACGCTGACCGGCAGGCGCGTGCCCTGCACGCGCAGGTCCACATCCAGCGCCTGTGCCCAACTGATTTGCCCGCTCAGGTTGCCCTGCCCGGTTTCCCCGCCCTTCCAGTTGCCCTGCACCTGCAGGCTTTCACCGGCGATCAAGGCCTGTACCTGCAAGTCGTGCAGTGCGGTGGGCAATTCGGCGCCGCTGATTTCCCCATCCTTCAACGTCACGCTGCCGTTGACCTGAGGGGCCAGCAGGGGGCCAGACAGGCGACCTGCACCATTGAGCTGGCCATTGAGTCGCTCGACCATCGGCACGAATGGCCGGGCGATGGCCAGGTCCAGCCCGCTCAAACGGAAATCGCCGCTCAGCGGTTTGTTTTTCTGCAGGGGATTGATCTGGGTATTGACCACCAGTTCACCGAGCCGAGCGCCGAGGAAGTCCAGGCGGGTGTCAATGCGCTTGGGCCCCAGTTTGCTGTCCAGGCGCAGGGTCTGATAGGGGAAATCCAGCCACTGGTCCTTCTCGCGCAAGCGCAGGGTGCCGCCACTGGCGTCGACCAGCACCTGGCCCTTGGGGCCGGCCGCGGGCAGGTCAAGCTGCACATCGGCGCTCAGGCGGCCCTGCCAGGCGAAATCCCTGGGCATCCATTGGGCGAGGCTTTCAAGCGGGAATTGCTTGAGGTGCCAGCGCAGTTTCGGTTCGGGCAGCAGGCGCTGGTCGTCGCCGCACAGGCTCGCGGGGCCTGAAGCCCAGCAGTGGGCACCGAGGTCCACTTGACCTGTGGCCAGTCGCTCCAGCTTCGCCGGCCCTTGCAGGCGCCAGGTCTGGCCGCCGGTCTGGATCTCGCCGCTGGCCAGGCGCCCGCGCCAATTGCCTTGGTCGAGGCGACCGTCCACACCCAGTTCAAGCTTCAATTTCGGCCCTTGCAACGCCAGGGTCAGCGCTTGCTGGCGGATATCGCCCTGGCCTTTTGCGGTGAGGGTGCCCAGGGGGGTGTCACCGGCGCGAATGCCCGTAACGCCCAGATCAACCTTGGCGCGCTGGGCGTCATCCAGGCTGGCCACCAGCTCGAGGCCTTGCATCCGGTTGTCCTGGAACGCCAACTGGCGGCCTTGCAACTTCAAGTGCCCTTGCGGCTTGTCGAGGGTACCGGATGCATCCAGACGCCCGTTGACCTGGCCTTGAAGTGCCGGCCAGAGCTGGCCCAAACGCGTCAGTTCGATATCGATTTGCCCAGCCAGGCGCTGCTGCAGACTGCCACTGCCATGAATACGGTTGGCGCCCAGGCTGATCTCCAGAGCGCCCAGCGTCCAGTGCTGGTCCGCGCCCTGGGCCTTGGCCTGCAGCACCGCCGGTTGGCCTCGCAATCGGCCCTTGAGGTCCAGGTCGGCGTCCAGCTTCAGTTTGCCGTCCTTGAATTCACCGGTGCTGCGCAACGGGCCGGCCAGCGTGCCTGGAAGCTCGGCGACCCAATAGGCCGGGTTCAGTGCACTGAGGTCCAGTGCAGTGTCCCAGCCAATGCCATCGGCAAACTGCACCTTCAGGTTGCCGGTGGCCTTGCCTTGCCCCGCGACCAGTTCCAGCTGAGGCAGAAATACCTGAGTCAGGTCGCCGCTGACCGGGCTGCTGATTTTGAACGCGCCGGCGGGGCCATTGAGGTCACCGTTGAAATGGCCCAGGTATTTGCCGTCGCTGTAGTCCAGAACGGCATTGAAGCGATGCACCGCCACCTCAGGCTCATCGATGACCGGGTAGAGTCGATGCCACGGGAAGTCGAGCCAATCGACCTTCGCCTGGGCGCTCAGGCCCTTTTCCCAGCCGAGCTTGCCACCGATTTTCAGTTGTTGCTCGGCGCTGGCCGTCAGCTCCAGGGCCTGGATATCGGCACCGGCGGCATCCACTCGCCCGCGCAGCAGCAGTGCCACCGGGCCCTGCTCTGCCGGCAGGCTGGCCTGACCATTGATCGCATAACCGGCGGCCAGATCACCCTCGGCCGTCAGCGTGAGCTGGTTGAGTTGCAAGGTATCGGGAAGCCCCGCCTCGGGCTTGAAGCCATCGACGGTCAGGCGCAGTTTCGCGGGCAGGTGCTCGGCCAGCGGCTTGAGGTCACCCCTGAGCTGGCCTTGCAGATAGCCACTGCTGTTGGCCGTCAGGTGCAGGGTATCGAGCAGGTCGCCATTGATCTTCAACGCCAACTGCCAGGATTGCTCGCCCATCGCGGGTAATTGCAACTGACCGCTGGCTTCCAGCGGCCAGCGGCCTCCGGGTTTCAGGGTGCCGCGCAGGTCGAGCCGCAGGTCGTCGCGCTGCAGCGTGAGCGATTCCAGTTGCAGGCCCGCCACCGTCCAGGCTGCCACCAGCTGCAACTCACTCAACTGCTGGTTGCCATCCAGGCGCAAACTGCCGATACGCACATCGCCCAACTTGATGGCCAGCGGCAACTTCAGGTCAGGCAACTGCAGCGGGCCGCTGTCCGGTTCGGCCTCGCTGGGCGCTAGATCAAGGCTGATCTGATCGACCTGTAGCCGATCGATGCACAAGGTCATGCGCAACAGGCAGCCGGGCGACCAGGCCAGCAAGGGCTTGTTCAGTTCAACCCGGTTGCCATCCTGCTCCCAGAGCAGATGATCAGCCTGCCATTGGCCACCCAACCGCCCGCTGTAGCCTTCAAGCTGCAAGCCCGGCACTTGGGCCAGCGCCCACCGGCTGCCGGTCTCGGTACCCAGCACCAGCGCAAGGCCGGCCACCACCAGCAATACAAGGCTGATTAGCCCCAGCAGTACAATTTTCAAACCCCGCTTCACAGCTCAGGCCCCATGGAAAAGTGCAAACGAAACCCACCGTCATCCAGCGCATGGGCCAGGTCCAGGCGCAATGGCCCTACCGGAGAGACCCAGCGCACACCAATGCCCACACCGGTTTTCAGGCTAGGCAATTCAAGGGTATTGAAGGAGTTTCCCTGATCAAAGAAGGACGCGACCCGCCATTTTTCGGTGATGGAATATTGGTATTCAAGGCTGCCCGCCAACAGGTATCGGCCGCCGATCTTGTCGCCATCGGAGTTCTCCGGTGACAGCGACTGATAATCGTAGCCACGCACGCTCTGGTCACCGCCGGCATAGAAGCGCAGGGATGGCGGAATTTGCTTGTAGCCATTAGTGGCGCTGCCGCCGAACTGCACGCGGCCGAGGAAGCGGTGGTTCTGGCCGACGGTGGTCAAGCCCTTGACCAACACGTTGCCATGCAACAGGTTGGTGTCCGAAAGCAGCCCCTCCTTGGCCACTTGCGCGTCGAACTGCAGGCGATAACCGTTGTGCGGGTCGATGCGGTTGTCACTGCGCAGGTATGAATAGCTGACGCCAGGCATCAGCAAGTTACTCAGGCCCGAGTCATCGCCCAGTTTGTATTCTTCGTGCTGCCATTTCAGGGAAATCACCCGTTGCCAGCCGCTGGGCAACTTGCTGTGCCATTCAGGGCCCAGGGTCAGCAGCTTGCTGACGCTGTCGGTATTGGCGATTTCTTCGTATTGATAGCCGCCGGCAAAGCGCAGTTTGTCGGTCAGCGGTGGGTCCAGCGGGATGTCATAAAACAGCCCGACGTTCTGGCGTGGAGCCGACAGCTCCATTTCTGTGCCGTAGCTGTGGCCTTGAGGGTTGATCCAATGGCGGGTCCAGTTGGCTTTGCCGCGAGGGCCGACGTCGGTCGAGAAGCCAAGGCCCAGGCCCATGGTCCGCGGCTTGCGAGTTTGCAGTTGAACACTGACCGGAATCGCCTGGGCGGATGCGGCAGTAGGCGCGGCATCGACGCGCACGCCTTCAAAATAGCCGCTCGATTGCAGCGACTGGGTCAATTCGGCGATCAGCTGCGAGTCGTAGGGTGTGCTTTCCTTGAACGGCACCATGCGTTGCAGCAACTCATCATCAAAAGGCGTGTCACCTTCAAAGCTGACCTTGCCCAGCGTGAAGCGCGGGCCGCTGTCGTAGATGAGTTCGATGTCGGCCACGCCCGCCTGGGGGTCGACCGCCAGCCGCTGGCGCACAAAGCGGCCGTTGAAAAAGCCGTAGCGCGAGGCCTGGTTCTGGATCAGACGCTTGGCGTCTTCGTAGTGGCCATGGTTGAGCACAACGCCGGGGCGCAGGGCTTGGCTGTCGGGAATGCGGAAAGCTTTGAGTTCACTGGCCGGGCCCTGGATACGGACGGTCACATCGCGCAGGCGCACCGGTTCGCCGGGCTCAATGTTGATCTCAAGCCGAAGGTTTTTTTTGTCCTTGGCAGGTTTTACCTCACTTTCTATATGCGCCTGGTAATAACCCAGCGCCTGGGCGGCCTTGCGCGCCTGCTCCTCAGCACCGCGGCTGAACCGCAACAAGGCTTCTTCATCACGCTCACCGAGGCTGCCGATGTACCCTTCGACATTGGCCTTGAGCTCCGTATTGGCGGGCTTGATCCGTACCACCAGCTCGCTTTGGGCATTGGCCGCAAGGCTGGTGAGCAACAGGATCAGCGCACTGGAAAATCGTCCTGAACACTTCATAGGCGCGGATGCTAACACGAGCATAGGGCCGAAATAGAGCCCGGGATTGGCTTGATTTTGTTATCGCCTGCGCGATGACTGCGCTACACCGCGACCTGAGGGTTGGGGTGAAAGAACACATGCTCGCGCACAGGCCCGATCGCCACCTCGCCGATCTCTTCATAACCCTGACGTTGGTAGAACGCCAGGTAGCGCGGGTTGCCGGTGTCGATTACCACACCATTGGAATGCGGGTCCTGGGCGCACCAGTTGTGCACCGCCGCCAGCAATTGCTCGCCGTAATGCTGCCCCTGGAACTGCGGATGAACGCCCAGCAATGGCAACTGGTGAACCGCATCGGATGGCAGGCAGGCCAGCACGGCGGTGTGGTAGTCCAGGTAACGGCGCGTGCAACGCAAGCCGGTGCTGAGCAGCATCCGCAAGCGCCAGGCCCAGCTTTCGGTAACACCCAGCCGGCGTTGTGGCGGCGCGATCAGGGCGATGCCGATCAGCCGGTCGTCAATCATCAGCCCCAGCGCTGGCAGCTCCTGCAAAAAATGCTGTTTGACCAGTTCACGCACCGTGGCCCGGACGCGTTGCTCGTAGCCCGGGCGCTCGGCGTCGAACAGGTAGGCAAAGGTCGGCTCATGGCGATAGGCGTTATAGAGCAGCGAACGAGCTTCGCGGCTGTATCCCCCGTCGAGTAGGTGAACCGTTGCAAAGGCATCGGCAGTGGCAGTTTCGGACATGCACATGACTCCTCGATTGACGGACGGCCACTCGGTCGGTGGCTCGCTTTCCCTGGAGTGCCGGATTTGCCGGCGCCTGAACGCTCCTGCGACGTTAGCAGGCCAACCGCCTGCCCGCCACGCTGGCCGCCGCCATCGATGTCGGCTAGCATCGTTTTTTTTGCGCCAGGATTGCCGCCTCATGAAGATTGTCTCGTTCAACATCAACGGTCTGCGGGCCAGGCCTCATCAGCTCGCGGCGCTGATCGAAAAACATCAGCCTGACGTGATTGGCCTGCAGGAAACCAAGGTCAGCGACGAGCAGTTCCCGCTGGCTGAAGTCCAGGCCCTGGGTTACCACGTTCATTTTCACGGCCAGAAAGGCCATTACGGCGTTGCCCTGTTGTCACGCCAGGCGCCCCTGAGCCTGGTCAAGGGCTTCAGCTCCGATGAAGAAGACGCCCAGCGCCGGTTCATCTGGGGCACCTTCGCCGACCATAACGGCCAGCCAGTGACCATCATGAACGGCTACTTCCCCCAAGGTGAGAGCCGCGACCATCCCACCAAGTTTCCGGCCAAGGAGCGCTTCTACCGCGACCTGCAAACCCTGCTCGAAAGCGAATTTTGCAATGACCAGCCGCTGGTGGTGATGGGCGACGTCAACATCTCGCCTGAAGACTGCGACATCGGCATCGGCCCGGAGAACGCCAAACGCTGGTTGAAGACCGGCAAATGCAGCTTTTTGCCTGAAGAGCGCGAGTGGATGGCGCGCCTGAAGAGTTGGGGCCTGGTCGACAGTTTCCGCCACCTGAACCCGGACGTGACCGACCGCTTCAGCTGGTTCGACTACCGCAGCCGCGGCTTCGAGGATGAGCCCAAGCGCGGCCTGCGCATCGACCTGATCATGGCCTCCAACGCGCTGTTGCCACGGATCAAGGATGCTGGCGTCGACTACGACCTGCGGGCGATGGAAAAACCCTCCGACCACGCCCCGATCTGGCTGGAACTGGCCTGATCGAGTGCTGCCCCGGGTTGCGTGTGCAGCCTGGGGTACGACCATCGCACTGTAACGCTTCGGTCATCTGACTGACTTATTCTCCCGGCACCCCTGCTCCCTGAAGGTGCTGCCGCATGTTCCGCCCTCCGCTTCTGAACCGCTGGTTTGTGTTGGCCCTGTCACTGCTGACAGCCACGGCACGGGCTGCATTGCCCTTGCCCGAAGGCGATGCGCCGGTGCTGCGGATTCAGGGCTCGAACACTATCGGCGCGGTGCTGGGGCCCGCCCTGGTGAAAGGCTTGATGGAGCAGCAGGGACTCAAGGATGTGCGCGTGCTGCCGGCCAACACCGCCAACGAAGTGCGAGTGCAAGGTTCCACCGCTCAGGGCCAGCCGGTCTGGGTCGAGGTTGATGCCCACGGTTCCAGCACCGGGTTCGAGGCCCTGGAACACGGCAAGACGGATCTTGTCGCCTCCTCGCGCCCGGTCAAGGACAGCGAGCGCGATGCCCTGCTGGCATTGGGTGACCTGCAGAGCCGTCAGGCTGAACAGGTCATCGCCATCGACGGCGTTGCGATCATCCTGCACCCGGACAACCCGCTCAGCCGGCTCGATACCTTGCAACTGGCGCAGGTCTTTTCCGGTCAGATCCACAATTGGGACCAGCTCGGCGCCCCCTCCGGGCCGATTCACCTGTATGCCCGCGACGACCGCTCCGGCACTTTCGAAACCTTCAAGAACCTGGTGCTGGACCCGCAGCAGCAACCGCTGAGCCCATCAGCCCGGCGCTTTGAATCCAGTGAGGCGTTGTCCGATGCGGTGGCCAATGATCGGCAAGGCATCGGCTTTATCGGCCTGCCCTATGTGCGCCAGGCCAAACCCATTGCCGTTGCCGATGGTGAGGGGCAGGCACTGGCGCCTGCTCCGCGCGTGATTGCGACCGAGGACTATCCGCTGTCCCGTCGGCTGTACTTCTATGTGCCCCTGGCCAGGCCAAACCCATGGGCCCAGGCATTAGTGAGTTTTGCGCAAAGCCCGGCCGGACAAGCGCTGGTGGCTGAGGTGGGGTTTGTGTCGCAGACCGTGCAGGCGATGAAAGTCGAACCCGCGCCGCAAATGCCAGCGGCTTATCAGCGACTGGCCCGCGACGCGGTGCGCCTGTCGGTGAATTTTCGTTTTGCCGAGGGCAGCGCCGCGCTCGACAACAAGGCCTACGCCGACCTGCAACGGCTGGTGGACTACCTGCAGGCCCACGGCAAACCGGCCAGCAAGGTCAGCCTGGCCGGTTTTGGCGATGCCAAGGATGATCCGCAGCGCGCTACGCTGCTGTCGAAGCTGCGCGCCATGGCGGTCCGCCGCGAACTGGCCCGGCACGGGCTGATCGTCAGCGACGTTCATGGCCTTGGCGCGCACTTGCCGGTGGCCGATAACGACGGTGATGAAGGCCGCATTAAAAACCGTCGGGTAGAGGTGTGGGTTCGCTGATCAGCGTTCGCTGCGCAGCATCTCCTTGGGCACATACTTGCCAATCTCATACTTGCCGATCGCCGCGCGGTGCACTTCGTCCGGGCCGTCGGCCAGGCGCAGCGTGCGCTGCATCGCGTACATATAAGCCAGCGGAAAATCCCCCGAGACCCCGGCGCCGCCATGGATCTGGATCGCGCGGTCGATGACCCGCAAGGCCACATTCGGCGCCACCACCTTGATCTGAGCGATTTCGCTGCGGGCGGTCTTGTTGCCCACGGTGTCCATCATGTAGGCGGCCTTGAGGGTCAGCAGCCGCGCCATGTCGATCTCCATCCGCGAGTCGGCGATCTTGTCGACGTTACCGCCCAGCCGCGCCAATGGACGACCGAAGGCGGTACGCTCCACCGAACGCTTGCACATCAACTCCAGTGCCCGCTCGGCCATGCCGATCGAGCGCATGCAGTGGTGAATCCGGCCTGGCCCCAGGCGCCCCTGGGCAATTTCGAACCCACGCCCTTCGCCCAGCAGCACGTTTTCGTAAGGCACCCGCGCATTCTCGAACAGCACCTCGGCGTGCCCGTGCGGCGCGTCGTCGTAGCCGAATACCGGCAATGGGCGAACGATTTTCACGCCGGGGGTATCGACCGGGACCAGGATCATCGAGTGCTGCTGGTGACGAGGCCCGTCCGGGTTGCTCAGGCCCATGAAGATCAGAATCCTGCAGCGTGGGTCACAGGCGCCCGAGGTCCACCACTTGCGGCCATTGATCACCCATTCATCGCCCTGGCGCTCGGCCCGGGCGGCCATGTTGGTGGCGTCCGATGAGGCAACATCCGGTTCGGTCATGGCGAAAGCGGAACGGATTTCACCGCGCAGCAGCGGCTCCAGCCATTCTTGCTTTTGCGCCTCGTTGGCATAGCGCACCAGCACTTCCATATTGCCGGTGTCCGGTGCTGAACAGTTGAACGGCTCAGGCCCCAGCAGCGAGCGGCCCATGATTTCCGCCAGCGGCGCGTATTCCAGATTGGTCAAGCCCGCCCCCAGCTCCGACTCGGGCAGAAACAGGTTCCACAACCCTTCGGCCTGGGCCCTTTGCTTGAGCTCCTCCATGATTGCCGTCGGCTGCCAGCGGTCGCCTTCGGCCACCTGGCGTTCGAACACCGGTTCAGCGGGGTAGACATAGGCATCCATGAACGCGGTAACGCGCGCGCGGAGTGCCTGAACCTTGGGGGAATACGCGAAATCCATGGCATTTACCTTCTCGAATGAGGGGGCGGGAGTCATGAAAAAGGATGCTAGTGCAGCGGCAAAGATTTACCTAGCCTATTCTCGGCGTGTATAAACATTCATCACCGATATATGATCGGCCAATAACATAACAAGAGGCGTAGCCCATGAACCTGAGCAAGGTCGACCTGAATCTGTTTATTGTCTTCGATGCCATCTATACCGAAGCCAACCTGACCCGCGCCGGGCAGATCGTCGGCATTACCCAGCCAGCCGTCTCCAACGCCCTCGCCCGCCTGCGCGAAACCTTCAACGACCCGCTGTTCGTGCGCACCGCCCAAGGCATGGTGCCGACCCCGATGGCGCAGAACATCATCGGGCCGGTGCGCAACGCCCTGTCGCTGCTGCGGATCTCGGTCCAGGAAAGCCGTATCTTCAACCCCTTGCAAGCCAGCAAGACCTTTCGCATCAGCATGACCGACCTCACGGAAGCGGTTGTACTGCCACCACTGTTCCAGCGCCTGCGCCGCCAGGCCCCGGCGGTGGTGATCGAAAGCTTCTTGTGCAAGCGCCGGGAAACCACCAAGGAACTGGCGGCCGGGCGTCTGGATTTCGCCGTCGACGCGCCGCTCAATACCGACCCGCAGGTACGCCACGTCAAATTGATGGAAGACCAGTACGTGTGTGCCATGCGCCAGGGCCACCCGCAGAACAAGGGCAAGCTGAGCCTGGATGAATACCTGGCCATGACCCACATTCATATCTCCAGCCGCCGCAACGGCCTGGGCTATGTCGACCTGGCACTGGGCAAGATGGGCGTGCAGCGCAAGATCGCCCTGCGCTCGCAGCACTACATGATGGCCTCGCAAGTGCTCCAGCACACCGACATGGTGATGACCGTGCCAGAGCGCTTCGCCCGCCATCATGGCCTGGCCTTTGCGACGCTGCCGGTCAACGACGTGCCGGCTGTCGAAACCCATCTGTACTGGCATGAGAGCACCGACCAGGACCCGGCCAACCGCTGGATGCGCGAACAAATGATCGAATTGTGCCAGTGGGTCACCGCTCAGGATCAGCGTGCGCACAAGGCCGTGCCGGCCTGACGTCTGTAGGAGTCCGCCCCGCCTCTTTGAGGCTGCGCTGTCGCGCAGAGAACATGCCGATAAATCGGCAAAAAATTTATCTTTAAAAATCAATGAGATAAATTTTGTTCTATGAGAGCTGGGCTTGCCCCAATGCCGGTCAGTTAAGGGATGAACCGCCGAAATCCATGTAGGAGCGGACCTGGCCGCGATGGGCTGCGCAGCGGCCCCTGAGGCCATTGGTATCTGCGATTGAGCCAGCGATTGTAGGTGATTTCAGAATCGCCGGGGCCGCTTCGCAGCCCATCGCGG
>NZ_JAAAMT010000077.1 GCF_009905435.1 Pseudomonas sp. R5(2019)
CCCCGCACCTTGCGGTGCCTCGTTACATTGTCAAAGGCGCTCTTGATTCAGCCTTCTAGATTCACCCGGTGACACGGGTGGTTCCCTCCAAGTGGGAACAACTTCTGTAAGCGACTTCGTGTCGCACCTCAGCCTCGTTGATATCGGCGCGGTCCAGGTCGGCGTTCAGGCTCAGGATGCCGCTGTCACCGAACACTTCTCGCCGGGTTGAAGGGCCGTAGGACAGGCCATGCTTGAGCCGCAGTTCGCTGTAGAGCGTCCAGTCGAGGTAGTCCTGGAGCAGCTTCAGGATCTGGTCTTGCCCGTTCTCCAGGGTCGGCTCGACAAATAGCCAGTGCAGTTTGGCGCTGTCGCCCAGCCAACCGTTGTCGATCTCGCTGCGTGCTTCTGCCGTATGCCGGGGGCTGGCCAAGGGTCGGTGGTCGCTGGGCTCGACCGGCTCGAGTGCACCATAGGTCCGCTCCAGGTAAGCGGGCAAGAGTTTGTCCAGCCCGCCGACGACGATCAGGGTCATGTTGTTAGGCGCATACCAGTGTTGGCGCACGTCCTCCACTTCGTCCAGGCTGAGGCTGTCGAGCGAGGCGCGTTCGGCGCATTTGAGTCCCAACTCCACGGCCAACCGGTCACTTGCGCCGTGGCCTTGATCCTGACGGCCGAGCAAGCGCTGCAGGTGGGTGGAGTGACCGCCATCCTCGCGCTCGACGATGCGTTTGGACAGCGCCAGCGCCTGGTCGTCGATGCGGGTCTGAGAGATGACGGCCAGCAGCAAGTCGAGGACTTTACGCTGATTGCGTGCCGGAGCATCGATCACGAAGGTTGTGTCGGCGCTGCTGGTGTAAGCGTTCCACTCGCCGCCCAAGGCCTGCATGCGTTCTTCCAGGCCGCCCTCGCCAGTGTCGTCGATACCACTGAACAGCAGGTGTTCGAGCAAGTGCGGCAGCTCCTGGCGGTCACAGCCAAAATCATCGAAGCCCACGCCCACCACCAGCCGGATCGACACGTGGTTACGCTCATAGCCGGGCTTGAGCAGCACTTGCATGCCATTGGAGAGTAAGTAGCCCTCGACCTGAAAGCGGTCTAAAGCGAAAGTTGAGGTGCAGCCGAACAACAGACAAGCAAACATCAGGCAACGCATGACAAGCTTCCTTGCATGAACCTTAAGGTACTGAGCGAGTATGACATCGGGCGCCCTCATTCCGAGTGGGCTTCGCCATCGACCACCAATGCGCCGGTATCGGCGGAGCCCAGGACGACGTAGGCACTGCTGCAGAACAGCGAGTTCAAGCGTTTCATGTCGGCGATCAGCTCCAGGTGCAGGGAACTGGTCTCGATACTTTGTACGACCTTGCGTTGCAGGCGGCTGACGTGGGCGTGGGCCAGACGCCGCTCTTGAGCGCGAAACCTGCGTTTTTCCCGCAACAGCTGGCGTGCGCTTTCCGGGTCGGCGCTGAGGAACACCGACAGTCCCAGGCGCAGGTTGGCGAGCAGTTGGGTGTGCAGGCCGGCCAACTCCTCCAGACCCACGTCGGAGAACTCCCGACGTTGCGAGGTCTTTTGCTGCTGGACCTTGCGCAGCATGCGTTCGATCAGGTCGCTGGCCAGTTTGAGGTTGATCGCAAGCTCGATGATTTCGGCCCAGCGCTGGCTGTCCTGCTCGCTGAGGTCTTCACGGGGCATCTGCGCCAGGTACAGCTTGATGGCGTTGTAGAGCGCTTCAACGTCATCGCTCAAGCGGCGCATCTCTTGGGTCAGTGCGGTCTGGGTACCGCGCAGTACGTTCAACATCGCTGCCAGCATGCTGTCGACCAGATCACCCATGCGCAGGGTTTCACGCACGGCATTGGCCAGGGCCAGGCTGGGCGTGGCCAGTGCGGTCTGGTCGAGGTGACGTGGGCGGGCGATGCCGTTGGTATCCGGGCGTTCCGGCAGCAGCCAGGCGCAGAGCTGGGCCATGGGGCCGACGGTTATCAACAGAATCAGGCAGCGCAAGGTGTTGTAGAGCAAGTGGAAGCCGATCACCATCTCTTGCGGGCTCAAAGCCAGGCTGTCCATCCAGGCCACCAGCGGGTCGAGCACCGGGATGATCAACAGCAGCCCGATCAGTTTGTACAGCAGGCTGCCCAATGCCACCTGGCGACCCGCAGCGTTCTGCATGCTGGTGCTGAGAAAGGCCAGCAATCCGCTGCCGATGTTGGCGCCAATCACCAGGCCGATCGCCACCGGCAGGCTGATCACTTCGGCACCCGCCAGGGTCGCAGTCAGCAGCACCGCCGCCAGGCTCGAATAGGAAATCAGGGCGAACAGCGCGCCGATCAGGGCATCCAGCAGGATGTCGCCGGTCAGCGAGGCAAACAGGATTTTCACGCCTTGTGCATGAGTAATGGGTGCGGCAGCCTCGACGATCAATTGCAGTGCCAGGATGATCAGGCCCAGGCCGATACCCACGCGGCCCAACTGCCCTGCCCGCGTCTGTTTGCGCGACAGGAAGAAGATGACTCCGAGAAAAATCAGCAGGGGCGATAGCCAGGACAAGTCTAAGGTCAGCACCCGCGCCATCAACGCGGTACCCACGTCCGCCCCCAGCATAATGGCCAGCGCCGGCGTCAGCGCCATCAGGCCCTGGCCGACAAAGGACGTCACCAGCATGGCCGTGGCGTTGCTGCTTTGCACCATGGCGGTCACCACGATACCGGCGGCGAACGCCAGCGGGCGACGCGCCATGTTCTGGCCGAGCACCCGACGCAGGTTCGAGCCGTAGACTCGCAAAATACCGGTACGCACGATGTGCGTGCCCCAGATCAACAGGGCGACGGCGGAGAGTAGATTGAGCAGGGTCAGCATGAAAAAGGCCCCCTGGTTAAGGTGCCCCAGCGGGGCAAGTTCAAAACATGGTGAGCGGTGGGCTGTAAGTATTTATTCCGGTGCCCACGTTAAGCTTTAGTCGGCCAATGGCCTGATCGCCAGCATCGCATAGCCAGTCGATGGGTTGAAAGCCAAGGCTGGTGAAGGTTTATGAAATTTCAGACAAAAAAAAAGGGGCATTCACTGCCCCTTTCTTCCGGCCCTGGTCTTACTGACCCGGGATGTCCTTGCGAAGTTTCACGGGATCGCTCGGCTTCTTCTTGCGGGCCATTATGGTGCGCATGCGGATGTTGATGGCTTCGACCGCCAGCGAGAACGCCATGGCGAAGTAGACGTAGCCTTTTGGTATATGCACTTCGAAGGCCTCGGCGATCAGCACGGTACCGACTACCAGCAGGAACGCCAGAGCCAGCATTTTCAGCGACGGGTGCTTGTCGATGAACTCACTGATGGTGGCTGCACAGAGCATCATCACCAGCACGGCAACGATGATCGCCGCGACCATGACCGGTACATGCGAGACCATGCCTACGGCGGTGATGACCGAGTCTAGCGAGAAAACGATGTCGATGATCGCAATCTGGATGATGGTGTAGATGAAGCTGCCGCCCTTGCCACTTGGCTCTTCCAGACTCTCGTCTTCGCCTTCCAGGCCGTGGTACATCTCCTGGGAGCTTTTCCAGAGCAGGAACAGGCCACCGAAGAACAGGATCAGGTCGCGACCGGAGATGCCCTGGCCGAAGACTTCGAACAGGTCGGCGGTCAGACGCATGACCCAGGTGATCGAGAGCAGCAGCAGGATCCGCGTGATCATCGCCAGGGCCAGGCCGAAGATCCGGGTCCGTTGCTGCAGATGCTTGGGCATGCGGCTGACCAGGATCGAGATCATGATGATGTTGTCGATGCCGAGAACAATTTCAAGAGCCGTCAGAGTAAAAAAGGCAACCCAGATTTCCGGGTTGGTCAGCCATTCCATGTGTATTCCTTCAAGCGTTGGTCAACGCATCAGGCTCGAGGCTGCCGGGGCAGCTCGAGCCTGATGCGTCGGGCGTTAAGTAATTGTCAGATTTATAGACTGCTGAACAGCGGAAAGATCCCCATCAGCAATGCGGCGACCATTATGCACAGGCAAACCAGCACTGCCCACTTCAAGGTAAAGCGCTGGTGGTCACCGAAGTCGATGCCGGCCAGGGAAACCAGCAGGTAGGTCGAGGGGACCAGCGGGCTGAGCAGGTGAACCGGTTGGCCGACGATCGAGGCGCGGGCCATTTCCACCGGGCTCACGCCGTAGTGGCTGGCGGCCTCGGCCAGTACTGGCAGAACGCCGTAGTAGAAGGCATCGTTGGACATGAAGAAGGTGAAGGGCATGCTCACGATGGCGGTAATGACCGCCATGTACGGGCCCATGGCTTCAGGGATCACTGCCAGCAGGCTCTTGGACATGGCGTCGACCATGCCGGTACCTGACAGAATCCCGGTGAAGATACCGGCGGCGAAAATCAACCCCACCACGGACAGTACGCTACCGGCATGGGCGGTTACGCGGTCCTTCTGCTGCTGCAGGCAGGGGTAGTTGACGATCATCGCGATACTGAAGGCGATCATGAACAGCACCGGCAGAGGCAGCAGACCCGCAATCAGGGCCACCATCAAGACCATTGTCAGTGCACCGTTGAACCACAACAGTTTCGGACGGCGGGCGTCCGGGTACTGAGAAACGGTGATCTCGCTGTGATCCACTTCATCGCCCGGCAGGTGCAGTTCACCCAGGCGAGCGCGTTCACGTTTGCCGTACATGTAGGCGATCGCCAGGATGGCCGCGACGCCGGCAAGCATTGCCGGGATCATCGGTACGAAGATGTCCGACGGATCGACATGCAGGGCACTGGCCGCCCGTGCAGTGGGGCCGCCCCAAGGGGTCATGTTCATCACACCGCCGGCCAGAATGATCAGCCCCGCCATGATTCGCGGGCTCATGCCCAGGCGGCTGTACAGCGGCAGCATCGCCGCCACGCAGATCATGTAGGTGGTGGCACCGTCGCCGTCCATCGACACAACCAATGCCAGCACCGCGGTGCCGACCGAGACTTTCAGCGGGTCGCCCTTGACCATCTTGAGGATCTTGCGCACGGCCGGGTCGAACAGGCCGGAGTCGATCATCAGGGCAAAGTAGAGGATGGCAAACATCAGCATGACGCCGGTCGGCGCCAGTTTGCTGATGCCTTCGAGCATCATGGGGCCGATCTTGGCGGAAAAACCGCCGAACAGCGCAAAGACAATCGGGATCAGAATGAGCGCGATCAACGCCGAAAGGCGCTTGGTCATGATCAGGTACATGAAGGTGATGACCATGGCGAAGCCAAGGAAGGTCAGCATAGGAATACTCCAGGCGTGGCGCGACGGGGGAAGGTCAGTCCGGGCGGATCAGCGCGGGACGGGCGGCGCGTGGAATACGAGCGGGGGCATGGCGCGAAGGCGGGTGTAGAAGGACATCAGAATCACCATTGTTGTTGTCTACTGGGCCGGACGCTGCAGTGGGTTGCAAGGGTCCTGGCCGACCGGTCTAGTGCCGGCGGTATGGCGATGCTAATGGCGAAAGCTTTCAGCCAGCTTTCGACGACTGAAAGGCGACGAGAGGTGAAGGAAAGGGTAAAAAGGTTTTGAAAGGCATTTCTGGTGGAGTTGCTCATGTCATCACATCATGAAGGGGGCTGCCATTGCGGCGCCTCACGCTATCGTATTACCGGGCCGTTGCAGGACATTGCCCACTGTCATTGTTCGATCTGCAGACGAGTCAGCGGCGCGCCGGTGACCACCTGGATCACCGTCCCCGCTAGCCGATTCGAATGGTTGCACGGGGTGGCCGCGCAGTACCGCTCGTCTGCCAGTTGCACGCGCTATTTCTGTTCCGGCTGTGGCGCCCAATTGGCGCTGGTCACCACCTTGAGCCCCGACACGGTGGACGTCACCATCGGCACGCTGGATCAGCCCGAGCTGGCGATACCCGAGCGGCATATCTGGACCACCACTCGTTTGCCCTGGTTGCATCTGGATGAGCACTTGCCGAGCGAACCGGAGGAAACCCTCTAAGGCAGTACCAGCCCGCCGGAAGCCTTGTGCAGCGCCCGCAGGTGTTCACCGAGTTGCTTGATGTTGGCTTCGGTGGCTGCAATTTCGGTAGCCCGAGCGGGTGCCAGCAGCGCCCTCACCTCTTTGTCCAGATCGCCCGACAGGCGCTGCAACTGTTGCTGGCGTTGGCGGCTTTCGGTGTCCAGGCGTTGCCATTCGTTCTGCTGTGGCAAGCCGTAGCCATCGCTACCCAGCAGCTCAGCGGGCCGGCTGAGAAAACCGCTGTTGGCCAGAATCTTCTGCAAGGTGACATTGGCCCGGTCCATGCTCCCATCCTGGAGGGCGCGATCGCTCAGATAGCGTTGCTTGACCTCATCCTGGGCGAGGACCAACTGGTGACGAAATCCGGCCTGCTCCAGCAGCAACAGTGCGGCGCTGGTACGCAGGTCGGCCTTGGGAACCCACTGTCGACGCTGTTCGGCCGGTTGTTCGAGCCACTGTTCCACCGAATCCTGTTTGATCGGCAGATGCTGCTTCAATACCCTGAACATGGCCTGGTAGCGATCACGGTAGGAGTCGAAGCGGTAGCCCAGGCGCAGGGCTTCGCGCGGATCATCCAGCACGCTGACATCCGCCAGCCCTCGGCCCTTGAGCACGTCCAGCAGGCCATTGGGGATGATGCTGTCCACCCCGCTCAACTGCGGGTTGTCGGTGCCGCTGCGCATCAGCTTCAGGGTTTCCACCGCGCAGTTGTTGGACAGGAAGTAGTAATTGCCGTCGTAGCTCCAGTGCATCTCGGCAGCCTGGCGCACCAGCGCTTCAATTTCGCTGCGGCTGAGCTTGAGCGGTACCGAGGCCAGGCTGCGCAGTTCGGTCTTGGTGTATTCGTCGATTACCTGCGACAGTGGCAGGATGAACAGCCGTGAGGGGTAGGCGCCGACCAGGCCGTCCCAGCTGGAGAGCTGTACATCGTTGACGAAGGCGCGGTAGGACAGTACCAAGTGCTGGTCCAGGTCCAGGCGACAATCCGGCCCACGCGGGCGACCGGGGGCGCAAATCACCAGCCGCAGCATGCTGTGGCCCCAGCGACTGACCCAGTTCTGGTTGGCTTCGGCCAGCAGGTAGTCGATGGCGTAGACCCGTTCGGGGTCGATGGTGCCCAGGGGTTGTTTGGCAAAGTCGCTGCCGGCATTCAGGAACGGCAAGGCCTGGGTGCAGGGGCCGGTACCGGTCGGGGCCCAGTCGAAATGGGTCTTGTACCACTCATACAACGCCGGACGGCGGCAGGCGTAGCTAGGGTCTAACAGGAAATATTCCATGTTGACCGCCACATACTCCTTGGGGCTGCTGACTTCGTAGATATCCGGGCTGCGGGCAACCTGGCGGTTGTGCAGCTCGCGCTCGCCGCGGCGGCCGACGTATTGTGGCCAGCCGGCCAGATCCAGTAGGCGTGGATCGTCGCTCAGGGTGAAACGTCGTGCGGTTTGCCCACGGCAACGATCCGGCAGACCGATCTTGCCCTGGCTGTCGAACTGGCGCTGGCATTGCACGATCAACGTGCGCTCAGCCTGTGGCCACAGGCGTGCGCGGTCATAAATGTGAGTCAGTTCGTGCAGCACCGTGGCCAGTAGCTCTTCGCGAACGGTGCTATGGGGGCGCCCGGTTTTCCGGGTCGCCGCCGTGCCGTCGGTGAGGCTGGCGAGCAGGCGTGAATTGAGCTCAAGGCTGGAGACTAGCGACGCCTGGCCGTAGGCGTCGGCTGGCATGGCGTCAGTCCAGCTGACATCGATGCGCCGGTCCAGCTGTTCGATAAAGCGTGGCGGTAGCTTTTTTTGCGCCTCATCGAGAAGCGTCTGGCTGGCCTGCTGCTGACGGGGGGTCAGGCCTTCGGGGTCCAGAACCAGTTGCAGGCTGGCGGCTGCCGGATTACTCAGCAGCGCAAGCACGCAGGTCAGCAGGCAGGCGCCAAGTCGCTTCACAGCGCGAGAATGGCTTCAGCGAGGGTCTGGTCACTGGCGTCGCGGGCTTCCGGCACGCGGGTGCGCAGGGTGTCGAACGCGGCTTCCAGTTGTGCGCCGCGGATCTCGCCTTGGCTGCCGACGAAGCTTGCAGCGTCGTCGCGGGCCTCAACGATCACTTTGGAGTCGCGGATAGAGGTGGTGGTATCGGAGGTGAAGTCGATCGTGCGGTCGATGGCACGCACGATGATATTGCTGGTGGCCACGAGAGTATGTGCCTGGGCCACGCCAGCACAGAGTGCCAGGCCGAGAGCGGCGGCTATCAGCGAATTACGCATGGAACAGTCTCCAAAAACAGAAGTAATCATTGGACGAGAATTGCTTGTGCCAGTTCAAGGTCATTGGCATGAAGTTTTGGCAGGGCCGGGCGCAGCGCCGTCAGTGCCGCTTCCAGTTGGGGTCGTCAGATCGAAGGCGAAAGCTGAAGGGATAAGGAAAACAGCGGTTAACGCGGATATCAGATAACGCATGAGTCTCTAAGGTACGCAGAGGAGGCGGCAAGGCTAACCCACTGCGCCGGTGCGAACCAGCGCAGGGCAGGCGGACACGCTCAGGGAATCCGCCAGGTCATCGGTTCAGATTGCCAAAATGGCTTGAGCCAACTCAGCGTCTGTGGCTTGCAGAGCCGGCATTTGCTTTCTGATATGGACCAGAGCGCTTTCCAGTTTCACGCCGCGGATATCGCCTTTGCTGCCGACGAAGCTGGCGGCGTCGTCGCGGGCCGCTTTTACGATTTTGTCGTCACGCAGGGAGGAAGACAGGTCAGAGGTGGCGTCGGTGGAGGCGGCAACTGCCCCGACGACGGCATCTGTAGTCACGATGAAGCTGGAGGCGTTGGCGGTCGAGGCCAGTGCCAGCAGCAGTGCAGCGCCAAGCAGGCGTGGACGGGACATGATCAATCTCCTGGGTCAAACATTAGGTCACGGTGTTCTGAAGATCAGACGCACGCTCAGCCGAGTGCGCTGATGAAGCTGTCGGCTGGCGCGCTAGCCTATCCCTTCCTACGGAATCGTACTACGGGATAGGAACTGTATCTGTTTATTTTAAGGTCTTTCAAGACTGTACTGCTTGCGACTTCCTGGGCTCTGAAACAACAAAACCCGTCAGCAGTCACCTGCGACGGGTTTTGTGGATTCAAGGTGGCGGTCACCTCAAGGTGAGCCGACCGACCCTGCATTAACGCCAGAAGGGCTTGCTCAGCTCTTCGTGGCGTTGCGCTTCGCTGATACCGGCGTCGGCCAGCAGGCGAGCATCCAGTCGAGCCAATTGGTGGCGGCTGGAGATGCGGCGCTGCCACAACATCAGGTTGGTGAGCAGGCGCAGAGGCATCGAAGTCTGGGCGGTTTCAGAGCTGTTCTGGAAAAGCAGGTCGGAACTGAGTGTACGTTCCATGGTTGACGTCCTTCCGCTTATGGCGGGATCAGGTAGTGGTTTAACTGATGCCAATGATCCTCTTCCGAGGCAAGTCTCTCCAGATACAGTTCAACAGTATTGTGAGCATTCAGTTAACTGTTTATGGTCACTGTGTGACTCTTTTTGGGCCGAACTGTATCGGTCCGCACCAATGTTGGGCGTAAGTCGGGTTTGGTAGGCAGAGGAGGCAGGAATATGGCGGGAAACAGCGGTACAGTAGTACAGTTTTTGTCAAAACAGTTTGAGAAGCGCCGAACACCTTCATCTGTATGGGTTCGGCGCTTGGATTTACACGGCGAGCATGCGACCGGTTTCTTCCAGGTTCAGGTGCCAGGCCAGTGCCTCGCGCAGCACATGTGGCGTGTGGCCGCCGCGCGCGCAGGCGTCTTCGAAGTACTGGTTCAGCGGTGCGCGATAATCGGGGTGCACACAGTTGTCGATAATCACCCGCGCCCTTTCCCGGGGCGCCAGGCCGCGCAGGTCAGCCAGCCCCTGCTCGGTAACAAGAATGTCGACGTCATGCTCGGTGTGATCCACATGGCTGACCATCGGCACCACGCTCGAGATCGCGCCGCCCTTGGCAATGGACTTGGTGACGAAGACGGCCAGGTGGGCGTTACGGGCGAAGTCGCCGGAGCCGCCGATGCCATTCATCATCCGCGTACCGCAGACGTGGGTGGAGTTGACGTTGCCGTAGATATCGAACTCCAGTGCCGTGTTGATACCGATGATGCCCAGCCGGCGCACCACTTCAGGGTGATTGGAGATTTCCTGTGGGCGCAGAACCAGCTTGTCCTTGTAGCGCTCCAGGTTGCCAAACACGTCGGCATTGCGGCGGGTCGACAGGGTAATCGAGCTGCCGGAGGCGAAGCTCAGCTTGCCGGCGTCGATCAGGTCGAAGGTCGAATCCTGCAGCACTTCGGAGTACATGGTCAGGTCTTCGAAGGGCGACTCGATCAAGCCGCACATCACCGCGTTGGCGATGCTGCCAATGCCGGCTTGCAGCGGGCCAAGCTTGTTGGTCATGCGCCCGGCGTCCACTTCCTGCTTGAAGAAGTCGATCAGGTGATTGGCGATTGCCTGGGTGTCGGTATCCGGTGGCAATACAGTAGACGGTGAATCGGGCTGTTCGGTGATGACGACAGCAACGATCTTGGCAGGGTCGATCGGAATGGCCATGCTGCCGATGCGGTCTTCGACCTTCACCAGCGGGATCGGCGTACGGGTTGGCCGGTAGGTCGGGATATAGATGTCGTGCAGCCCTTCCAGGTTGGCATTGTGCGCCAGGTTGATCTCGACGATCACCTGTTTGGCAAAAATCGCGAAGCTGGCCGAGTTGCCCACCGAGGTGGTCGGCACAATATGGCCTTGCTCGGTGATTGCCACGGCTTCGATGACGGCAATATCCGGCAGCTTGAGCTGCTGGTTGCGCAACTGCTCGACGGTTTCCGACAGGTGCTGGTCGATGAACATCACCTTGCCGTCGTTAATGGCCTTGCGCAGGGTGCTGTCAACCTGGAACGGCATGCGCCGGGCCAATACACCGGCCTCGGTCAATTGTTTGTCGAGGTCATTGCCCAGGCTCGCGCCGGTCATCAGGCTGATTTTCAGGGGCGACTGCTTGGCGCGTTCGGCCAGCGCATGCGGCACGGCCTTGGCCTCACCGGCGCGGGTGAAGCCGCTCATGCCGACGGTCATGCCATCCTGAATCAGGGCTGCGGCGTCAGCCGCACTCATCACCTTGCTTTGCAGAGAGGGTAAGCGAATACGATCACGGTACATGGATTGTTATCTCGGGCAACGAAAGCTAGATGCGCAGTCTATTGATTTGCGCACTATTCGTCCCGCGACCAAGGTCGAATGCGAGGGCCTGATTACGAACCTTTTGTCGTCTGAAAAGGCAAATAAAAAAACCCCGGCCGCTACCGCGCCGGGGTTTTTGTTACCGCCAATGAACCGCTTCAGTCGACGGCTTTGACCATGTCTTCAATGACTTTTTTGGCATCGCCAAACACCATCATGGTCTTGTCCAGATAGAACAGTTCGTTGTCCAGGCCGGCGTAGCCGCTGGCCATCGAGCGCTTGTTGACGATGATGGTCTTGGCCTTGAACGCTTCCAGAATCGGCATGCCGGCGATCGGCGATTTTGGATCGTTCTTGGCGGCCGGGTTGACCACGTCGTTGGCGCCCAGCACCAGCACCACATCGGCCTGACCGAACTCGGAGTTGATGTCGTCCATCTCGAACACCTGGTCGTAGGGCACTTCGGCTTCTGCGAGCAGCACGTTCATGTGGCCTGGCATACGACCGGCGACCGGGTGGATCGCGTACTTCACGGTCACGCCGCGATGGGTCAGCTTCTCGGTCAGCTCTTTCAAGGCGTGCTGCGCGCGAGCAACAGCCAGGCCGTAGCCTGGAACGATGATCACTGTGTCAGCGTTGGTCAGCAGGAAGGTCGCGTCGTCAGCCGAACCGGATTTCACCGGCCGAGCCTCTTGCGCACCTGCCGGGCCGCCAGCATCGGTAGCACCACCAAAACCGCCGAGCAGTACGTTGAAGAACGAACGGTTCATCGCCTTGCACATGATGTACGAGAGGATGGCACCGGACGAACCCACCAGGGAACCGGCGATGATCAGCATCGAGTTGTTCAGCGAGAAGCCGATACCGGCCGCCGCCCAGCCCGAGTAACTGTTGAGCATCGACACCACGACTGGCATGTCGGCGCCGCCAATCGGGATGATGATCAGCACGCCAAGCACGAAGGCCAGGGCCAGCATCACGCCGAAGGCGGTGTAGTCGCCGGTGAGCATGAAGGTCACGCCCAGGCCCAGTGTTGCCAGGCCGATCACCAGGTTCAGCTTGTGCTGGCCGGAGAACTGTACCGGTGCGCCCTGGAACAGGCGGAACTTGTACTTGCCCGCCAGCTTGCCGAAGGCAATGACGGAGCCGGAGAAGGTGATCGCACCGATGGCAGCACCCAGGAACAGCTCCAGGCGGTTACCGGCCGGAATGGCATCACCGAGGTTCTGCACGATACCCAGCGACTGCGGCTCGGCCACGGCGGCAACGGCGATGAACACCGCGGCCAGACCGATCATGCTGTGCATGAAGGCGACCAGTTCGGGCATCTTGGTCATTTCGACGCGCTTGGCCATGATCGAGCCGGCGGTACCGCCGATCAGCAGGCCGACCATCACGTAGACGATGCCGTCCTGGGCCAGTTCAGCGCCCAACTTGTAGATCAGGCCGACCGTGGTCAGGATCGCCAGGCCCATGCCGAGCATGCCGAACAGGTTGCCGCGACGCGACGTGGTCGGGTGCGAGAGACCCTTGAGCGCCTGGATGAAGCAGACCGAGGCGATCAAATACAGGGAGGTAACCAGGTTCATGCTCATGCTTTTTGCACCTCAGCCTTGACTGCTGGAGCCTTGGTTGCCGGGGCTTTGGCAGGCGCCGCTTTCTTCTTGAACATTTCCAGCATGCGCCGAGTGACCAGGAAACCACCGAACACATTCACCGCGGCCAGGGCCACGGCCAGGGTGCCCATGATCTTGCCCAGCGGGGTCACGGTCAGGGCGGCGGCCAGCATGGCGCCGACGATGACGATGGCCGAGATGGCGTTGGTCACGGCCATCAGCGGGGTATGCAGTGCAGGTGTCACGTTCCAGACCACGTGGTAACCGACATAAATTGCCAGCACGAAGATGATCAGGTTGTAGATACCGTGAGAGATCAGCATGTCTTCCATTGTTTTTATCCTCAGCCGTTCTTGCGCACGATCTGGCCGTCGCGGCACATCAGGCACGCGGCGACGATATCGTCTTCAAGGTTGATCACCAGTTGCCCTTCCTTGTTGAAGAGCAGCTTCATGAAGTCCAGCAGGTTGCGGGCATACAGCGCCGAAGCGTCTGCACCGACCTGGGCGGGCAGGTTGGTCGGGCCGACGATGGTCACACCGTTCTCGACCACCACCTGATCGGCCACGGTCAGCGGGCAGTTGCCGCCTTGGGCCGCAGCCAGGTCGATGACCACCGACCCCGGTTTCATCTGGGCGACGGTTTCGGCGCTCAGCAGCGTCGGGGCCTTGCGGCCGGGAATCAGTGCGGTGGTGATGACGATGTCAGCCTGCTTGGCGCGCTCGTGCACGGCCTGGGCCTGGCGCTGCATCCAGCTGGCAGGCATCGGCCGGGCATAACCGCCGACGCCGACCGCGCATTCGCGCTCTTCATCAGTTTCGTACGGCACATCGATGAATTTCGCACCGAGCGATTCGATCTGTTCCTTCACCGCCGGACGCACGTCCGAAGCTTCGATCACCGCCCCCAGGCGCTTGGCCGTGGCGATGGCCTGCAGGCCGGCCACACCGGCGCCGAGAATCAGCACGCGGGCCGCTTTCACGGTACCGGCCGCGGTCATCAGCATGGGCATGAAGCGTGGGTAGTGGTGCGCAGCCAGCAGCACGGCCTTATAGCCGGCAATGTTGGCCTGCGAGGACAGCACGTCCAGGCTCTGGGCCCGGGAGGTGCGCGGCGCGGCTTCGAGGGCGAAGGCGGTAATGCCGCACTCGGCCATCTTGGCAATGGTCTCGTTGTTGAACGGGTTGAGCATGCCCACCAGGACAGTACCGCTCTTGATCTGAGTCAGCTCGCTGTCGGTTGGGGCGACAACCTTCATTACCAGCTGCGCGCCGAAGGCATCGGCGGCGCTGCCAATGGTTGCGCCTGCGGCCGTGTAGGCACTGTCCGGAACGCTGGCGTTAATGCCGGCGCCGCTCTGGACCGTGACCTGATGACCCTGGCCAATCAATTTCTTGATGGTTTCGGGAGTGGCAGCGACCCGTGTTTCGCCCGTCTGCGTTTCGAGAGGAACACCAATGTGCACGTCAATTCTCCGTGATCTTTATGAGTAAACCAGCACGCTTCGTTGTTATAAGCCAGATCACCGTCATTGGCGGTCTGGGGCATTCTGATTAGCACATACCCGTCTGAAACAAGGGCCGGCGCGGCATTTTGCAGGCGATCCCAGCTAGCTTCAACAAGTTATGAAGGGTGACGCGAATTTAACTACAAGTCACCCTGTGACCGATTGACGCAAGTACCCGGCGTCAGCCCAATAAAGTCGGGCTTTTCCGCTTGTTTACCATGTCGAAAAGTTTTTTTACATATCGCAGCCGAATATGTCGATATAGCGTGGCTTTTTGTCACGCAGGCCACGACCCACAAGGCTTGTAGGGATATTCTGAGGCCAGCAATACAGTTTTCATAATTGCGCCATTTATAGATATCTGTAGGCGCGATAAATAGCTGACTACAGAGTCAGCTTACTGCATTCACTTGTGTTCCAGGGCATATCGATGGGCTTCAGCTACCAGCCAGTCGCGGAATGCGCGCAGTGAGGCGGACTCGACCTTGCGCTCCGGAATCATCAGGTAATACGCCTTGATGCTGGATAAAGCGTGCGGGTTAGCGATGACCAAGCGTCCTTCCTCCAATTCTCGCTGGATCAGGAACGGCGGGATCAGCGCAACGCCCATCTCGTGCATCGCGGCTTGAGCGAGCATGGAGAATAGCTCATAACGTGGGCCTGTCATGTCGCCTGGGACATTCAATTCCAGCGTGTTGAACCACTGGCGCCAGGCGTAAGGGCGCGTGGTCTGCTGCAGCAGTGGCATCGTCGCGATAGTCTCGGCGTTGAGGCTGCCCTGCCCGGCCATCAAATTCGGGCTGCATACCGGAACGGGGTTTTCCCCCATCAGTCGATGTGCCTGAGTACCGGACCAATCCGCATCACCAAAGTAGATAGCGGCATCGAAGGTCGTATCGGCAAAGAGGAAAGGCCGCGTGCGGTTGGTCAGGTTGACGGTGACTTCAGGGTGGAGCTTCTGGAAGTCCTTCAGGCGTGGCAGCAGCCACTGAGTTCCGAACGTTGGCACTACCGCCAGTTCGATGACATTGGCGCCCTGCTGGCGCATGACCGAGAGCGTATCGCGCTCAACGGCATCGAGTTGGCTGCTGACTTGCCTGCTGTAGGACAGGCCGGTTTCGGTGAGCTTCACGCCCCGTCGTGAGCGGCGGAACAATTCAACGTTCAGGAACGATTCCAGGCCAGCTATTTGCCGACAAACGGCGCCTTGGGTCAGGGCCAATTCCTGCGCCGCCTTGGTAAAGCTCTCGTGGCGGGCTGCGGCCTCGAAGCAGATCAGTGCGGTGGTGCTGGGAATCTTGCGACGCATGTACGGCAACCTCACTAATGGGTGCTGAAATTAGCAGCTGCAGATATCACGGAGTGAAAAATTTGCACAACACTATGCGAAATCCTCGTTTGTCCTCCGGCCAGGACAGGCCTAGGATCAATACACGACAGCACTGACTCACTTCCCGAGGTTTTCGCACATGGCCGGCAAAGCAAGCTTCAATTGGATCGACCCACTGCTGCTGGATCAGCAACTCACCGATGAAGAGCGCATGGTGCGCAATAGCGCCGAGCAATTCGCCCAGGACAAGCTGGCTCCGCGGGTGCTTGAAGCGTTCCGCCATGAGCATACCGATCCGGCCATCTTTCGTGAGATGGGTGAAACCGGGCTGCTGGGTGCGACTATCCCCGAGCAGTACGGCGGCAGTGGCCTGAATTACGTCTGCTACGGCTTGATTGCTCGGGAAGTCGAGCGCATCGACTCCGGCTATCGCTCGATGATGAGCGTGCAATCGTCGCTGGTCATGGTGCCGATCAATGAGTTCGGTACCGAAGCACAGAAACAGAAGTACCTGCCCAAGCTCGCCAGCGGTGAGTGGATCGGCTGCTTCGGTCTGACCGAGCCTAACCATGGTTCCGATCCGGGTTCCATGATTACCCGAGCCAAGAAGGTTGAAGGTGGCTATCGCCTGACGGGCAGCAAGATGTGGATCACCAATAGCCCGATCGCGGATATCTTCGTGGTCTGGGCCAAGGACGATGCCGGCGATATTCGTGGCTTTGTCCTGGAGAAAGGCTGGCAAGGCCTGAGTGCTCCTGTGATCCACGGCAAGGTCGGGCTGCGAGCGTCGATCACCGGTGAGATCGTGATGGATAACGTGTTTGTGCCAGAAGAGAACATCTTCCCGGATGTGCGTGGCTTGAAAGGGCCGTTTACCTGCCTCAACTCGGCCCGCTATGGGATTGCCTGGGGCGCGCTGGGTGCGGCCGAGTTCTGTTGGCACACCGCGCGTCAGTACACTCTGGATCGCCAGCAGTTCGGCCGACCATTGGCAGCCAACCAGCTGATCCAGAAGAAGCTGGCAGACATGCAGACCGAAATTACCCTGGCGCTGCAAGGGTGTCTGCGGCTGGGGCGGATGAAGGATGAAGGCACTGCAGCGGTGGAGATCACTTCCATCATGAAGCGCAACTCCTGTGGCAAGTCGCTGGATATCGCCCGTATGGCGCGTGACATGCTGGGAGGTAATGGTATTTCCGATGAGTTCGGCGTTGCTCGTCACCTGGTCAACCTTGAGGTGGTCAACACCTATGAGGGGACCCACGATGTTCACGCATTGATTCTGGGGCGTGCGCAGACCGGCATTCAGGCCTTCTATTAATAAGGAGCCTGCCATGGGCGCGCTATCTCATCTGCGAGTGCTGGATTTGTCGCGAGTACTGGCCGGGCCATGGTCCGGACAGATCCTGGCAGACCTTGGGGCGGAAGTTATCAAGGTCGAGCGTCCAGGCAGCGGTGACGATACGCGCGCCTGGGGGCCGCCCTTCCTCAAGGACGCTTTTGGCGAGAACACCACTGAGGCGGCGTACTATTTGTCTGCCAATCGCAACAAGCGCTCAGTGACTATCGACTTCACCCAAGAAGAAGGTCAGCGGCTGGTGCGTGAATTGGCGGCCAGGTCCGATATCGTGATCGAGAACTTCAAGGTCGGTGGTCTGGCTGCCTATGGCCTGGATTACACGAGTCTCAAGGCGATCAATCCTGAGCTGATCTATTGCTCGATCACCGGGTTCGGCCAAACCGGGCCCTATGCCAAGCGCGCTGGCTATGACTTCATGATTCAGGGGCTTGGTGGGTTGATGAGTCTCACCGGGCGGCCCGAGGGTGAGGAAGGTGCGGGACCAGTCAAGGTCGGTGTTGCGCTGACGGATATTCTGACCGGGTTGTACTCAACGGTCGCCATATTGGCCGCCCTCGCCCATCGTGATCAGCGTGGCGGTGGGCAGCATATCGATATGGCGTTACTTGATGTGCAGGTGGCCTGCCTGGCGAACCAGGCGATGAACTACCTCACTACAGGCGTGTCGCCACGGCGCCTGGGGAATGCTCACCCTAATATCGTGCCCTACCAGGATTTTCCGACGGCGGATGGCGACTTCATCCTCACCGTGGGTAACGACAGCCAGTTCCGCAAATTTGCCGAGGTGGCAGGTAATGCGCAGTGGGCGGATGATCCTCGCTTCTCCACTAATAAGCAGCGGGTGGCGAACCGGGCTCAGCTAATCCCTCTGATTCGTCAGGCAACCGTATTCAAAACGACTGCGCAGTGGGTTGAGCTGTTGGAGCAGGCCGGTGTCCCTTGTGGGCCAATCAACGATCTGGCCCAGATGTTTGCTGATCCTCAGGTAAAGGCGCGTGGTCTTGCGATTGAACTCCCTCATCCGCTGGCGGGCAGTGTTCCCCAGGTCGCGAGCCCGATAAGGCTTTCGCAGACTCCGGTGGAGTACCGGAATGCTCCGCCGATGCTGGGTGAACATACCGAGCAGGTCTTGAGCGAAGTGCTTTCGCTAGCTGCGGAAGATATAGCGGGGCTTCGTGAGCGTGGTGTGCTTTGAAGTTGTATATGGCCTTGAGTTGATCACTTTTTGAACAATTAAGGGCTATTTCAATTCAGTTTGAGATAGTCCTTGACGTGCTCTCGTTACGCTCTATAATTCGCCCCACTTCCGGCGCAGTCGAAACGGAAAACTCCTTGAGCTTCAAAGAGTTAACCGAAGTAACAGATCTGGAAGTGTTTCGGCCTGAAGGTCGAAAGCGGTGAAAAAAGGTGGTTGACAGTGGTTCTAAACGCTGTAGAATTCGCCTCCCGCTAACGAGAGATTGAAGCGAGCCAAGTGTTTGAAGTTGTTAGAGATTCTCTGAAAAAACTTCAAAATAAACGCTTGACAGGCACAGAGGAAAGCGTAGAATGCGCGCCTCGGTTGAGACGAAAGACTCTTAGCCAACCGCTCTTTAACAACTGAATCAAGCAATTCGTGTGGGTGCTTGTGAAATCAGACTGATTGTCAAAAAGATTATCAGCATCACAAGTGACTATACGAGCAATCATATAGTTCATTTTGAGAT
>NZ_JAAAMT010000078.1 GCF_009905435.1 Pseudomonas sp. R5(2019)
GCCGTTTCCCGCCCATTGCCGGCGCCACCGAGCTGATGGCGCAGAGCGTGACCACGGTCGTGCTCAAACGTATGCAGGGCAAGGCTCGCTGGAGTGCCAATCGCAATTTGAGCCAGCAGGTGCTGGCTGCCGCTCAGGAAGCCAACGCGGAAAAAGCCCTTGGGCTGCTGCGTGCGCGCTACCGGATTACCCACGAGGCCGTGTTGAACGATGCCTTCAGCAAGCAGGTCGACGAATTCCTGAAGTCCGGCATGGTGGAAGTCGAGGAAATGAAGATGGTTCGGCTGTACGGCAGCCGGACCGTCACCCTCGAACAGACGCGCACACTGCGGGTAAAACCCAGCCTGGCTTCGACCCTGGTCTCTGGCGTCGGGGTGCTGAACTTCGGGATGGTTTACTTCAATCTGATCAATCTGAACAGCGCGTTGAAGGAGGTGCAGAGCGACGGCTCTTTTGAGGCCGCCGCCGGGTTTATCTCCGCGATTCTGGGGACGATGGGCGCGGTCGCCGCGGCGCTGGTCAGTACCAGGGCCATCTATGCGACCACGATGCTGCGGTTGACCGGCACCGCGCCGGGGTTGGCGTATAGCGGTGGGGTTGCGCGATTTTTGACCAGTAATCTTTTTAGCCGTGCGGTGGGGTGGCCGGTGATTGTGTTTGGGTTGGGTTCCGACGCAGCAAAAGCTATCCGCCAATCGATACAGGGTGATGGATTCGCAGCGGCCTATACAGCACTAGGTGGCGTTGCAGTTGCAGCTGGAGCAGCTGCAATATTGGAAGGCAGCATTGCAATCGTCGGTCCTACAGTGTTCGTTCCGTTTGCCGGCTGGGCAGCCGCTACCGTAGTTGTGTTAGGGGCAGCGATAGTGGCAGGTGGTGTAGCCCTACATTCAAAAGCGCATGCCAGGCAACATCGTCCAATGGAGCTCTGGGCGGCACGTAGCACATTTGGTAATCACTACAATGACGGTGAAGAACGCCCCGGCATTACCTTAAACAATAATCGGCAACTGCCGGGATTTATCAATCTCGCTGAAGAAATCCGGGCTTGGTACGCCGCCTACTACGCACCGGTGCTGCTGAACGAAGCTGAGGCGAAGGCGCTGGGATGGGAGGGCGTGGACAGCAAGTTACACAACCATCGGGCACCAAACACACCCAGCTGGGAGCGGATATTTCATAACGGAGCGCCGCGAGGACCAAGCAAAGTCGAATTCACCGTCCTGTTGCGTGGCTATCTGCTCGGCCAAAGCTCCTGGGAGGGCAACCTGAGCAGCAACAAAGGACCCAGTGATTTCAACGTCGTACTCCCTGTAATTCCCGCCATTCGTCTGACACCCGCAGGCCTGCTACTCAACGTCACCAAGGAAATATCCGGCTTCGACAATTGGATATTCAATATCGATTACAGCCCAAACCAAGGTTTGGATGAAAGCGCCATAGCGACTGCGCAATTTCTTTTAGAGGAGTGAATTTCATGGCAATTGCATGGATGTTTTTACCCCAAACGAAAAACGTATTCGGACCCGCCATTCGGGATCAATACGTAAGTATGAATCGAGAAATCTTGTGCCTGCGCAACCCTTGGATAGCCGATTCGGTTTTCATGGGAAAAATGTATGCAGCAAGTAATTGTCTAATGTTTTTCTTTTTTACATGGCAATTCGCGCTACTACTTAATGAGCCCGGCCAGTCTCTGGGCTTTGATTTATTCTTATGGGTCTATCTAGGATGCACCACTGCTTTTACTGCCTTTATTGGAGCTTTAATATGGTATCGGATTTTTTTTATCAAGCGCTTGTCCCACCTCTATTTCAATCGCCAAACCCAGAAAGTTTATTACCAACGCAACAAAACCCTCATCGCCTTCGACTGGGCCCAAACAGAAGGCGGTCTATACCCACGCACCGAATTCGGCGGCAGTTCCTTCAGCATCAGCTACGCCCTCGCCTTCGGCCCAAAGCCCGCAGACGGCAACGAGAAAAACCGCATCACACTCTGGGTCGACAGCAATGAGCCGACCGAGAGTGATCTGCGTCATGTCGCCGAAGTCTGGGAATATATCCGTCAATTCATGGCTCACGGGCCGGACAAACTACCTCCACCAGGCGAGCCCAATTGGTGGCGCATCCCCCTCCATCGCATCTGCCTGTCACCCGCCGAAGCCTGGCGTCATTACGCGCCGTGGCGGACCGGCGAGCCGGGTGAACTGCAGGGCAAGAACAACTGGATGCTGCCATTCTGGCTGGTGCTTTTCCCTTACAACCTGTTTTCGGCTTTGTGCTGGTGTGTCGTCTGCCGTGTCTTCAATGTCCGGACCGCCGAGCCACCGGTGGAAGCGCTAGAAAGTCAGAAGAGCTTAATGGACACGTCAAAGGACTGAAATTCATGGCAATCACATGGATGTTTTCGCGCCAAGCGAAAAACGAGTTTGGACCCGCCATACGTGGCCAATACGTAAGTATGGATCGGGAAGTTTTGTGCCTGCGCAACCCTTGGATAGCAGACTCTGTGTTTATGGGAAAAATGTACGTTGCCTCGATTGCTTTATTAATAACTTTTTTAACAATACTTGAGATCATTCACTTTGACGGAGATTTGTCTCTATTCTTGTTTTCAATGCTCGGCCCTTTGTTCGTGTCTATTTTTGCTGGGTACCGCATTTTTCTCATCAAGCGGTTATCCCACTTCTATTTCAACCGCAAGACCCGGAAAGTCTATTACCAACGCAACAAAACCCTCATCACCTTCGACTGGTCTCAAACAGCAGGCGGCCTATTCCAACGCACCGAATTCGGCGGCAGTTCCTTCAGCATCAGCTATGCCCTCGCCTTCGGCCCAAAGCCCACAGACGGCAACGAGAAAAACCGCATCACACTCTGGGTCGACAGCAATGAGCCGACCGAGAGTGATCTGCGGCATGTCGCCGAAGTCTGGGAATACATCCGTCAGTTCATGGCCCATGGACCAGACAAACTACCCCCACCCGGAGAGCCCAACTGGTGGCACATTCCACTCCATCGCATCTGCCTGTCACCCGCCGAAGCCTGGCGCCATTACGCGCCTTGGCGCACCGGCGAGCCGGGTGAACTGCAGGGAAAGAACAACTGGATGCTACCGTTCTGGCTGGTGCTCTTCCCTTACAACCTGTTTTCGGCCTTGTGCTGGTGTGTCGTCTGCCGTCTGTTCAACGTCCGCACCGCAGAGCCTCCCGCTGAAGCGCTGGAAGGTCAAAAAGCGTGACGATCGTGGCGAGGTTTGAAACCGCCCTACAAAAATCGCGCACAAACAAAAACACCACTCAATAGAGTGGTGTTTTTGTTAACTGGAGCGGGAAACGAGACTCGAACTCGCGACCCCGACCTTGGCAAGGTCGTGCTCTACCAACTGAGCTATTCCCGCAAAACTGCATCCCCGAAGGGCACCCAGCGCAAGCACTGGAATGAAAAAAGAGGCCTTAGCCTCTCTTTCCAACGATCTACAGCAGCCAAGCCGCAGATCTGAATTTGGAGCGGGAAACGAGACTCGAACTCGCGACCCCGACCTTGGCAAGGTCGTGCTCTACCAACTGAGCTATTCCCGCAAAAATGGCGTCCCCTAGGGGACTCGAACCCCTGTTACCGCCGTGAAAGGGCGGTGTCCTAGGCCACTAGACGAAGGGGACGCTGCCCAAAACATGCAACGCATGCTTTAGTGACCAAAGCCTGACCTTACGATCAACCCTTGGATTTCCTACCCAGCCCCGCCCGAAAGCAGAACCGTTTGAAATTGGAGCGGGAAACGAGACTCGAACTCGCGACCCCGACCTTGGCAAGGTCGTGCTCTACCAACTGAGCTATTCCCGCATTGGCGTCCCCTAGGGGACTCGAACCCCTGTTACCGCCGTGAAAGGGCGGTGTCCTAGGCCACTAGACGAAGGGGACACACTACAACATTCACTCCCTGCCGCGTTTCGCTGTGTGCTTTACGCTGCAAGTGGCGCGCATTCTAGGGGTGGTTTGAGAAGTCGTCAACCCCCAGATGAATTTTTTTTGAAATCAATGACTTCCCGTCGTTTTGGCGCCCCGCCCCGCCGCGCGGCATGGCTTAATCAGCAGGAGCAAGCCAATGGCCATCAATGGCATGGCGTTGATGCCAACGAGCTCTATCCGCCTAAATGCCAAGCCACTACATTCGAATGGAACCTACCTGATGAGGCCTCTACGGTGACCCCACTCATGATCACCCTGCTCATAGTAGCCGGTATCGCGATTTTGATTACCATCGGTTATCTGAACAATGCGGTGGAAAACAGCAAGCTGGAAAAGGCCCGCCTCAAGATCGAGTTGACCGAGCGTCTGCGCCGTTGTGGTGAAATTACCGAAACCTTTCCGAGGCAATTCACTACGCCGGCGTTGAAACTGCTGTTGACGCGCCTGGAGCTGAACATTACCCAGCGCCTGTTGTTGATCGACAAGAACAACGCAGGCCTGAAGGCGCGTATTACAGAGCTCGAGTATCAGATCGGGCTGGGCGAGAAGATTCCGGTCAACAACCCGAAGGCACCTGTCCTCACCGAAGCCAAGGCCAAGGATGTGCGTTTGCTGCTGGAGGCGCTGCACACTCAGATCACCCGTGCGGCGCAGGAAGGTTTCTTGCCCCCTGTCGAGGCCAAGCAGTGGATCAAGGAAATTCGCCGTATCCTGGTGCTGCTGCATATCGAGTTCTTCAATAACCTGGGGCAGATCGCTTTTACCCAGAATCAGCCTGGGCAAGCGCGGCTGGCGTTTGAGCGTGGCGTGCAGTACCTGCGCAAGCAGCAGGAGCCTCAGCTGTATGCCGAACAGATCAAGGCGATGGAGAAGCAGCTGGGCCGCGCCAACTCCATGGTGCTGACCAACATCAAGCCGACCGAGGATGACGTCAACGAGCTGACTGAAGGCTTGAAGACGACTGAGGATGATGATTGGCGCAAGAAGGCTATTTACGACTGAAGACAGGGGGGGGACAGCATCGCGAGCAAGCTCTGCTCCTACCCGGTAGGAGCATGGCTTGCCTGCGATTGGGGCGCCGCGTCGTGTCAGACGCAACGCCTCGCGGGCAAGCCCGGCTCCTGCCTCTAGAACCCGTATCGGTGGGGCCGTCGTAACGGCTCCGGCGACAGTGATTCAGCTCAGCAATCCGTTGCCTGCAGGAATATCTGCGCAAGGCGCTCCAGGCCTTGTTGGTCCTGAATGGTAAAACGCGCAAGCTTGGGGCTATCCAGGTCCAGCACGCCAATCAGGCGGCCTTCCTTGATCAGCGGAATCACCACTTCGCTGTTGGAAGCGCTGTCGCAAGCGATATGGCCGGGGAAGGCATGCACGTCTTCAACCCGCTGGGTTTCACGCGTTGCCGCCGCCGTGCCGCACACTCCGCGCCCGAACGGGATGCGCACGCAGGCGATCTGGCCCTGGAACGGGCCGAGCACCAGCTCTTCATTACGGTTGAGGTAGAAGCCGGCCCAGTTCAGATCGTCGACCTGACTATAAAGGAAGGCGGAAAACTGCGCAGCGTTGGCGATAAAGTCGCGCTCGTCAGCCAGCAGCGATTCCAGTTGCGCGGCCAGCAAGGCGTAGCCATCGAGGCCGATGCCGGTGGTGTTCAGATCAATCATGGATGTTGTTCCAGCAATTTGAGGCCCACCCAGTAGCGGGCGAATTGATAGGCGCAGCGGCCGTTGCGGTTGCCGCGCCCGGTTGCCCAGCGAATGGCGGTCTTGTCCAATTCTTCGTCGCGAGCCCACTCAAGGCCGGACTGTTTGGCCAGCGCAGTGATCCAGTGCTCGACGACGCTGAGGAAATGGTCCTGGGTAAAGGGATAGAACGACAGCCACAGGCCGAATCGGTCGGACAAGGCGATCTTGTCTTCCACCGCCTCGTTGGGATGGACTTCGCCATCGACTAATTGCCAATGTTCATTGTCGCTCTGTTTCTCCGGCACCAGGTGGCGGCGGTTGGAGGTAGCGTACAGCAGCACGTTGTCTGGCGCTTGCTCCAGCGAGCCGTCCAGCACGCTTTTGAGCACGCGGTAATCGCTCTCGCCCGCTTCAAACGACAGGTCATCGCAAAACAGCACGAAACGCTGCGGCAGTTTGTGCAGATGCTCGACCACCCTTGGCAGGTCTGCCAGGTGATCGCGCTCGATTTCGATCAGGCGCAGGCCCGACGCGGCGTGCTCGGCGAGCAACGCCCGCACCAGCGACGATTTACCCGTGCCGCGCGAGCCCCAGAGCAAGGCGTGGTTGGCCGGCAGGCCATCGAGAAACTGACGGGTATTGCCGGCCAGTTGGTCTCGCTGCCTGTCGACGCCGATCAGGTCGGACAGGCGCATGTCCAGGCTCACCTCAAGCGGTAATAGAAAGCCGCCACGGTTGTCGCGCTGCCAACGCGCCGCCAGGGTGTGTCCCCAGTCGATGGTGGCACGGGGTGTCGGCAGCAAGGGTTCGAGGCGCGCCATCAGGGTTTCGGCACGCTCAAGAAAGGTAATCAAACGAGAGTCCACAACATTTCCTCAAGACCGGTTCGGCGCGCAATGGGCGCGTGGCTGTTTATCTGATGTCACACGAGACAGGCAACCGCCTGGCACTGTATGGTTCAAACGCCGCAGATGCCGAAACCACGTTGTGATCGGTTATGCTTGGCGGCGCACGGATGAGGATTCGGCACACTGTCCATGGATATCAAATTCACCCATCGGCTGTCTTATAAACAAGCCCGGCTCACCGTTCTGGTCGGCTTCGTCATCGGCTTTCTGCTCAGCCTCATCCAGATCGGCATCGATTATGCCAGCGAAGACGCCTCCATCAACCGCGAGATGCTCTCGCTGCTGGAAATCAGCCATAACCCGGCCTCGCGCATCGCCTATAACATTGACGCGGAACTGGCCAAGGAATTGACCCTGGGGTTGATGCAATCGCCCGCCATCATTGGCGCCAGCCTGACCGACAACAACGGCAATGTGCTGGCCAATGTCCGGCGGCCACGCCTGCAAAGCAATTTCCGCCTGATCAGCGACTTTCTGTTCGATGAGAGCCGGCGATTCGAAAACCGGCTCTACCTCAGCCATCGCCCCAAGGAAACCCTCGGCACCCTCAACCTTGAGGTGGACACCTACGCCTTTGGCTCGCGCTTTCTGCGTCGGGCAGAAATCACCTTGCTCAGCGGCTTTACCCGCAGCCTGATCCTCACCGGTATCCTGCTAGCCTTGTTCTACGTGATGCTGACCAAGCCGCTGGTCAAAGTGATCAGCGCCTTGAGCAGCAGCGACCCGCGTGACCCCAACCAGGCCAAGCTGCCCTTCCCGCCCGGCCATGAGAACGATGAGATCGGCGTGCTGGTCAAGGTCGCCAACCGCCAGTTCGTGACCATGGCCACCGAAATCCAGCAACGGCGCCACGCCGAAAACCGCCTGACCGAGTACCTGGGCGAGCTGGAGAATCGGGTGTCGGCGCGCACCAACGAGCTCAAGACCATCAACACCCGCTTGAGCCAGTCCAACGAAGAGCTGGAGAACGCTCGGCGCGTGGCGCTGGACATGGCCCAGGCGCGCTCGGCTTTCCTGGCCAACATGAGCCATGAGATCCGCACTCCGCTCAACGGCTTGCTGGGCATGATCGCGCTGTCACTGGACAGCCCGCTGAATGCCGAACAGCGCCAGCAACTGTCGATTGCCCACGACTCCGGCAAGGTGTTGGTGGAGCTGCTCAACGATATTCTTGACCTGTCCAAGTTCGATGCCGGGCAGCTGGAACTGGAACGTATCCCCTTCGACTTGGGCGCTCTGGCGGAAGACACCGCCAACCTGCTGTCACAAAATGCCGCACCCAGCGTGGAGTTGACCTGCCTGATCGCCCCGGACTTTCCGGCGATGGTGCTCGGCGATCCGACCCGGGTCCGGCAGATTGTCAGCAATTTGCTCTCCAATGCCTTGAAGTTCACCCGCTTCGGCCGGGTCGACGTCCGTTTGAGCGGCTACCCCGGGGGCGTCAGGATCGAAGTCTCTGACACTGGCATCGGCATCCCGCGCGAAGCCCAGGTGAAGATTTTCCAGCCATTCACCCAGGCCGCCGCCGGCATAACCCGGCAATTCGGCGGTACCGGACTGGGGCTGGCGTTAACGCATAACCTCAGCGAGGCCATGAAAGGCCGACTGAGCATCAGTTCGGAAGCCGGCTTCGGCAGCCAGTTTCGCGTGGAGCTACCCCTGCCCCGGCACTCCCCGGCGATACCGCCGGCGCCGCTCAAGGGTCGCGTGGTTGCCATCAGCAATGCCGGCAGCGGCCTGGCGGAACTGCTGGACAGTCTGTTGCCCGGCTGGGGGTTGAACTACCGGCGCTACGGCACCGATGCCGACCTGACCGGCCTGGCGCCGGATTTGCTGATTACCGACTGCGTGGAATGCCTGTTCATGCTGCGCGCCTCCGTCAGCGCGCCCATTCTGCTGGTGACGGCCTATGGTAATTTCCTGCCCGGGGAGCAGGCTTCGGCGCTTTCGCCGCTGCAACAACAGGCGCGGCCATTGGCGCGCAATGCGCTGTACCAGACCTTGCGCCACACCTTGCAGGCGGAAGATCCGACCCCGGTCGACCCCTCCACTGGCCAACCCACACCCGAGCTTCGAGCGAGGATCCTGCTGGTCGAAGACAACCCGGTGAACCAGCTCGTGGCCAAGGGCATGCTCAGCAAGCTGGGATGCGAGGTGACGGTGGCCGGCCATGGCGGCGAAGCGCTGGAGCGCCTGGAACAGGCCCCGTTCGACATGGTATTGATGGACTGCAATATGCCGGTCATGGACGGCTACGAGGCCAGCCGGCAGATTCGCCGCAGCGGGCGCTGGCCGCAGTTGCCGATTGTGGCGCTCACCGCCAACGCGATGCCCGAAGAGCGCGAACGCTGTCGCGCGGCGGGGATGAGCGACTACCTGGCCAAGCCGTTTCGCCGTGAAGAGCTGATTACCCTGATTGACCACTGGGTCGCCCTGCCAGGCCTGCGCGCTACTTGAGCAGCAATTCGATCTCGCGGCTCAAGTCTTCCGGCTTGGTGGTCGGCGCAAAGCGCTTGACCTTGCCTTCGCCATCGATCAGGAACTTGGTGAAGTTCCACTTGATGCCTTCGGATCCGAGCAGTCCCGGCGCGCGCTTTTTCAACTGTATGAACAGTGGGTGGGCGCCACTGCCATTGACCTCGATTTTCCTGAACAGGGGAAAACTCACACCGAAGTTCGATTCACAGAACTGCGAGATGGTCCGCTCATCCCCTGGCTCCTGCTTGCCAAACTGATTGCAGGGAAAGCCCAGCACCACCAGCCCGCGATCCTTGTAGCGCTGCCAGAGCGCCTCCAGGCCTTTGTACTGGGGGGTGAAACCACATTGGCTGGCGGTATTGACTACCAGCACGGCCTTGCCGGCAAAATCACCGAGGGTTTTCTTTTCTCCGGTGATTGTGGTGCAAGGAATGCTCAGCAATTTGTCATCCATGGTCGCGCCTCCTCATCAACGCTATTGATAAACGGCGACTCTGCGCCCCCTTTCTTACGCCCGCGGCTCCAGCTCCAGGCATACCGAGTTGATGCAATAGCGCAAACCGGTCGGTGGCGGGCCGTCCGGGAAGACGTGGCCCAGGTGGGCATCGCATTTGGCACACACCACTTCGGTGCGAATCATCCCATGGGAGGTGTCGCGGATTTCGATCATGGCACTGGCGCCGATCGGCTCAAAGAAGCTGGGCCAGCCGCAGCCGGAATCGAATTTGGCCTTCGAATCGAACAGCGGTTCCTTGCAGCACACACAGTGATAGACGCCATCGGTCCTGGTGCCGTTGTACTTGCCGCTGAACGGTCGCTCGGTGCCCTTCAAGCGACAAACTTGATACTGCTCTGGATCGAGCATGGCACGCCATTCATCCAGGGTTTTTTCGATCTTTTCCATGGGGGGACCTCGGCAGCTGAAAAAGCCCGATCTGTCTCTTTTCCACGGATCGGGCGGCACGTATGATTGCGCCTTTACAGGCGTCACGCCAAACGCATTTAACACTGATTATACGGCGCAATGCGCGGCGATCTTTTCTAATCGGGATCACATCATGCAGTTCAGCAAATCGAACAAGCTCGCCAATGTCTGCTACGACATTCGCGGCCCGGTGCTCAAGCACGCCAAGCGCCTGGAAGAGGAAGGCCACCGCATCCTCAAGCTGAATATCGGCAACCCGGCTCCTTTTGGTTTCGAGGCTCCCGACGAGATCCTTCAGGACGTCATCCGCAATCTGCCGACCGCACAGGGCTACAGCGACTCCAAAGGCCTGTTCAGCGCGCGCAAGGCGGTCATGCAGTACTACCAGCAGAAGCAGGTCGAAGGTGTCGGCATTGAAGACATCTACCTGGGCAACGGCGTATCCGAGCTGATCGTGATGTCGATGCAGGCCCTGCTCAACAATGGCGACGAAGTGCTGATCCCGGCCCCGGACTACCCGCTGTGGACCGCGGCCGTGAGCCTGTCCGGCGGCAACCCGGTGCATTACCTGTGCGACGAGCAGGCCAACTGGTGGCCGGACCTGGACGACATCAAAGCCAAGATCACCAGCAACACCAAGGCCATGGTCATCATCAACCCGAACAACCCGACCGGCGCCGTGTACCCGAAAGAAGTGCTGCTGGGGATGCTTGAAATTGCCCGCCAGCACAATCTGGTGGTGTTCTCCGATGAGATCTACGACAAGATCCTTTACGACGAAGCGGTGCACATCAGCACCGCCTCGCTGGCACCGGACGTGCTCTGCCTGACCTTCAACGGCCTGTCCAAGTCGTACCGGGTCGCGGGCTTCCGCTCTGGCTGGGTCGCCATCTCCGGGCCGAAACACACGGCCCAGAGCTACATCGAAGGCATCGACATGCTGGCCAACATGCGCCTGTGTGCCAACGTGCCAAGCCAGCACGCCATCCAGACCGCCCTGGGCGGCTACCAGAGCATCAACGACCTGGTGCTGCCACCGGGCCGCCTGCTGGAACAGCGCAACCGTACCTGGGAGCTGCTCAACGATATTCCCGGTGTCAGCTGCGTCAAGCCGATGGGCGCGCTCTACGCCTTCCCGCGTATCGACCCGAAGGTCTGCCCGATTCACAACGACGAGAAGTTCGTGCTTGACCTGCTGCTCTCGGAAAAGCTGCTGATCGTCCAGGGCACGGCGTTCAACTGGCCGTGGCCGGACCACTTCCGCGTGGTGACCCTGCCGCGCGTCGATGACCTTGAGCAGGCCATCGGGCGTATCGGTTCGTTCCTGAAATCCTACCGCCAGTAACTCCCTTTCTCACCCCTCTCCCCGCCCGGGAGAGGGGAATATCCACTCTGCGGCTTGTTTCCGGCTCCCTGCGCTCTGGCGTCCGGGCCGCGCAACTGCGTCTAGAATCGAAGCAAGACACAGTTTGAAATAGTCCCTCGGTTGAATAGCCGGGGGCATCACCTTATATACCCGCATACGCTACATCTTTATCCGTGAGGAGAACGTAACAACCATGATGCGCATCTTGCTGTTCCTGGCCACCAACCTTGCGGTAGTGCTGATCGCCAGCATTACCCTGAGCCTTTTTGGCTTCAACGGGTTCATGGCGGCCAACGGCGTCGATCTCAACCTGAACCAGCTGCTGATTTTCTGTGCCGTGTTCGGCTTTGCAGGCTCGCTGTTCTCGCTGTTCATCTCCAAGTGGATGGCGAAGATGGGCACCAGCACCCAGGTCATCACCCAGCCCCGCACCCGCCATGAGCAATGGCTGTTGCAGACCGTCGAACAGCTGTCTCGCGAAGCCGGCATCAAAATGCCGGAAGTCGGTATCTTCCCGGCCTACGAGGCCAACGCCTTCGCCACCGGCTGGAACAAGAACGACGCACTGGTCGCCGTCAGCCAAGGCCTGCTCGAGCGTTTCTCGCCCGACGAGGTCAAGGCGGTCCTGGCCCATGAGATCGGCCACGTTGCCAACGGCGACATGGTCACCCTGGCGCTGGTCCAGGGCGTGGTGAACACCTTCGTGATGTTTTTTGCGCGGATCATCGGCAACTTCGTCGACAAGGTCATCTTCAAGAACGAAGAAGGCCAGGGGATCGCCTACTACATCGCAACCATCGTTGCCGAGTTGGTACTGGGCATCCTGGCCAGCTGCATCGTCATGTGGTTCTCGCGCAAACGCGAATTCCGCGCCGACGAAGCCGGTGCCCGCCTGGCCGGCACCAATGCGATGATCGGTGCGCTGCAACGCCTGCGTTCCGAACAGGGCGTGCCGGTGCAAATGCCCGACACCCTGAACGCGTTCGGTATCAACGGCGGCCTGAAGCACGGCCTGGCTGGCTTGTTCATGAGCCACCCGCCGCTGGAAGACCGCATCGAGGCGTTGATGCGTCGCCGTGGTTGATGCCTGACGTTACATAGCGTTGAAGCTACTATTCGCGGGCAAGCCCTGCTCCTACCGGTAGGAGCGAGGCTTGCCCGCGAAGCTTTAAGGCCTCAGAGGCTCTCCAGCCGATACACCCGCTCCTGCAACCGACTCACCCCCGCCTGCACAAACTTCCAGCTTTCGCCCAGAATGTCTTCGCACTGAAGCTCGGTCACCTGCCAACGCCCCGCCATCAACGCTTGCACTTCATCATCAGGAACGGAGAACGGCGGGCCTTCAATCTGCGCCTGGTCGTAATCCATGGTGATCAACAAGCCTTTGCATTGCTCTGGCAACAACGTTGCCAAGTGCTGTACATAGCGCTGACGCATGGGCGGCGGCAACGCAATCAGGGCAGCACGGTCGTAAAGCCCCACGCAATCAGCCAAGTCCTCGGCAGTCAGAGCAAAGACGTCGCCGCACCACAATTCGACGGAACCCGCCCGGAACACCTCGAACGCCCCCTGCTGCGAGCGCTCGGGCGTGAGGCCATGCTCACGGAAAAAATCCTCCACGGCTTTCTGCGCAAGCTCCACCCCCAGCACCCGCAGGCCCTGACTGGCCAGCCAGGCAAGGTCCAGGCTCTTGCCGCACAGCGGCACCAGCACCCGCGCCCCGGCCGGCAAACCCAGGCCTGGCCAGTGTGCCAGCAGGAGAGGATTGACATGCCCAAGATGAAAACCGATTTGCCCACTCTCCCAGCGTTTGTGCCAAAACTCCGGCTGCATGATTGACTCCAAAAAATTCGATAAAAAGATGCGAAAACTTATATTAGATTTAGATCAATGATCTGCCTGAAGATGCACCTATCTTAACGTTCAGGAACCTGCTCATGCTGCCCAGCCTGTTTATTTCCCATGGTTCACCCATGCTCGCACTGGAACCCGGTGCCAGCGGCCCGGCCCTGGCGCGCCTGGCGGCCGAACTGCCCCGCCCGAAAGCGATCGTGGTGGTCTCGGCCCACTGGGAGAGCCGCGGACTGCTGGTTTCAAGCCACCCCAACCCTCGCACCTGGCATGACTTCGGCGGTTTCCCCCGCGAGCTGTATACGGTGCAATACCCTGCCCCAGGCAACCCGGCCCTGGCCGTGCAAGTCGTTGAACAACTGGCCAAGGCAGGGCTCCAGGCACAGTTGGACCCCGAGCGCCCGTTCGACCATGGCGTGTGGGTGCCCTTGTCGCTGATGTACCCGCAGGCCGACATCCCGATCGTGCAGGTTTCACTGCCGAGCCAGGCCGGCCCGCAGCTGCAACAACAGGTGGGCCGGGCGCTGGCCAGCCTGCGCGAGCACGGCATCCTGCTGATCGGTTCCGGCAGCATCACCCACAACCTGGGTGAGCTGGACTGGCGTGCCGCCCCCGAAGTCGTGCAGCCCTGGGCCCAAGCCTTTCGCGACTGGATGGTCGACAAGCTTGCCGCCAACGACGAGAGCGCCCTGCTCGATTACCGTCGCCAGGCTCCCTCTGCCGTGCGCAACCATCCCAGCGATGAGCATTTGCTGCCACTGTTCTTCGCGAGGGGCGCAGGCAATCGGTTTTCGCTAGAGCACCAGGGGTTCACCCTGGGCGCGCTGGGCATGGACATCTACCGCTTCGACTAAGCAAAGTGCACGGCAAAAAGTCCCAATTCAGAAGGGTCCCACTCAAAGATAAGCAGCATGAACATGTCGATCGAGCTGAACATCACAATTGGCGTTAACCATATGAGAAACCCCCGAAGTCGATATGAAGATCTAGGTACTTCCAGATAAACCTCATCCATATGGTTAGGTGAGTCAAATCCCAATGAGGACACTACCGCAGGCAGCTCATCGGGAGCAGGTAAATCCACCCGCCAACCGATACAGGGCGGATCAAGTAATGGTCGTGCCATCTTCAGTAATTGTCCTTACGATTCGCCGTTGCGGCATCCATCTTGTCTTCCTTGACGATAAGTCGGGCGTGGCCTGATGCCGGTCAGCTAAGGAATGGACGCCGAAAAACTGTGGGAGCGGATTTACCGGACCGCCGGACCGCCGCGAATCCAGACAGCGCAGTTTTCCAGGCATTGCGCGGTGCTTTCATTCGCGGCGGTCCGGCGATCCGGTAAATCCGCATCCACAAATAATTCGCCTTAGCTGATTGGCATTTGCGCTTGGCCGGCTTCATCGCTGCGGTACGCACAGAAGTTGGCGGTCAATCCCTCCGCTGTCCTCAACTTCATGGTGCACTCCTCGACTCGCGATCCATGCCTTCAGGCCACTGAACCTTGGGGGCCAGACGCATAGCCAGGTTGTACCAAGGCACATCGTTGTGATCTTTAGGCGGGTCAGGGGGTGGCAGGGCGTCGGGGCCTTTTTGCATATACGTGCAGATGTAGGCCCAGGCATGTTCGTCGGCGCCCATGGTGCTCAGCGGAAATCGGTCGATGACCTTGTTTGTACCCGGGGAGACGATGGAGAGGACAACGCCCATTCTGATGATGACGCCATGAGTGCTGACGCTGGTATGTCTCCAGAGCTCGGCGCGTACCTGCGACCATTCATAAGCGACCGGTACTACGTACCAGCGCTCGAAGGGGTTCCACCAACGGTCTTTGAAGTTGTAGGCGTAGATTTTTCTGCGGGTGCGGTTGAAGCGCAGGGGTAAGTCGCGTGGCGGAGCGATGGTAGTTTTCAGTACCCAGCAGGTCAACCAAGCGCCAGTTAGCACGAGTGCAGGTATGAGACCCAAGTAAAAAAACAATTGAGAAGGGTCCCATCGTGAAGCGTCCCATCTGTCAATGAGGAGTATCAACATATCAATAGATCCCAGAATCCCGACCGGCGCCAACCATAAGAGCAAACCACGAGCTCGATGTGAGGATCTAGGTACTTCCAGATACACCTCGTCCATATGATTAGGAGAGTTGTATCCCATCGAAGCCACCACCGTAGGCGGCTCATCGGTCGCAGGTAAATCCTCGCGCCAACCGATACAAGGCGGATCAAGTAATGGACGCGCCATCTTCAGTTTCCGCCCTTTCGATTCGTTGTAGCGGCGTCCACCTTATCTTCCTTGACGATGAGACGGGCATGACCGGTTTCGTCGCTGCGGTCCGGCCAGAAGCTGACGGTCAATTGCACGGCGTTGATGTCGTAGAAGGTATCCAGTTCGATGGAGCCACGGATCAGCAGTGTTTTGGATTCTTCATCCAGTTCCAGCTGCGGCAGGGTGCTGTCATGGTCGTAGTCGTTTTGCAGCGGCAAGGGTGGTGGCTGCAATGAAGGCGTACTGTCGCTGCGACCACTGGCAATCACCTGTTCAGCGGTGTGTGGACGGTACACAGTAAGCGCCCAATCGTAACGAGATACACCGGGAACAAAGCTGGGTAGCTGGATGGCGTATCGCAGGTAAGGCGCCCACTGGACGTCGGTACCGACTGAAGCGCCGATACCGATAGTGCGCGTGCCGCCCAAAGGGCGAATACGGATATGGATGCCCACTTCGGCGGTCAAGCCAAGTACCGCGGCATTGAGGGCAGCAATCGCGGTATCGAAGTGTTCGGCCGTCGTCCATTGTCGGTGCTGTCTCGGCAGGCCCCACAGGCTGTGCCGGGCCCAGAGTTCGAGTGGACTGGATTCCGCATCCTTGGCCCATCTCGCCACTGCATAGGCTGCAAGTCCGAGAAGAATCGCGAGCCCCAACGGGCCAAGCAGTATGGAAGTTGCGAGTGATCCTAAAACACCCACTCCAGCTGCAAAAACGGAAGTTACGGCGGCAAAGCGATAAAGATCAGCGGCCCACCCATCCCCCTGCTTCGCCGCTCGCCCCGCTGCCAACCCAAACTGCACCCCATCCATGATCCCGGCCACCGCCGCAATCGCCCCGCCGTACTGCATCACCCGCGCCCCCATGGGCTTAGTCGCGCCAGCCACAGTCGTCGTTAGCCCCGGCCGCAAAGCCTTAAGCGCCACACCCGCCGCCTCCACTCCAACCCCCATCACCCCCACCGACGATGACCAGACCGCCGCCAACGCTTCGTCATGACTGCTTCCCGCCGTCCGCGAGAGGGCCTTCAGGTTATTGCGCAAGCTGTCCTGTACGAACCACAAACTCCCCAACACCAGCAACGACCCGCCAGCGTTGTCACGCAAGCCGCGCAGGGCCTGTGTCGCCATCTGCCGGGCTTCAGCCGCGCCGATGGACATGCTTTGCGTGACTCGCTCGGCGCAGCCCTTCGCCCCTGCCGACATCGCTGCTCGCGCGCAGTTGTGCCAGTCGGGCCAGCAGCGATTCGGTGCTTTCCAGCGTCCAGACGCTGATGTCGATCAGGGTGCGGTTGTTCCGGGCGCTGGCGATGCTGAGGGCGCCGCTGAGGACCATGGCGCGGACCTTGTTGGCCGCCGGTTTGTTGAAACGCTGGTCGATGCTGGCGAGCAGTTCGCCGGTGCGTTGGTGGAGGGTGTCGTTGAGCAGTGTCAGGTACTCGC
>NZ_JAAAMT010000079.1 GCF_009905435.1 Pseudomonas sp. R5(2019)
AGCAGCATCTTCAGCAATGCGGCTTTGCGTTCAGGTGAATAGTACGGCACGACCAGTCTCTTTCCGCCCCCGATATGCTTTTTCAGGAAAAACCGGAGAGGCGACAACTATCCTGACACCGGGGGGGGACGTGCCGCGTGGCGACTCCACCCGCCCTTTACGGGAACAAAAAGTGCCACAGGCGCGGTGGATGAAACTCGAAGACATTGCCGCGAGCAGCATACTCTCGTATGACCCGCGCAAGCCGGGGAAGAAAGTTCTGATCGGTGCGCTGGGCGAGCGGCTTATCGGCATCGAGGACGACCGCCATATTCTCACCGTGGCGGGCTCCCGTTCCGGTAAATCGGTCGGCCTGATCAGCAACCTGCTGTTCTATCAGGGCAGCATCATCGCGACCGACCCCAAGGGTGAACTGGCGGACATCACCGCAGATAAGCGCGCAGCTCTGGGGCAGAAGATTTATGTCGTTGATCCCTTCGGCGTTTCCAGCAAAGCCGCCCCCAAATACCGCGCCTCGTACAATCCCATGAGTATCCTGAAGCCCGGCAGCGAAACCTTCCTTGAGGATGCCGCGTTGATCGCCGAGTCGATTGTCGTGCAGTCGGCAGACCAGAAAGACCCGCACTGGGATGAATCCGCCAAGAACTTTATCGAGGGCGTGATTATTCATGTGGCGACCTACCCTCGGCACGATCAGGAGCGGCACCTGATCATGGTGCGGGAGCTGATCAAGCGTGCCCTGTGGATGGAGCCGGGGGACGACGAAGACAGCGAGGATGCCCCCAGAAAACCTCTCCTCTATGAAGAGATGATGCACAACGGCTACCAGCTGCAAGACAGCCCGGAAACCGAGGACATTGGCAGCGCCGTCATGGCGGCGGCGCTCGATTTCTACGGCAAGAAAGGGGCGGAGCTTTCCGGTGTTCACTCCACTGTGAACCGTCATACCAAGTTCCTCGACTACTCGGCTTTTCGGAAGGTTTTGAAAGAGCATGATTTCGACCTGTCGGCACTGAAAAGCAATCCGGCAGGTGTCAGCATTTATCTGTGCTTTCCCGCGACGCGCATCGAAATTGCCCGGCGCTGGATGCGGATTTTCATCAATCAACTGCTCGACACGATGGAGCGGGAAAAGACGATCCCCTCTGCCCCGGTGCTGGCGTGCCTGGACGAGTTCCCCGTCCTTGGCTACATGAAGCAGCTCGAAACCGCGTCGGGCCTAATCGCATCGTTCGGCGTGAAGCTCTGGGTCATCTTGCAGGACTGGAGCCAGGGCAAGGCGCTGTACGGGGAGCGGTGGGAAACTTTCGCCGGTAACGCCGGGATCATGCAGTTCTTTGGCAATAACGATCTGGCGACGACTGAATACATTTCCAAACTGCTCGGGAAAACGCAGGTGGAAGTCGCGCGCATGGGAGAGGTCGCGCAGGATCAGCAGCACAAGGGATTATCGGGCCGGTCGGAAGCCATCGAGCTTTATGACCTGATGACGCCAGACGAAATCAGGCGTCATTTCTCGCGCCATGATCCGCTGCAACGCCAGCTGATCCTATGGGCGGGTCGTCACCCGATGATGTTGCAGCGGGTGATCTGGCACCAGAAAGACGGCGCGGTGGCTCCTTATCTTTAAGTACGTTGCGGGCGAGGTCGGCGCAAAGCCGACCATACCTGTTACGCAATCGCTGATCTCCAACTCTTTCAAGTCAATACGCCCTTCCCTCCCAGAGTTGCGCGAGGAACCCGAGAGGTAACGTAGGTGTAATGCTGATTTAAATTATCCCCAGCATCAACAATTGAAGACGCGGCAATGTCTACGCGATGAAAAGTCCACTAGACAGCGAGCGTCCAACCTGACGTTGATTGCAGGAGAATGTATGAATCAGTCTATTGCAAAAAATCAAAAAATCGCAATTACATGCGCAGTAATAGCGGTATCTCTATTTGCTTGGTTTGAAAGTATGTTGGGAGGTATCGCAAGAAGCATTGGCGTTGAGGCGTACATCACCTTCAGGCTTGTTTTCACTGGTGGGCTTTATTTTCTTGCCCTCTGGTTATTTAGCCTGCGTAAAGGTTCTATAAGGCTGGTTTTCTCACCCCTAAATATTGACATGATTTTGTACGCCAGAGGGTTTTTTACGATCATTTACCTAGTCTGTTTGGCTGTGGCCTTTTATGCAGAAAAATCCCAGGCGCTTACATATCCATTCTTCTTCCTTCATCCTATCTGGCAGATTCTTGCGGCCCGCATGATTAATAAGAGGTGGCCAGCTCTCAAAAAGCAGGCTGCCCCTATAGCAGTAATTTTAATTGGGGTTCTGGTATTTGCGGCCAGCAATCCAAAAAATTATTCTGGGACTGAAGATTGGTGGCAACAAGTTCTAGATGCTGCACCTTCATATGTCCCAGCGCTTTTGGCAGGTATGGGGTTTGCGTACACCAATGAAGTATCCAGTCAGATTTCTGTAAGGTGCAATGAGCATCCGTTTAAATTTGTCGGCGGGGTGAGGGTTGACCGTATAGATGGGCTCCGCATTACGGCATACACAACATATGCCTCGATACTGATGCTTCCTGTAGCCCTCCCTGTAATGGCTGTTATTCTAAGCAGTTTTGGAATGAGCAGCTTGACGTTAAGCATTTTTCAGTCGGGAAAACTGATTAGCCATTTCGGCATTCTCTCGTTAGCATGTTTAATTGTGGCGCTGGGAACCTGGTCGATAACAGAGGCATTCACGCGCGCAAAACATACTACGCAAATAGCTGCGCTGGATGGTCTGATTGTTCCGCTGGCCGCAACGATTGATTATTTTCATGGAAAGCTACCAACCGATAACCCGAGTTTCCCGTTCATGGTCGGAGCGCTATGCCTAATCGTTGTCGGGACCGTATGGTCAGCTTTTAAGCCTGGAGCAAACTAACGCAAAGCGAACAATGCGTTAACGCATGATAGGAGCAGCTGAAAGCGGCCTGACCGCCTCCGGTTGAACCTTGGCCGGGGCTGTGTCTTGTTTGTTCTCATGCGCAAACCAGACACCGGAAGCAGCAAAGGCTAATGTCAATACAAGAGAAACAGCAAATGCTTGCTTCACTTGTCTGGCCATTTCTGATTTCTGTTCAGGCGTAGGTTCCTGCATTTTACTGCCCTTTCCATTTGTGCACTGCAAACAACAAAAACAAACCATAGTAGTTTATGAAAATTTGTCAATATAAATATATAGAGCTTAATTCATTGATATGATGATCTTCAAAAAATAGCACAAGCTATGAGGAACTTGGAAATCCCCTAATCAGGAGGACTCATCTCCCGATGTGTCGGGAGATGGTTGCAAACTCTCTAGATACGCTTGCATTGCCTCTTTTTTCTGCAAAAGAAGTCCAACAGCATAATCCCTGCCCCATTCATAAGCCAGCTCGGACGCCAGGCGCCCCTTATTATCCTTGAGCAGGTAATTGCATTTGCCGCTATTCACCAACAGCCGGATGCATGGGCGAAAACCAGTAGCAGCCGCATGCTGGAGAGCAGTCATCCCAAGTTTATCCTGGACATTCACATTCATGCCTGACTGAAGATACTCCTCAACCTCTTCAATCTTTCCTTCTTTCGCGTCATGGATAAAGATTTCCTCCTGAAGGCGGCGTATATCCTCTTCGGAGTAATTTTCATCTGTAATCACGCTTGAAAAGCGAGGTTCCCTTACGGACTTTTTGAAGCCTATTATCTCCTTAGGCTTTTCCTTTTTTTCATGGGCGCTGCTCGGGAATGGTTGGGGTGACGGTGAGTTCTTGCTCTTACCCGCACCCTTGTTCTTATCCCTGTCCATCTTCAGTCTCCGATCTTGAGCGCTGAGGTTCTTCTGTTTTCTCTGGCATAAAGCGATAAATGTTTGGCAAGACAATAGGCTCTTTATAGTAAAGGTCTTTCTCCCATCTGTTTCTGCCCGTGGGTGTACCGTTTCGCATTAAATAGATGCCATTATCCGGAGAGTTTTCGTGCAACTCGCCAGCCTGGACATACGTCATCTGGTCTCCTGGCTCGTTACCATTAAGAAACGCGTGCAGTATGTTCAAATACGTTACCAGGAACCCATATCCCTTTCGCCGCACTGTCTTCGTGTACTCACTTTCGCTAGCTTTCTTTCGGTATCGGAGAGCATCATTTCGCCTTTTTGCCACAAGATTGACGGATTGCTCTGCCTCTTCAATACGCACAAATTTTCCAGAGACGTCCGGTGTGAAGCTCAGAATTATTTTTGTCTGAAACTGCTCATTAGTCTCGGTCGGGAGTATGTATTCCATGGGCCTGTTAAAGACCTTCAAAAAATAATTGCTTCCATCAACTTCCTTGGAGAAAAAATCCTGCAAAGCGGAGAGATTTGCGAGGTCGTCTTTATCTTCCAGCAAATCTTCAGGATCGAACAGGCTTTCATTATTTAGAAATTTTGCGACCTCCGGAAGTCGTTCCTTGGCCAAGCTTCCGTTTATACCCTGAACAAATCGCCGCAAAGCCTCATGTTTCAAGGCCGGTTCAGAACCATCCTTTGGGTATTTATAGAGATTAGATTTTGAGCGCGCGATCTTGTCACACACCTGATTCCACGACGGCAAGCAGCCACCGCTCGTGTGGAGAGAGCGGTATTTCCGCAAGGCAGACCGCATTTTCTCGATCTGCCAGTCGCTGAACTCAACCTTCTCAAAATCCATATCCCTTCCCCCTTACACCGGGCGAGAGGAACCCGAGAGGTGGTCGTGTGTAGCTACTGCTGTTTCATAGTAGCTGCAAACACAGAAAAACGAGGGACGCAGCCATGAACTCTCCGATGAAAAGCCCGCTCGACGGTCGGCCACGCACGCAGGAGATGACCGACAAGGACGGTCGGCTCTCAGCGTTCCGCGTGAGGCCGCGTGAGCTGACCCCTTTTGGGGTAAAGCTCGCGGATGCGATCACCAACATTTTAGGGGTCGGCATGCTGGTGGCGAACGTGGCGGCGCTGCCCGACTGGCGTCACCCGTCGCTACCCAAGATGGCGTTCGTCATCGGGGGCACGATCGCCAGCTTCTGGTGTTTGCACTGGATCTCGCGGGCGTCCTTCCGGGTGACCACCCGGATCGATCTGGACCTTGAGTCCATCCGGGTGCGGCGGTTGTGGGGCTGGAAGCGCTTTGACCGCCGCCTGGAACATCGCTTTGTGTTGTTGCCGCATGACGGCACAGAGCGCGAGCGGCGGCGCAATGAGCTTGCCACCCGTGAAGCGGCTGCCAACGGAAAGGTCGTGCAAAAGCCCATCTATTACGGCGATTCCTTCCATGTCGTTCTGGTGTATGCGGGCCACCGCGTCGATCTCTTGAGCGTGTATGGCCGGAAACAGGCCGCGTCCATCGTCGCCCGTTTGCAGTATTGCGACCAGTTGCTGGAACAAGAAGCCAAGCGCGTCGGTGCGCGCACGAACCCGCATGTCGGTGCCGAATGGCACGACTCCCCCGGAGGTATCTAGTCATGTCCCAGAACATCCTCAAATTCGTGGAGATCCTGGCCGCCGCTGGTGGCGGGATCGTCCTCATCGCTATCGCCTTCAACTTCCTGGCTTGGCTGGTTGAGGCGATCTATCGGCAGGCGTGTGCCTTTATCGAATACGCGGCGGGCTTGCTCATAAAGAGCACCCGCCTGACCGGCTGCTTTCTGAGTGCTGTCGTTATCGAACTCATGTTGCTGGTTTTGAACGCCATGCGGGCAGGATGGATGTGGCTTTACCAGCCCTGTTTCCTTGCGGCCAGAAAGGTGACCGGCACCGTGCGCCAGTACGTGAAGCTGCGCCAGTTGTTCTGGAAGTACGGACGCCAGGAGTTTGCGACCTTCGGGCAATTCAAGCGCCACATGCTGGGTGAAGAAGAGCCGCCGCCGAAGGCGAAGCCAGAAAAACCTGCGCCTGAGAAAAGCGGTTATGCACAGGCACTCGAAGTCTTGGGCTTCTCAGAAGACACACCGCTCGACAAGGCGATGCTGAAGGCCCGGCACCGCGAACTCGCGACGATTCTGCATCCGCATAAAGCGTTTCCCAATCAGGTGTTCATGCAGCAGGTCAACGATGCCGTTGACTACATCAAGAGGGCACAAAAATGGAAATAATCAGACAGCAGGACAAGCCTCTGAGCTTGCTGGAGAAAGCGCGTCAGGAACTGGCCGCGTTCAATCGCAAGGGCGTTGCCATACCTCGGCCTGCGTCCACGCATGCCGGGATCAGCACGTCAGGGCCGTCGCATGGCGACCGGATTCTCTACTGCTCGAAGGTGCCGCAGGCCTCGGCGGTGCTGGTCTTGAAACTCAATGAGAAAGGCGCAGAAATCACCGACGTGATTGTGCGTCGCAAGACCTCCACCGCCGCGCCAGGTGCGGCGCAGGCCGTGCGCCATGATCTGGATATCCGCGAATTGCTGATGGGCAACTATCAGTGCTGCCCGCACTGCGATAACACCGCTCTGCTGCTGTGTACCCGTTGCGGCAATCTGTCCTGCATTGCCATACAGGCGACAACAATGACCTGCCCGGCCTGTCGGCACAGAGGGGGTGTGATCAACAAAGATATCAATCTGGAGTTCTCACGAAGCCGGAACGGGCAGCAAGGTCAGCCGCCATCGGACCAGAAAAGGCTGTCAAATCAAGCTGGCCGACCGGCCCTGCCCCATAAGCCCGGATAGCGCCATCTGTAGCAGGAGATCCGCGATGAACGTGCATTGCAGGCCTCAGGCGGAACCGAACGGCTCAGTCTCTTTGAGGAGCTTTATCCGTAGATCCACCAGTGTTTCGCATTGGGTTGTCAGCTCTTCTTCGTTGATAAAGTCGCGGCCTGTTTGCTGCAAAAACGGCTTGATCCACAGACGGCTTCCTATCGACCTGTCATATAGCTCTGTACAGAAAGCGAATAACACCCGTGCCATCGCGCGCGCGATGGTGCGGGGAGGTAACCCCTGGCGTTCCAGCCCGCGAATATGCGCTAACAATTGCTGCTCAATCCACGCCGTGTCTGGTTCGTTCAATAGTTCGCGCAGCGATATAGGCAAGCCCTCTCTCATAACACCCTCCTTGGAAAACTTTGCATTATTGATCCTTTCATACGGGACGCTCATGCGTCCAGATAATTTAAGCCCGCGTGAATTATTATGAATTCAAAGAAAGAGCAGTTTAAAGAAGCGGCACAAGGCGAAGACAAGGACAAAGTCCAGGCCATTGCCGAAATAAAGAAGGAGGCCCGATTACGGCTTATAGAACTTGAGGAGAAACAGGCCATGCGCCGCGATGACGATATGGAAAAAGCTAGGCAAGAGATCCTGCGCGAACATAACCGGCTGGAGTGCAAGCCTTCATACACACGGCGAAAGGTGCTGACATCTAAGCTTTTGAATGAACAGGCCGAACGCATGGTTCAAACGCAGAACCTTAAAGAGTCGAACGCGCTCAGAGCGCAATATCAGAATGAAATTGATAAAATCAGAAACTTTAATCGCGCCGCCGAACAAAAATCAGACATCGGGCGCGAAAGCCCGCGTGAGATCACAAAAATATTCAATGGCATTCCGAAAGATCGCGATGGCCAGGAGCGTGAGCGCTGACTTCAGTATTTGCTTCTGACTTTAAAATATCGCCTATGGCGATGCAGATACACCGTAAAGGTGACGCGGCCCGCAGGGCCGATTTTTTTTCAGAACAGAGAGAGCTGCCTTGCCTTCTGCTGCGCCTCGATCCATGCCGGGGATTGGGCGGCGTGCTCCAGCCACGCCTGTACGTAGGCCACCGCCCCGCCCTCTGCCTCGATGTTGTCGGCGCGCTCGAAGTGCGACACATAGCCGGTGGCGCTGATCGGCAGCGGTGCCCGTTCCGCCGCGCTTATTTGCAGATGGGAGAGCGCATAGCCGTAGGTGGTGCGGTAGATCTCCGACCAGTTCGGGGTGTGCAGGGTCTCTATAGTGAGCCCCTGCCAGATGAAGGTTTCGCGGACAGAGTCCATGATGAAGTCCTTTTCCTGCCGGTTAGCGATTCCAGAACACATGCACCTGCCGGTAACCGACCTCAATGGTGAACACGTCACCGTTTAATTCCATGTCACGGGCCATGGCTTCGTAATCGATGTAATAGGCCAGAGAGTCGGGAATTGCGGTGGTGCCTTCCGTGAACTCCTGCGCATAGTCAGCCAATGAGCAGTAGCAACCGCAATAATCTTCTTCCGCCGCCTTGCGGGCTTCCTCGATGCTCGAAAACTGATTGAGCAGGCCGCTTCCGAATTCCGGGAACTCCTCGATAAAGCAGGCGATTTCATGCGCGGTATCAATCCCTTCGTATTCGCCCAAGCGGTAGCCGTCGAAGCCTTCATAATCATGGATCGCGTATTCCTCGGCATCCGGCACGGGCGATGCAGCCAGCATGGCGTTGATCTGCTGCTGGATGTCCTCGACCTCCGCGCTCGCGTCAATCCATACGCCGTGCAGGTAACCGCTGTTATAGGCGGCAAGGTCGGCAACGTAAATTCTGGGTTCGGTAGTCATGGCTTTGGTCTCCTCTCTTAAGGGCTCGGGTGCATGTGCTTGAACTCCGCACATGCACCCCTGCCCGTCGGCGAGACCGGGGAGGTAAAACGCAAGGGGCCGATAAAGGGAGGGGGATCACCCGGCCTGCACAAACCCATGTCTTCTTATGGGTGCGGAAGGTCGGGGAAACCCTTTATCGGGGCGCAGCTTTACCCTTGCGTTGCGCCAGGGGTAGCACCCCTTAGTCGCTCATCAGTCGTTACAAAACTGCAGAATCTGCAGCGAGATACCGTCCCTGTTGGCCTATACTCCGATCAGCTTATGGACGAGCGCCCCTTCGACAGATAGCCCGCTCCGCGCGGGCTTTTTGTTTTCTTGCGTGCCCAGCGGCTTCAGGGAGGCATGAGCTATGACTTGACCCACAACTATTTCCCACAGTAGTGGCCAGCCTTCAATTGAACCAGATGATGATCGGTGAGACCTTTGAGGAGATCGCGGCCTGGCTGGAGAAGGAAGGCGCATCGGAGACGGCGCATAAGATCAGGGCACGTGTTGGTGATCTGAGGTTTAACGCGAAGCTCATGGATAAAGCGATCACCGAACTGCTTATCGCGGATGAGAGCATGCATTGAAGACCCGACGCCCCTCGGGACGGACCGGCAAGGCCAGAATGCTTAAGGCCTTGCTGGCACATAAGAAGTTACTTCACCATCACCAGAAGTTTTTGCGACAACTTCCTGTAGAAATCTTCTCTGTTGCGTGGCGCGTTTAACTCGGCGCAACACGCGGCCAATGCCTTGATAGCATCAGCCTTCTTAATGATACCCTTTGAAACATGGGGCGCTAATTTTTCATCATATATATGCTGGAGGTCGTTACACCCTTCACATTGCCCGCAGGCAACAAAAAGCGAGTCTTTCTTTCCCCGAGGATGCTCATCCTGATAATCGTAAAGATTATTAATGTCCTCAATGGACTTCAGAGATACCACATTCATTTTGTTGAAAAGTCCCTGTAACCATTCGGCAGCCATAAGCTCTCCTTCCCCCACCCCTTTATGACGTTAAAGCAGATTAGGCGACGCCAGGGAAAATGGCGAACCCGGAAATCACGCAGATGGGAGCCCGACAGTAGCTTCACAGGAAGATCAGGCTTTACCTGAAGCTCCAGGCAGCAAGATCAGGGAAACCCTTATCAGAATGACGCGCCATCATCGTTGCGCCAGGGGCTGACTCAAGCCTTCTCCGCCTTGTTCTTTCGCGAAAGGGATCGTCACCACTTGGCCGGGACAAGGCTGTCCATTGGCCCGGTGCGCGGCCAAGCGCATAGAGCCCGGCCTGACGGTGCAGCCGTCAGGTTCGCCCGTGCTTTTGTTCAGTTCAGATTTCGGTATCAGGGCTTTCACTTCACCTTCCTTTTTAAAGGGTCGCCACTCCTCGCGCCCTTTTGTTCCGGCTGTAGCACAAACCTCGAAACTGCCTGCTGCAAGTCATCAATGACTCCTCCTCTTACGTTGCGGCCCTGACGGGTGCTGCGCAGCCGACGCCTGTGCTGATCCAGCGGCACAAGGTCACGAAGGGTGGCCGAAAGGCAAAAGGAGATTTGAAATGAAACTGCTGACGATCTTTGAACTGGCTGCAAAACCTGATCGCGAACTGCGCGCGCTGTACCGCGAGGCTTTCAATGAAGCCGCCCGCGCCGACCGCACAAGCGATGACCGCCGCAATGCCCTCGCCTCGCTGGCGAATATCCTTCGCGTGATGAGCGCAAGGGGGATGCACCCTTGAGCTCTGCCACAACTACAGGCAGACGCCGTGTCATCGACTCAGCACCGCACCAGAGATCCGGTTCAGATTCAAAGGCGACTGCTTGTCGTGTAAAGTAACACCTTGAATTTTGGGGAGGTTGCGCCCGTGTTTTCTGCTTGAAAATGCAGGCTGGCCTGGCGTCCCCTGCTTATGCTGAATACGGAAAGGGGATCACCATGAAGTCACCGGATCACAAGGAGACTGGCGCTTACTACACCCCCGATGCCGTAGCTGAAAGCTTGTTGAAATGGGTAATCACAAATCAAAACGACCGTCTGATAGATCCGTCGTGCGGCGATGGCCGCTTTCTCCTTGAGCACCGGAACTGTGTGGGGATTGAGCAGGACGATGTCGCTGCAAAACTAGCTATAGAACGGGCACCCTGGGCTTTAGTCCACGAAGGTGATTTTTTTTCGTGGGCCACCAATACTCCCGAACGTTTTGATTGCGCAGCGGGAAACCCTCCGTTTATCAGATACCAGACGTTTAAAGGAGAGGTACGGCAAACGGCCTTAAACCTATGCGCCAAAGTGGGCGCTAAATTTAATGGTCTCGCCTCTTCGTGGGCACCGTTTCTTGTCGCGACGGCGACACTGCTGCAGCCAGGGGGACGAATGGCGTTCGTCGTACCGGCAGAAATTGGTCACGCCCCCTACGCAGCGCCCTTGATTGAGTATCTGGCGGCAAATTTTGCAACGGTTCACATCGTCGCGGTACGGGATAAGCTCTTCCCGAATCTCTCTGAGGATTGCTGGCTTTTATACGCCGGTGGTTTTGGGCAGCAGACCCAGGAAATTCGTTTTACGGCGCTCTCGAAATTCAAGCGGATGGCGACCCCACCGAAAACCTTCATCCGCGTGCCGCTGGATGATTGGAGATCAACCTGGGGCAAGCGTCTGCGTCCGTTCCTGATCCAATCCGAAGCACGGGACTTGTATCGCGCAGCCATTTTCGAAAAAGAAGCTCAACGCTTTGAAAATATTGCGAACATCGGTATTGGCTATGTAACGGGAGCGAATAGCTTTTTCCATTTGCGCCCATCAGAAGCAATAAACCTTGGTATTCCCAAACAGTTTCTTCACCCGACTGTCCGCAATGGGCGTGCGCTGCCTTCCAGGCACCTGACCACTCACACCGTTGAGAAATGGCACAGGGATGATGAACAGGTTTTGCTGCTGAAGATGCCAAAAACCGGCAAGGTGCCTGCGTCAGTGGCGCGCTATTTAGACACGGAAGCCGGGCACATCGCACGCCAGGCCTATAAATGCCGTGTGCGCGATCCCTGGTACTCCGTGCCGGACGTGAGAACCCCGGATTTCTTCCTTTCCTATATGTCCGGACTGAGTGCCAACCTGGTTCGAAATGACGCAGGGTGTACGTGCACGAACTCCGTCCATAGCGTAAAAGTCCGCGAAGGTGTCGATATATCGTTCCTTTTAGACGCCTGGGAATCTTCTTTCACAAAGCTGAGCTGCGAACTGGAAGGCCACCCGCTCGGTGGCGGCATGCTCAAGCTCGAACCCCGCGAAGCAGGCCAGGTTGCCCTGCCTTCACAATCACTTATAGAACGCTTTAATCCCGAAATAGTCGATGAAGCACTCTCGACTCTTCGCCAATGGAGGCATTATGCCGCTGCGCAGTGATGCGATTTCTGTAGATGTACGTGCATGCCAATGGGTCAATATTCGAGAAGCGTTACACCACTTTGGGACTTATGCAGGCCCGACGCAGAGCCAGCACCATATTAAGCCGCTCCACTGGTATGTGGCCTGCCGTCTGGTCTTGGAGGGAGGATTCCACCCTGACGACATCACCCCCCGGCCACCGTTTACCGTCACGACACGCGCCGGAAAACACTACCTGCACTTTGATCAATCTGTGGCAACAGGTGGTGAACGCACAATCCTGGGCGGCTTGAAGACAAAGAACGTAGATGTTGTCGTCACCAAGGATGGCATCGGCCCGGTATTGGCGATTTCCTGCAAGGGAATGACCGGAGCCTTCCGAAACCTGACAAATCGCATGGAAGAAACAATCGGAGAATGCACGAACCTGCATATCACCTACCCGGCGATGGTCTTCGGCTATATGTTCGTTATTCGCGCCAACCGCAATGTCGCGGCTATCGCAGAAGAGCTGCCCGGCGAAGGGGAAACCCCGACGCGTCAGTTGCTGGCAAACGACATTGCCATGCAGGAAGGCGGTGCGCCTGTTGAGTCTATTTTCAGGTTTCACTCTGCCCTCCGTGAACTGACAGGGCGTCGTGGGATACGTGATGATGTCAGCCGCTATGAAGCGGTGACGTTGGCGCTGATCGAGCCCAATGGAGATCGCGCCGGTGACACGCTCGTGGACTTTCCTCCCCAGGACAGCCCTCTGCGGCTGGAGCAGTTTTTCTCAACGCTCTACCTTCGGTATGAAGAGCGCTACCTGTTCGGCGCGCCCGATCTGAAATCTGTAACCCGGCGGATCGAGTGGGCTCCCTCATCGCCTGCATTCGCCAACGAGGGTGCCGAGGGTGATAACCTCCCCATTCTTGATTATGAAGTCCGGCTGGAAGAGTAGATCTGAGGCCGCATGATGAGCTCAAGGGCAAGAGCGCCCTTGAGCTCACGCATATAAATCACTTACTGAATGTTCTGCTTGCGCCAGTTGTCCACGGCAATCGAAAGGCGCTTGTCTTTCACCGGCGTTTGCCATTCATCCCAGAAGTTAACCGTTCCGCTATTCGGTTTATTTTTAGGCTCATCAATTCTAATCCGGCTTGGAAGCAAGCTGGCATCGCCAACGATCAGGGCTTCACCCGTATCAAGAGTGGGAAGAATGTCACTGAATCCACCAAGGCTATCTGGCAACAGTCTTTTTATGACAGCCTGATCTTCAGCGTTTGTAAGCCGCATCGACACGAAGTTGCTGCATTGGCTGAGCATCGTTTTATTCACTTCGGATGGCCGCTGGCTTATCACGACAAGACTGACGCCATACTTCCGTCCTTCCTTGGCAATACGTTCAAAAATATCCAGCGAAATATCATCGGCGGACTCCGCCATATTTCTTTGAGGCATGTAGAGGTGCGCTTCATCACATAGCAGGGCAACGGGGTGGCGCAGCTCAGAAGGCGTCCACTGTTGGACAGAAAACGAAACCCTGGCAACAAGGGAAACGATCAACGGCAGGACATCCGAGGGAACCTCGGAAAAATTGATGATCTTGATGCCTGCCTTGCCATTCTCGCCAGAGCTTCCCAGCACTGCATTTGTGAATTTCTCAAGCCAGCCAAAATCCAGTACGTCACCACCGCCGCTGAACATGAATCCCAGGCGTCTATCAGAAATTTTGTTTTCAAGCCGGGAAATCATCCGCGCCAGTTTCCCGAAAAAATCGCCCTGCTTCTCGGTGCCAGCCTTGGCACCAGCAACCATCTCCACGTTGATCTCATTCAGCCTGCCCATCAGAACATTAAGATCGAACGGAACCGGGCTATCTACGGTGAAGTGTTTGAGAATCTCCTTCTCCCCACGGGCCTCCAGATAATCTCTTTTGGCCTGGTTGATCTCACGCGCCATGATCATGGCCTGGTTCGGGGCGTTCTGATCGCTGCGATCAACGAACATCGACACCAGAGCTTCATAAGAAAGAAGCCAGTACGGCAAATAGAGCACGCCATCATCTATCGTGCGCTTTGCCTCTACATCGGCAGGGCCAGCAACCTTGAAATGCTGAATGCCATCTTCTACCAAAGGCGAATATTCACCATGGAGGTCGAAAACGATGGCGTTCGCAGTAGAAAGGCCCGCCATCTGTTCGATAATTTTTGCCGTTGTCCAGGATTTGCCTGACCCTGTGCTTCCGCCGATGAACGCATGTCTCTGAAAAAATTTGTTGCCGTTCAGATACGCGACGGCATGCTCATCTAATGTGTATTTCCCAAGGGTTAATGAGTTCCCGCCAGCTGCGACGTTGGATAGCGTTCGCATAAAACCTGTGAGGTTATCGCCCTCAAGCGAAAAGCAGTTGGCGTCAATCTCCGGAACGCTTTCCAGGGTGCGGCGGAATACGTTTTCTTTCGCGCCATCACGGTCAAGGAACGTTCCTATTAACGAGATACGGCAGAGATTAAGTTCTGCGCTCTGATCATTAATCCCATCATTGACAATATTTTCAATACTGCGCTTACGGGTAACCTGCGTGATCAGGCCAATAAGGTGCTGTCCGGGCCGACTGCTTTGCAGTACGGCCAGATGATTCACCTGCAGCCTTTTCAGCTGATCGACATTTTCTACGTCTACGATGACGTTGGTCGTGTCAACGGACGCAACTTTTCCGAGCGCTTCATCATCCTTAAATTTGAAAATTGTCATTTTTCTTCCTACATGATTAGGGACAAGTAACCTTCAAGGCTCCAAATGTTTCTATCTACCGTGAATGGAGCTTTCTCAAATGAGGAATAGACCACCGACTGATCATCGGTAGCACCTCGCTCTATCGCCAGATAATTTTGCGCCTTACCGTCCAAAATAAGTTTCTTGGCGGCAGATGAGAGCTGATATGTAACTATGGTAATCGGGGCGTTCTGACGAATACACTTCACCATAAGCTTCGGCTGTATGTGTTCGTCATTAAATCCATATCCAATACACAAATAAGATTTGGCAGCCGTTATAGCCTGATCTGCATTATTTATTATGGAACGGTACGGTTCCAGGTGCGTTCTTTGGTACTTCTGCGTTCCTGGCGTCACGATCTGAGGTTCGTAGTTGTCAGGAATCCCATCAATATTCGACAGCCCCACGATATCGTCCAGAGGGGACTTAAACCAATCCAGGGAGCCGTGCACCTTCCAGATATTCACCTTGCGCGCAGTCGTTATCTCGGTTGGTGCCGCAAGTTGACGGAAAAAGCCGTGTGTGAAGCCCGTATAGTGATGAGTCCGTTCCTGCTCGCAAGCGTACTCGGCCAGCCTGTCATAGTTCGTCGTAACGATATTTATTGTGGATAAACTGCTTCTGAGCATGTGCCCCAGCAACCGGCCTAACGGAAACATCGCTTTATTCTGGAGGCTTTCCCGAAAAATCCGGATATCCTCAGAGTTAATCAATGACCAGGTGGCCTTTATGATCCTTCCGGTAAGTTCTTCGGAAACATCCACTTGGTGGAGAGCGGTTTCTAAGTCAACACCATCACGCAAAACCTGGCAAAACCGCTCCCATGCTGCGATTTCAGCGGCAGACAACCCTGAAATATCGGTGCGCGCGACTAAGTGTGCCGCAAGCGCCCCCATTCCTGACATGCCATGGGCAGCCGACGCGCCGCTGCCCAGAATGATGAGGGGCGCTTTGCTGTGGTAATCCTGCGCCTGTTTTTGAAAGTCCGTATTCGACAATGCCAAATCCTCGTACCAGGTCATTTTTAGCCGTAAATCGGTGACGGAACCTTAGTGATAGATCCCCTATATACGTGCCGTAAGACGTTTCCGGCAAGGGTTTTGATCTCATGGCCACTTCACCCTCCACGAGCGGCGTTTTTGGCGCATGGCTCAGCTGATGGCCGACCGTGCGGCGTTTTTCAAGGTAGTTGTCGCGTCAGCCGTCTAACTATGCCGCTCTTTTCTCGACCTGTTGCTCTCGATCCGGGTTCAACAACACGGTACCGATCGGCTCCCAGTTACGCGTCCGGCCTGA
>NZ_JAAAMT010000008.1 GCF_009905435.1 Pseudomonas sp. R5(2019)
GCGGTTCGCCATGGGCCCACGGCAACGTGGTTCCGCAGGCCGTGGCAACCCAGGGCCTGACCCCGATCAAGGAAACCGGCGTGACCGTCGACGGCGATGGCTGGGCCGCCGTGAACCCTTATCGCACCTCGCCCGAGCACGACAAGACGGTGGAAATCGGCGCCGGAACCGACGCTCGCGCACAGGCATTGTCTACACGGGTCGCGCAGGAAAGCTAACGTCAACGTGCAGCGCTCATCCAGGACCGGTGATCACACCTTCTTGTAGGACCGAATTCGGGAAAGGGCCGGTTTGCTAATCCGTATTCTGCGTCTGTGCCAATGTCTTGCCGAATACGTACCGAAAGGCGTCACTCCGGTTTCAGGCTGAATGTCCGCATGTATGCGCATACCATGGCGCCACGGGAGCGTACGCCGAGTTTGGAGTAGATGGCCTTGAGGTAGGAGCGGACGGTGAATTCGCTGATGTGCAGGCGATCGGCAACCTGTTTGGTCAGACAGCCCATGCAGATCAATTGCACCACCTGAAGTTCTCGGGGGGTCAGGGTGTTGTGGATCTCGTTGGAGAGTTTTTGATCATGCTCGGTCGGGCGCCCTTGTGCGGTTTCGACCAGCGCGTATAGGTGGCCTGCGTAACTGAAATGGACGACTTCGTTTTCCGCGTAGCGAAATTGCACACCCTTGGTGCCATGGCTGGTGACATGTCTGGGCACTACGCCGTCGACCTGCAGCACGGACAAGGTTTGTCCGTCCAGGTCCAGTCTGGAAACTTCAACGCTAGAGACTTCGCTATTGCCATTGGTGCTTGAGAGAGGGGGGTACGCACCGAACGTAGCGCCTTCCAGGTCCTTCATTGTTGGGTTCCCCGCCTATTATCGCCATGACAGCGAAGGTGGAAGAAACAGCTGAATTCATTAAAAACCAAATCGCTGATTATACAAGGACCACCGTATCGCTCTTGTCCGCTAGCCCCTTTGGACGGGTACATCCGTGTCTGCCCGTTTTCGCACCTGCGCCGTGGGGTAGTGAATAGGTACGTATCACTTTGAAGGCATACGCAGGAGCGTCTACTTAGCGGCACGCCGCAATGGACGATTTCGCCGCCGATGTTCGCGCGCTAGATTCTGTCCATGATTCGATTGCCCGATTGCTGACCGACTCCGGTCGACAAAGCGGCAATTGCTCTTCCAGAGGGGAGGCATTTGCGATGAGTGGATCATTCGATAGCCAGACAACGGATTTTGCGAACGATGCGTACCCGTCGGCGTTGGATACTGGCGATCTGGAACTGTTCGATGAGATGGAGTCCGGTGACCCGTTCACCGACGATCATTTTGCCGAAGAGACCTCGTCCAGTGACAACTACGACGACGGTCAGGACAGCGAGCAGCTGGACAGCGATGACCGGTTCGACGAGGCAGCACTGGATGGCGTGGAGGCACTGGACGACGCTTCGCTGTGGGATGCCTTCGAAGAGCAGGTAGCCGATGGCCTGGATACGCTAGACGAGGACGAGTTTCTCGGACGCCTGTTGGGTGGGCTGGGGCGTGTTGCGGCGCTGGCCGGTCGGGCCAGCGGCCAGGCGGGCCGGGTAGCCGGGCGAGTAGGGCAGGTGGCCGCCGCCGCTTCTCCGGCTGCCCAGGCGGTCGCACGTCTGGCGCGCACCCTCGGAGCGCCAGGTGTGGCGGGTGCCCTGCAGCAGGCAGGCGGCATTGCCCGCAATGTCGGCCAGGCCGCACAGCACGCTCAGGGACTGGCCTCCAGCAGTCAGGGCATCTTTGCCCAGCTGGGCCAGCTGATGGGCGCCGCTGGCGCCGGACAGGCGTTCGATGCGATGGCTGAGTTGTACGTCGATGATGGCATTGACGAAGCGCTGCCAGCCGCCGTTGCTCTGGCGGCACGCGGCGCGGCGCGAGGCTTGGGGCTACGCAATATCACACAGCTCAACCAGGCCGGTCGCCGCGCATTGGTTCGCGGCGTCGCAGCCGCTACGCGGGAGTTGGTGCGTGGCGCTGGCCCTCGGGGACTCCGCGCTCTGCCCAGGCTGGTGAACTCGGCCGTTCGTGTCACCCAACGCAATCCGGGTACTGCGCAACGGACGGTCCAGAACCTGCGCCGGGCCTTGCCGCGTGCCGCGGCGCGTCTGGCTCAGTCCCCCCGAGCCCTGCGCGCTTTGACCCGGCCCAGAGGGCCCGGGGCGGGGCCGCTTGCGCGTCCGGCCGACATCGGGCGCGGACTGTCCGGCACACGCCTGAGCGGCAGCCGGACGTTTCATATCAGCGGGCCTGTGACCCTGTCGATTACCCCGCGATAACCCTGTTCAGAGGAGCACGACCATGGACCGATTCGAAACGGATCTGATGGAAGATCTGATGCATGACGCCGCCGAATCTCCGGCGAGCGGTTCCTCGCTCGACGGTTACGACGAGTTCGAGGATGGACTGGATGAGTGGGACGAAGGTGATGAGTTTGGCGGTAGTCCGGCGGCTGCGGCCAATGCTCTGGATGAACTGGATGAATATGACGAGGCCGTCGGCCATGACCATTGGGATGAAGGCGACGAATTCGAACAGGGCGGTGGAGACGATGGCATCGATGCCATGGAAGAAGCCGTCGTCGACACGCTGGATGCCGTCGACGGCGATGAGTTCCTCAGGCGTCTGCGGCGTATCGCCAGCGGGGTCGCTCAGGGCGTGCGTAGCGCGGGAAGGGTGGCGGGCAATGTGGCCAGAGTGGTAGGTCCTATTGCCAGTATGTTGCCCATTCCCCAGGCACAACTGATCGGGCGCATTGCCAACGTGGCAGGACGTTTGCTGGCCGACGGGGCTGACGAGATGGAAGTCTTCGACGATCTGGTAGACGGCCTGGATGAAGACGGTATTGACGCCGCCGCACCGGTCCTGGCGGGAATATTGGTCCGGCGCGCGGTTCCAATGGTCGGACGAGGACCGCTGCCTGCCCGGCGTGCTGCCGTGCAAGGCGTGACTCGAGCCATCCGTCAGGCCGTACGTAGTCAAGGCGCTCCTGCCGCACGTGCGGTGGCGCGGGCAGTCCAGAGTACCCGGCGACCCATTCAGGACAGACGCCTCAGACCGCAGGCAGCGGCACGGGCGGTTACCCAGGCGGCCAGCCAGGTTGCCCGCCAGCCCCAGGCGATTCGTCGGCTGTCGCGACCCTTGGTGCCGGCTGCCCGGCGAGCAACGCCCAGAGGGCAGACCGCTCGCAACGTGGCACGCAATATCGCGCCACTGGCCCGTCGTATCGGCGCATCGCTGCCTGCCGGTGGTGCGCATCGCACCGCGGGTGTCTGCCCCCATTGTGGTCAGGCCCGCCGCCTGACGTTTCGTGGCCCGGTGACGCTGACCATACGCGGGCGCTGAGTGCTGTTGGATGGGTAATCGGGAGCTATCCTCATGAACTGGCGACGCTTTGTGCAGCACAAGATTCACGGCCTGTCGGCGCGTCTCAGTCGCCTGGCACGGGTTGACAATGCGTTCGTCGGCATACGCGCGCAGGATATGCGCTATGCCCCGTCGCCTCGGCACTTTGAGGTAGCCAATGCGAGATTAGGCGCTGTAGAACAACGAATCCGCAGGCGTTTCTCGAAGTTGCAGCACGATTGGCAGAACAATCCGCCGCAACGGGTGCTGGTCGACGCCGCCCTCGTGGAGCGCGAACTCGACCGCGCCCGCCGTTTGTTCGGCATGTTCTATGAGGTTTTCGCCCAACGGGGTACTGCCTTCGGTCCTGCGCTGGCGGCCCACGATGCCATCGCCGAGGATTGCTATCGCGCCGTGCGCGAATCTGCACCGCAGATTTTTGACGGACCGTTGCTCAAGCCGGTGTGCTACATGGAACACGGCTATTCTCCGGCCACCATGCGTCGCGGTGTGCAACTGGGCCGGTTGTTGGGCGAAGCCAACCCGTTTCCCCTGATTCGCATCCCGTGGGATCGCGATCAACCCTGGCAGTCCGTCTTCCTCCATGAGGTGGCGCACAATCTTCAGGCTGATCTGGGGATCTGGCAGGAAAACCGTTCAGCAGTACTACGGCGGGTCTTGGGCGTATCGCGTGATCCGTTTCTCGGAACGGTATACGGGCGCTGGCACAAGGAAATTTTCGCCGACCTGTCCGCTGTCCTGCTGGGCGGACCGGCCGCAGCCTGGGGAATGGCGGAGTTCCTGGCCCAACCGCAACCGCGCACGACAACTTACCGACCGGGCGGCGCGCACCCCACGGCCTACCTGCGGATCTATCTGTTGGCGGAAATGCTGCGGCGTATGGGCTTCACCCGTGATGCGGCCAGACTGCTGCGGGTGTGGCAGAGCCTGTATCGAATCAGCGACGGTGTACGTATTCCACCCGCCCTGATGAGCAGCGCGCCACGTCTGATTCCGGACGTCGTAGACGAAATCGCGTTTCAGACACGGCGCAATCTGGCTCAACGGGCACTGGTGGACATCATTGCCTTCAGTGCCGATGACGAGGCTCGAATTCAACAGGGCGCTCGCGCCCTTGAAGCCGGACAGCGCATAGAACTTGCACCGCGGCATCTGGTCAGCGCGGCCTACTACGCCCTCGGGCGCGGCAACATCGCGCCGCAGCAATTGGCGCAGCGAGTCATCGCGCAACTGACCGAGTCGTTGACGACTCCACGTTACGCCCGCCCGTCGCTCAGCGCAGTGGCCTGAGGCGTTCAACTTCAACCCAATATGACGAGGCCTTGTCATGGCGACCACCGTACCTCTTCCGAATCCGGGGAGTCTGGATGCTGCTTCGACTCAGCGTCTGGCTCTGGACAACCTTATCCGGCGCGAGCTGAAGGTTGGCGATCCCAATGACCCAAACCAGGTGGCGCAGGCCCTGCTCAATCGCTACAAAGGCGACCCGCGCGCTGAGGCGATTGCCCAAGAGGCCCGGGGTATGCCGTTTCTGCAAACCGTGGCGCCGCTGTCGACGGTTTCGTTCAGCGCGACGGCGTCGAATGCCGAATGGGAACAGGCCTGTAACGACATCGAGCAGGACCTGAGGCACCTGACCACCGACACCCTACTCAAGGACGTCACCCCTGAGCTTCAGGGCTGGGCCCAAGCCATTCGCAGTACCTTGCAGGAAGGCCAGAGCGCCTCGCGCCTGGCCCTCGATCCGCGTAACCGCGACAAGGGCTTTGCCATGCGCCGCCAGCTCAACGATTACGCGCGTCTGGCCCGGTTGGTTGGCGTGCACACGCCTTCGATGGTCACCGACTACCGCAAGCTGGCGCAAAGCCTGGACGAGGCCGCCAACCTGTTGCTGGTGATGATGGGCGAAGCATTGGCCAATGTCGGTTTCGGCGGCGGTCGCTATCTGCCCCAGGTGGCCTACTCCGACCTGCAAACCCGGCGCGATGCCGCGATCTATGCGTTACGTAACCTGGTGGGCAGCACGCAGATGGCTTACGGCCCGCAAGACTGGCCGCGAGGCCTGGATGCTTACCGGCAACTCAATGACTTGTTAGAGGCACAAGGGCAGAGCGACCTGCGCTCGCTGCTGGTGGAGACCGAACTGGCACGGATCATGGACGAATTGGTGCAACGTAGCGGTGACAACACTTCGGGCGGTTTGCGCGCCGTGGGCTCTACCGCCGTGCTGAGCCTTGAACGGTTTCGGCGCTTGATCACCGTCGCCCAGCGCGGGATCAGCCCGGAATCCCCAGCGTTGTATGGGTTTCTTGAAGCGTTGCAGCTGTTTGCTTCGGCGTTCGATTCTTCCGGTGGTTTCCGGCTGATGAAGATCGCCCGTCCTCCGATCCTGTTTTATGGGCTTTACGGCAACACGGGAATGAACGATGCAGATCAGCGATTGGTCAGCCTGACGTTGATTCGCGGCATGCTGGCCGATGAGCTGGACTGTCTGGCCCAGAACTGTCTGGGAAATTGCAGTGACGTGGTGTTGCTTGACCGGGTGCTGTACGGCGTTGACCGGGCCATTGACTTGTATGCCCTGGGCTTTGTCAATTTCGGTGCAGCGGAACGGCGGGCGTCCGCGTATGGCTTCCTGGTCAAGGCGGTGGTCGCCGCGATGCCCATTGCTGCGCCATCTTTGATGGATAGCCTGATTAAAGCGCTGCAGCCAAGCATCGACTGGGGTGAGGACGAAAGCATGGGTGCTGCTGTACATGGACTCATACAACTGGCGAACCGCGAGCTCGACGCGCTGAACGCTATTGATCGAACGGCTGGTGATGAACAGCTACGCGCCGAACTGGCGGCGGCGATAGAGAAATTTGAGAATCAAGGCGCCGGGACAATTGAAGACTTCGCCAAACTTTATACCGTTGTGCTGCGGGTTGACCGACGGTTAGTGGCGCTGGGTATCTCGGTTCGTGGCGATGCGGACGTCGATGCCTATATCGCGGTCGTCGTTCAGGAACTGGTACTTCAGGGCGAACTTGATGACAGATGGAGCAGCCTGGTGCACTCGATGGTCACCAACTGCTCCACCATTGATCAGTCTCTGGGCAGTCTACGTACTGTGATGATGAAGGCGATGAAGAGCATCACCGGTGAGGAACGTCGTGATCGCGACTCGATCAGCCTGCCACCGACCCTGGAAACGTCTGCCGATGCCTTCATTGATTTTGTCGATCGCACCGGCGCCGGGCGCCCCAATCTGGCTGGGCGTGCCCAGAATCCAAGATGAACTCCGATCGTTGAAGGAGTGATGCCATGTACACCTATCGTCCCGAATTCTTCCGCCGTGGCGACCAGCTGTTGACCAGTCGCCTGGACAGCGTGAAGCGCCAGATATTCGTTTCTGCGAGTGAGCATGAGCGCTTGCTGACGGCTACGAACGAACTGGTAGCCCGGGACCACGTACTGCTCGAAAAATATCTGGTCCCGAAGCCGGAACCTGGCGGCTACTGGATGCCCATCCTGCGAATCCTGATCCAGGCGCAAGCGATCGCTCTGGATGCATCCCCTGAAGAGAAGCAAAGCCGCAAAAGCGGTACAGGCGAGCGGCCGGTCAACTCCAAAAACGATGCTGCCCTGCACGAGCTATCGCTATCGGAGGCCACCCGCGAGGCAATGTGCAGACTCGAACAACAACCACAATTGCACGAGCGATTGAAAATGGTGTTTCGGGTATTCGAAGGTTCCGTCCCCGACTATCGCATGGTGCGCTGGTGGGAGATGCAGCAGCTGGCCGTTGATATTTCGACCCTGCCGCCACCCCGAAAAGCCGGTCTGTAACCCAACCATTGGTGATGCCCTGATCGCACCCGGGAGCCACAATCATGAGTTTTCAAACCACCGAAACCATCCAACGTCTCTGGGAAAACTTTCTGCGCGATCAGTTGGCGGGATTGCCCGCCGACCAGCGTCAGAACTTCGAAGAACAGTTTGAGCAACGCTTTGGCGAGTTGCTCAAGGGCGCTGCCAACGGTGATGGCCGTGACGGTTTTCTCGATCTGATCGGTTTCGGAGACAAGGGCCCGCAAGAGTTCGGCGACATTGCCTACCCCTATATCCAGCCAGACTTCGACGACTCGGTCATACCTAGCCAGTTGCATGCCGCGGCCGACCTTTACTACATCTACCAGCACGAACGGATGAAAGTGTTCCAGGTTGCCGATGTGCTGCTGCGCCTGTTCAGGCTCGGACGCATGCGTATCCAGCGTGGCCCCGGTGCCCATGGGTTGTACCTTCTGCAAAAATGGCAACCTCTGCGCTACACGCTCAACGACCGGATGATCGCCTATCGCCGCGCGTTCAATTACGGCACTGTGCAGACCCCGGCAGGCGCGGTGGTCAATCGTAACTTTCACCGGCAGCTGGTGGGGTTCATGGTCTCTACCGGCCAGTATTTCCGCGATCTACTGATCGGTGAAGTGATACGCGGCGGGCAACTGATCGATCAGCGCCCGTTTGGCAGCGTCGCCACCGTGCAGCGCATCGGCCTGGACCTGCGCTACGCGCTGGACCGCTCGACCTACGGCAATATTTTTTCCCTGGCAATGGAGACCGGCCACTACCTCAAGACGGTCTTGCAATTACTCGACGCGCCGGACATCAAGAAAGCGTTCGACGCCAACACCAAGTGGGATGTGGTGGAGATCGTTTCCAACCGCCATCTGGGGGGCGTGGCCGAACCCTCGCAGCGGGCAAAAATGGCCGAGAGCGGCAGGCGGATACTCAAGTTCGTGGCCGATAACGACTTCAAGACGGCCATCGATCCGATATTGTTCCAGAGTGTCGTGCGACCGATGGGGGCGCACGCCGAAGCCTGGCTCGCGGCGTATCGCATGACACCTGAGGGGCGAGGTTTCCCAGGCGTCACGCCAGCACTGCGCAGCGTGCTTGGTGTTCCACAAGCGGTTAACGCCTGATCCGGGTGTCTTTTGAGGAGCGAGAGCAGCCATGCGTGCGAGCAATATGCTGGTTTCAGTCAGTCAGCACCGATTGCCGTGCATCCTTGATCCGGCGTTGGTGCTGGGTTCGGTACATGGGCCGACGCTGGCATTACGGCTGGCTCAGGTATTGGAGCCGTGGCTACCCCGTTCATTCTGGCAATTGATCGATGCCAGCGAGCTGATCATGCCCACCCTGGAAGGCGACAGTACTGACGGCGAATATGACCCGGCGCGGCCGTCGATCGCGGCTTTGCTCGGCTGGATGGCGCTGCGTGAAGGAATCGATGCCGGCTCGTGGCCGCTGCGCTGGGTAGGCGACAGCCTGGCAGAATCACAGATCCAGCAGGGCAGCGATGCCGGGGTGGTTGAACGCTACGAATCGATTCTTGAGTGGTTGCTGCAGCGGCATCTCGACGCCGATACCGGGCCCGGGCCTGGGCACGTCCGGTGTGATCCCGAGGAGGGGGCACTGGACATGCTCGCATTGTCGGCAGCCCTGGAAGGCGCAGTCGTGCTGACGCTGTGTCCGGCCTGCGGCCAACCCTGGCCGGTGAGGGCGTTGGAATCGGTGCGCCTGGGCGGTGAATTGGTCTCACCGATAGCCCCGGAGTCGTTGTTTGCCGCCGAACGCGAGTTGATACGCGGGGCATTGGCCAGTGCCGGGATGGCTGCGCTGGTGCAGCAATTACCACCGCTGATGGTATTTCACCTGCTGCCCAGTAACGGTCGGGCGTTTTCCCAGACCTGGGAGGCAGCCACCGGCCAACTCAGACGCAGGGTGTTGCCAAGTCTGGACGACGACTTTCGGGCCTGGTGGTATTACCTTTGAACAGCGGCAACCAAGCGAGGAAGCAGCATGAGCCTGCACCTGAATCTGGATGAATTGGTCGCGGTGTCCGTGCAGGGGCAGATCGCGCATCCGGTCGGCCACGCCTCACCCTATCGCATCGGTTACGACGGTGTGCCGCGTGTTTTGCCAGGCACTGGCGGTATCGTGTTGAACAAGCGAATCGGCGACCGTTGCGTTGGGCTGGCAGGCGATCACATCGAGCCCGGCGTTGCGTTGCACAACAACCGGCGTGAGGTGGTCGGCCCGCGAGACGGGCCGAACAATGCGCTGATCACCTATGCCTGCGTCGGTAATCTGGCCAGAGTGGTCAGCGGGCCCTGCACCGGACAAGTCGGCATGGTGACCGGCAAGCATGGCGGCATCAATCACGTGCTGGTGGATTTTCCCGCCGAGGTGTTGGCCCGGCTGCGTATTGGTGATGACATCCGTATCACCTCCCATGGCCTGGGGCTGAGGTTGCTGCAGTGCCCGGCGGTCGAGGTCATGAACGCCTCTGTGCGGCTCTTGCAGCGCTGGGGCATTGTTCGCCGTGATGATCGTCTACACGTGCCGGTCACCCATTTGGTGCCAGCCACGATCATGGGTTCGGGGCTGGGCAAAAACACAGCGTGGCGGGGCGATTATGACATCCAGTTGGCTGACAGTGAGGCACGCCGTCGCTATCGTCTGGGCAGCTTGCGATTTGGCGATCTGGTCGCCATCGTCGACGCCGACGTCAGGCGCGGACCGAGTTTGCGCAGTGGGCGTATCACCATCGGTGTCGTCGTGCATGGCGACAGCACCGTGAGTGGCCACGGGCCAGGGGTGACGCCGTTGCTGACCGGCCCGGCCAGAGTGTTGCGCCCGATGTTTACCGAGAACGCCAATCTGGCGGAGATTTTCGACGTACGCCGGGCGGCAACGCCGAAGATCGAGGCAACCCTGAGCGAGCGTGACCGACGCGTACGCTGTGTGTCACGGGAGTTGCCGCCACAACTGGCATTCAGGGTCTGATTACGCACACGTCACGGTTTCATTCAATTGTCCTGTCGCGGATGGTTTCTACGGCCTGGGTAATACGCTCCAGCATGATCCCCGCCTGGGTCACTTGCTCGATGCTTGCCTCGCTGCGCGACTGACCGCTTTCAATTGCCTGGATTCAGCCGGCGGCACTGGCGGTAATCCAAAACCTGCGACTGAAATACTGGCGAAATATTCGAGCCGCATGATTCGCGTCTATTCCATCCGAGGTTGCTAAGATGAATCGGCCTTTAAGAAACATGCGCAAACTGCTCGACTGCATCGCCGCCAACAATGAGGACGCGGCGCTGAATGTGATGCGTGCAACTGAGCAACTTGAGGACGAGGTGTTGCGTCAGCGGTTGCTCAACGTGGTTCACCGCCTCAATCAGGATGCGGATGACCTGCGAATGGCACGCGACGATATACAGGGTGGAACCAGCAAATTCGCGTGACCGACCGACAGCGCCGCACAGCGGGGACGGGGTTTCATTCAAATCCCGCGGGATTATCTGTTGTCGTACCCATTTCGAGACAGTGAAGTCCATTCCAATGACTACCGAACCTCAAGATCCGCTACTACGATATATAGCCTCAGCAGATTGGCGGATAAAACATGAAAAAGGTTCTGGGCATATACAGCAGTCCTGACCGGCATTGGGTGGGGGATGGGTTCCCTGTCCGCTCGCTTTTCAGTTATGACACGTTGGGTGGTCATATCAGTCCGTTCTTATTACTTGACTACGCAGGCCCTGCGGATTTTCCGCCTTCCCCGCACCGGCGTGGGGTCGGTCAGCATCCGCACCGAGGTTTTGAGACGGTCACCATTGTCTATAAAGGCGAACTCGAACATCGGGACTCCACTGGCGCCGGCGGAAAGATCGGCCCCGGCGATGTGCAGTGGATGACCGCGGCTGCCGGGATACTTCATGAGGAGTACCACTCATCCGAGTTCAGTCGTACCGGTGGAACCTTGGAGATGGTTCAGCTGTGGGTGAATCTACCCGCGAAAGACAAGATGTCTGCGCCGCGATATCAGACGCTTTTGAATCGCGACATCGTGCAAGTCAACCTACCTGACGATGCCGGTCAGGTGCGCGTGATTGCCGGTGAGTACGCCGGGCACAAAGGCCCCGCGCTGACATTTACACCCATGGATGTATGGGACATACGTCTGAATGCAGGCAAGAACGTGTCCTTGCAATTAAAGGCAGGCTTTACCTGTGCCGTCGTCCTGCTCAGTGGGGGCGTTGAGGTGAATGGCAGTGCATTTCTGCGCGATGCACAACTGGCGTTGCTTGAGCGTGATGGTATCAAGCTGTTTCTGGAGGCCAGCAGCGATTCAAAACTGGTACTGCTCTGTGGAGAGCCCATCGATGAACCCATCGTTGGCCAAGGACCGTTTGTCATGAATACCCAGGCAGAAATAGTACAGGCCATCACAGACTTCAACAGCGGCCACTTTGGACAGATGACTCCGTGATCATTTTCGAAGTGTCATGTGCTGACATTGCGAAACCTGTCGGCGGCAAAGCCGTCTTTCTTAAAGGAGCACGTCATGAGTACCCCTGCGAACTTTAACAACCAGAGACCTGTCATCGACCCATCCAACGCCGTCATGCTGCTGATCGATCATCAAAGCGGTCTGTTCCAGACAGTGGGCGATATGCCGATGCCCGAGCTTCGCCTGCGCGCTGCGGCGCTGGCCAAGATGGCGTCGCTGGCCAGGATTCCGGTCATCACCACTGCGTCCGTCCCACAAGGCCCAAACGGTCCGCTGATCCCCGAGATTCATGAAAACGCCCCGCACGCCCAATACGTGGCGCGTAAGGGGGAGATCAATGCCTGGGACAACCCGGATTTCGTCGGCGCCGTGAAGGCCACAGGCAAGAAGCAGCTGATCATTGCGGGCACCATCACCAGCGTGTGCATGGCCTTCCCTGCCATCAGCGCCGTCTATGACGGTTATCAGGTCTTTGCTGTGGTAGATGCCTGCGGCACTTACACCAAGATGGCCCAGGAAATTACGCTCGCTCGTGTGGTGCAAGCGGGGGTGGTACCGATGGATACCGGCGCTGTCGCTTCTGAGCTGCAAAAAACCTGGAACCGCGACGATGCACAGCAATGGGCTGAGGTTTACACCAACATCTTCCCGGCCTACCAGTTGCTGATCGAAAGTTACATGAAGGCCCAAGAAGTAGCGAAGAACAATGAAGTGCTGGACTCCCAGCGCAAGTAACTGAGTGCAACACGAGGGGCGTGCTCCCTCATCAGTGGAGGCCATCGGGGCTTCCGTTGTTCACTTGGAGAATGAAAATGTCCACTGCCTATAAACGTCTCGACAAAGATCAAGCGGCCGTGTTGTTGGTCGATCATCAGACCGGTCTGTTGTCGCTGGTACGCGACATCGACCCAGACAAATTCAAGAACAACGTGCTGGCGCTGGCCGATCTGGCCAAGTACTTCAAACTGCCGACCATTCTCACCACCAGCTTTGAAACCGGCCCTAACGGCCCGCTGGTGCCGGAGTTGAAAGCCTTGTTCCCGGACGCTCCTTATATTGCGCGCCCAGGGCAAATCAACGCCTGGGACAATGAGGATTTCGTCAAGGCCATCAAAGCCACTGGCAAAAAGCAACTGATCATCGCCGGAGTGGTGACCGAAGTCTGCGTGGCGTTCCCGGCGCTGTCGGCAATTGAGGCTGGTTTTGAGGTGTTTGTGGTGACCGACGCATCCGGCACCTTCAATGCCTTGACTCGTGATTCGGCATGGAACCGCATGTCGTCTGCCGGCGCACAATTGATGACCTGGTTCGGCCTGGCCTGCGAGCTGCACCGCGACTGGCGCAACGACATCGAAGGGCTGGGAACGCTGTTCTCCAACCACATTCCGGACTATCGCAACCTGATCACCAGCTACACCAAACTGACTTCCGACAAGTAAGGCCGAACCAGGGGCCACGTCAGCATCAGAGGCCTTTTATACGTGTGTTGAACAGGCCCTGATCTGTCGGGGCCTGTTTCTGTCCGAGTGGCGAGGTGCTCTGGAGCAAGCCCAGCGGCTACGCCTACTGGAAGTGGCAAACGCCTGTCCAAGGTTTACAGGGCAGGCCGCATACGTAGGGAGGTGGGGCCTTGGTCGGTTTGCGAATAAACCCGATGGATTGTTGGCATTTGCTGGGTAACCGACCCCGTTGGCGACTACTTTTTCAGCCGAAGAGTGTGTGAGGGCAGTTCGCCGAACAATTCCTTGTAGTAGGTGGAAAACATGCCGGGATGCCAAAATCCCCAACGCGATGCGATTTCATTCACGACCTTGGAGGACGGATCGGCTTTCATCAGCTCGCGACGAGCGCCGTTCAAGCGAAGGTAGCGCAGAAAGGTAACCGGATTGATGCCCAATACTTTGATGAAACCGTAGTGCAGCGTTCTGCGGCTGACGCGCAACGCCTCACATATCTCAATCACAGAGAGTGGCTCGCTTTTCCGGGAAATAATATATTCCCGGGCTTTTTCGACAATGTGTCGATGTACGAACTGTCCGGGATGTTTTCTGGGCAGTTTTTCCAGCTGAGTAAACCCATTAAAGAAACTGCTCATGACATCATCGAGCAGGCTCAGGCGTATGCGGTGAGAAGACAAGACGTCGGGATTGGCTTTCAACGCCGTGATGACATGCAGGAACGTATGACGAAAGCGATTGCACAACGCCTCGGAGAGCGGCGTGGCGCCATTCAAGTCAATGATGTGATCAATGGATAGTTCTTCGATGGTTTCTGCGTACTCCTTGAGTATTCGCGAATCAATCACGGCCACGCAAATATCGGAGTGTTCCGGCGTCTTGAATTTCAATTCCGAGTTGGGTTTCAAAAAGAATATGGAGTTCTTCTCGAGCCGGTCACCGCACCAGAATCCTTCCCCTTCGATTGACAGCGGCACGCCCACGGCAAAGCTGTTTTCCCAGGGCTGGCCGTGTTGATCTACCACCTTGTTCATGGACTCCCTGAAGATCTGCACAGGCCCTAGCGACAGTGCCGTCAACGAACCCGTGAACGCACCAGCGCTGATCTGCAGGTAATCCTGCTGCCATTTAGGCAAGGCTTCGGCCTGTTCGAACACGTCATGGGTATCGGAATGAAAAAACTCTGCACTGCCCACTGAATCAGCCAGTCGGTGGCTGCCTGGGCGGGTGTCGGGGTTGTAGCTATTCATCTGCGCCTCACCGGGTGGCCTACGTCTTATTGTGGTCAGTCCATTGCGTCCGCGGGCTCGGGCGACTCCTTTCCCCGGTATTACGCCTGGTCTGCTCACATCACGGGGGGGCAGGCAGGCACGCGTCTTGGTTGTCAGTATTTTGCAACAATTTGTAAGGCGCAAGGGTTGGAACACGACTTTGATTCGATGTTGCCGATTTCTGATAGTCGGGCCTCGCGGCTTGCCGTTTCCCGATAAAGGCCGAGTGAGGAGGCAGATTAAAATTTTGTCCAGGCTATCCAGAACGGGAGTCCGTACCGTGAACAGTAAAATAATAATGAACGCGTTTATGTACCGGCTCTGCGTTGTCGGTGGTGTGATAGGCGCCGTTTATTTATCCACCGGTATTGCCCTGGTGTTGGTTGTTTGAACGTTTGTTCATTTGTTGATCGTCACGGCCCAGCGCTTGCCGAATTTGGATACCGCCCTGATGGGTTTGATTTGTATCGTTTTAACCGAGCTGACTTACCGTGAGCGAATAGCGTCCAACGGTCAGCGCGCGCTACCCCAATACACAATAACCCGGGAGCCAACAATGCGCGATTTGTGTGCATTAACATTCACTTTGCGGCCCATGGCACTTGCACTTTCACTGGCGATATCCCCCTTGGCCGCCTTTGCAGCCGAGCCTTCGCAAGAGGCCAAGGCGTTGTTAACCAGCAAGTGTGCGGCGTGCCACCTTCCTGTGGCCAATGGCATGAACCGAATTGATCAATCCCGTCGTACGCCTGAAGGTTGGGACATGACCATCGGCCGCATGGTGGCGGCGCATGGCGTTCGTCTGACACCAGGCGAGCGACAGACGCTGGTCAAGTACCTGGCGGACAACCACGGCCTGGCGCCGGAAGAAACCCAAGGCCGTCGCTACATTCTCGAGCGGGACTTTACCCGTGTCGAAGTGCCGGATGACAAACGGGTCGCCGAGACCTGTGCGCGTTGCCACTCTTATGCACGCATCGCCTTGCAGCGCAGAACGCCCGAAGACTGGCAGAAGCTGACCAACTTTCACGTCGGCCAGTACCCCACCATCGAGATTCAGCAAGGGGGGCGTGATCGCAATTGGTGGGACATCGCTTCTGGGGAGATGCCGAAGACGCTCGGCAGCCGCTACCCCTACCAATCCGAAATCTGGAACCGATGGCAGGCCGCACAAAAGGCCAGTGCCGCAGGCCAATGGCGTGTCGTCGGCCATCGTCCCGGCTGGGGTAGCTATGAGGGTATGGCGACCATCACAGGTGAAAACGACCGTTATACGCTGAGCATGCACATCAACTACGCCAACGGCAAAGTCGAAACGGCTGAGGGCAACGCGATTGTCTACACCGGCTACGAGTGGCGCGGCAACGTCAAGCAAGGCGAGCTGCAGGTGGCTCAGGTGTTCGAGTTGTCCGGCGATGGCAAGCGCCTGAGTGGGCGCTGGCATGAAGTGGGTGTGGATTCCATCGGTGGGCAATTCACGGCGGTGCGTCTTGATGGGGATTCGACAGCTCAAGTGCTGGCGGTCGAGCCGTCGGCGATCAAGGCCGGAACCACCCGAGAAGTCACCTTGTATGGCACTCACCTGAACGGTGGGGTGCAACTGGGCAATGGGTTGTCGGTCAAGCGTGTGGTGTCGGCGTCGGCTGACAAGGTGGTGGTTGAAATCGCGGCGCACGCCAGTGCCTCCGACGGCATGCGCAGCGTGGAGATCGGCGCAGCTCATGGCGGGGCCGGGTTGGCCGTCTACCGCAAGATCGACTTTCTGAGCATCGAGCCGGATGCCGCCATGGCCAGGGTCGGAGGCAATGGCGGGCCGCTGCCCAAGGTGCCGGTTCAATTTGAAGCGGTCGCCTATGCCAACGGCCCGGACGGCAAGCCCGGTACCGACGATGATCTGCGCCTGGGCTACATGTCGGCCACCTGGAGCATCGCTAACCTCAACGCCAACGCCGCAGAAATGGAAGACCTCAAGTTCGCCGGCAATCTTGAACCGGGTGGTCTGTTCATACCCGGTGACGCGGGCCCCAACCCCAAGCGCAAGTACTCCACCAACAACGCAGGTGAACTTGAAGTGACCGCGCAAGTGGATGACGGCGGGCGCGAAGTCAAAGCGACCAAGCCGTTGATCGTCACCGTGCAGCGCTGGAACGACCCACCCATCCGTTAATTGTCTGGAGGCACCGCGATGTCTATTGCGACGAGTTATTACGTGAATCGCTACAGCTTTCATGACGTGGCGGTGGAGGGGACACGAATGCTGTTCCATATCCCCTCCAGTGGGCTGTTCCAACTCGATGAGGTCGGCACGGCGCTCATCGATTACCTGAAAGAACACGAGCAGGTGTCCCACGAGGGCATTCGAAGTCGCTTCGAGCACGCCCTGTCGCCAGAGCAATTGGCCGAAACCATTGGCAGCTTCAAGGAGCTTTCCATTCTGGGAGACGAGCCGGCCCAGCCGGACGCCGGGATGAAAGTGCAGATCCGCGAGTTTCCGTTGAGCACCATCATCCTCAACGTCAACACCGGTTGTAACCTCAGTTGCACCTATTGCTACAAGGAAGACCTGGCCATCCCTTCCAAGGGCCAGAAGATGGGCTTCGAGACAGCCCGAAAAAGTATCGAACTGCTGTTGGAGCAGGGTGATGCGCGGGAGCAGCTCAATGTCATTTTCTTTGGCGGCGAACCGCTGACCAACTTGAAGTTGATCAAGGAAGTGGTGGAGTACACCGAAAGGCGTTGCCTGGAGGTGGGCAAGAAGGTCGATTTTTCAATGACCACCAATGCCACCCTGCTCAATGAAGAGGTGATCGATTACCTCGACCGTCACCGCTTCGGGATCTCGATCAGCATGGATGGGCCGCAGGCCGTTCACGATCGGCGTCGCATCACCGTGGGCGGGCAGGGCACCTACCAGGTGGTGGCGAACAAGGCGCGGATGTTGTTGGAACGTTACCGGTCCAAGCCGGTGGGCGTGCGCGTCACTTTGACTGCCGGCCACACGGACGTGGTCGGTATCCACGAGCATCTGAAAAATGACCTGGGCTTCGCCGAAGTCGGTGTTGCGCCCGCCACCTCCGGGCCTGTCACGGTGTTCAACCTGAGCAGTCAGGAGTTGCGTGAGGTGTTCGATAGCATGATGACCCTGGGGCGTGCCTATCGCGATGACGCCTTGAACGGCCGCAACAACGGCTTTTCAAACATGCATCAACTGATGAGCGACCTGTATGAAGGTCGCAAGAAGGCCTTGCCCTGCGGCGCCGGCGTCGGCTTGCTTGCGGTCGACAACAACGGCGACCTGAACCTGTGTCACCGCTTCACCGGGTCCGACATGCCCAAGTTCGGCAACGTCGACGACGGCATTGCAAAGGAGCAACTGGGGCAGTTCCTGGAGGCCGCCACAGACCGCTCAAGCAAGGGCTGCTCGACGTGCCGAATCAGAAACCTGTGTGCGGGAGGCTGTTATCACGAGTCTTACGCGCACTTTGGCGACCCGCTGTCCCCCACCTATCACTACTGCGACCTGATGCGCGAGTGGGTCGATTTCGGTATCGGCGTGTACACCGAAATCCTGCAAAAGAACCCGAGCTTCTTCAGGCAGCATCTGAGCACCCGGAGTGTCCAGCTATGAACCATTTGAAACCCATGAATCAGAAGGCCCATCAGGTCGAGGTGGCGGTTGCCAAGGGCGAGACCGAAGAGGTCCTGGCGATGTCCGCGGTGACCGGTTGCGCCACGACCTTCGACCCGGGCTGGGAGGTCGACCCGTTCCTGGGGGTGGCGGGGCTTTGCCAGCCGATGGAGGCGGACTTGTATGGCTGCTCCGACCCGTGCTGGTGGCCGGCGCAGGTTCCGGACAGCCTGAACACCTACACCGAGTGGAGCGTGAGCAATGACTCCGCCCCCCAGGACTGGACGAACCTTCAGGCGGTTTTCCCGAAATAACCGAATTCCACTTTTCACCGTCCTTGATGAGGGATGGAAAGGAAGTCATATGAACAAGAAAACACTGCGTCCAGCTCGTTCGATCCTGCTTGGCGCCGCACTGCTGGCTGGCCTCGGCGGCTACAGCCAGCTGTCGCTGGCCAAGGATATTCTGGTCACCGCAGCACGCCCGAACCTGATTGTGGTTGCCGATGCCGAGCAGCGAAAAGTCATCCATACGTTCCAGATTCCCAACACCTCCATGGGCAACAGCCCGGGTGCACTGGCGGTGTCCAAGGACGGCAAGACTGTCTACGTGATCCACAACCGCTGGGAAAGCGTCTCGGGCATTGATCTTGACAGCGGCAAGGAGGTGTTCCGCACCGACCTGTCCGGCGCTGGTGTGCGTGGCAAGGCCCCGTACGCCATCGACATCAGCCCGGATGGCAAGGAGCTGGCGGTCTATGTCACCCAAACCGAACTGCTGCCTGGGGAGTACAAGGTCGATGACCCGTTCATCGCCATCTATGACACCGCCAGCGGGCTTTCCGCCACGCCCGTGCGCAAGTTGAAATCGCCTCGCAGGGTGTCGACCCTGGCCTACTCACCGGACTACAAGCGCCTGTACGCCTTCAGCTGGGACATGTTGGTGCTGGACCCGAAAACCGGCCAGCAGATCGGCCAGCACCCCTGGCGCACCTGGGCCCGAGAGGGCTTCGGCGAGCCCGATACACTGGCGATCTGGCCGCAGTTCGAGCAGGCCAACGAGTTCGCCACGCCGTACTACATCAACCACCAGAACACCGACAAATCCGTCACGCAGCGCGCGGGCATCTGGTCGCTGGACATGGTCAAGGACACGGTACGGTTCTCAGAATTCGAAGACGCCAAGATCGTTCTGTTCTCTACAGTGATCAACCCGGTGCGGCGCAACGAGGCCTATACGGTGTACACCCAGCTGACCAAGACCGATGTGAACACCGGCAAGTTGATCAAGCGGGTTGATCTGGACCACACCTACTACAACGTCAACGTCTCCACCGATGGCAAGGAGTTGTATATCGGCGGCACTGTCGACGATATCGCGGTGTACGACTCCCAGACGCTGGCGCTCAAGGGCAAGATCAAGATCCCTGGCGGCGGCGACCAGGTTCTGACCTCGCTACGCGTCGTGCAGCGTTGAACCGTGAGCACGGTATCGATGTCTGAACAACCGGTGTCCGCAAGCATGCCGTCAGGCATGCTTGTGTCAGACACGGGCTCGAGCCTTTCCATGTGGCGTTGGCTGATCGGCTTCATCGGGCCGCATGTGGGGGCCCTGAGCCTTGTGCTGGTGCTGTCGTTGGCCGCTGCCGCTGCAGGTCTGGCGCAGCCTTACCTGACGCAACGGCTGATCGATGACGGCATTCTCAAGGGGCAACTGACCGTCGTTCACACGGTGGTGGCCGTCATTGCCGTGATGGCGCTGCTCTCCGCGTTGCTGGGCGGCATCACGCGCCATGTGTATGTCAGCACGTCGGCCAAGGTGCTGCATACGGTCAGGGAAACGCTTTTTGTGCACCTGCTGACCCTGTCACCGGCCTTTTTTGCATCGACCCGGCAAGGCGACATCCTGCAACGTCTGGACGGCGATATCGCCGAGGTGCAGCGCTTTGTCGTGGATGCGGTGCTGAGTGCGGTGAACAACAGCGTCATGCTGATCGGCGCGCTCCTGATGCTGGCCAGCATGAGCCACGAACTCACGCTGTTGATGCTGGTGGTTCTGTTGATCAATGGCGTTTTTCTCAAGCTGATTCGTCCCGCCCTGGAGCGACTGAACCGGCGTGCGCGCGACAGCGGCGCAGCGATTGCCTGCTTTTTCGTCGACATTCTGTCGGCGCCAAAATGCGTGCAGATGTTCAATGGGCAAGACCGCGAGCGCGCTCGCCTTGAAGGCTTGCATCGTGATTTGCGCACGCAAACGTTGCACCTGCAACTCTTCAGCTACCTGGCCGGGTCCTTTCCCAGTGTGATGTTTTCATTGTCGGTGGCGGCCGTGTTCTGGGTCGGCAGCGGCCGTGTGATCCACGAGCAGACCATGACCCTGGGCGTGCTCATAGCCTTTGTCACCTACATGCAAAAGGCCAATGGCCCGCTGCAGTCGTTGTTGGGGCTGTATGTCGGATACCAGCGTGCCCGTGTCTGTCTTGGGCGTATCCAGGAACTGACCCGGCAAAGACCTGCCGTCTCTGCGCCGACAACGCTTGAGAGTCGCGTGGTGCGTGGTCACGGGGAAGTGCGCTTCGACAAGGTGAGCTTCCGCTACCCCGACAACCCAAGGTGCGTGATCGATCAATTGAGCTTCCATATTCCACCTGCCAGCCGGGTGGCAATACGCGGCCGTTCCGGTGTGGGCAAATCCACGCTCGTGGATCTACTGCAGCGCCACTTCGACCCAGAGGCCGGGAGCATCGTCATCGATGGCGTCGACCTGCGGCTTCACGAGATGAACGGGCTACGCCGCTCAATTGTCGTGGTTTCCCAGGATCCCCAGTTGTTCAGCCAGTCGCTGATGGAAAACATCCGCTATGGTCGACCCCATGCCAGCGACGAAGAGGTGCTCAGCGCCGCCAGCCTGGCAGGGCTCGACGAAGTGATCCGGCAACTGCCCCAGGGCGCACACACCTCGGTAGGGCAGCGAGGCGCGGCGCTGTCGGGGGGGCAGCGACAACGGGTGATGTTGGCGCGCGCGCTGCTGATGAGCCCGAGCATTCTGGTGCTGGATGAAAGCACCAGCGGTGTCGACCGCCAGCTGGAGGCGCAGATTCACCGGGAGATCGACACGCTGTTCGCCGCAAGAACACGGATTTACATCAGCCACCGCACCGCGCTGGACGAGCCGTTCGACCTGGTGATTGATCTGAGCGCGCCTGAACAGGAGCGCAGGGCGTGAATCCTCGAATCGGCATTATCGACAGCGGGGTGTCCTGGCTCAACCAGCCCCACGCCGAATTTGGCGCCTGCTCGTTGCAAGTCCCCGGCCAGCCACAGCGGGGCGGCGGTGCCAGCCTGGCTTGTGCGCGGCTGACCGGCTTTGCGGCTCGACTGCTGGCCGCGCAGTGGATTGCTCCTTGCAAGCTTGCCCATGTGCTTCGCGGCCAAGCGAGTTTTATCGGCCCGGAGCGACGACATTCATGAGCTGGTTGTTAAGGGGCTCGAAGTGAAGCGTATCAGTGTGCTGGGTGTGGGGCCTGCCGCCGTGGTGGTGGCGTTGCTGTTGCAGCGAATGAGTTTTGCCGTGCAAGTGCTGGGTCGCCGTCGCCACACGCCGCTGTTGGAGGGCGCATCCCCGCGTGTGGTGCAGGGGCTGGAAAGGGCTGGTTGTCACCATGCGCTGGATGTGGTGGGGCACCCGTGGCAACGGGTTTCAGCCTGGGGCGGCGAACGCCGTGCGGCCAATGGCGAACACGTGATCGAGCGCAGCCTGTTCGACAGCGCTCTGATTGACGACCTTGAGGCTGCCGGCATCGACTTTCACGATGTCACGGTGACGGGAACCGAATGCAAGGGCGAGCAGGTGCACATCGACGCTTGCCTGCCCAGCCGTCAGGCGCGGACTTTTTTCGCCGACTTCATTGTCGATGCGCGCGGCAAGTCGAGCCCCAAAATGGCACCCAACCCGTTGGCGGGCCCCTTGAGCGTGGCGTTGACCCGCCACTACCGCGGCGCGTTGCCGAGGCATCGGCAGACCTGGAGCGAGTCGTTCGAGGCCGGTTGGGCGTGGGCCACGGCGGATCGGGATGGCACGTGCAGTGTTCAGTGTGTGGTTGATCCGGCGAGCCTTGAGCGGGGCATTGGCCTTGACGCGTTGCACGCGCGTTTTTTTCGCCAATTGCGCGTGATACCCCACGCTTTGGGACAGCCTGTGGCGTGTGGCTCCACCTTTGCTCGGGGGGCGCAAGCCGTGTTGCGAGGGGCGTTGGTCAATGAGCGGTGTTTACGCGTGGGCGATGCAGCGTACAGCAGCGATCCACTTTCCGGGCACGGCCTGTATGAGGCGATCGCCGGCGCATTTGCTGCTGCGCCGGTGATCAACACGCTGCTCAATGACCCGGTCCATGGGCCGTTGGCGATGGACTATTACCAGCGGCGAGCCACTTTGACCTTTGCCCAGCGCGCCAGGGCAGGGGTGGATTTCTACCGAAGCGAAGGGCAATGGGCCGAGCATGATTTCTGGCGGCTACGCCGCGAATGGTCCGCGTGGAGGCCTTCCCTGGAGCGTGGTCCCAAGGGGTTGATCACGACTGCCCCGGTGGTCGTCGATGGGTTCATTCGCCCCCGCAGCGTGCTGGTTACCGATCGGCATCCACTAGGCGTTCGCTTTCTGGCCGGGGTCGAGTTGGCGCCGCTGGTGGCCTGCCTCTGTGAGGGTATTTCGCCGGATGCACTGCACACGACGCCGTCGAGGGTAAGGGGGGATCTTGACCAGATCAAACAGGCCATTTCCTGGCTATCAAGCGTTCCCGAACTGTCCGCACCCACCTTCACCAGCTTTGTCGATCGGCTGCGTCGCCTGATGGCGCACGACGGTACGAGGCCTTGATTCCCTGTCTATTCACATCCTATCCATCGAAATCAGCAAGCGCTGCACCACGTTCATTGAAGCCTTTTTTGCGGCGATTGCATTGGGTGTGCACATTCGCGGTTTTGGATCGGTGGGGCGAACGCACTGATGTTGCTTGATCATGGCGTGGGGCGGCATGTTCTGCGTGCGGCGTTAAAGACACACGTGTCTAGGAGCCTGTCGGACTTGACCCCGCAAGAGGCTGCCGGGTGGGATCAAGGTGTTTTTTGACGCGGCGCCATTCCTTTCAGGCATCTGAATTGGTTGGCACGGCACTGGAACGGCGTGTTAGCGCGCTTGAGCGTCTGCTTGAGGTGTCGTCGGGGCGCACTTTTCTAGCTTTTACGCTGCGCGCAGCACATACAGGCGCTTGATGTTCCAGGCCATGGTCACCAGACTCCATTCGCCTTGGGCCTTAGCCAGTCCGCGCATGCTCATCTGAGCAGAAAGCTCAGGTGATCGCTGAAATCACTGAAACCCTGGAACGCGTCCTCCACAAACGCCCGGACCTGACCCACATCGTGATCGAAGAAGTCGACTCCGATAACTGGGGGTATGCTGGGATGACCACCACCGCGTACCGAAAACAACTCGCGGAAAATCAGTCATGACCCAGTCCGTCACCATCGATTTCGTCTCCGATGTGGTGTGCCCGTGGTGCGCCTTGGGCGTGACGGCACTGGAGTAGGCCATCGAGAACCTGGCCTCGGTCGAGTACTATGAACAAATGTTGAGGCAAATGGCCCAGTCCCCAACCGCAGCCTGAGTGATCACTTTCTTCAATCTTTCACGAGGTTCATCATGAGCAATTCGAAAAAGGTCGTTGTCGTCACTGGTGCATCCCAAGGTATCGGCGCCGCTGTGGTCAAGGCCTTCCGTGATCTGGATTACCGGGTAGTCGCCACCTCGCGCTCGATCCAACCGTCCACCGATCCCGACATTCTCACCGTGGCAGGCGACATCGCCGACCCGGCGACTGCCGAGCGAGTGATTCGTGAAGGCATGGCGCGCTTTGGCCGTATCGACACCCTGGTCAACAACGCCGGGATCTTCGCCGCCAAGCCGTTCACCAGCTATACCCACGATGACTACGCCGCTGTGCTGGCGGTAAACCTCGGTGGCTTCTTCTACATTTCCCAACTCGCAATCGCCGAGATGGAAAAACAGGGCAGCGGCCATGTCGTCAACATCACCACCAGCCTGGTGGATCACGCCATCGAAGGTGTGCCGTCGGTACTGGCGTCGTTGACCAAAGGTGGCCTCAATGCCGCGACCAAATCCCTGGCCATCGAGTACGCCAAACGCGGCATCCGTGTGAACGCGGTTTCCCCCGGCATCATCAAAACCCCGATGCACGGCGTAGAAACCCATGAAGCGCTTGGGCGGCTGCACCCGGTCGGGCACATGGGTGAGGTGAGCGACGTCGTCCAGGCCATCGTTTATCTGGACTCCGCCGGTTTTGTCACCGGCGAAATACTGCACGTCGATGGCGGTCAGAGCGCCGGTCACTAAGCCTGTGCGCAGCGTCGTCGATCAATGTCGGCGGCGCTGCTATTTTTATCCAGCGATCGAGCCTCTAGGAGATACGCCACGTGCCGATGAGATTGTTGTGGTGCTCGGAGCGGCTGATGGTGGACGCGTACATTCACACATCGGTAATCGCTATCTGGATACGCTGGAAATGGAGGCGCAAGGGTTATGAACAATCAAATGGCCCGACCGCTGGCGAGATTATGGCCCCGATTCAGTCATTGCAATTCCTTTGCGCCCCAATTGTTTGACGCCGTACATGGCCCGATCCGCCGCGTTAAGTAAGGTGTCAAGGTTGCGACCATGAAGCGGACACAGTGAAACTCCGATACTGCACGTCACTGAAAGCTCTCCTGCCGAGGTTGAAATTGGCTTGCAGATTGCGTCCAGCAATTTCTCGGCTTTGATTTCAGCACTCTCGGAGGTCATAAGGTCTGTCATCAGCACGACGAATTCATCGCCGCCGTAGCGTGCAATGGTGTCACCCGTACGGATGGCTTGCAGCATGCGCGCTGCGACGGTACGCAACACTTGATCGCCGATCTCATGGCCATACTGGTCATTGATTGTCTTGAAATGATCCAGATCGATCAGCAGCACGGCAAATGGAACGCCGTTCAGTTGCCAGTCAGAAAACGCTTGATTGAATCGATCGGAAAAAAGATAGCGATTGGGCAGTTGGGTGAGCACATCATGGGAGGCCCGATACGCTGAGCGTTCGTGTTCGATCGCGGCCTTTTCTATCGCCCTGAAATGTCGAATCAGCACCATAGGCATGAGCACCAATCCCCCTCCCAATAGAGCAAGAATCATCATGATTTCAACGGTCAGAACATCCCGCAGACGCAACTGACGCTCAAACAACAAGGTCATGGGTTGCGAGGCGCTCGCTATTTCGACACGATCGCTTAGCAGTGGCATCAACAGACGATCCAGAAAGCCGACACGTCCGTGCACCGTTGAAAACACTTCACTTTCAGCTCCAGCGACGTTTTTCAGGACGGCACGGATGCGCACGTGTGAATCGACGTTCGCATGCTCCACCGCCTCCAGTAGCGATCCGGTTTTGATCAACAGCAATGCGACCATAGCGCTGCCGAAAAAATTCGGTTTGGAATGATCTCTCGCCTGGTCAGGCCGACTGACAGACCGCATCAGAATGTAGGCGCTGCCCCCCTCATACATCGAGAACACCGGCGAAACAACGGGCTTGGGATTGTTGTGGGTGCGCGCCAGGGCGTAGGAGAGATAGGCGACAGTTTCCAGTCTGACGCCATAGATTGCCGTGGCCTGGGGAAGCAACGGATACATGAACAACACGGGCCAGGTTTCGCCCAGAGAAACCTGAGGCAGCGGCGGTTGCCGAGTCAGGCTTGGGAAATCCTTGAGTTTAAAGTCAGATCGCCACGTGCTGCGCAGTAGCGCTTCAAAGGCCGCCTCCTCAGCAATAGGCACTGCCCGAGCCGCTTCGAGCATGTAGATGTGAGGGTAAGCCGTCAACACAACGGAGGCATAGCGGGTCGCAGCCTCCGAGTCATACTGATCAACGGCCTGGAGAAATGCCGAAAAGCCTGCCAATACCGCCTCATTGGTGTCGAGCTGATTGCGCACGATGCTGGAAATTTTCTCCACGTGATCTGCAAAGCGCGTTTCTCGACGATGGATTTCCGACTTCAAGAGCAACCAGGCGCAAAAGCCTGTCAGTCCCACAGCAAGGAGAATGAATCCCACGAGAGCACGGCGGCGCTTGGTCAACATCATCCTGATTATTCCGACGCGAAGAGTGTGCATATCGCCCTAGGCCAGTCACCTTCAAAACAACTGAAGCTGTTGTGGGGACGCCGGGAGTAAGGATTGATTCGTAATAACGAGTTACCGCAAAAGCCTGAGTGTTTTTTCTTCTGCCTGCCCCACCCATCAAGCTAGCAAAACGCCACTCCAGCGTCCAATGCACACGTCTGAAACTATCTGAAACAGCCGCGCCATTTTTTGTGCCATCTCGAAAAGCGGGGGCAAGCGACTAATGCCAGTCAGTTAAGGCGAGATCCATGTAGGAGCGGACCTGGCCGCGATGGGCCGCGAAGCGGCCCCTTGGGCCAGCGACATCTGCGAATCAACTTGCGATTGCAGGCGGTTTCAGAATCGCCAGGGCCGCTGCGCAGCCCATCAGAAATGAAAAACCCCGCAAGCCGGCCGAGGTAGTCCGGGTGCGGGGCTTTCAATAGTGGGAGTAGCCAGGCTGTGTTCAGCCTGGCGTCCCTGCCATCGTCACCGTTCAATCCGGCGTTGGAGCATCTTCTCTGAGCAAACCAGCCTGCTTCAGGCTTTTCCAGAATTCTGACGGAATCGGCTGGCTGAACCACTCCACATTCTTGTCGACTTGGGCAGGTGTGCGAGTCCCGGCAACGAACGATGGAATGGCAGGGTGGGCGACCACAAACTGCATCGCCGCTGCCGGCAGCGGGACTTCAAACTCTCGGCATACCGATTCGATTGCTCGGACCTTCTCCAACACCGCCGGCGGCGCGGGGGCATAGTTATAGCGCGCTCCCTCGATAGCACCGGTGGCTAGAATTCCCGAGTTGAAGCCGCCGCCGATCAACACTGCAGCACCCCGTTCTTCGCACAGGGGCAAGAACTCATCCAATGACTCCTGCTCCAGAAGTGTGTAACGCCCTGCCAGCAGGAAGCAGTCAAAGTCCCGTTGCTTCAGGGCCTCGTGACAGACCTGCCATTCGTTCACGCCGACACCGATGGCTTTGACCACACCTTGGTCTCGAAGTGATTCCAGGGCACGCCAGGCACCCTCCATGGCCTGCTTGAACACCTCAGGTTGATCGGCGCCCCGAGTAAAGACATCGATATCGTGGATGAAGCAGATGTCTATTCGTTCCAGAGCCAGGCGCTGTAGGGAATCTTCGAACGAACGCATGGTGCCATCGTAGCTGTAGTCGAAGATCATTTCGTTGGGTGCCGCATTATTCCAAGGGCTGAAATCAATCTGCGAGCGAGGTTTGGGTTTGAGGATTCGGCCGACCTTTGAAGAGAGGACGAAGTCGTCGCGATTTTTCCAGCGTAGCGAATGCCCGGTACGCAGTTCTGCCAATCCGTGCCCATACATAGGTGCGGTATCAAACAGCCGTACGCCGCCTTCCCATGCCCGTTGGAACATTGCATCCGAAGTGGCTTCATCGGTGGGCGCAAACAGGTTTCCGACAGCCGAGGTGCCAAGCGCGAGGCTTGAAACATCCAGGTTGATTCGGCCGAATTTTCTTTTTGTGGACGGCAGCATGCGTGTATCTCCAGAAGCAGCGGGTGGGTGTTGTTCTTACCTGGGTGACTTACTGGTTTGACGCTTTGTGGAAACTGGAATGAGAAGTAACGATGTGTCTTGGGTGCGCTTCTCAACACACTTCCTGCAGGCGTTGTGCGCAGGTTTTCAGGACGTGCTCTTCTTCAAGCGTCCACCATCGATCCCGGGAAAAAATCTCGACTTCAATCGGGCCGCGATAACCGGCCGCTTCAACGCTATGCCGGATTCCCTGTAGATCAATGACGCCATCACCCATCATGCCGCGGTCCAGGAGCATGTCACGGGTAGGAACCAGCCAATCGGAGACATGCAGGCCTAGGATCCTTTGCTGCATGCCAGCTCGCTCGATCTGCCCATGCAGCTTTGGGTCCCACCAGCAGTGATACACATCCACGGCTACCCCGAGCGAATCAAATCCTTGCGGCTCGATTTGCTCACACAGATCAAGGGCCTGCTCTAGTGTCGAGAGGCATGATCGGTCGGCAGCGTACATCGGATGAAGAGGTTCCAACGCCAGCGCTATGCCATGACTTCTGGCTTGCTCGCGCAGCAGTGAGATGCCCTCTGTGACTTGAGCCCTGGCGCCGGCAATATCTTTGGAGCCCTCGGGCAGGCCACCCACAACCATGACGAAACAGTCAGCCTGTAGTTCTGCGGCCTCCTTGATGGCGTTGCCATTATCCAGCAATGATTTCTTGAATCCGTCACTGTCCTGGGCGGTCAGGTAGGTGGAGCGGCAATAAGCATTGACCTTCAGGCCGCTGTCGCGCAGTTGTCGGCCGACCTTGCGCAAGTCTCGACCTTCCATGTCCCTGCGCCAAGGGGCTATGGCGCCAAAACCTGCTCGGGCGATGAGCTCCAGGGTTTGCTCGACGGGCAGCCGGTGGCCAAGGGTCGCCGTGTTGATCGAGCACAGGTCCAACTGGTTGACCAATGAACGTAAGGACATCATCTTCTCCCTGCAAATGAATCGCTCAGGCCCTGAACAGGCCTGGCAGGTTGCTGACAAACCCCCTGTAGGAGCAAGGCTTGCCTGCGATGCAGGCGCCGCTGTGCTCCTGATACAACGCGGCGCCTGCATCGCGGCGGTTCGGCGCTCCGACAAGCCCAGCTCCTACCAGTCGAATCCAGCAGGTAAATTTGGGTTTGTCAGCAGTCTGTCAGGCCCTAAACAGGCCTGGCATTGATTGTTACGCAGCCACGCCATGAATCTGCAGCAACTGACGCATCCTGATCACTGCGCGATCAGGATCGCTCAGCAACCCTGCCTGATCGGCCAGGCGGAAGATTTCGCAGAAATAGGCCAGTGGTCGCATGGCCTGGTGGCCGTTGAGCATGACGAAGTGGTCCTGATGACCGTTGAGCCAGGCCAGGAAGACTACGCCGGTCTTGTAGTACTGGGTCGGTGCGCTGAAGATCAGGCGCGCCAGTGGCAATGTGGGGGCAAGCAGCTCGTTGTAACGCGAGACGTTGCCTCGCTCCAGTGCCGTTAACGCTTGCGAGGCCGCAGGCGCGATGGCATCGAATATCCCGAGCAGGGCATGGGAATATCCTTGCTCATCGCCTTGAATCAGTTCCGGATAGTTGAAGTCATCCCCGGTGTACATTTTGACCGAGGCCGGCAGCCGGCGACGCAGGGTGATTTCTTTGTCCTTGTCGAGCAACGAAAGCTTGATGCCATCAATCTTGTCTTCGTGCTCGTGAATGATCTCAAGGCAAGTCTCCAACGCAGCTTCAAACTGGGTGGTACCCCAGTATCCGTGAAGGGCAGGATCGAACATGTCTCCCAGCCAATGCAGAATGACCGGCTCCTGCGCATCAGCCAGGACGTTGCCGTACACCCGCCGATAGTCCTCCGGGCCTTTGGCAACGCGGGCCAATGCACGGCTGGCCATCAGGATAATGCGCCCGCCCAGCTTGCCGATGGCCTGATGTTGTTCGTCGTAGGCGCGCAATACGTCATCCAGATTACGCGTATCTTCGGGCGCTAGCTGATCGGTGCCGCAGCCAGAAAAAACCATGGCTCCTTTGATGTCGCGAGTGTGCTCAAGCGTGTGCTGGATCAACTTCAGTGCGGTGGGCCAATCCAGCCCCATGCCGCGCTGTGCGGTGTCCATCGCTTCAGCGATGCCAAGCCCTTGCTCCAGGAGGAAGCGCCGATAGTGAAGGGTGCGCTCCCAGTCAATGGCGCTTGCACCTCCCGGCTGCCCGGCAGCCAGGGGATCGACCACCACATGAGCGGCGCTCAGTGCTATCCGATTTTCCGAGAATGGTCGCGCCAAAATAGGCAGAGGTGCCCCACACAGCCGGTAAGGTTCGACAACGCTGCGAGACGAAGCAGCGGATTCCAGAGTGGGCAAGTTGAGGGTCAGGGACATGAAATGTACTCCGGCAAATCAGAATTTGGGAATCAACAGGCCGCCATCGACGGGTACCGCCTGGCCTACGGTGTAGGGCAGGCCACCACTGGCCATTGTGGTAATGACCTGGGCGACATCCTCGGGGGTGCCCCAGCGCTTGATGGCGGTCAGTCCGCGTTCGATCTGCGCGTCATAGCGTGCCTTGGAGGGAGCGGTCATTTCCGTTGCTATCAATCCTGGTTGGACCTCATAAACACCGATGCCTTCATCGGCCAGGCGGACCGCGAACAGCCTTGACGCCATCGACAAGCCGGCCTTGGAGATTCCATATTCGCCACGCAGCACCGATACCGCGTGAACGTTGGAGGACGTAACAGTGACGATGCAGCGGTGGGCGCCTGCCGGCTTGTGTTTCACTAGCCGACGAGCGAAGGCTTGAGTCAGAAAGAAGGTGCCACGTGTATTCACACGTTGGCAGCGGTCGTAGCTCTCGGCACTCACGTCCAACAGATCTCCCCTGGACATGACCGATACGCCGGCGTTGTTGACCAGGCACGACAATGGACCGATAGCCGCCTGTGCGGCATCGAGCAGCTGCTCGTGCTGCTCGATAGCAGCGATATCACCCTCCAGGGCAACGGCCTTGGCTCCCGATTCGATCACCGCTTGCAGGGTCGACTGCAACGCCTCATCGACCGTTAAGTCGACTAGAGCCAGGTCAAAGCCCGCTCGCGCCAAGGCAACGGCGGACGCTCGCCCAATTCCGCCTCGGGCGCCCGTGACCAGAGCAGTAGGTCGGGCACTCATGAGCGACCACCGTTGTTCAGAAGTTCTCGAGCAATGATGGTGCGTTGGATCTGGTTGGTACCTTCGTAGATCTGAGTGATTTTTGCATCGCGGTACAGCCGCTCGACCTCAAAGCCACGAATGAAGCCGCTGCCGCCAAACATCTGCACGGCATTGGCGGTTTGCGCGACCGCTACGTCCGACGCGAAGCACTTGGCCATTGAGCAGGCAATGGTTGCGTTGTCGTTCGCGTCCAGGCGTTGCGCCGCATCCTGCACAAGCAGGCGCGCGGCCCTGATGTCCTTGGCCATGTCGGCCAACATCCATTGCAGGCCCTGGTTGTCCGCGATCGGCTTGCCGAACTGTTTGCGCTGCGGAACATATTCAAGGGCGGCTTCAAGCCCGGCCTGGGCGATGCCCACGGCCAAGGACGCAATACCCACGCGACCTTTGTCCAAGGCGCTCATCATGATGTGAAAGCCTCGGCCTTCCTGGCCCAGCAGCGCATCTTCAGCCAGCTCGACGTTATCGAAGTTCAGGCCGCCGACTTGCGAGGCCCGTTGGCCCATTTTGTGTTCTTTGGGCCCCTTGGAAACGCCAGGTAAGTGGCAGTCGACAATGAAAATGCTCATGCCGCGCTTGCCCGCCTCCGGGTTGGTGCGAGCCAGTACGAATGCCAGGTCAGCAACGGGGGCGTTATGGATCCAGAGCTTTGAACCGTTGAGTTTCCAGCCGTTTTGCGTGCGCTCGGCCGTGGTTCGGATCCCAGAGACGTCAGACCCCGCATCGGCCTCGGTGATGCAGTAGGCGGGATGCTTGTGTGCGCTGAGCAAGGAAGGCAGGTAGCGCGCTTGCTGTTCGGCGCTGCCATGCACCGACAACAGCGTCCCAATCAGTTCAAGCAGTCCGCACTGGTCAGCGACTGAGGCGTAGCCACGGGACAGCTCTTCCATCACCAGTGCGTACGCGAGGCTGTCCAGCCCGGCGCCACCGAGTGTATCGGGAACAGTGATTCCAAAAAGTCCGAGCTCGCCCATCTGCCGATAAAGGTCGACGGGAAAGCTTTCATCGTGATCGAGTTTTTCAGCGAGCGGACGCACAGTCTGATCCGCGAAACGGCGAGCCACATCACGAATCTGCAGGTGGATGTCAGAAAGTTGCATTGTTTTTTTTCCTTTCCGGGGAGCAGTGAACGGTGGGTTGTTTTCGGTCTCTGGCTCGACTAGAGTAAAGACACGTAACCAACTGGTTATTTATTTAATGCGTCCTTTGGGAGCTCGTCAAGTGCTCTGTACACCAGAGGATGCAAGCAGCGAAGCGTTCACGAGGAGATAAAAAAAATGAAAAGACGCTGTTCCTCTGCATCAGACGTCGTGTCCCTCATCGCGGATGGGGCCACCCTCGCGGTCTGTGGTTCGGGCACGTTGCTGGAGCCCGATGCCCTGCTGTTCGCGATCGAGGAATCGTTCCTGCGTACAGGTCATCCGCGCGATCTGACGATTGTTCACGCGCTGGGGATCGGGGATGGGCAGGGCAGTGGCCTGGAGCGTTTAGCCCACAAGGGATTGGTGCGCAAGGTCATCGGCGGACACTGGAGTTGGTCCGCGAAAATGCAGAAGCTGGCCAAGGACAATGAGATCGCGGCCTACAGCATTCCTGCTGGAGCGATCATGAGCCTGATGCGCGAAATCGGCGCGGGCCGCCCAGGGCTGATCACCCATATTGGCCTTGGTACCTTTGCCGATCCGAATGTTTCTGGAGGGCGCTGCAATGAGCTAGCGACTGAGTCGATCGTCGAGCGTCTGGAAATCGACGGTAAGCCGTACTTGCGTTACAAGCCTTTCAAGGTGGATGTGGCGCTGGTGCGTGGCAGCCTTGCCGACCCAAGTGGCAACATCACCTTGGCCCATGAAGCCGCCGACCTGGATGTCTACGCGCTCGCACTCGCAGCGCATAACAGTGGCGGGAAGGTCTTTGTACAGGTCCGGGAGCTGAGCGAGACCCCGTTCGTTCCTGCTCGTATGGTGCGAATTCCCGGCGTACTCGTCGACGACGTAGTGCTGGCACCTGAGCAACGTCAGTGTCTGGCATCGGATTACGATCCTGAGATAAGCGGTGAATGCTTACCACGTCCCGAAAGGCCTGACTCCCCACTTCCTGAAGACATTCGTCGCATTATCGCCCAGCGTGCGGCGGATGAGTTTACGCCTGGCATGTCACTGAATTTCGGCTTCGGCATTCCCGCAGGCATTCCTTCACTGCTCGCTGAGCGCGGACTGCAAGACCAATACTGGGGCAGTATCGAGCAAGGCATTCACAATGGCCGGATGATGGATGGCGCGATGTTTGGTGCGGCCCGATTTCCTCAGGCGATTGTGACTTCGCTGGACCAGTTCGATTTTTACAGTGGTGGTGGGGTAGATCTGGCATTCCTCGGTATGGGCGAGATGGATCAGTTTGGCAACGTCAACGTATCAAGCCTCGGCGGGCGTCTGGTGGGGCCTGGTGGCTTCGTCGACATCACCCAAGGTGCACGCAAAGTTGTGTTTTGCGGTGCTTTCGAAGCCAAGGGGCTGCAGGTGGAGCGTCATGGCTCTGAGCTCGCCATTGTTCGCCCGGGTGAGGTCCCCAAGTTGGTCGAGCAGGTTAGCCACATCACCTTCAGTGGGCCGCAGGCGTTGGTATCAGGGAAAGAAGTCCTGTATGTCACTGAACGTGCGGTCTTCCGTCTGGTGGAAGGAGGCATTGAGCTGGTCGAGGTGGCGCAGGGCGTGGATCCGCAGCGTGATGTCCTCGACCGGATGTCATTTAAACCTTTGGTGCGCGACCCAAGGTTCGTGGCTCTGAAATGACCAGTGCTCCTCTGATCATCGCCATAGCAAGGGGATGATCAGATATCCATCAAGGTCGAAGCATTCCAAGGATCGTCTGGACATTGAAGTCGATGCGATCTTGAAGGGCCTCGGGAGACATGAGGTCGAAGCCGTAGATGATCTGCCCGGTAAAGCGGTTGTTGAGGTAGTAGTAGCTGATGGCGGCGATCGAGATATTCAGTTGCACGGGGTCGACTCCGGCGCGAAACACGCCTTGGGCTACGCCTCGATCCAGGATGCCGGCAACCATCTCGATCATGGACTTGTGCATGTCATGCATCTTTTCCTGAGAGCGTTTCAGGTGAGCGGCCTTGTGAAGATTTTCGCTGTTGACGAGGGTCAGGAAGTGCGGGTTTTTCAGGTAATACTTCCAGGTGAAGGTCACCAACTGCGTGATCGCCGTTTGTGGGTCGAGCTCTTCAAGCTTGAGCTTGCGCTCGGCATGGCGGATGTCGTTGTAGGCCGTTTCCAGCACCGCCTGAAAGAGTCCCTCCTTGTTGGTGAAGTACTCATAGATCATGCGCTTGTTGGACTTCGCGCGGTCGGCAATGCTGTTGATCCGCGCCCCGCCAAACCCAAGTTTGGCGAACTCTACCGTGGCGGCTTTGAGGATTCGAAGCTTCGTGGCTTCTGCGTCGCGCGTCGAGCGCGGCAATGTATCGTCCTTGGGTTCTACGGTCATTCGATTCGCTCCGATAGCAGGCTTGGTTTAAAGATCGCAGGTCTGCCAGCGTCAGTCTACGACGGACTGCATGTGCCTGCTTTTTAGTATTTCTATTGCGACCAAGTCTAAAGGTCGGTAAAAAAGTAAACAACTGGTTGGTTACAATGGCGCATCAGTCACTCGTGCCTCAGTTCCCGCGCAGTCTTGATAACAATTTGTACAGAGGACACCATCATGAACAACAATTCCTCGATTCACTCGCTCCCAGAGCAACCCCGTATTTTCGAAATGTTTATCGACGGGCAATGGACCAGGGGCTCGGCAACGAAGTCGGTCACACGTTACAGCCCGTCCCATAACCTGCCTGTCAGCGTGTATCCATCGGGTAGCGCCGAAGATGTGGACAGCGCAGTGACCGCGGCGCGGCGCGCTTTCGAGCAGGGGACCTGGGCTCGTGGTACAGGGGAATCCCGTAGCGTTGTGTTGCTCAAGACAGCTGAGCTGATCCGCAAACACAGCGAAGAGCTGGCGCTGTGTGAAACGTTCGAAACCGGCAAGCCGATCGCCCAGTCCAGAGGTGAAGTCCTGGCTGCCGCGGGCATCTGGGAGTACGCCGCTGGCCAAGCTCGCGCACTGCACGGCGACGCGTTCAACAACCTGGGTGAAGACATGCTGGGGCTCGTCACTCGGGAGCCGGTAGGTGTTGTCGGGCTGATTACGCCCTGGAATTTTCCTTTTTTCATTCTTGCGGAACGCTTGCCGTTTATTCTGGCTTCGGGATGTACCGTGGTTGTCAAACCCAGCGAACTGACCTCGGGAACCACTCTTATCCTCGCAGGGCTGCTTCAGCAGGCCGGTTTGCCGGCAGGTGTGGTGAACGTTCTGACGGGGCCGGGTTCGGTCGTGGGGCAGAGGATCTGCGAACATGCCGACATCGATATGGTTTCATTCACCGGTTCTACCGAGGTGGGCCGTCTGACTCTGGCAGCGGCAGGCGGCAACATGAAAAAGATCGGGCTGGAACTGGGAGGTAAGAATCCGCAGGTTGTCTTTGCCGATGCCGACCTTGATGCTGCAGCGGACGCCATTGTCTTTGGTATCTGTTTCAATGCCGGCCAATGCTGTGTCAGTGGCAGTCGGTTGCTGGTTCATCGCTCGGTCGAGCAAAGCCTTACGGCAAAAATCCTCAAGCTGCTCGAGCAGGTCAAGATCGGCGACCCACTCGACGAATCAACGCAGGTTGGATCAATCACCGAGCAGCGCCAAATGGAGCGGATACTGGGGTACGTCGATCAAGGGCGTCGCGAAGGTGCCGAGCTGCTCACCGGCGGCCACCGGATCGATAGTGCACAAGGGATGTATGTGCAGCCTGCTGTATTCGCACAGGTCACTGCGCAAATGACCATCGCGCGCGAAGAAATCTTTGGCCCGGTATTGACCATCACGGCATTCGACGATTTCGATCAGGCGATGAGCATTGCCAACGACACACCGTTTGGGTTGGCGGCCAGTATCTGGAGCCGTGATTTGAATACTTCGTTGCGCGCCATGCGTCAGATAAAAGCCGGCCGGGTGTGGGTCAACACCACAATAGCGGGAGGGCCGGAGTTACCTTCCGGGGGCTTCAAGCAGTCGGGCATCGGTCGCGAAACCGGTCGTTACGGCGTTGAGGAGTACACGGAGGTGAAGTCCGTACACCTGCAACTAGGCGATCGTCCTCGCTGGATTCAAGCCTGAGCTTCTCGGTAACGATCTACGTCAAAGAATAAAAAGTGGAGACATCAAAATGTATGATTTTGTCATCATTGGCGGAGGTTCGGCCGGGTGCGTTCTTGCGGCACGCCTGAGTGAAGCTGCGGACGTAAAGGTGCTGCTCCTGGAGGCGGGGCCTGCGGACACGAATCCGTACATCCATATGCCCGTCGGATTTTTCAAAATGACGGGAGGGCCCCTCACTTGGGGCTTCGACACTGTGGATCAGAGCCATATGAAGAACCGCTCCATTGTGTATCCGCAGGGCCGGGTGCTGGGGGGTGGCGGTTCGATCAATGCCATGGTTTATACCCGCGGCAACGCGCGCGACTACGATAATTGGGAGCAAGAGGAGGGATGTCGCGGCTGGTCATATCGTGATGTGCTGCCTTATTTTCGGCGCGCCGAAGACAATGAGCGCTTCTCGAACGAATATCATGGCACCGGTGGCCCGTTGGGGGTATCCGATCCCATCAGCATTAACGAGGTCAGCAAGGCCTTCATCCTTTCCGCGCAGGAGGCGGGCATCCCCCATAACGCTGACTTCAACGGAGTCAAGCAGGAGGGCTGTGGTGCCTATCAGGTGACCCAGCGTGGGGGGCGTCGCTGTAGCGCCGCAAAGGGCTATCTGACCAAAGAGGTGCGCAAGCGACCCAACCTGACCCTACAGACCGAGTGCCTTGTTACGCGTGTGAAGATCGAAAACGGGCGTGCGACTGGCGTTGAGTATGTCCAGGGTCGTGATTCGCGCGAAGTTCGCTTTGCAAAGGCCAATCGTGAAGTGGTGGTTGCAGCCGGGGCCATTGGTTCTCCCAAGGTCTTGATGTTGTCGGGGGTAGGGCCAGCCAATGATCTGTCGCGTCTTGGTATCACCGTCCAGAAAGACCTGCCTGGTGTGGGTCAGAATCTCCAGGACCATTTTGACATCGATATCGTTTGTGAGCTCAAACAGCACAAGAGCCTGGACAAATATGCCAAGCCGCATATGACGCTGATGGCGGGTCTTGAATACATGATGTTCAACAAGGGGCCTGTCACCTCCAACATCGCCGAGGCTGGCGCATTCTGGTATGGCGATTCACGTTCTGAAATCCCGGATCTGCAGTTTCACTTCCTGCCCGGCGCTGGGGTGGAAGCGGGCATTCCTCCGGTTTCCTCGGGTTCGGGGTGTACGCTGAACTCCTATTTTCTACGACCCAACAGCAGGGGGCAGGTCACACTGCGCAGTAGTGACCCGCTTCAGCCGCCCTTGATCGACCCCAATTACATCAGTGACCCCTATGACCTGCATGTATCGGTGGAGGGTATAAAGCTCAGCCGTGAGATTCTTTCTCAGTCGTCCTTGAGCAAGTACATCAAGGCCGAGCACTTCCCTGGCAGCCGGGTCAAGACGCAGGCCGATTACGAAGCCTATGCTCGCGAAAGCGGCCGAACCGGGTATCACCCAGTGGGTACCTGCAAAATGGGTATCGACGATCTTTCAGTGGTCGATCCGCAGCTTCGTGTTTACGGCATTGAGGGGCTGCGGGTCATCGATTCCTCCGTGATGCCCAGGCTGAACAGTGCCAACACGAATGCGCCTTCGATCATGATTGCCGAGAAAGGCGCCGATCTGTTGTTGGGCCGTCAACTGCCGCCCTCCGAGGTCCGCTCGGGGGCAAACCCGGCGATTCTGGGTCATGTGATCTGAACTGTGCCTTTGTCCGATGACGCCTTTGGCGTCATCGCGACCCCTTCCTGCTCGATTTTTTCATCAAACACTCAACCTGCGATTGCATGTTTGCCGCGATGGATTTATAAATAACCAGTTGGTTACTAGAAATATAAAAACGCTGATCGTCCGGTGCCACGCACCTGGAGGGAACATGAACAAGAATGACAGAAACCCGTCCAATCAATTTGCAATGGGCCGCCGCGAGCTGCTGATCGGGGCGGCCAGCCTGGCGGGTGTCGGGGCTCTATCCTGCATGCTGCCTGGCATGGTCTGGGCGCAGGAGAAGCTGACCTTCTCGAACTCCTTTCGCTCAATGACCAATCCTTACCATGCGCTCTTCAACCGGGGCGGCGAAGCCTTCGCCGCCACCCGGAAGATTCCGTATTCGCCATTGATCACGGAAGGTAACTCGCAGAAAAGCATCGCTGACATTCGCGCGCTGATCGCCAAGACCGAAGGCAATCTGATACTCAACGTTGAACCCAACGACTCTTCCGATGCTCGAGCAATCATTGAAGAGTGTGTGAAAGCGGGTGTTTACGTGACCACCATCTGGAACAAGCCAGACGATATGCACCCTTGGGACTACAACCCATATTGGGTCTCCCATCTTTCCGAAGACAGTCAGTCGGTGGGCGAGGAAGTCGCCATCCGTCTGTTCGAGGCAATGGGTGGCAAGGGGGGCGTCGTCGCGCTTGGCGGCATCCTGAGCAATATGCCGGCCATCAGCCGACGCAAAGGGTTGGACGCGGCACTCAAAAGATTCCCCGACATCCAGCTGTTGGACTTTCAGGCGGCTGACTGGAGTGCCAACAAGGCATTTCCGATCGTTCAATCCTGGTTGACACGATTTGGCAGCGATCTGAAGGGGATTTGGTCCTGCAATGATGACATGGGCATGGGCGCTCTCGAGGCGCTGCGTGGCGAAGGGCTGGCCGGTACCATTCCTATTGTCGGCATGGACGGCACCGATCAGGCCGTCCAGGCGATTCTCTCGGGTGAGTACATCGCCACCAGCACTATCGATCCCTCCTGGCTCGGGAGCATGGGGTTAGCCCTGGGTTATGCAGCCAAAACCGGCAAGCTGGATCCGGCCAAGGAGCCTCGTGAACATCGAGAGTTCTATGTCCGTCCCCAGATGATTACCAAGGAAAACGCCGAAGTCTATTTCCGCGCCAATTTCAAGACGCCGCAAAACCCGGATGTCACTGACTACTGGGCGCGCGTGGCAGGGCCGATTCGCTACGACCTGTAGCTTCCCGTCAGCGCTCATGCTCATCGCGCATTTACGGCGCGTGGCCCCGTCATTTCTTGTCTACCGGAGTTATCGTCATGGCCCGTCTAAGACGGTTTTCATCGTTAATCGTATTGTTGCTCATCGGCTTGTTGGTGGGCTCGGTCAATCACAACTTCTTCGACCCTTTGAACATGACGCGCATTGCGACGGCGTCCGCGATTCCCTTGCTCATGGCATTGGGCGGCATGTTCGTGATTCAGATGGGCAGTATCGATCTGTCGGTCGAGGGCATTGTTGCTATCGGTGCGGTGAGCTTTTCATTGCTGATCAGCAACAGCATCAACGACTACTCGATAGGGCTCTGGGCGCTGCCGATTGCGGTGGTGGTCGGGGCAATCATGGGACTGATCAACGGATTGCTGCAGGTGCGGCTACGTATTCCTTCCTTCATCGGTACGCTGGGCGTGGGGTTTGTTGGGATAGGCCTGGCCACCGCGTTGCTGCAAGGCAACACCGTGCGAGTGACGGATATGGATGTGCGCGCCGTAGCATTGCAACGGATGCTGGGCCTGCCCCTGTCGGTGTGGATCGTCATCGTTGCACTGATCATCGCGCACGTCGTTTCACGCCATACGGTTCTGGGGCGGCACGCCTTGGCCGTCGGTGGCGCAGAGGATCTGGCCCGGCTCAACGGTGTAAGGGTTGGGCGAGTTCGGATCGCCGTCTTTGCGCTGGCGGGTGCTTTCTATGGCCTGGCCGCCATTCTGGCGGTAGCCCAATTCGGTCAAGGGCATGCGCTGATCGCTCAAGGCCAGCTATTCACTGCCATTACCGCCATCGTCGTGGGTGGTTGTTCGCTGGCCGGCGGTAACGGTAGCCCATTCGGCACGTTGCTCGGCGTGTTGATCGTCGTCGTCCTGAGCAACGGCATGGTGCTGATGGGGATACCGCCGTACGTCCAGCAGGGTGTGCAAGGCGTATTGATTATCGTGGCCGTGGCCATTGCGCTTGACCGTGCGAAAGCACGCGTTGTGAAGTGAGGACGCATCATGCTCGCACTTAAGAATGTCAGTAAGCGATTCAACGGCAACACGGTGTTGAAAGAAATCTCCATCGAGATTCGAAAGAACGAGGTCGTCGGCCTGATCGGCGAAAACGGAGCGGGCAAGTCGACCTTGATGAAGATCCTCACCGGTGTCTACCAGCCCGATGATGGTCATCTGGAGATAGACGGCAAACCCGTTGTACTGGACGGTCCCCGTGGTGCTACGGCGAACGGCATCGCGATGGTCTATCAGGAGCAATCGATCCTGACCAATCTGTCGGTGGCCGAGAATCTGTTCCTGGGGAGGGAAGCCGAATTTTCACGCTGCGGATTCATTAATTGGAAAAAGCTCTACAAGGCTGCTCGCTTCCAGCTCGCCAAGGTCAATCTCGACATTGATCCCGGTATGTTGTGCAGTGAGCTGAGCTTCGGTCAGCGTCAAATGGTGGAGTTGGCCAAGTCGCTGGCGTTGGAGGAAATGACCGATGGGCACTTGGTGATTTTGCTCGACGAGCCGACCTCTGCGCTTGAACAGAAGGAAATCGACACCTTGTTCCGCCTGGTGCGGCAGCTCAAGTCCCGCGCTTCGTTCATTTTCGTTTCCCATCGCCTCGATGAATTGCTGGAACTAAGCGACCGCGTCTATGTGCTCAAGGACGGTGAAGTGGTCTCGCAAATGCCGGCAGCAGAGGCCACCAAAGAGCACCTGCATACCTTGATGGTGGGCCGCTCTCTGCACACCGAGTATTACCGCGAATCGCTCCAGCAGACGCCTGCGCAGGATGTGGTTATGAAGGTCGAGAAGCTGGCGCTCAAAGGTGTTTTCTCCGAACTCGACTTCCATCTGCACCGCGGCGAGGTGCTGGGCATTGCCGGTGTAGTCGGCTCCGGTCGAGAGGAGCTCTGCCGGGTACTGGCCGGCCTCATGGGCAAAACCAGCGGAGAGATCATCGTGAGGGGGCAGCGTCTGCGCGAACAAAGCGCATCGGCCTCGATCAAGGCAGGTATTGGTTACGTTCCTCGCGAGCGCAAGGTCGAAGGCATCGTTTCCATGCTCAGTGTCGCCCAGAACATGACGTTGGCCCGCATTGGCCAGGTGACCTCATTCGGCCTTCTAGAGACCGGTAAGGAACGCGAAATCGCCGAGAAGTGGATCACTCGACTGCGGATCAAGACCCCCGGCCCTGACGCGTTGCTGTTGAATCTGAGCGGCGGCAACCAGCAAAAGGTGGTGTTGGCGAAATGGCGAAACGCCCAATCAACGATCCTGATTCTCGACCACCCCACTCGAGGCCTGGATGTCGGTGCCAAGGAAGACGTTTACGAACTGGTCAGAGAGATCACCGCCCAAGGCATATCAGTGATTCTGACGGCCGACACACTCGAAGAGATGATTGGGCTGAGCCACAGGATCCTGGTGATGCGAGACGGTGAATTCGCTCAGTCATTCGATTGTCCACCGGGTTGCAAACCGCAACAGGTGGATCTCATCAAACACATGGTATGAGGCCGTCCTATGCCTATTTCCTTGATTGATTTTCGCAGTCAGGCACCGCTGCTGGCTTTGGTCGTGCTGATGGCGCTGATCTCCGGTTACGACCCGGGCTTCATTCGTCCCGCTGCAATACTGGGACTCGCCGCCGATACGGCGACGCTGTTCATCATGGCCACGGGAATTACGTTCGTGGTGCTGATCGGGGGCATCGACCTTTCCTCACAGGCCGTAGCCTCGATGGCCAGCGTAATCGTGGCCCTGTTGCTTCCAGACTTCGGTAGCTGGTCTGTGCCGCTCGCGATCGCTGCGGGTGTCACCGCCGGCATCATCAGTGGTGTTCTCCATACACAGTTGCGCTTGCCGTCTTTTATCGTGACTTTGGCCATTGGTGGGTTAGTGGTCAGCTTGAATATGCTGTGGTCAGGCAACCGTACGATCAATATCGCTGAGGCAGATCGCAGCGCTTCTTTCGGCTGGGTGACTGGCCAGAGTCTAGGGATCCCCAACGAAATCTGGGTAGCTTTGGCGGTGATGGTGTTATGCGTGGTGATCCATCGCAAGACTGCATTTGGCCGTTTCGCTAACGCCATCGGTTCCGGAGAGTCGGCTGCCTGGGCGTCGGGTATCAATGTGCTGCGTGTGAAAATCATCAGCTTTGCTTTGTCCGGTGGGCTGGCGGCATTGGCTGGCGTGATGATGGCTGGGCGCGTGGCTAGCGGTTCGCCCACCCTGGCCAACGAATTCCTGTTGCCAGCCATCGCGGCCGTTCTGGTGGGAGGAACGGCGCTCACAGGGGGTGTTGGGGGCATATGGCGAACCTTGATCGGTGCATTGCTCGTTTCTGTGGTTCGCATAGGGATGACCTTCGTTGGCGTCAGCGTGTTTGCTCAGCAGATTGTCTTCGGCGTCATCCTGATCATTGCCGTGGCATTCACCATCGATCGCTCGAAAATTCCGGTTGTCAAATAGCAGAAGAGGCTATGCATTTCATATGAAAGTGTTAGTTGCTGTAAAAAGGGTGGTCGACTACAATGTGAAAGTCCGCGTCAAAGCGGACGATTCTGGAGTCGATCTCGCCAACATCAAGATGGCCATGAACCCGTTCTGCGAAATCGCTGTGGAAGAGGCGGTACGCTTGAAAGAGTTGGGCACAGCCACTGAAATTGTCGTCGTCAGCATCGGACCTGCTACTGCCCAGGAGCAACTACGCACCGCGCTGGCTCTGGGTGCTGACCGCGCCGTGCTGGTCGAGTCCGCCGAGGAACTGACTTCCCTGGCCGTGGCCAAGCTGCTCAAGGCCGTGGTCGACAAGGAACAGCCTCAGCTGGTGATCCTGGGCAAACAAGCCATCGACAGCGACAACAACCAGACCGGCCAGATGCTGGCGGCGCTGAGCGGTTACGCCCAGGGTACTTTCGCCTCCAGGGTGGAAATTGCTGGCGACAAGGTCAACGTCACTCGCGAAGTCGACGGCGGCCTGCAGACTGTTTCGCTGAACCTGCCGGCGATCGTCACCACTGACCTGCGTCTGAACGAGCCACGCTACGCTTCCTTGCCCAACATCATGAAGGCCAAGAAAAAGCCGCTGGAAACCGTCACCCCGGATGCGCTGGGCGTTTCTACCGCCTCGACCAACAAGACCCTGAAAGTTGAAGCCCCGGCTGCTCGCAGCGCAGGCATCAAGGTCAAGTCGGTTGCAGAACTGGTCGAGAAACTGAAGAACGAAGCGAAGGTGATTTGATGGCTATTTTGGTTGTTGCTGAACATTCAAATGCCGGGTTGGCCTCTTCCACGCTCAACACCGTGGCTGCTGCAGGCAAGATCGGTGGCGAAATTCATGTGCTGGTGGCCGGCGCCCATGTCGGTGGCGTGGCCGAAGCCGCTGCGAAAATCGCTGGCGTCGCCAAGGTCCTGGTCGCCGATAACGCTGCCTACGCCCACCAGCTGCCGGAAAACGTTGCGCCGCTGATCGCAGGGCTTGCGGCGCGTTACAGCCACATCCTCGCGCCAGCCACCTCCAACGGCAAAAATATCCTGCCGCGCCTGGCCGCCCAGTTGGACGTCGACCAGATCTCCGAGATCATCTCGGTAGAATCGGCCGACACCTTCAAGCGTCCAATCTACGCCGGTAACGCCATTGCCACCGTGCAATCCACTGCGGCCATCAAGGTCATCACCGTGCGTGCCACCGGCTTCGACGCCGTTGCCGCCGAAGGGGGTTCGGCTGCGATTGAAGCCGTTGCGGCTGCGCACGACGCAGGCAAGTCGTCCTTCGTCTTTGAGTCGCTGGCCAAGTCCGATCGCCCGGAACTGACCGCTGCCAAGATCGTCGTTTCCGGCGGTCGCGGCATGCAGAACGGGGACAACTTCAAACACCTGTACGCTCTGGCCGACAAGCTGGGCGCTGCCGTTGGCGCTTCTCGTGCCGCGGTTGACGCAGGTTTCGTACCGAACGACATGCAGGTCGGCCAGACTGGCAAGATCGTCGCGCCACAGCTGTACATCGCCGTCGGTATCTCCGGCGCGATCCAGCACCTGGCCGGTATGAATGACTCCAAAGTGATCGTGGCGATCAACAAGGATGAAGAGGCACCGATTTTTCAGGTTGCTGATTATGGGCTGGTGGCTGATCTGTTCGAAGCGCTGCCTGAGTTTGAAAAGTCGCTGTAACTTCCGGTGGATTCAGAAGCCACTCTGAATCCATTCCAGCCTTTGCTCTTCGTTGAGGGAAGACATGCTCTCTTGCGTCTTTGTAATGGCGCAGGGGTGTTCTTTGTTGTTCGCTTTATAGACCTTGTCCAATAAATACAAAAAACCATAGGTTTCATGCATGAATATTAAAACGCTCGGTGCTGTCGTGGGTGCTTCGTTTGCTGTGGGTTTTATGCCAGGTGAAACATATTCAATGGATTTCAGTGGCTATCTCCGGACGGGAGCAGGCGATTCGACCCAAGGAGGGAAGCAGTCGTGTTTTCAGCTTCCAGGCGCGCAGTCTAAATATCGCCTGGGCAATGAATGCGAGCAGTATATTGAGCTGGATTTACGTCAGGATCTGCTCTCGCTCGACGATGGCTCGGTGGTCAGCCTGGAAGGCATGGCACAGTTTTATAACGAATATGGTCATTCCCTGGAGTTTGATGGTGAACATGGTTTTACACGCATGAACCAGCTCTACGCAGAGTGGAGCAAGATGCCGGCTCTGAAGGGTGGGTCGTTCTGGGCGGGCCGTCGGTTCTATAATCGAAATGACATCCACATTTCTGACTTTTTCTACTGGAACCAAAGCGCCACAGGGTTTGGGTTTGATCAGGTAGCGCTCGGGGATCTGATATACAGCTACGTGTTCTCGCGCAAAGATAACCTCTTCCAGAAAGATTACGTGACTCGCCACGATGTGACCGTCAGCGGATTTAACTCCAATCCCGGCGGAGAAGTTCAGTTGGGTATCAGCTATCTGGACAAGCCAAGTCGCGAGGATGCTCATCATGGCTGGTCGTTGATCGCACAGCACACGCAGATCGCGTTTCTGGGTGGGGTCAATAAATTCGCTGTTCAATACGGCCAAGGGCCGGGTACCGCCTTAGGTTATACCGGCGACTCGACGTTGGATGAAAGCAACAGAAGCTGGCGAATTGTCGAGTTTTTTGATTGGCAATTGACTCATTCCTTTAGCGGCCAGGTTGAGGTGGTCTACCAGAAAGATACGCGGCCAGACGGCGATGCTCAGAATTGGTTATCGATAGGAGTGCGTCCTGTTTATGCGATCACCCCTCAATTCAAGTTTGTCACTGAGGTGGGACGCGATCAGGTTGATGCCCCCGGCGGCACTCGTAAACTGACCAAATACACGATCGCACCTACGTGGTCGCCAAAGGGGCCGGGGTTCTGGGATAGGCCAGAGATCCGGCTCTATTACACGTATGCTACTTGGAACAAGGCTGCGCAACGCGCAGCCAGCATGCAGTCTCCTGGAGCGGCATTGTCGGATACCGGTGCTTTTGGTACGGACTTGCACGGATCCAACGTCGGGATTCAGGTAGAGTATTGGTGGAAATAACCTTTTATGACTGACGCTCCCGGCAGTGCGCTGATAGTTTCGGCCTCGCATGAAGGTTATGTGTAGAAATAAAATTCGTGCGATTAAAGTTATCCCTCTCCAGGCTTCCTCGTTTGCCCGCTGACTATACGGTCGCGGGCTTTTTTTGCTGATAAAACCTGTGTCTGAGGTTAAGTTCCATGTGAGTTCTGTCAGCGAATGGTTTATGTTGATCGTGGTGGGGAATGTGAGCGCAGAAATATTAAGATGCAAGCAGATACGCCAAGTGGCGCTATCGCTTTTCGTTAATCAGGGCTATCAAGCTGTCAGCTTGCGTAAGCTGGCGGGTGAGGTGGGTATCCAAACGGGATCTCTTTATAACCACATAGAGAGTAAGCAGTGTTTGCTGTATGAGCTGATCGAGCGCCATGAAGCAGGATTGCTCCGGGCGTTAAAGACGGGGTTTTCATCTGTCGATCCTGTCGCAAGTTTGAAAAATTTTGTCGCTGACTATCTTGGTTTTGTTTTTGGGGATTTACAGGGTTTGATCTTGTGTCAGCGTGAGTGGGGTTTGTTAAGTGATCAGCAGCAACATTATATTCTGGCGCTTAGAAGAAGCCAGCAGAGTGTTCTGTCAAAAATCATATCTGACGGAAAGGATCAGAAGATTTTTGCAGTCGTTTCCTTGGATTCAGTTGTGCAAGCGATCATTTCAATGCTTAGTGGTGTATCAGTATGGTACAGCCCGAATGTGACCTGCGATCACAGTGTGGTGATTTCTCACTATCAAACTATGGTTTGCAATTTGGTTAGGGAAACTCCGAACAACTTGCGTTGAATGCGCTCCAGCCGAAATGGCAACCATTCTCAGTGCAAAAGTGGTCGTCGATACAAGAATTCGGACTTTCAGCCCGTTTCCGTTTCTACTGGCGCAACTCGCCTATACCCATCAATTGCTTTCGAGCCATCCACAGGTTCAACAGGGCAAACAGCGTGGTCAGTGGTACGGTATTTTTCATCAGTCCGCGAAAGCGCACTTTCACATAGCCAAACTGGCGCTTGATCACCCGAAATGGATGCTCGACCTTGGCCGGCGCCTGGGCTTTGAGGTACTCGAGTCTGATGAACAAGCAACGTCATTGCTTTTCAGCTGAATCCAAATACAAAGCCGCCCAGCCTGTTACTCATCAAGGTTACAGCCCTATCAAAGCCTCGCGCTTCGTACAGAACCTATGTCCTGCCGCCCTGCACGGAGCGGCAGGCAAGGAAGTCAGAACAGTGACAAGGTGTAGCTGACGATCAGGCGATTCTGGTCTTGATGGGGGTCAATCTGCGAGCGCAGCGCGCCGTAGCGCCAGCCGAAACCGACGCCCTTGAAGGTGCCGTCCTGGATCACATAATCCAGCGCCAGGTCACGCTCCCATTCACCCTTGTCACCGCCGACGGCGGTTTTGATGTCGTCGCCCTTGAGATAGACCATCGACGCGCGCAGGCCGGGCACGCCCAACGCAGCGAAGTCATAAGCGTACTGGCCGAACCGGGTACGTTCGCCGGCGCGGGTGAAGCTGGCAAGCATACGGTCGGTAAACAGATAGACACTGCTGCCCGCAGCCCCCTTGCCCGGCAAGGTACCCTGATTGAGTTGCACGAAATTGCTGTCGTCGGAAACGCTTTGGTAACCGCCGGTCAGCGCATGGCCACCGAGGGTATAGGTGAACATCGCGCTCCAGGTGCGGTTGTCGATCTCACCGGAACTATTGCGGGTATAGCCACCGACCCGGTAGCCCTCTGCACGTCCGCTGGCACTGCCGTTAGCGCCGCTGGAGTCGGTGTCGAAGTAGCGCAGGTCGGTCTTGAACGACTGGCCTTTGCCCAAGGCCAGTACATGCTGCAAGCCGAAGAACTGCTGGGTGTAGTAGTCCTCGAGGTTGGCCACGTAGTACTGGACGATCAGATCCTTGGTGACTTTGTAGTCAGCCCCGGCGAACACGAAATCATTGCTCTGGCGGGTTGCGCCATTGACCGCCAAGCCCGTGCGATCAGTGGAGGCGCGCCCGGTGGCTTGATCCAGGCGGCCAGCGGTCAAGGTCAGGTTGTCGATATCGTTGCTGGTGACTTGCCCACCCTGGAACGTCTGCGGCAGCAGGCGACCGTCGTTTGACACCAGGATCGGCAATTTCGGCTGCAGTGTACCCAGGCGGGCCTCGGTACTGCCCAGGCGCGCCTTGCCGGTCAGGCCCAAGCGGCTCCACTGGTCGGCGGCACCCGTGCCGTCATCCGGAATCATGGAGCTGCCGCGATGGTTGCCAGCTCCACTGTTTAGCGTCACGCCCTGAAAAGCCAGAGCATCCACGCCGAAACCCAGCGTCCCGGCGGTGAAACCCGAGGTGTAATTGAGCATGAACCCTTGGGCCCATTCCTCGGTTTTGCTCTGTCCGGCAGGACCGGGCCGGTCGCGATAATCATTGTTGAAGTACAGGTTGCGCAAGGCCAGATTGGCATGGCTACCTTCGATGAAATCTGCGCGCGCGGCCTGGCCGACGGAGCTGGTCAAGGCGCCCAGGACCAGGCATTTCAGGGTTGAGGGTTTATTCATGGCAAAGGTTTCCCGTGGGCGCTTGCACGCCTTTTTTTTTTTTAGGTTCAAGGGTGTTGTGGCAGTACGGTGGACGGCTGCGGCTGCGGCTGCGGATCAATAGCGCGTCGCAATGGAGGCGACTCCGGTGACACAGGCTATCAGCGTGACGACCGTCGCAGCTGCGATTGCAATGGCAGGCGGCGCAATCACTGCTTGAGCGCTCAACAATTGCCGGCGACGCCACGCGCCATAGAGAACGGCGGCTCCCGACGCGACCAGCAGCGCGAATGCCAAGAGGGTGATTGGCACCTCCTGGTTCACCCAGCCCGAGCGCAGCGCCAGCAAGGCGTTGGCCAAGACTGCCCATCCGGTTCGGCTCCACGACAGCGCTGTGCGTTCAGCCTGCAACCCCGGGTCTCTAGGCCGCTGCAATTGAACGTCCTGTTGAATCACGCGAGTTTCACCACCCACAACAGCACAATCGCAGCCGCGATACCCAGCGTGGCCGTCGCGATCAGCGGGATGGCCATCGTCGCGGGCAAGCGGCGTGAGTGGCGCATTGCGATTTCGTTGGCGCGCCAGCGCACATAGGCCATTGTGCAGAGCAGCGCCGCAAGCATGCCAAAGACGATGGCAAGGCTCATGACAATGCTATGCGGACCGAGTTTGGTGGAGAACTGATCGAGCACAACACCCCCGGCCAATAGGCCAAGGGCCGTGCGAATCCAGGCCAGGAAGGTACGCTCATTGGCCAGCGAGAACCGGTAATCCGGCTCCTCACCTTGCTGACGCCATAGCGGTTCGCGCATCACATACTCCTTATTCAAGGGTTCCGGGGATGGGACCGTGATCGCAGAATGCAGACTCCGGCGATCACGGAAACTTGGCTCCAGGCTTACTCCCCTGCCGGTACCTTGCGTGCCGGAATGGCAATCAATATGACCAGAGCGCCGATCAAGGTGATTGCCCCCAGGATCCCTAGCCCTGCATAAATGCTGCCCGTACTGGACTTCATCACGCCCACCAGGGTCGGGCTCACAAATGCCCCGATGCCTCCCAGACTGGTAATCAAGGCGATGCCGCTGGCTTTGGTATTACCGGTCAGGAAAGTGGCTGGAATGGTCCAGAACACCACAAAGCCTCCGTACGATGCCGCGGCTGCAATTGAAAGCAGCGTAATGGCAAATGTTATGTTGTGAGCGATCAGTGGCAACAGTGCAAAGCACAGAGCGATGACCGCGCCGCACGCTACAAGGTGCCAGCGCCGCTCCATCTTGATATCAGAGCTGTATCCCACGATATAGGTACCCGCCGCGCCGGCCAAAAACACCACGCTGGACAGTAACCCGACCTCAACCAAATCCTTCACGCCGACATCTCTGATGATGGTGGGCGCCCAGAAGCCTATGGCGTTGAACGACACCAGTACGCAGAAGTAACCGACCATCCCGACGTAGAGTTTGGGGTTGCGCAACGCTTCGCGTAGGCCGTGGTCTTTGCCCTTGGGTCCGCCCTTTTCCTCGGCTGCCAGGTCGCCCAGCACGATCGCCTTTTCGCGCTCGCTGAGCCAGGTCGCATCGCGGGGCTGGTCACACAGGAAATAGAACGCGACGACACCCAGGATAACTGCCGGCAGGCCTTCGAGCAGGAACAGCCATTGCCAACCGCGCAGGCCATACATGTCGGCCATGTTGACCATGATCCAGGTGGACAGCGGTCCGCCAATGATGCCGGCGGTGGCGGCCCCCATCATGAAGAAGCCGGTCACACGGCCCCGGCGCGCGGCCGGAAACCAATAGGTCAAATACAAGATGACGCCCGGAAAGAAGCCCGCTTCAGCGGCCCCCAGGAAAAACCGCATGATGTAAAACTGCAGAGGCGTGTTCACGAACATCATGGCGCTGGAGATCGAGCCCCAGAGGATCATGATGCGCAACAACGTACGGCGTACGCCGATACGTTGCATCCAGAGGTTGCTTGGGACTTCAAACAACACGTAACCAATGAAGAAAAGTCCCGCGCCCAATCCGTAGGCGGCCTCGGAAAAGCCCAGGTCGCTCATGAATTGAAGCTTGGCGAAACTGATATTGGCACGGTCAAGATAGGAAACGATGTAGCAGATAATGAGAAACGGCATGAGCCGAAGCGTCAGCTTTCGATATGTCCGCTCAACCTCGTCGGACGAATACTGCTCTACAAAAGCGGGGTGCTGTTGAGTGATATTCATGTGACCCTCGTTGACTGCAAGTGTGAAGTCGATACAAAGGAGCGGCCAAAGTGATTGACCGCCAGAATTCCAGGCATGTGTGGCGTCATTAATTGACGCAGGCATCCCCGCTCGCAAGGTGACGCTCGACAAGCACCACGCTGCCATTCGAGAACGGCTTCGCGAGCGCATCCCCTGCTCTCACCCCTTTTCCAGTTTTCAGCACGAACAGCGGATTGATATCGAATTCCTGCACGACCTCACGCAGGTCGATTGCCATCGCCGACAAGCGCATCAAGGTATCGATCACTGCGCTCAAATCGGCCTTGGGACGCCCGCGAGCGCCATCCAGAATCGGGAACGAACGCAACTCACGCACCATCGACTCCGCTTCGGATCGGGTGATCGGTGCCAGACGGAAACTGACGTCCTTCATCACCTCGGCGAAAATACCCCCAAAGCCCACCATCACTGCCGGACCGAACAATGGATCGTTGTTGATACCCAGGATCAATTCGGTCCCACCGCTGACCATTTCCTGCACCAGTACGCCATCCAGCACCGCATCCGGGGCATAGGCCCGTGCGTTGCGGATGATTTCATCGAACGCTGTCTCTACGGCGGCGGCACCCTGCACACCGACGCGAACGCCTCCGGCTTCAGTTTTGTGAGGAATGTCAGACGACTGGATCTTCAGGACCACCGGCATGTTCATGGCCGAGGCTATGCAGGACGCATCAAAGGCGTCGGTCGCAAGCGTCTCTTGTGTGACGCCGATGCCGTAGGCATGCAGTACCTTCTTGGCCTCGAACTCCGTCAGGTCAGTGCTGCGACCCCGCATTAACTGGCGCATCTCGGGACGAGCCAGCACCAGCGCCTCCTCGATCAACACGTGCGCCACACGGCCGCGCGCCTCAGCAAAGGCCCACAACGCACTGGCGCCACGGGCACAGCGGACCGGGGACTGGTAGCGCGGGATGCCAGCGGCATCGAGAATGTCATACGCCTCCTGGACAGTGGCAGGATCAGCGTTCCAGGCGACGAGCACCGGAATGCCGCGCTCGTTGGAGATACGCACAATTTCGTTAGCCAGCTCGGTCGCCAACTTGCCGCTGGCCGCCGCCAAGGCGAGCCCGATCATGTCTACGTTCGGATCATCGGCCAGATTTTCCAGGGTCACCCGAAGCAGGCTGGCGTCGGTGAGTAGACTCGCCGTCACATCCAACGGATTGGCGACCGCCGCGAATGAAGGAAGGACCTCCTTGAGCGCGGTCATGGTAGCCGGGTCTAGCTCGGGCAGCTCCAGGCCGCCGGCAGCAGCCCCATCCGCCATGGCAATACCGGCGCCGCCGGAGATCGTGACTATGGCCAGACGATTACCCTTGGGCAAATGTCCGGGCAGCAGGGCCTTGGCGCAGTCGGCCAGATCGCCCACATCGTGGACTTCGATAATTCCGCTTTGCCGGAACGCGGCGCGATACAGTGCCATGGATCCGCCCAGATTGGCAGTGTGCGACGCAGCAGCCCTGGCTCCGGCTTCCGAGGTGCCGACCTTCCAGACCAGCATCGGCTTGCCGGCGCCCAGCGCGCGACGACCGATCGACAGCAAGCGGTGTGCATCCTGGAACCCCTCCACGTAACCGGCGATCACCCGGGTTTCGGGATCGTCGATCATGGCATCCATGAAGTCCAGCGAGGTGGTCACGGATTCGTTGCCAGTAGAGACGTAGTGCCTGAAGCCGATACCTTCCTGGCTGGCCAGCATCACGATCGAGTTGCCGAAGGCGCCACTCTGCGAGGTGAGGCTCAAATGGCCTTTAGGGTAGGTCAACCCATAGGGCGCACCGAAGCCGACATGGATACCCTCACTGATGTTCATGTAACCCTGGCAGTTCGGACCGATCACTTGCATGCCGAACGACCGCGCAATGGCTGTGATGTTGCGTTGTGCCTCAGCACCCTCCTCACCGGCCTCGGCAAAACCGGAGGACAGAATGACAGCAAATCGGCAGCCCTTCTTCCCCAGCTCGGTCAGCGCATCGGGCACACGTTTGGCCCCGACCGCAATCACGGCGACGTCGGGAGCGACCGGGAGCGATGCAACATCGGGGTAGCAGGCATAACCGGCCACCTCATCGTAGCGCGGATTGACGGGCAGAATCTGGCCGCCAAAGCCCTTGGCCTTGAGGTGGGCAATGGGTTGCCCGCTGATGGAAGCAAGATCCTGGGAGGCGCCGATCACGGCGATGGAACGCGGTTTGAAGAACAAATCGAAAGTAGACATGACGACTTCCTGCATCAGAGGAGAATGGCCTGCGTTCGCCTTAGCGATGGGCGGCAAGTACATGCTTGGCGATGTTGAGCTGGTGGATTTGACTGGTCCCCTCGTAGAGGCGAAACAGTCGGACATCCCGATACCAGCGCTCAATAGACGCATAGTCGGCGACGTATCCAGCTCCGCCGAACATCTGCACGCAGCGATCGGCGACACGCCCGCACATCTCGGTGGCGAAGTACTTGCACATCGAAGCTTCCAGCACCACATCCTCGCCGCGATCGCGCTTGCGGGCGGTCTCGAGAATCATGGAGCGTGCGGCGAATATCTCGGTCTGGCAGTCGGCGATCATGGCCTGGACCAACTGGAAGTTCGCGACCGGCTGGCCAAACTGGGCACGTTTCGTCGTGTGCTCGATGGCCATCTCCAACATACGCATGGCAGGTCCAGTGGACAGGGCCGCCAGATGGATACGTTGCTTGTTCAGGGTCTTCATCACGGTCTTGAAACCGTTGCCTTCGACACCGCCGATCAGATTGGCCGCCGGGACCCGGCATTCATTGAAGTAAACCTCGCCGACGGGCGAACCTGCCTGCCCCATCTTGCGGTAGGGCTCGCCAGTGGAAAGCCCAGGCATGCTGCGCTCGACGATAAATGCCGACACGCCTTTGGCGCCCTTGCTCCCCGGCTCGGTCCGGGCGGTGACCGTGAACACATCGGCAATTGGGCCATTGGTGATGTAGCACTTCTCGCCATTGAGGATGTAGCTATCACCGTCACGCCGGGCGGTGGTTTGCACGTTGGTCGCTTCGGATCCTGCCTCTGGTTCGGTAACCGCCAGGCAGCCGGTCCATTCACCGCTGGCCAAACGCGGCAGATAAGACTGTTTCTGCTCTTCAGTGCCGTCAACGACAATCCCTTCGGAGCCGATACCGGTATTGGTGCCGACACGGGCACGCACCGCCACTGAACTTTGGGACAGCTCGAATGCGCCCAGCACCAGCTCTTCGGTGGTCAAACCTGCACCGCCGTAGGTTTCAGGGATGCTCCAGCCGAAAAAGCCTTTCTCGCGCATTGCCTGCACCAGATCGGCGGGGACTTCATCGAAGCGCTCGATGTCCGCCTCTAGCGGAATCGCCTGATCGCGCACGAAACGGCGAACTTCACTCAAGAAAGTGTCGAATGCCTGCTGATCGCGTACCATTTTTGCCTCCAGTTTTTTTATATTTGTTGATCAACATATGGCGCTGAATACAGCGACCAAGCAAGCACTGTTCTGCTCTGCTGAACACTGTTTGAATAGTTGGAACGCGGATGGCACTATCTATATAGGTTGTTGAATCGTGAAGGCGGGCCATGGCGATGAATGAAAAGCACAGAGGAACGACGCCTGCAGCGTTGCGGCAGGGAGAATCCGGCAGTCACGCGGCACCGGAGGATTGGCATTCTCCGACCAAGCATTACCTGTCGGATGAGTTCGCTGATGATCGGCAATTTGCCGCGACCTTGGCCCGCGGCCTTGAGATTTTGCATTGCTTCACTGCGCGCGAGACCCAACTTGGCAACGCGGAACTTTCCTCGCGAACCGGGATGCCGAAAGCGACGATCTCACGCTTTACCTATACGCTGGTGCGCTTGGGCTATCTGCGAATCAACCGTCTGAACAACAAATATCAGTTGGGCTCAGCCGTGCTATCGCTGGGTTACCCGCTACTTGCCAGCCTCAATATCAGGCAGATCGCCAGGCCGTTCATGAAGGAACTGGCGGATCATATCCGCGGTTCGGTGTCGATTGGCATGCGTGACCGACTCAGTGTGGTGTACCTGGAAAGCAGCCGCAGCGCTGCACCGATGAGCCATCCACCCGACGTGGGCCTGAGCTATCCCATCGCCCGGACGGCGATGGGCCGCGCAATCATTGCCGCGTCTTCGCGTGAAGAACGTACGGCACTGCTCAACGAAATCAAAGTCCGGACGCCTGACGACTGGAATACCTTTCATACCCGCATCGAACAGGCTATCCAGGATTTTCATGAGCGTGGTTTTTGCGTGTCATACGGCGATCTGCGGCGTGAAATTCATGCCGTCGCTGTCCCGATGCGGGCAATGGCCGATGGTGAGATTCTGGTATTCAACTGCGGCGTACCGGCGTTTATGCTCAATGACGGGCAACTGACAAACGATATTGGTCCGCGGCTTGTTTCCATGGTGCGTAGCATCGAAGGGATGATGGGCATTTATTAGTCGCAGATGCAGCAGGAGCGCCCGAACAGCGCCGCCGATGCTCCTTTACAGAAGCTCAAAAAGCTTGGCTTCGGGTACAGCTATAAAACGTGGCCAAAGAAGAAGTTAAGGCTTGGCGCATACTCGAGTAATTGATCGCCCCATGGCTCGGCAGCACGGCGACGACGCTCTCACTGATAGAGCCTGTGGTTGCGGCGGTCCTGGCGGTTGCCATTGGATCAGGTCGATTCACCTGTTGCAGAACTGGTTCTCGCTGAGCGACCCGGCCATGGAAGAAGCGCTGTATGAAATCGCGCCCATGCGCCAGTTTGCCCGTCTAACCCTGAGCGCGCCGATCCCTGAAGACACCACGATCATGAATTTCCGGCACTTGCTGGAAAAGCATAAGTTGGCGCCGGCGATCCTCGCGGTCATCAATGGTTACTTGCAGGAAAAGGCCTCTCCTTGCGTCAGGGCACCATCGTCGATGCCACGATTATCCATGCGCCCAGCTCGACCAAGAACGAAGACGGCAAGCGCGACCCAGAGATGCACCAAACGAAGAAAGGTAACCAATGTTGCCTGTGTGGCCCAGCATTTTGACGAAGTGTCGCGCTCAGTATCGGCTGGACAGATAGATACCTGCGATCAATCGATTTGAGCTGTTGGACGGGGTCGCCGACTATTGCGACACCTTCCAACACCCGGAAAAACCCAGGAGTCGTCATGACTGCTCGTTTCCACAACCCGGTCGACACGCGCTTTGGCTGCGGCAGCCTCCAAGAGCTTGTCGCCCTCACCGAACACCAGAAAGTAGCCTTGGTGACCTTCCCCGAGGCCCGCGGACTGGGCTTGGTTGATCGTATCCAGAACCTGCTGGGCGAACGCCTGGTGTACCTGGTAGAGGATGTCCAGCCCAATCCGGATGTCGCCCAGTTGCGCAGGACCTACGAACGCTTCTGGCGCGAGGCTGGCGACTGCCAGGTGGTCATCGCAGTGGGCGGTGGCAGCGCTATCGACACGGCCAAGGCGCTGATCGTTGGCACCGAAACCGGCAGCTTCGACGAACTGCTGTCCTTGTTGGCGACTGGCAAGCCCTTCGTCCCGGCTCGCAGTAAAGCGCTGATCGCGGCGCCGACTACGGCCGGAACGGGGAGCGAAGTGACCCCTTGGGCTACCATCTGGGACTCTGCCAGCCAGAAGAAATACTCGCTGCATCTGGACAGCACCTGGCCCAAGGTAGCCATAGTCGACCCGGAATTGATGCTGACTGTACCTGCCGGCGTTACTGTCTCGACCGGGCTGGATGCACTGTCTCATGCGCTGGAATCGATCTGGAACGTCAATGCCAATCCCATCTCGGACAATTTCGCGATTTCGGCCATCGAGGACATCCTCGAATGCTTGCCAAAGCTCCATCGTGACCTGACTGACAAGGAGCTGCGTTCGCGGATGGCATTGGCCGCGCTCAAGGCCGGCATGGCCTTTTCCAACACCAAGACTGCGCTGGCCCACTCCATCTCCTACGAGATGACCCTGCGCCATGGGCTGCCCCATGGCATCGCCTGCTCCTTCACCCTGCCGCTGGTCCTTGGCCTGGCCTGGGGCCGCGACGAAGCACGCGACCGGACCCTGCAACGGGTGTTCGGCAATGACCTGGCCAAGGCCCAGGCCCAGCTGCGCGAGTTCCTTCACAGCCTCCAGGTGAAGACGGAGTTCAACGACTATGGCGTGACGGCGAAGGAAGCCGAGGAGATGATTGAGCTTGCCATGCAGGGCGCACGAGGCAAGAACTTCATCGGCTCGCGAGCCGCCTAGGGATCTGCCCCCCGACCCACCTGCGGCTCGTCGAGCTGCGGCGATTTCCTGATGCACCAATTAAAGAGTGCCACCCCGCCAGCCCCGACCGGCGGGAGCGAACAAGAAGGAAAACATCATGAATCGTGCCGATACCCTGTCTGGTCTTGCAGTACCCACCTCATCGTTCCGTGTGGTCCAGTGGCGGATGCTCCTGGCCGCCATGTTCTGTTACTTGTTTTTCTACACCGGTCGACAGACCTTCGGTTTTGCCATTCCGGGCATCCAGGCCGAGTTTGGCTTGAGCAAGGAAACGCTCGGCTGGGCATCGGCTGTCATGCTCTGGGCGTACGCCATTGGCCAGGCAATCAACGGTAACCTGGCCGACAAGTTCGGCGGCCGACGCATCATGAGTCTGGGTGCCGTGCTGTCGTGTGGCGCCAACTGGGTGACGAGCTTCGCCGGCGGCCTTGTCAGCCTGATCTTGCCCTGGGGTCTGAACGGATACTTCCAGGCACTGGGCTGGGCGCCGGGCAGTCGTCTGCTGTCCAATTGGTGGAGCGCCGGCGAGCGCGGCAAGGTTTATGGCTTTTACGTGTTCGCAGCCGGTTGTGCGTCGATTCTTTCTTACGTGACTTCGATAGTCGTTCTCGAAGTGTTGCAGCTGGAGTGGCGCTGGATCTTCCGTTTACCGGTTCTGCTGATGCTCGCCGGTGGCATCCTCTTCTACCTGGTTGCCCGTGAACGCCCGCAAGACCTTGGCTTCGAACCGCTCGCCGACACTGGGGTTGCCAATGCCGATGACAAAGACAAGGAGGTGGCACACGGGCAAGACGAAACCTCCACGCAACGCTACAAGGCGGTACTGAAGAACTTCCGCCTGATGATCGCCGCCGTGTCCCTGGGATTCCAGAACGCCGCCCGCTACGGCCTGATCGTCTGGGTACCGGTGCACTTTCTGGGTGCCGACTGGAAGAGCGGTGACAGCTTCATCGACCCCAAGTGGATCACCGTGGCCCTGCCGGTGGGTATGGCGATCGGCGCTCTGAGCAATGGTTGGGTTTCCGACAAGTTGTTCGGCTCCAGGCGTTACCTGGCGATCATGCTTTACATGTTCCTTGGTGCGCTGACCAGTCTGTGGATGTGGAGCCTTCCTGCCCATAGCGGCATCGGCCTGGTGGCGCTGTTTCTGTGTGGTTTCTTCGTCTACGGGCCTGCTTCCAGCTTCTGGGCGCTGTGCCCTGATCTGGTGGGCGCCAAACGCGCAGGTACCGCAACAGGGGTGATGAACTTCGCGTCCTACCTGTTTGCCGGCCTTGCCGAACCCCTGATCGGCAGCCTGCTCGACAGCACCGGGAATACCTCGCTGATATTCATCGTGGTCACCGCCGCCTGCCTGTCCAGTGCCCTGGTCGCGCTATTTATCAGGCGTTGAAACGCAGCCTGCCAGAGTCACCACCGCCTTGACCCACATTGGTAACCAAGCTACGGGAACACTCCTCTTGTACGAGAGGGGAGGCCCCACTCACCCTAAATCGGAGATTCACCATGCAATACAAGCAACCTACCCAACTGAAAGCTGTAGTCCTGGACTGGGCGGGTACCGTCGTCGACTTCGGTTCCTTCGCGCCAACCCAGATTTTCGTGGAAGCGTTCGCTGAGTTCGGTGTCGCCGTCTCCCTGCAAGAGGCTCGAGGCCCGATGGGCATGGGCAAGTGGGACCACATCCGCACCCTGTGCAACCAACCGCAGATCGCTGAACGCTACCGTGCCGCCTTCGACCGCCTGCCGACCGATGATGACGTCACTGCCCTCTACGAGCGCTTCATGCCGCTGCAGATCGAGAAAATCGCCCTGCACTCGGCCCTGATCCCTGGCGCTCTGGAAGCAATCGCCGCCTTGCGCGGCAAGGGCCTGAAGATCGGCTCCTGCTCCGGTTACCCGGCGGTGGTGATGGAGAAGGTGATAGCGCTGGCTCGTCAGAATGGCTATGTCGCCGACCACGTAGTGGCCACCGACGAAGTGCCCAATGGCCGCCCGCACCCAGCCCAGGCCCTGGCCAATGTGATCGCTTTGGGTATCGACGACGTGGCTGCCTGCGTGAAGGTCGATGACACCTGGCCGGGGATCCTCGAGGGTCGCAGCGCTGGCATGTGGACTGTCGCGCTGACCTGTTCCGGTAATGCCCTGGGCCTGACTTTTGATCAGTACAAGGCCCTGTCAGAGGAGCAACTGACGCAAGAGCGCGCACGCATCGCTCAGATGTTCGAAGGCTCGCGCCCGCACTACCTGATCGACACGATTACTGACCTGCCGGCGGTGATCGACGACATCAACCAGCGGCTGGCTCGCGGTGAGGTACCGCAGGCCTGCTGAAGCCAACTGGGCGGGTTAATCGATAGCAGGGACTGCCTTGGAAGCTGATTGAAGGCGATGATTATGGGCCGCGATAGGTCTCATGCTTACGCGGCCTCTGTCGATACAGCGTCAGGGTCGCCTATTCGTCAGGCGCTGAACTGGACGGACAACCAGACTCATTGACGCTTCAGGAATCGGACTGTTTATGTACCAGTATCATAAGTGGCTGCGCTCCTTTCATGCCGTAGCCAGAACGGGGAGCTTCACATTGGCCGCCGAATACCTGAGTGTCGGCCAGCCCACCATCAGCGAACAAGTCAGTGCGCTGGAAAAAAAGTTTTCGGTGGAGTTATTTCATCGTCGCGGACGATACATCGAAATGAGTTCGGCAGGGCGCATGTTGTATGACATCACCCAAGGGTTGTTTGGCCAGGAGGACGAGGCCTTGCAACTGTTACAGAGCTTCCGGCAACGAAAGCAGGGCATGCTTCGTATCGGTGCAGTATCACCTCCGATTGCCATGAGCCTGACCTATGAACTGATGCAGCAGTATCCGGACGTCAAGCTGGAGACCTCGTTCGCCACTGAAACAGGGACGCTGGACCGTTTGTATAACTTCGATATTGATGTGGCGATTCTGGCACTGTCGGAGTTCGACCCCCGCTTGAGCACGCAGCTGTATCGAACCTGTCCGATTTTTGCTGTGGTTCGCGACGACCACCCGTGGGCGAGCCAGACGCAGGTCAGCGTCAAGGAAATCACCGGTCAGCGCGTAGTGCTGCGCGAGAAAGGTTCGCGCACTCGGCAACTGGTAGAAGAAGGTTGTAGGGCACACGCTGTCAGCCTGGACTGCGCCATGCAGCTCAACAGTCGGGAGGCTATCGTCCATGCTGTCGTTCAAGGAATAGGTATCGGCTTCGTATCAGCAGTTGAATATGCCGACAGACCGGGTACCAAGGCGATCTCATTCATCGAACAACCCTTTCACATCAGCTATTTCCTTTGCTGCCTGGGAATACGTCGCAATCGACCGATTATTTCGGAGCTCTTAGATTCCTGCGCCCACCCGAAGCCCCGGTAGAACTTGGTGTATTAAGCAATGTAACAACAGTGTCCACCTTTATCGATGGACACTGTCGCAAGCGTTGATGTCAGGAGGAGGCGTTTGGCGCCAGTGCTGCGCGAACAGTCGGTTCAGTGTCGGGGAGGCCGCCTGAACTCTGTTTCCCATTGGCCTTGAGCGCAGGGGACTGGTTCAGATGATCGCCAGCGAGCTCATCGGCGTCCGCCTGCTCTGCGGTAGAGAGAGCCGATGCAGTGTGCCCGATACGTTTCAGCAGCATGAGCATGCACACTAGAGAAACCAGGGCATAGGAGGCCGAGACCATTGCCACACCGATGATACTGCCGGTTGAGTTGAGAATGCTTTGTGCCAACACCGGCGTCGCGCCGGCTACCAGCAATGAACAGAGCTGGTAGGACATCGACAAGCCACTGTAACGTACCTTGGTCGGGAAAGCGCGTGCCAGGATGCCGCCGACGGCGCCGTAATACATTGCGTGCGGAATGGTGGCCAGGCACATGCCGAGCACCGCGACCCAGTAGATCCTGGTTTCCACCGCATAAAACATCGCCGGCATGAGGATCAGTTCCGGGATCACCATCAGGGCGACCGCCTTGCGCATGTCTATCTTCGAGACCAGCAGTGCGCCGAAGGGCTGGACAATGAACTGGACGACCAGGGCAATAATAATGACGCTGAGGAAGGTGCTTTGTTCGTAACCCAACTCTTTGGTGGCCCAGGACAGCGCAAAGGTACTCTTGAAGTAAGTGACATGGATGATCGGTAATACACCGGCACCGAGAAGCACTATCCGCCAATGGTTGCGCAGCACTTCCAGAATCGGCAGCTTGACGGTCTTCTTCTGCTGCATGAGACGTTTCATGTCCTCCGACTCTTCAAGCTTGAGGCGAATGACCATGCCAACGATCACCAGCGCTGCGGACAGCAGGAAAGGAATTCGCCAGCCCCAAAGCATGAAATCCGACACGGGAATGGCGCTCAGCGCGAAGAAGACGATGGTTGCCAGCAGGTTACCCGCGGGGGAGCCCTGTTGGGCGAAGGCGGCATACATAATGCCCTTGCCCTTGGGGGCGTTTTCGCTGGCGATAAGTATGGCACCTCCCCATTCGCCACCCACGGCAACCCCCTGAATGATACGGAGAACCACTAGGGAAATCGGGGCCCAGACGCCGATCTGAAGGTAAGTGGGCAGCAGGCCGATGCAGGTGGTGGCCACCCCCATCATGATCAGCGTGATCACCAGGGTGGTCTTGCGACCAATCTTGTCGCCCAGGTGACCAAAGATGATCCCGCCTATTGGTCGTGCGACAAACCCGGCCCACAGCGTGAGAAAGGAGAGCAGGGTGGCTGTGCCAGGCGCAAGGTCGGCCGGAAAGAATACCTTGCCAAAGACCAGTGCAGCGGCAATGCCATAAACATAGAAGTCATACCACTCGATGGTCGTTCCAATGAACGAGGCTATTCCTGCCTTGCGAGCTCTTTTGTGGGCGTCCTGGGGGGCATTCATATTAATACCTGCTTGTTATTGTTTGTATATAACCCTTCCAAAGCAGCTGAGGGGTTATTTTTAACAGATCGGCCTATAAGTGTTGCCAAGTCCGATTGCTGGGAGCCTATACGTGCAGGATTAAAAAAAATAATGATTAATAATTATTGTGTGATACAAGATTTCGTATGATTGATTTCCACGCTATGTAGCCTGGGCGGCTGCAATGGCTTTGAATAATGCAAGGAAGCTTTGCGCGGCGGCGGACGGCAAGGCAGCCTGATGAATGGCATTCATTTCCGAGTACGCGCCGTTGCCGTTGAATTCGCAGTAATGCACCCCTTCCTTCCAGGTCATGGCCAACGTCTGAGGCACCAGGGTTACGCCCATTCCGTAAGCCACCATGGATACCGCTGTTTGCCAGAGCCGGCTCTCGTGACGGATCCGCGGGCTGAAACCAGCCGCCACACAGTGCGCGATAATCAGATCGTGATAGTGCGGTGAGACGTTGCGCGGAAACAGGATGAAGTCGTCGTCCGCGAGGTCCGCCAGGTCAATTCGCGATTGTCCCGCCAGTCGATGAGAGGCGGGCAGGCAGCAGAGGAATGGTTCGCGGAGCACGGTTTCGCAACAGATACTCTCGGGAAATCTGCTCCCGTGAACGAAACCGATATCGATCTGGCCGCGCAGTAATGCCTGAGCCTGCTCGGCACTGTTCATCTCCATCAACACGATCTCGGTATCGGGGTGTTCCCATTCGAAGATCTTGACCGCCTGCGGCAGGCCGCGATGCAGCGTTGAGTTGACGAAGCCGACACTCAGACGTCCGGCGAAACCCTGGGCTGAACGCAAGGTCAGGTGCTTGGCCTGCTCGGCCCGCAGCAGCAGGTAACGCGCCTCGTCGAGCAGCACCTGGCCGGCGTTGGTCAGGCTGACCGATTTGTTGTTGCGGTTGAGCAACTGGATGTCCAGTTGGCTTTCGAGCTTCTTGATGTCAAAGCTCAGGGCGGGTTGGGAGATGAACAATCGCGCAGCCGCTCGTCCAAAATGCAGCTCTTCGGCGACGGCGACAAAGTAACGAAGTTGCTTGAGATCCATGCTGATCCGCCTCATCTACGATAATTTTTCATTATCGTAGATGATTTATTTTGTATTAGATACTTATGGGTGACGACCTTACTCTTGGATCACAAAAATCAGGAGAGTCACCATGAATGCCCTGTCAGAACGCGATCACGACCCACTGAATATCCCTGATAGCCGGGGTCTGAACCTGTTCGAATGCGATACCGGCCTGGCGGCTTTGCTCAAGGTTTACCTGCCGTCCGAACTCTATGCCCAATGGCTGCCGACCTGGCAGCAACTCGGCGCACGAGCCGGTGGCGAGCTGGATGTGCTGGCACTTTCGGCCGACAAGAACCCGCCGAAACTGTTGCCGCGTACCCGTCGTGGTGAAGACATTGAGAGCATTCAGAAACACCCGGATTTCGTCGAGCTGGAGCGGGTGGCCTATGCCGAGCTCGGCCTGGCTGCGATGAGCCATCGTGACGACGGCACGTTGCCACTGACCAAGTATGCCTTGACCTATCTGTTCGTACAGGCCGAGTTCGGCCTGTGCTGCCCGGTGAGCATGACCGACTCCCTGACCCGCACCTTGCGCAAGTTTGGCTCCCCCGAGCTGGTGGAGCGGTACTTGCCATCCCTGGTCTCGCAGGATTTCGACACGCTGTTCCAGGGCGCCATGTTCATGACCGAGCAAGCCGCTGGCTCCGATGTCTCACGCACCCAGACCCGGGCCAGGCTGACGGACGGCGAGTGGCAGTTGTTTGGCGAAAAGTGGTTCTGCTCCAATCCCGATGCGGACCTGGCCATGGTCCTGGCGCGTCCCGAAGATGCGCCGGAGGGTATGCAGGGCGTGAGCCTGTTCCTGTTGCCCAAGCTGCGCCCGGATGGTTCGCGCAACGCCTACCGGATTCAGCGCTTGAAAGACAAGCTCGGTACGCGCTCGATGGCCAGCGGCGAGATCACCCTTGAAGGCGCCACCGCTTACCTGATTGGCGAAGTCGGTCGCGGGTTCCAGCAAATGGCCGACATGGTCAATATGTCGCGCTTGTCCAACGGCGTGCGCGCGGCCGGGTTGATGCGCCGGGGTGTTAACGAAGCGATGTACATCGCGCGTCATCGTCGGGCCTTTGGCAAGCACTTGATCGACATGCCGCTGATGCAGCGGCAGTTGCTGAAAATGATGTTGCCCACCGAGCAGGCGCGCTCGATGTTCATGCAAATTGCCACGCTGTTGCCCAAGGCTGATGCCGGCGATGAGGCGGCGCGCAAATGCGTGCGCATCCTGACCCCGCTCATCAAGTTCCGTGCCTGCCGCGACGCGCGCCGGGTCACCGGCGATGCCATGGAAGTGCGTGGCGGGATCGGCTACATCGAAGAGTGGAGCGATGCCCGACTGGTGCGCGATGCCCACCTGGGTTCGATCTGGGAAGGCACCAGCAATATTGTGGCGCTGGATATCGGCCGCGCCGTGACCCGGGAGCAGGCCCTCGAACCGTTGCATCAGCATCTGGTCAGCGTTCTGGCCGAGGCCGCCTTGCCGGCTGCCAGCCATGGTTTGTTCGAGTCCGTGCTGCAACGGACCGTGGCGCGACTGGCCGAGGTTGCCCATGAGCGCCGCGATGAACAGGTACGCCAGGCCGGTAGTTCGCTCTATCACATCGCCACAGCGATTTTCATGGCCTGGGAAGCCAGCCGTCAGCCTGATGATGCTCGCCGCCTGGCCCTGGCCCATCTGCTGCTGCAACACAAGCTTTTACCGCGCGACCCGCTGAGCCCTGAGCCTGCGATCGACGCCGAACTGCTGTCGCGCCTGGCCAATGAAAGCCCGCTGTCGCAAGCCGAAGCCATGCAGTTGTTGCCGGTCTGACCGGCCCTCACCCGATTGAGCAGAGTGTACTTATGAATCAGTCCAAAGGGGCCCTCGAGGGCCTGAAAGTGATCGACCTCAGCCGAGTGCTGGGCGGGCCTTACTGTTCTCAGGCATTGGCGGACCATGGCGCCGAAGTGATCAAACTGGAACCCTTGAGCGGCGATGAGACGCGCGGTTGGGGGCCTCCCTTCGAGGGCGCGGACGCTTCGTATTTTCGCGGCGTCAACCGTAACAAACAGGGCATCGCCGTGGACCTGTCCCGGCCCGAAGGCATCGAGCTGCTGATGTGCCTGCTCGAAGGCGCCGACGTACTGATCGAGAATTTCAAGCCCGGTACCTTGAAGCGCTGGGGCATCGATTACACCGAAGTCCTGAGCCAGCGTTTTCCCGGGCTGATCCACTGCGCGATCTCCGGTTTCGGTGCCGATGGCCCGTTGGGTGGCCTGCCAGGTTACGACGCCGTGATCCAGGCGATGGCCGGGCTGATGAGCGTCAACGGTGAAGCCGACAGCGGTCCGCTGCGCATTGGCCTGCCGATCGTCGACATGGTGACGGGCCTGAATGCCTTGGCGGGGGTTCTGCTGGCACTCAATGAGCGCCATCGCAGTGGGCTGGGGCAGTCCCTGGACATCACCCTGTACGACTGCGGTGTGTCGTTGCTGCATCCGCATGTGCCTAACTATCTGGCTTGCGGCAAGACCCCGCAGCTGACCGGCAATGCCCATCCCAATATTGCCCCCTATGACAGTTATTGCACGGGCACCGAGCCGATTTTCCTGGCGGTGGGTAACGATGGCCAGTTCGCCAAATTGTGCGAGCAACTGGGTGCCGGCGAAATGCTGGAGGATCCGCGCTTTGTCAACAACGGCACGCGTTCGGTCAACCGCGAGGCGCTCAAGCAGGCGTTGGAGATGCACTTGGCCAGCCATGATGGGGCTGCTCTGGCGCAACAACTGATCCGGGCCGGGGTGCCTTGCGGGGCAATCGCGACGATCGACACCGTGGTTGCCCACCCGCATACCGCGCACCGCGGCCTATTGGTGGATATCGGCGGCTACCGGGGTATCGGCTCCCCGGTGAAGCTTTCGCGGACCCCGGCCACTTACCGCAGTGCACCCCCAGCCTTGGGGGAAAACACCCGTGAAGTGCTCGAAGGCCTGGGTCTGGAGGCGCAGGTGATCGACCAGCTCTATGCAGCCGGCATCGTTCGCGGTTAACGCGGCATGCGGATAACGCCAGCTGCGCTTGTGGCTGGCACCCGACTTAGCCCATACACCCTGTAGCAGGAGAGCCCATGAGCTTTGACCCTGTTTGTCCTGAACCCATGGTTTTGCTGGAGCAGCCCGCGCCGGGCGTGGCGCTGCTGCGGCTCAATCGTCCCAAGGCGCGCAACGCTCTGAACATGGCGTTGCGCGAGGAGCTGGCCGGACATTTTCGGCGCCTCGATGAGTGCCCCGTTACCCGAGTCATCATTCTCACCGGTAGCGATACGGTATTTGCGGCGGGCGCGGACCTCGGCGAGATGGTCGACGCAACGGCGCTGGATCTGTATGCACGGCATGCCGAGCGCCATTGGCAAGCCATTTCGGCTTGTCGCAAACCGGTAATCGCCGCGGTCAACGGCTTCGCCCTGGGCGGTGGCTGCGAGCTGGCGATGCATTGCGACTTGATCATTGCCGGCACGTCAGCGCGCTTCGCTCAACCGGAAGTCAAGGTCGGCGTCATGCCGGGTGCGGGCGGGACTCAGCGCTTGCTGCGTGCCGTCGGCAAGTTCCAGGCGCTGCGCATGTTGTTCACGGGCTGCCAGGTAACCGCCGAAGAGGCGTTGCAAATGGGGCTGGTCAGCGAGGTGGTGGCGGACGCCGAGACCCTGTCGTCGGCCCTGGCAATGGCCGTCGCCATCGCCGATATGCCGCCGATCGCCATTGCGCAGATCAAGGAAGTGGTGCTCGCAGGGATGGATTTACCGCTGGAGCAGGCGCTGACCCTGGAGCGCAAGGCCTTCCAGTTGCTGTTTGGCTCCAGTGATCAAAAAGAAGGCATGCAGGCCTTCCTGCAAAAACGCAAACCGGAGTACCTCGGTCAATGAACCCGCAACCACTGCAACGCATCGGTCTGGTCGGTACTGGCGCGATGGGGCAGGGCATCGCCCAGGTCATGGCCCTGGCCGGCTTGAACGTATCACTGTTCGATGCGCGCCCAGGTGCGGCGAGCACCGCTCGAGCACAACTGGCGACGACCTTCGCCATGTTGCAAGAGAAGGCCCGTATCACTCCGCAAGCGGCCACCGTGGCGCTGGCGCATTTGCAAGTGGTCGATCGCCTGGAAGCCTTGGCTGATTGCCAAGTGGTGATCGAGGCGATCATCGAGGATCTGGAGGCCAAACAGCGTCTGTTCCGGCAACTGGAGGAGGTGCTCGATGAAGCGACCGTGCTGGCGAGCAATACCTCGTCACTGTCGATCACCGCGATCGCTTCAGTCTGCGGGCACCCCGAACGTGTGGCCGGGCTGCATTTCTTCAACCCGGTACCGCTGATGCGTCTTGTCGAAGTGATCGGCGGTATCGCTACCCGGCCTGAAGTCATCGAGCAACTGCAGGCGCTGGTCCGGCGTATCGGTCATTACCCGGCCAGCTCCAAGGATTCCCCGGGGTTTATTGTCAACCACGCAGGCAGGGCCTTTGGCACCGAGGCGTTGCGCATTCTCAGTGAGGGCGTAGCACCGGCCGCGTTGATTGACACCGTACTGCGCGACGGTGCCGGCTTTCGCATGGGGCCGTTCGAGTTGTTGGACCTGATTGGCCTGGATGTCAGCCTGCCGGTGATGGAGTCGGTGTACCGGCAGTTCTATGAAGAGCCCCGTTACCGGCCCCATCCGCTGCTGCGATTGATGCAAGCGGGAGGGCACCTTGGGCGTAAAAGTGGCCAGGGGTTTTATCGGTACAAGGACAAGGACACTGCGCCGCGGGTGGTTCAAACCGTGCCGCACTGTCCCCAGCTACCTCCCGTCTGGGTGGCGGGCGATGATGAAATCGGCAGGACGCGACTGTTGGCTTTGCTTGAACAGCTGGGTGTCGAGGTCGAGAGCGGCCCGCGGCCGTCTGCCGAGGCCTTGTGCCTGTTGGCGCCGCTGGGTGAGGACGCCACCGAATCAGCCCTGCGGCACGGCACAGATCCCGCGCGCACGGTGGCGATCGATACCTTGCTGGATCTCGGTAGTCTGCGTTGCCTGATGCTCAACCCGGCGACCCGGGCGGACATGCAGAGCGCCGCCCACGCGCTGTTCAGCGCCGATGGCGGCACGGTTGTGATCATCCGGGACAGTTGCGGATTCATCGTTCAGCGCACCCTGGCGTCGATCGTCAACCTGGCCTGCGATATCGCTCAACAAGGCATCGCCTCAGTCTCCGATATCGATACGGCGGTGCGGCTGGGCCTTGGTTATCCGCAAGGGCCGCTGGAGTGGGGCGACCAGTTGGGCGCGGCTCGTCTGCTGCACATTCTGGAACGTATGCATGCCCTCACCGGTGACCCACGTTACCGCCCTGGCAGTTGGCTACGCAGACGGGTGCGGTTGGGAATGTCCCTGTGTCAGCCAGAAAACCTTCTACCGGCCTGAGTCGATTCAACCCTTATTTTTCGGGAGCTTTGCCATGCTTGATGCCTATGTTTATAGCGGTTTACGCACGCCTTTTGGGCGACATGCCGGCAGCCTGTCCGGGGTGCGCCCGGACGATTTGGTCGCAGGGCTCTTGGCCCGACTGATGGAAACATCGGGCTTGCCAACGGATGCGCTGGAAGATGTGATTCTCGGATGCACCAATCAGGCTGGCGAGGACAGCCGCAATCTGGCCCGCAATGCCTTGCTCAGTGCCGGCCTGCCCTGGTCAGTGCCTGGGCAGACGGTCAACCGCTTGTGCGCCAGCGGGCTGTCGGCAGTGATCGACGCGGCGCGGGCCATCACCTGCGGCGAAGGCCGGCTGTACCTGGCTGGCGGCGTTGAGAGCATGTCGCGGGCGCCCCTGGTGATCGCCAAGGCCGAGAGCGCGTTCAGTCGAACTCAAGAGATGGCGGACAGTACCATCGGCGCACGCTTCTCCAACCCGAAGTTGGTGCAGCGTTATGGCAACGACAGCATGCCCCAGACCGGCGATAACGTTGCCCTGGAGTATTCCATCAGTCGCGAGGACGCTGATCGTTTCGCCGCCGCGTCTCAAGCGCGTTACCAGGCGGCCTTGCAGGCTGGCGTGCTGGACGACGAAATCATGGCCATCGACGTGCCGACCGGGCGCAAGGGACAGACCCAGCGCGTCAGCCACGACGAGCATCCGCGACCACAGTCCGACCTGGCGGCATTGTCGCGGTTGCAGCCGCTGTTCCCGAACGGTGTTGTCACGGCCGGCAACGCCTCGGGTATCAACGATGGTGCCGCCGCATTGTTGCTGGGAAACCGCGAGATCGGCAGGGCGCATGAGGTGCAACCCATGGCACGGATTCTCTCCTCGGCAGTGGTCGGAGTGGAGCCCCGGATCATGGGCATCGGCCCGCACCGGGCGATTGAGGTGGCCTTGCAGCGGGCCGGTATCAGCCTCGCGCAGGTCGATTTGATCGAGATCAACGAAGCGTTCGCGCCACAAGTGCTGTCCTGTCTCAAGGCGCTGGAACTCAGTTTCGACGATCCGCGGGTCAATCCCAACGGCGGTGCTATCGCCATGGGTCATCCATTGGGCGCGTCCGGTGCCCGGCTGGTGCTGAGTGCCTGTCGCACGTTGCAACGCAGCAACCTGCGTTACGCCGTTGTCAGCCTCTGCGTTGGGGTGGGCCAGGGCGTAGCCATGGTGATCGAGCGCGTCTGAACCCGTCATGACCCGGGTTCTGGGGGAGGGGGCGCAGTCCGGCCCCCCTTCGGAAAAAGTCATCCATAACAACAATAATCTGGCTGGACTTACATCCCATGAAAAAATCTCTTGGTCTGCTGGGTACCGGCGCTTGCCTGCTGTCCCTTGGTCAGAATGCCTCGGCCGACTTTATCAGTGACAGCAAGGCCACGCTGGGTATGCGCAACTACTACTTCAACAACGACTACCGCGACCGAGCCGGTCCTGCCGGACAAAGTAAAACAGAGGAGTGGGCGCAAGGTTTCATGCTCAATTACGTTTCGGGCTATACCCGCGGCACCTTGGGCTTTGGCATCGATGCATCGGGCTTGCTCGGCGTGACCCTGGACAGCGGCCAGGGCCGCCATCGCGGCAGCTCGATGATCCCGTCCGACGGTGATGGCGCCGTCGATGAATGGAGCCGCCTGGGCCTGACCGCAAAGGCGCGCCTGAACAAGTCAGAAGTGCGTTACGGCACGCTGACGCCCAAGCTACCGATCTTGCAATCGAGCGACGGTCGAGTGCTACCGCAGACCTTCGAAGGGGGCCAGATCACCAGCAATGACATCGACAGACTGACGCTGACTGCCGGGCAATTGGAGCAGGCTACTGGGCGTGGTTCCAGCGACAGCACCGGGTTGGCGGTCAGCGGTGGTCGTCAGGAAAGCAACACGTTTTTCTTCGCCGGCGCCGACTACAAGGTCACCAAGGACTTGGTCGCCCAGTACTACGCGGCCAAGCTTGAGGACTACTACACCCAGCAATTTTTTGGTTTGCAGCATGCCCAGGGCCTGGGTGAAGGCCAGTCGATCAAGACCGACCTGCGTTACTTCGACACCCGCTCCAGCGGCGCCAACGGCAGCGCCAGCGGCCGTGCCGACGGTTACCGGGTGGGCGGCTACTCGCGCAACGGTTCGGGAGAAATCGATAACCGGACCTGGAGCGCGATGCTCACCTACAGCCTCGGTGGCCACGCACTGACGGGGGGCTACCAAAGTGTTTCTGATGGCAGCAACTTCGTTCAACTCAATCAGGGCACCTTGCCCGGCAAGGGGGCCGCTGGCGCGAGCCTCTACCTGTTTACCGATCGTATGCTCACCAGCTTCAACCGCGCCGGCGAACGGACCTGGTTCACTCAATACGCCTACGACTTCGCGGCGTCAGGCATTCCTGGCCTGCGCGCTTCGCTGGTCTACCTCAACGGCGACAACATCAAGACCACCTCAGGCCGCGACCAACAGGAGTGGGAGCGCGACATGGCGCTGGACTACGTCATCCAGGCTGGCACCTTCAAGGGCGTCGGTTTCGGGTGGCGCTATGGCGTCCTGCACTCCCAGGCGGATGCCAACCAAGACCAGAACCGCGTGTTCGTCAGCTACACCCTGGCGCTGTTCTGATGTTTCTTCCCATGACTGGGCCCGGCGCCTGGAGCGCCGGGTAAAACGTGGGATGCTGATTCATCGGCTTCAGCTCTCTTGTTAACGCTCAATTCGGCAGCAGCATATCTGTAAACAGATCAGCAATTTTCTCCATGTCTCGGCAATCACCCATGCGTTGATTGATGACGAACCCGTCAAATGCCATCCACAGGATGTGTGCCAACAGGCCGTCGGTGACCAGGTGGTGGCGGTCCTCAGGCAGGGCATCGAGCAGCATCTCGCTGATCTGCTGCTCTGACCACTTGAGTAAATCATTCGGTTTGCCCTGTTGGCGGGGAGCGCTTGCCAAGGCTTCGATCATGCAGTTGGCAAATGCCTGGTCGGCAACGGGAAGCTCCGACCAAACCCCGATCAAGATTCGTTTTAGCCGTGCTCGTTGCTGACGGAGACGGCTGACGGATTCCTTTAGCCGGATGACCTGGTCTTGAAACCACGGCGTGTAAATCTCGTAAAGAATCAGAATCTTGGAGTCGAAGTAGACGTACAGGTTCGACACCGTCACGCCTGCTTCGCGCGCAATGCTGCTCATGGTGGTCGCCGTGTATCCCTTGTGTTTGAACAGGGTGAACGCGGATTCGACGATGGCATCGCGGATTTCCATTTTCTTTATTTGCGCCACGCACTACTCCTGCTGATCAGTCTCGCACACACACGTGCAACGGGGGCGAATCATACCAGCTAGAGCCATTACGGTGCCGCTCGGCTGGAAAATCCATTCGTGCCAACGCGTCCCTTTACAGATTTGCAGTCGTTTTACAGGGCTTCGTAGCCGCTGGCTGTCTGTTTTGTGGGGCTATTGACAGCTAGCCACACCGAAATACAGAATGGCATTCGTTAATTGGACGAACTGATGGGGTTTGAGAAAAATAATGAGCACCAAGCGCACCTTTATCACAGACGACTATCCCGAGCTGGGCAAAGGCCCGGTGCCGGTAGAGCCCTATATTTCTCCTGACTACTACGAGCGGGAAAAAGAGCACATTTTCAAGAAGACCTGGCTTGAGGTGGGGCGTGTAGAAGAGATCCCCAACGCCGGGGACTACATGGTCAAGGACCTGCCGTGCGCTGATGCGTCAATCATTGTTGTGCGTAACAAGAAGGGCCAGATCAATGCCATGCACAACGTCTGCTCTCATCGGGTCAACCAGATCGCCTACGAAAAATGCGGCAATACCCGCAAGTTTTCCTGCAAATTCCACGGTTGGGCCTTTGATCTGGATGGAAACCTGACCGGCGTTCCCGAAGAAGAGTGCTTCTTCGACCTGGACAAATCTGCCAATGGCCTGGCGCGAGTCGCCTGCGAAATCTGGCAAGGCTTCATCTTTATCAATATGCAGGCTGAACCGGCGCAATCGCTTGAGGATTATCTCAAGCCCATGTTCGGTTCGATCGAGGGTTACCCGTTCGAAAAGCTGACCTGCGGTTTTTCCTGGGTCAGCGAAGTGGAGTGCAACTGGAAGCTTGCCCTGGATGCGTTCCAGGAGGCCTATCACGTGGCCTACATTCATGGCCTGTCGATCGCCGATGCGGTTGAAAAGGACGAAAATGGCAGCATGCCGCCGCTCGGTGCGCTGTGTGGTGAATACCACCGCCGGTTGTCACTGTCGGGTAACCAGAAGTCGGTCTACGGCAATCCCAAGGCCATGACCGAAGGGGGGGCAGCCTTTGAGGAAGCGCTGGCAGAGGCGACCAGGTCCAAGCCCATCTCGGCGGCGGCGCTGCGCGGCGCCGTGGGTAGCGCCAGGCATGATTTTCCGATCGAGGCATTGCCCGAGGGCATGAATTGGACCAGGAGCCCTAACTGGTTGTTCGACATCAACGTCGTCTTTCCAGACCTGTACCTGTCCCTGCGACCCAATTATTTCCAGTGCTACACCTTCCGCCCCACCGCCTACAACCGTACGCGCGTCGAATGCCGGGTGTTCTACCCAGAGATGACCACGGCGGGTGGGCGCTTCTTCATCGAGTACATGAAGGTCGCCTTGCGCGATGTGTTGCTCGAAGACATGAGCACCGTGGAGCGCACGCAAAAGGCCGCTGAAACCGGCGCCAAGCGCTTCATGTTCCTGCAGGACAACGAAATTCTCGTGCGCCATAACTATCACGCTGTCGAGCGCATGCTCGAACGCAATGCTGCTCAAGCCGCAGGGGAGTGAAGCCCATGAATATGATTGCAACCTCGCAGGCTGATCACCCGGTCAACGTGCTGCTGCCCGAGCCATTCCAATCGCTGCAGGCCTATATCGGCGTGTGGGCGCTGGACACTGAAACCGAGCGCAATATCCAGCGTCACCGCCAGTCGATGCCAAGCATCATCGCCTTCAAGGACGCCATGATGGCGCAGATCGATGCGCTGCTTGAGTTCGTTAATCGAAAACCCTTGGCAGAGCTCGATGAGGTGGAGACCACCTTGCTCAAGCTGCTGCTGTCTCTGGCTGAAATTGCCCCCACGGTCGAATGTTACAACCAGCAGGAAGTGGTGTACGGGTTTGATCCGCGCCGCTTCGTGGCAGAAGAGGATTTTTCTCTCAAGCCTGTTTATTGAGCGCGGAGGTGGCTATGGCCAAGTGCAGAGTTTTTGGTATTGACGACGGGCTCAAGGAAGTCGTCGCCGACGGGTTGTACATGAAGCACCTGTTCGGCGAGCGCATCAGTGTTTCGGTGGTGAAGTTTGTAGAAAAAGTCGGGCATGACCTGCCTGCCAAGGCCCACGTCCATGGAGAAGAAGCGTCGTTGCAGCTGGTCGGCGAGTGCACGGTCTTTGAAGGTACTGGCCTGGTCGATGACGTCGCGGTGCCCATGATGGCGCGCAGCGCAATGATTATTCCCGCGCAGTTGAGCCATTACGGCAGCAACCGTTTTGGCCAGCAGGGCGTCAGCATGCGGCTGAATGTGGTCACGCCGCCGCGACCGGAGTTCGGGCCGGAAGATAGCGTGCCTTATTACCCACTCAAGGATCGGGGAGGTCAGTCATGAGCACTCAACAGTGTCTGCTCACCCCGCCACTGGACGCTTCTGCGGTCAGCGCTATCAGTGGTGATGCCTTCGATCTGCAATTGCGCCGGTTTGTCCAGGGTGAGGCGGTGGAGGGCGGAATCAGCGATCTGGGCGAGGAGGTCGGCGCTATCGTCGAAGGCAGCTTCGATGTATTCGCCGCCGATGAGTCCTACAGCCTCAGTGCCGGTGAGGCGATCCTCATCCCGGCGCACGAACCGCGGCGTTGGGTCTGCACCTCGGCCCAGGGGCTGCTCTATCGAGCCATTGTGCGCAATAGCGACGTGCAGGAGGGTGCGCCATGAGCGTTCGGCGAATCGCTATTGTCGGTGCCGGCCATGCTGGCGGTCGAGTCGCTCAACATCTGATCGAGCTGGACAGCCGTTGTCAGGTGCTGCTGATCGGTGATGAGCCGTATGCGCCCTACGAGCGTCCGGCCTTGTCCAAGGCCGTGTTGGCCGGCGAGCAGGCCTGGGGCGAGCTGATGCTGGCTGCGGACGAATTCTGGACCGCGCATGACCGGCTGGTGCGTATGACCGCGCGTGTGGTTGGGCTTGATAGCGACCAGCGTTGCCTGCGGCTCGATGACGGTCGTCAGGTCGAGTTCGATGAACTGGTCGTGGCCACCGGCGGTGTGGCGCGATCGTTGAAGGTGCCCGGCGGTGATTTGCCTGGCCTTCATGTTCTCAGAGGGATCGGCGACTGTGAGAAGTTGGCCGGGGCCTTGGAAAGTGGTTCGCGATTGTTGGTGATCGGAGCTGGCGTCATTGGCATGGAAGTCGCGGCAACCGCATCAGGGCTGGGCGTCGCGGTGACGGTGCTGGACGTGTCTGATCAGGTCATGCGCCGATGCCTGCCGGCTGCTGTTTCGCAGTGGCTGGCGGCGCAGCATCAGCATGCGGGGGTCGTCCTGAAGTCGCAAGTCGGCGTGCAGTCCATTGTCCATGACGGCGCTGTCTACCAGGTTCAGGTGCAAGGCCTGGAGGGGAGGTGTGAGGTCCTGGAGGCAGAGCAGGTACTGCTCGCCATTGGCATCGACTGCGATACCGGGTTTCTTGAACAGACTGGAATCACTTGCGTCAATGGTGTCGTGGTCGATGCTTTCTGCCGCAGTCCCGATGCGTCCTGGTGCTACGCCGTGGGCGATGTTGCCAATTGCGACAATGCATTTTACGGCCGGCCTTTGCGTCAAGAGACGTGGCGCAATGCTGAAAACCAGGCGCTGGCCGTCGCTCAACAGATTGTCGGAGCTGCGCAGCCATACAGTGAAATTCCGTGGATGTGGACCGATCAGTTCGGGCACAACATTCAGGTCGTCGGGCTGATCGACGAAGCTGATGGACATGTCTGGCGTGGGGATCTCGCGCAAGGCAAGGCGACGATGGTGCTCCTCAAGGAGTGCCGAGTGGTGGCGGCGGTCATGGTCAATCAGGGCAAGGAGCGCAAGGCACTGGAAGCGCTGATTCGTGGTCGGCGACAGATTGACGAAGCGCTGCTCAGTGACGTGTCGGTGTCATTGAAGGCGGTGGCGGCATGAGCGATTTTTCCCAATTGACCGAGCGCCTGCAGCGGCTGGAGGCAGTCGAGGCCATCAGGCAGCTCAAGGCCCGGTACGCCGCATTGGCCGACGCCAAATACACGGCCGATTACCGCCAGCGGGAGCCCGAGCGGCTGAGCGAGCTGGCCAAGGCGCAGGCGGCGTGCTTCACCTCGCAGGCGGTCTGGCATGGCGCCGAGTTCGGGGGTGATCGCGTGGGGCGAGAAGCGTTGGCGCAATGGTTCGAGCAGTCTCCGTGGTGCTTTGCTGCGCATTACTACGTGGGGGCGGATATCGAAGTCGACGGCCAACAGGCCAGGGCCGCCTGGCGTCTGTGGCAGCTGGCCCTTCGCGCTGACAACGCTGAGGCCGTGTTGCTGATGGCGCGCACCGAGGAAACCTATCAGTACAGCGAAGCTGAAGGCTGGCTGATCGATTCGATGCGCTTTTGTGACGTCCAGGTGGCGGCGCTGGGTAACGGCAGCTTGCCGCTGGCGCCTGGGCTTGAAGCATTGCGCGCGCGAACCCTTTCTCCGATGCGCACCGCGCATTAATTGATGGAGCGATATTTCCATGACTGCATCGCAAGCATTGATATTTCCTGAGCAAACGAAAAGTGGGCAATGGATTGCCGTAGGGACTGTGGCCGAGCTGTTTGACCAGGGCGATTGCGTGGGCGTCCAGGTCAATGGCCGCAAAGTCGGCCTGTTCAAAGTCGACGACCAGTTGTTTGCCGTTGACGATATTTGCACCCATGGCAACGCGCTGCTCAGCGACGGTGATCTGGAGGGTTATGAAATCGAATGCCCGCTGCATGCCGGGGCGTTCGACCTGCGTAATGGCAAGGCGCTGTGTAGTCCGTTGGTCAAGAATACTCGATGCCATTCGGTCAAAGTCGAAGGCGATGGCGTGTTCGTGCAGCTCGCCAGTGGGGAGGCTTGATCGATGAATTCTGAGCACCGGCCCAAAATCGCCGTCATAGGCACCGGCGGTACGTTCGCCATGCAAGCCCGCAACCTGTTCGATTGGGTTGAATACAGTGAAAGTGGAGTGGTCTTGCCCATTGATCATTTACTGGAGCAATTGGGCGCAGCGGCCCCCCATATCGAATGTGTTCCCGTGCCGTTTCGGGCGCTGGGCAGCACCGCGATCACCCCGGCCGATTGGCTGGAGCTTGCCCGGCTGATCGAACGTACAGCGAGCGAGCGCCCGGACATCGAAGGGTTTGTCATCACTCACGGCACCGCCACGCTGGAAGAGACAGCATATTTCCTCGACCTGGCCCTGGACCTTGAGGTTGGGTTGGTATTGACCGGTGCCCAGCGTCCGCTCAATACCGCGGGCAGTGATGTATTGACCAACTTGCGAGCCGCCCTGGCGGTGGCGAGCTGTGAGCAGGCCAAGGAGTGCGGCGCGCTCGTGGTCATGGATAACAAAGTCTACTCCGCCCGCGACGTGAGCAAGAGTTCGAGCTTCGATCTCAATGCGTTCGAAGCCGTTCCTTTTGGGCCGCTGGCGCAGGTGGATGCCCTGGCTCAGGTTCACTGGCGACGGTTTATGCCGGTCAATGGCTGGCATGCACGCTTTCAGTTCGAGGGCGTCAATGCGCTTGCACGGGTTGATATCGCCACTTCTTACGCCGGTGCCGACGATGTGGTCATTGATGCGCTGGTTGCCGCCGGAAGCCGGGCAATCATTTGTGCCGGATTGGCCCCGGGGCGGCCGGCCGCGGGTGAGATGGCCGCCATCAGGCGGGCAACTGCCGGTGGGGTCGTCGTGGTACAGGCGACCCGGGCTGTGCGCGGTCATGTTCCGCCGCAGGCGTTTCTGGAGCGCGACAGTGTGATGGCCGGTGGTGATCTGAGCCCTCACAAGTTGCGCATATTGCTGATGTTGGCCTTGACCCAGAATATGGAGGCTTCGCAGTTGCAAGCGTGCATTCTCGCGGCGTAAGTCGTTAGGGCGCATTGGGCCGTGGTGCGGCGTCGTTCCAAAAATAATAAATAGTGCGTGTGGGTGTCTGGTAGTGGGCACCTGTGGCTTTTCTTTGCCTGCTGCTTCGTGAAGCGATGCGTTGCCAATTGGTGCGCGTCCGGTTGCCGGCCGCCCCGGCTTTTATCGAGCTTGGATAACAATAATGAACCGACCTTGTTTTGCTGTGCCGTTGCTTTTTTCATTGGGTACTTCCATGGCCAACTGCGCCTCGGCGGCATTTGTAGAAGACAGCAAGGCGACCGTGGAATTACGCAACTTCTATTTGAACCGTGATTATCGCCAGGACAATGCTGCTCAGGCGAAGACCGAAGAGTGGGCGCAAGGTTTTACCACCCGGCTGGTTTCAGGGTTTACCGACGGCCCCGTGGGGGTTGGCGTCGATGCGCTGGGCCAGTTGGGGGTGAAGCTCGACTCCAGCCGCGATCGACGCAACTCCGGGCTGTTGCCCTATGGCGCAAGCCAGGAACCGGTAGACAGTTACAGCAAGCTGGGGCTGACGGCAAAACTGCGTGCGGGCAAAACCGTTTTGAATGTGGGGACGCTGCAACCGACGCTGCCGGTGGTGATGTATAACGATACCCGTCTACTGGGTTCATCTTTTCGCGGTGGTTTGTTGAGCTCGCAAGCGATTCAAGGTCTTTCGTTGAATGCGGGAAGATTGACACAGGCCAGCCTGCGCGACTCTTCCAGCAACGAAGATGTTGGTTATGGCGCAGCGTCCAGTGATCACTTTGATTTTGCCGGCGGAACCTATGCGTTAACACCCCAGCTGAACCTTAGTTACTACACTTCGACGTTGCAGGATATCTACCAGCAGCAATTCGCGGGGGTCACCCACGGTTGGCAGTTGGCCGAAGGCGTCGTGTTGAAAAGCGATATTCGCTATTTCGACAGTCGTGATGACGGGCGCAGGCTTGCGGGACACATTGATAACCGCAACTTCAACGGGACGATCAGCCTGGGTTATAAGGCGCATCGGTTTTCCACGGCCTGGCAGTACTTGTCAGGCGACAGTGATTTTCCGTTTCTCAACGGCGCGGAACCCTATGTGGCCAACCTGGTGACCTTTAATCTGTTCACCCGGGCTCAGGAGGATTCGTGGCAACTGCGTTACGACTATGATTTCGTTGCGTGGGGCGTGCCGGGTTTGACATTCATGACTCGTTACGTAGATGGGCGCAATGTCAAAACCGCCACCGGGTCTGAGGGGCGGGAGTGGGAGCGCGACACCGACCTTGCCTATACCGTGCAGGATGGTCCTCTGAAGGGCGTGAGCGTACGCTGGCGCAATGTCACCTTCCGTTCAGGCGACGGCTTGACCACCAAAGTCGACGAAAACCGGCTGATAGTCGGGTACACCCTGGCGCTCTGGTAGCGCCGGTCTGCGGTGACTGACCTCTGGTGGCCATACTGGCCCCCGGAGGTTTTCTGTTTTCAAGCTTGTGCAATTCATCAAAAGGAAAGCCCCGTGAACCCAGGTATCGGTACTTTGGCGCGCATTGGTCAGCTCTACCCTTCGGGCGGGATCTGCGACCACGAACCACAATTGATGGCCCCCCAGGGGGTGCGTTTTGTCACCACTCGCGTGCCTTTCCGGCAGACCTCGCTGGAGGCTGATCGCAAGTTTTCTGAAGACCTTGAGTTCCATGCGCAATTGCTCGCCGATGCCAGCGTGGATCTGCTGGCAATCAACTGCACCGCGGCGACCTTGCTGGCTGGGCCGCAGAATCTGCGCAAGCGTCTGTTCGAGGCGACCGGGCTCAACAGCGTCACCACCATTGAAGCGGTTGTAGCGGGCTGTCGGGCGCAGAACATGCGTCGTATCGGCTTGTTGACGCCTTACCCGCAAGAAGTGGTAGAGGTTGAACGCGAGTACTTCGCAGGTCTTGGTATTGAAGTGGTCACGTCGCTGGGCAGGCCCTGCACAACCCCGGTGGAGCAGGGCAGTCTGCTGCCTCAGACATGGCTGGAGTTGGCAAAAGGGTTCTGCGGCATAGAGTTGGATGGCGTCTTGATCAGCTGTGCGGGCATCCAGGTGTGCGAAGTGCTCGCAACCATCGAAGCGCAACTGGGCCTGCCGGTGGTCAGCAGTAATCAGGCGCTGGTGTGGATGTGCTTGCAGCAATTGCGCATCGAAAGTCAGGTGCAAGGTTTTGGTTCGCTGTTCACCAAATCGTTGCCTGTCATCGAGTAGGGCGTACGCAGCAACTCACCGGCAAGCTTGGCTTGTCGGTGAGTTGTAGGTTGCAGGCGCGGGTTGTTATCTTTCGTGGGCTGGCGCAGGCGTCATGATGATTGCGATCGCCGCGGCGATTGCGGCGGCGGCGAAGACCATGAAGTTCCAGAAACTATCGAGGTGCAGTCCGGCGACGAACCCCCCCAGAATCGGCCCGCCCATGGCCCCGAAGCGCCCTATGCCCACCGCCCAGCCCGTCGCCGAAGCCCGTGCATGCGGTGCATAGTAGTTGGCGATGTAGCCCAGCTGCACCAGCGCCACGGCAACGCTGCCAAAGCCTGCGCAGGCCACCAGTACGTAGTTCACCAGGATCGAGTTCTTGAACGACAGTGCGGCAATGGCGCAGGCGCCAAAGGTAAAGCCCAGGGCCAGTGTGCGGCGCGCTCCGAAGCGATCCGCGATCCGCCCGATCACGATTCCGCCCACAGCGGCGGCCAGGTTGAAAGTGGCGAAGAACATCAGGCTGGAGCCCAGGTCGTAGCCGTTATGCCGCATATATTGCGGCAGCCAGGTCCCCAGCCCATACACCACCATGACGGCAGTGCATTGCGCCAGCCACAGGCACAAGGTGCCGCGACGATTGCGCGTGGAAAAAACCTCGGCGAGGATCTCCCTGAATGGCGACTGTTGAGTAGGCCCTTTGCTGACAGGTGGGGCGGGCAATTCGCTGATGCCCAATCGTGCGGCGAGTGCCTGAGCCTGGCGGGTGCGCTTCTTTGCGACCAGAAACTCCAGCGATTCGGGTAGCCACAGCAGCATGATCGGGATGAGCAGCAGCGCCAGCGCACCGGCAGCCACCACCGTGCGCCAGCCATGGTCGGGCATGAACGTCATGCCTACCCAGGCTGAAAGCAGGGCACCGAGCGGATAGCCGGAGTACATCAGGGCAAAATTGAGGTTGCGTCGGTGAGGTGGAGAGTATTCGACCGTCAAGGCTGCGGCCACGGGGATCACTCCACCCAGCCCGAGGCCGCCAATACCTCTGACCAGCGAGAAGATTTCCGGGGTTGGCGCCCAGGCTGCGGCCAGCATTGAGCCTGAAAACAGCGCGATACAGAGGATGATCAGCGGTTTGCGCCCGATGATGTCGCTCCATGGGCTGATGAAGTAGGCACCAATGAGCGTGCCGAACAGGGCAGAGCTGCTCATGGCGCCGATTTCCAGTGGGGTCAGGCTCCATTGAGGGTCGCTCAACAGGGCAGGCACGATGGTGCCCATCACGCCGATGTCATAACCCTCCGAGAGGATGGCGGCCCAGCAGAGGCCTAGCACTAGAAGCATGGTGGAGCGGGGAAGGCGGGTGGCCGTCCCGGCATGGCTCGTCTCGGTGATGTGCACGTATTTATCCTTTTGGTGATGTTCTTATAGGCAAGGTTTAGCCGGTACCTAAACGGGCGGCTAAAAAAATACAATGATCGTTATTGGTGCGGATCTCATGTCGGTTTTTCCGAATTTCACCGTCTGTGATTATTTTTATGGGCATGGCGTCATCTGCAGAGACATCAAAAGAATACATCATTCGTTTTTGAGGCGTTAGTCCCGCTTTAAAAAAAGCTGGGCACAGGCGCTCAGCGGTAGGGCTGCTCTTTCGGGTCCAGCAACTCTACAAAGCCAGGCATCGGCGCTTGGTTTTTTCCGATTACCGGTTGGTGGAGCCCAAGCCGAAGATCCTGATCGGAAAGCGGTTAGTGAAACCGCTCCTGTCGATCGGTCGCCATCACCTCCAGGCGGCCATCCCGTCCGAGGTGGTAGCGCTCCAGATCGCGCGCCAGAATTAACTGGCCGGTGAATTGTGCCCTGGCCTCTTCGCGGATGTCCTCGATGGACGGGCTGCGCTGGGGGTTAGTCTGGTAGCGGGCGCTGAAATGCGTAAGGACCAGGTTTGGAACGCCCGCCGACTCGGCGAAACGCGCCACCGCTGCAGCCGTACTGTGCCCATAACTGCCTTGGATGTGATCGACCACCGCTTGGGTGAAGGTCGCCTCGTGCACGAGCACATCCGCAACCGGCGCCACCTCGGCCAGAAGCTCGGGGCTGTCGTTGTCGCCGCAGACGATGACGCGACGTGCTGGCCGCGAGGGGCGCAGATAGTCCTGTGCACGAAGCATGCGCCCGTCATGTTCCACATCAAGCCCCCGTGCCAGCTCGCCCCAAAGGGGACCACGCGGGATACCTTCGGCCAGCAGGCGTTGCAAATCCAGGCGCGGCTCAGAATTGATCTCGGCAAACACGTAGCCGTGACAGGGAACCCGATGGGACAGAGCAACCGTGCTGAGCTGGACATTGCCAGTGCGCCAGCCGTCGAGGGTTTCGACCGCATGAAGACGCAACTCGAAAGGTAGGCGCGTCTCGGTGACGGCCAGGCTAAGGTGCAACCAGTCATGCAGAGCAGTCGGCAGCACCAGGTCAAGCGGCTCGGTACGCCCCGACATGCCAGCGCTGGCCAGCAATCCGGGCAAGCCGAAGCAGTGATCCCCATGCACGTGAGTAATGAAAATCCCTCGCAGCTGGTGCAGTGACAGAGAAGTGGAAAGCAGCTGATGCTGAGTGGCTTCGCCGCAATCGATCAGGTACCAGCCTTTACCGGAAGATTCGATCAGGGCGGTACCGCTGACATTCCGGGCCCGGGTCGGTACCGCGGATGAGGTGCCAAGAAACAGCAGATCCACGGCTGGTTCCTCCATTTGAGGACATGTAGGAGCCGGGCTTGTCGGATCGCCGCACCGCCGCGATGAACGATGACGCGCAATACCTGTAAAACCGCGGCGTTCTTATCGCGGGCAAGCCCCAATGCCAGTCAGTTAAGGAATAGAACGACGCAACCCCTGTGGGAGCGGATTTATCCGCGAATGAAAACACCGCGGTTTATCAGGCATTGCGCGGCGCCTACATTCGCGGATAAATCCGCTCCCACATGTTCTGCGCCTTAACTGACTGGCATTGGGGCAAGCCCGGCTCCTGCCAGCACGACGTCGCATGGCTACCATTGAAGGTACGGGGATGAAACTGACGTCCACTTCAATGAAAATCGAACATACATGATGAGTCAGTACGGCCGTCGAATCTATGCAATCCCGAGGAACGACAGGATAACCACGACAATCACAACTACCCCGACGATGTAGATAATGTTGTTCATGTCATCCACCTCTCAACCTGAATGGGATTGCAAAACGAGGGTGTTACAAATAGCCCTGCTCCTTATTATGTTAGGCCACTCGGTAGGAATCGGGTTGCCGATCTCGACCACCCGGATGCACGGTAAATGTGGCGATCTCGCCTGGCTGGGCATGACTTTTTGGCCGAGAGAGCCAGCACGCCGGCACTTGCCTTGACGTCCTATTTGAATTGATCTTGACTTCAAAAAACGCTGGGTATTTGTGGTCGGCGCGCCCCTCTCATAGTGTGAGGTGACCATGCATACGCCAGTCATCGCGACCAGGGCAATGGAGTATTCCAGGGTTGCGAATGCCAGACTTGTCCTTGCCACCGGGTATATCAGGGTTTTTCGAGAGGAATTCAACTTTCAAACCCTATCCGCCCAACCCAACCGGGCAAGGATATCCCCATGACAAATATCGTGATTTGCTGCGACGGTAGCTGGAACACTCCCGATCAGCTCGACAATGGTGTGCCTGCCCCAACCAACGTAGTCAGATTGGACAACAACAAGACTGCTGGAGTGTGGAAATGGCGATCAAAATTCTGTGTGTACATGGCATAGGCCACGAAGAGGCGGATGAGAATTTCGAAACATCCTGGCATAGGTCGATCGCCGAAGCGGTATCGCACGTTGCCCCGAGTGCAGACATCGAACTGGATTATTTTCAGTATGACTCGCGTTTTTCTGCCAGCGGCCTTGGCACGCCGGAAATCGCCGAGGCGACGCTTCGTCTGCTGACCAGCTCGGTGATCCATTCAGTGGGGGACGTTTTCCGGCGCGATCGTGGCTTCGGCCAGTTCTCTGACCGCCTGCGCTGGACGGCCGGCATGGTAGCCCAGTGGACTGCGGACGAGTCCCTACGTACTACGCTGCGCAATGATCTGTCCAGCCATATCCTCGCCTCGCAACCGGACATCGTCTGTGCACACAGCCTGGGGTCGCTGGTCGCGTATGACACGTTCAGCAGAGATCCATCGCTCATGAGCAAGCGAGTGCTGATCACGTTCGGCTCGCAAATTGGTAATCCCGCAGTACGCGAGACTTTCGGCGGGCGCATCGAAAGCATCGAGGGCGCGCGCAAGTGGTACCACCTCTACAACGAACACGATAACGTGTTCACGGCGCCGCTGTATCTACGTAATGCAAACTTCACTCAGGTCATGACACCGTTCGACAAACCGGGTGATGCACTCAATCACGATGCGACGTTTTACCTTGGCCAGAACGAAACCGTGGCCAATGTGTGGGGGCCTCTATTCCAGGCCAGCATCACCAAGGGATTCGACAAGCGGCTCGCCGCAGTCGATAAGTCACTGGGCATTGCCATACCCAAGGGGCGCACGGTGCGCCGTTCGAAAGACAAGGCGTTGCTGATCGGTATCAACAACTATCCCAATCCCGCGGATCGGCTCGAAGGCTGCGTCAATGACGTCTTCCTGATGAGTTCACTGTTGCAAGAGTCGAAGTTCGCGCCGGACGACATCCGCATCGTGTTCGATGAGCGCGCTACCGCGGCAGGAATTCGTGATCGTCTGCACTGGCTGCTCGACGACGCCCAAGCGGGCGATCGCCGGGTGCTCTTTTATTCCGGACACGGTGCACAGATTCCCAATACCAATGCTTCGGGCGAAGCCGATCGCATAGACGAATGCCTGTGCCCTTGGGATTTCGACTGGACGCCGGAACACGCAATTCTCGACAACGACTTCCGCGATCTCTATATCCAGCTGCCATACGACACGCAGTTCATGACGATTTTCGATTGCTGCCATGCCGGTGGTATGACGCGCGACGGGGCACGGCGCGCCCGAGGACTCACGCCGCCGGATGACATCCGCCATCGCGCGCTGCGTTGGGAGCCTGAGCTGCAAATGTGGGTGGAGCGTGACTGGGTGAAGAGGGCTCGTAAAAGTGCACAGAAGGCCGAGACCGCCAATACCGTTAGCAACCGCGAGGGTATCCGCCGACTCGGCCAGTCCATCGCGGTGCGCGGTTACGACGATAAGCTTTACGATAAACGCCGCAAGGCGTACGGGCACGAAGGCCCCTTTCTGCCGATTCTCATGTACGCCTGCGGTGAATCCCAGCTGTCATATGAGTATCGTCACGGTGTTACCTCATATGGAGCGTTCACCTACGCGCTCGCCCATACGTTGCGCGCATCCAGGCAACGACCGACGTTCAAGGCCCTGGTTCGCGAGACGGGAAAGCTCCTGGCCGATCTGGGTTATGACCAGAAGCCGGCGATTGTGGGACCGGCTTCATTGCTCGGCAAACCCGTTCCCTGAGGCGGCACCGGTCAGGATTTAGAGAGGTTCACCCAATCAGCGCCCAGTGCTTGCGAGGAATAAGCGACCCGTACGCCGGATCAGGTTGTTTATCCAATCTGCTTGGGGATGTTTCCCCCTGAACGTGGAATGCCGAAAAGAAATCCTACAGTCGACCCTACGGCCTGGCAGGCTATGCCCCATAGCAAAATCGGTGCAACAGCATCGGCACGCCAACCGACCCATATCACCGCTGCACCTCCAAAAGCCACAAGTGAATAATCCAGTCAGCACTGGAACCGCCAGCCCGCAAAGGACGCAGGCAGCGCCCCATATTTCCTTTGATCAGGCCTATGCTTTAACCGGCAGTTATATCCGCGTCCGGCTTCGAGGAACATGCCATGCCAAAGCTCAGTCCCGCCGACATCAAAAAGACTATTGACAATACGCCCTCCGGTGTCTGGATCTGGCGCCTCGCCAACATCGACCGCAATTATTTGAATCGACTGGCCGAGGTAGGTTGCAAACGTGTCTACTTGAAAGTATTCGACGACCGGCGTGGTGACAGCGCCGACGATTTTTTCTGGGACTTTCAATGTACCGCGGCGACCATCCAGGCCTTCAACGCCATCGGCGTCAGTGTTGTCGGGTGGGGGTACCACTTCGACCAGCGCACATCGATACCTGTCGCTGAAGAAGTAAAAGCCGTCGCCATGGCCATGGCCTGTGGCCTGGAGGGGTATATCGTTGACGTCGAAGCCGAAGTCAAATCACCCAGAGCAAAGGCGCCACTGGATGACTTGCTCACTGCTTTGCGCACGGCTACTGGCAGCAAATTTCTTGGCTATACCTCATTTGGCCACCCGGGGTTTCATCGGGAAGTGCCCTGGACGCTGCTCGACAGCAGAACAGACATCGCCTTTCCACAAATCTATTTTGAGAAGTTCAGGTTCGGCGCGACCGATGCTGACGAAGTCAAAGCGGCATTGGATGCTCATAAAAGCCTGCGTTTGAAAAACCCCATCCTGCCTATTTGGGGCAGCGAAGAAGATGCTGCCCATCCTGCGACAGCGGCCACCTTGCAAAGTTTTCTGAATGCGTACCCGGGTTCTTCGATATTCCGCATTCCGACACTGGGTCTCAAAGGCCAGGCATGGAATCTCGATTACAGCAAGACCGCTGCGCTCATCCCCAGCGCCACCCCCGCGCCTACAAGCCTGGGTGACTTCCCCGGGGAACTGCGCAATGGCGCCAAAGGAAAGGCCGTCAAAGACCTGCAAACAGCGCTGGCTGCAAAAGGCTTCGATCCAGGAGCAATCGATGGCGAGTTCGGCCCATTGACCGAACAGGCACTCAAGCATTTCCAACGCATGAACGAGCTGACGGTCGATGGCATTGCCGGGCCGATCAGCTGGACTGCACTGGGGGGCAGGTCGCAACCCGAAGCCGCGACCGTGGTGTTCGCCAGCGGTATCCGGGAGCGACTCGCCAGTATTGCCGAGACCGAAGCTGCGATGGGGCTCTCCTGGTCCGGGCCAACGTCGCTGGCCGAGCGCTATTTGAAGCCGTTCCGTGCGCCGATGCAGAAACTTGGGCATATCGGCACGAAACCGGTGTTCTATAACTGGTGCGCAGCCTTCGTGACTTATTGCGCCCGCCAGGCTGGCTACACCATCCCGGACCAACCGGCTGGTCACAAGGCAACCATGGCCTTGGTTGAAATGTGGAAAGCCTGGGCGAAGGACCAGAGGTATTGGCACCCGGCCGGCGTGACCACACCTGAGCGCGGCGATATCGTTTGCTTTGAATGGCTCGATGGCGACAAGGCCCTGGATCACATCGGCATCGTGCTCCAGGGGCCGGGAAATGGCACGACCCTGCAGACCGCCGAAGGCAACCGTAATAACCAAAGCGTCAATGGCACCCGACAGATGAAAAATGTGGCGGGGATCATTCGCTTGCGTGCTGAGGCATAGGGACATTCGTATTGGCAGCGACCACTCAGCGGTTGTCAGTGACGCTGGGTGGCAGCCTCGAACAAGGGCGGTGGCGATTTGCCGTTTCCTCGTCTATATCGTTAGACACAAGGCAGTTCGTGGTCGGGTGAATCAGGTGGGTCGCAGCCGAGCGGAGTCGACCTGTGCAGTCGTTGAACCTGAGTCTGGAGGATTCGCAGGGCGCTGCATTCTGCCAGGTGACGGAATGCCTCACGGCAGTGCGTTGATTGACAGTGATTGATGCTCGCCTGAAACAGGCGGCTCAGCCTCGATAGGAGGAACAATGTCTGACGTAAAGCCTGGAGCCAAAACACCTAACCCCGACCATTACTTGATCTCCGCGAGTGGATTGCTGGGAGACCCCCCAACGAAATCGAGGACATTCACGAGTTTCGCAACGAGTTCGATAAGTTCTTCGATGAACAGCGCGACACGCCGCCCTCCGAGACCACAGACGTCCCTGCCGGCGATAGCCCGCAAACCAGGACCAAAGCCAAGACGCTCGACGAAGCGGCATTGGCACAGGAAATACAGGGGACACTGGATAACGACCCGGCCTTCAAGAAGGCCTTGGCTGAGGCTTACAACGCGTCCATTCCCGCTTCGGAGCTCACCACCAAGGGCGTTGGATCGAAGGCCAGGTCCAGCAATCTGCTCCTGGACCCGGGAGTGCTCGACGAGATGTTTCCGCCCGAGGACGAGGCACTCGCTCCATCCGATCAACAGGTCAAGTCCAGGGGCGTTCTGAGCTGGCTCGGTGTCGCCAAGTATGTCGCCAGAATTGTCATCGCGGTCGTCAAGCGACACGCCAACGGCAGGGACCATCCGGAGATCAACACCGTCGAGGATGATGGGTCCGAGAAGGTCAAGGTGCTGCAGATCTACGCCACACAGAAAAGAGGCAAAGCCCAGGAACGCATCCTGCCAGACTCTGATGGCAAAGCCGTCGGCCTGCTGACGCATGCGCTGCTGAAATCGCTGAGGGAGGCGCCGACCGATGTCGCTGGGCGCATCCCGTCGGTGACCTTGAAGGGCTATGTGGACCTGCACTGGTCGGATTGGTTTTCTGCTCCGGTGCCGCCGGCCCCTCGAATCATCACGCCCCAGGCCGGCGACATTTTCTTTCAATCACTCAAGCCGCTGTCCATCCAGGCATTCAGCCTTGCGGCAGGCACTGCCGACGGCACACAACTGAATCTGCAATCCAGCGTGCTCGCGGCCACCGGGACTGTCCGTGCCGATACCGTGGTCTGGATTGCAAACAACAGCGCCTGGAAGGTCGATATACCGCTGGAACCGCCCCAGGCCGACGGGCGCCGGGTGTTCAAGCTCAAGCTCTCGAACGACGAGCACGTATTAAGCTTTCCTGGCACCTTGCGTGAAGCCGTGAAATTCGTTCCGGGGGACGCCAATGCCATTCCCGCCTACTTTGATCCAGCGGCCATTGAGCACCTTCGCACGGAGGTTGGCAAGCTGGGTATCCAGACGCTCGCGGGCACGCCGCTACTCGACCTCCAGGCAAGCGGCACCCTGGAGGCCGCGCAAGGGATGTTCATCCTCGACATTGCTCTGGAGGAGGGCGTGGTCGTGTTGACACAGGCATGTGCAAACGGCCGCAAGCGTTGCCTGCCGATTTACCTCCTCAAAGAGCGGGTAACGCACCTGTATCTCTTGTCACTTCGGGACCTTGACAGTCTCAAGCCGATTGAAATCAATCTGGACAATGCCGCGGTCATTTTTCAACACGGCGCCCAGGTAAGCGTGTGGACTCAAAATGCGCTCAAGCTTGAAGTGGCCCGCAAGGCGTTCAGTGCCGGTCGCACGATTTCAGGATGGGCCGGCAAAGACACTGCCTCGATTCATGCCACGGCAGCCTCCAATCCTCTGCTGGCCTTGATAGACGCCCAGCTTTGTCTCAAGAGCCCGCCTGGGTCGAACAATACACGGCTAGCGGCGCTCATCGACGCCAGCGCCGAAGTCCTCGGCAGCCACTTTCCTGATGTGATTGCCTTGCGCGCGGCCTATCGAGAGCTGACCGCTCGCGACGCGCTGCTACCCCCCCTCGACGCAGACCCTGGAAGCGTTGAGCGGTCCTCCTCTGCTTCGAAGGAGCTGGGAGCAGTTGGTGGCTGCCTATGGCGCAAGCAGGACATTGAACCAGGTTATTCCGCAGCCCTGCGTCGTTGACGAGACCACCACCTGGTTCATCTGGTCGAGCGAACCTGAACCCGATAAACCCTTGGCGTCGGCTGTGCGAGTCGAAAAACCTGAAATCAGATCGACGTCATTCCTTGGAAGCCTGGCCGTTTCTGGCATGGCGCGGCTGGAGAAATACCTGCCGAAAAAAGCGAAGTTCAGCAAAATTTATGTGAGGCCTCCAGTCGTCATCGAAAACGACCTGCTTTCCATTGAGCTTGCCAGTCCTGTAGACGGAAGCCTCCTGCCATCAACGCTCGATGAAGCGGTGAAAAGCCTTGTCGCACTCGTTGAACGAGGGGAGCTGGAAAAGTGGCTTGATTGCATCCAGGACCTTGCCGAAAAGTTCTTGCCGGCCAACTCACCGTTGCGCAGCGACCCTGCGATCCAGCAACTGTTGATGAGCCTGCCCGTGGTGCTCGACAAAGCGTTCGTACGCACCTTCGGCACCGAGAAGCTTATCCGCCAAGTACTTGCCAGCCTCAAATTGCCTGATGAAAAAGTGGTTGCCATCGTCCGGAAACTGGCTTGCTTTGTCGTCGACGAAGGCGCTCGGGCAAATCTGGAGCAGATTATTCGCCTCGTCGTACAAGGCGAGGATAAGTGAGCCTGGCGCACAGACGTGAAGCTGAGCCGTGCACCTGTGGGAGCAGAGCTTGCTAGCGATGAGGCCAGCACAAGCAACAAAAAACGTGCCCGGGTAGACGCAGCTATCTGCGGCCCATTCAAGACCTTGACCGGTATTACCCCGCGTTAATACCGGCAAACGACTGAACAGTGAGTGGTCGCGTCATAAGAGTTGATGTTAATACATGATCCCGTCATATTGGGCTCTAATAGCTGCCCTCAAATACCGCCTTTGAATACTGTAGATGCATCAAAATAACAGTCGCGCTCATTGCGTAAATTTCCGACGACATGTCGAGTTATTTTCAAAAGTGCGCCAGAAAAACAGCTGCTGGGATTTTGACGTCGTTTCACCAACTTTACACTGAGTGTAACATTTAAAAAATTTTGCAACGACAGTTGTAAAAGCGGTTTTGCACCGCTAACGTGCTTTACGTGTATTGAATACAAAAAGCGCCAGAGAAGTTGCTTCTTTTTGGTGCTTTGTTTTGACGGTCTCCGTGGCTATAGTTGATCTGTTTTTGTAAGTTGCTGATTGTCAAGGTTAAATATTCAACCCTGTAATCAGTCAGAAACTTGGCACTTACTTTGCTGTTCAATGTTCAAGATTGTGTCAAGACCCGTGTTTACCGAGTTAAATGAGACAGTGCCCCCTGTGATGTATGTCGTACAGCACGCGAAGTTCTTCGCGTGCGGGTCGAGGAGTGAGTCGTACCTGACTGTCCAGTAGCGTTAGTTGGAACGGTAGAGCGACCGTTGGTCTGCGTGACAGATCGCTGGCGCTCTTGAATCAGGACATACGAGGAGATCTCACCCATGCGCATCAGCATATTGGGTCTGGGTTACGTGGGCGCTGTGTGTGCAGGTTGTCTCTGCGCGCGTGGTTATGACGTGGTTGGGGTGGATGTATCTCAGGTCAAAGTCGACCTGATCAACCAAGGGAAATCACCAATCGTCGAGCCTGGCCTGGAAGCGCTGCTTGAGCTCGGTGTGAGTTTTGGTCGGTTGCGTGGTGTCTGCGATGTGAAATCAGCCGTGATGGACACGGACATGTCGTTTGTCTGCGTGGGTACGCCCAGCAAGAAGAACGGTGACCTGGATCTGGTCTACATCGAGTCGGTCTGCCGTGAGATCGGCACGGCTATGCGCGAGAAGGATGGCTGGCACACGGTGGTGGTGCGCAGCACGGTGCTGCCAGGCACGGTCAAGAATGTCGTGATCCCGATCCTGGAAGACTGTTCCGGCAAGCAGGCCGGGATCGACTTCGGGGTAGCGATCAACCCTGAGTTCCTGCGCGAAAGCACCGCGATCAAGGATTTCCACAATCCCCCCATGACGGTGATCGGTGAACTCGACCAACGCAGTGGGGACATGCTCGTCTCGGTCTATCGGGAGCTGGATGCGCCGATCGTGCGCAGGAGCATCGAAGTAGCGGAGATGATCAAGTACACCTGCAACGTCTGGCACGCCACCAAGGTCAGCTTCGCCAACGAGATCGGCAACATCGCCAAGGCCGCCGGCGTGGACGGCCGCGATGTGATGGATGTGGTCTGCCAGGATACCAAGCTCAACCTCTCGCGTTATTACATGCGGCCAGGTTTTGCCTTCGGCGGTTCCTGCCTGCCCAAGGATGTGCGCGCGCTGAACTACCGCGCCGGGCAACTGGACGTCGATCATCCGCTGCTGGCCTCGATCATGCGCAGCAATGTGGCGCAAGTGCAGCGAGCCTTCGACATCGTCGCCGGCATCGGCAAGCGGCGTATCGCGCTGCTGGGCCTGAGCTTCAAGGCGGGCACTGATGACCTGCGCGAAAGCCCATTGGTAGAACTGGCCGAGATGCTGATCGGCAAGGGCTACGACTTGCACATCTTCGACCGCAACGTGGAGTACGCGCGTATCCATGGGGCGAACAAGGAATACATCGAGTCGAAGATTCCTCATCTGGCGTCCTTGCTGCGTCCCGACCTTGCAGAGGTGATCGAACACGCCGATGTGATCGTGCTGGGCAACGGCGACGAGTCATTCCAGGCCATTGCGCAACAGGCCCCGGAAGGCAAACGGGTGGTCGATCTGGTGGGCTTCATGCTTGGCGTCAGTAACGATCAGCTCGAAGGCATCTGCTGGTAAAGCATCGAGGGCGCTGCGCAAGCGCGCCTTGTGCAGAATTGAACCGGGGGCATGGGTGATGGCGGATTCCAGGGATTACTTGCGCGAAGGTGCGGGGTGGTTGTTTTACATCGCGGCATTGATGGGGATTGCGCTGCTGTTGCCGCGCACCGTATTCGATCCCGAATCAAAGGATTTCCTCCTGCTGTTGGGGGCGGTCGGTATCTGGCGCTATTCGATGGGCGCGATCCATTATCTGCGGGGCATGGTGTTCCTGTACCTGGTGTTTCCATGGTACCGCCGCAAGGTCAGTCGGCTAGGCGCCGGTGCCGACCCGTCGCAGGTGTTCCTGATGGTCACCAGCTTTCGCATCGATGCCATGACCACCGCCCAGGTCTACCGCTCGGTCATCGAGGAGGCCATCGGCTGTGGTTACCCGACCACCGTGGTTTGCTCCATCGTCGAGCTGGCCGATGAGCTGCTGATCAAGACGCTCTGGGAAAGCTGCAACCCGCCAGCGCACGTCAAGCTGGACTTCGTGCGCATTCCCGGCACCGGCAAGCGTGACGGCCTGGCCCATGGTTTTCGGGCCATCTCACGGCATATGCCCGACAGCAGTGCCGTGGTGGCGGTGGTGGATGGCGACACCGTGCTCACCCCAGGCCTTGTGCGCCGGTGCGTGCCCTGGTTCAAGCTGTTCCCGAACGTCGGCGGGTTGACCACCAACGAGTTCTGCGAAGTGCGTGGCAGCTACCTGATGAGCCAATGGCACAAGCTGCGCTTCGCCCAGCGCCATATCAACATGTGTTCGATGGCGCTGGGCAAGCGGGTGCTGACCATGACCGGGCGGATGTCGGTGTTCCGCGCCCAGGTGGTGACCCATCCGGGCTTTATCCAGGACGTGGAAAGCGACTACCTGGAACATTGGCGCCTGGGTCGCTTCCGCTTTCTGACCGGCGATGACAAGTCCAGTTGGTACAGCCTGATGCGGCTGGGCTACGACACCTTTTATGTGCCCGATGCGGTCATCAACACGGTCGAGCATCCGCCGGAAAAGAGCTTCTTCAAGGCCAGCCGCAAACTGATGTTCCGCTGGTACGGCAACAACCTGCGGCAGAACTCGCGGGCCCTGCACCTGGGCGCCAACCGCCTGGGATGGTTCACCTCACTGGTGCTGTTCGACCAGCGGGTGACGATGTGGGCCAGCCTGCTCGGGCCGTCGGTGGCGATCATCGCCAGCCTCAAATACAGCATGGCCTACCTGCTGGTGTACGTGCTGTGGGTCGGCGTTACCCGCTTGCTCCTGAGCCTGTTGTTGCTGGCATCGAAGCACCCGGTGGGGCCTGCGTATCCATTGATTCTCTATTACAACCAGCTGGTCGGAGCGGTGGTGAAGATCTACGTGTTCTTTCGCCTGGACCGTCAGTCCTGGACGCGCCAGAACACTCGGCTCGACCGCGGCCTGGCGCGCTATCAGCGCTGGTTCAACACCTGGTCTTCGCGGGCCATGACGTTCTCGGCTGCCAGTGTGTATGGGGCCTTTTTGATGTGGATCGTGTAGCGCAAAGAAAAAAATCAACCCCGATTCTGACCTGCCGGGTCGACCTTAATTGTGGATGGGATGGGACGCGTTATGAGCACAGCCAGCATTGCGATGAGTAACGATGTCGTACACGAGTCGGAAGTACAGCGTCAGCACGTGCGGCTGAAACTTCCGGCCAAGCTCAAGTTCTACGGGCCGGACCGCGAGATGCTCGAATGTGAGCTGCTCGACCTGTCGGCCGGTGGCTTCAGCCTGTATCAACCGGATTCGCCGTTCATCTTGGGGCGCCAGCACAAAGGCAAACTGGTGTTTCAGGTCGATGGGCTGGGGTTGGCCATCGATGTGGAGTTTGTCGTGCGCTCGTTCAGCGACGATGGGGAGCGGGTGGGATGCGAATTCCAGAACCTGCGCCCACGAGAGATCGCGGCACTGCGCTACCTGATCACGGCCTATCTCTCGGGCGTGGTCATCAGCCTGGGGGATATGCTCGCGACCCTGCAGCGCGAAAACTTCACCAAGCCACGCAAGCACGACAGTGGCAGCAGCCTGGGCTTTTTCGGGCGCTTGCGGGCGACCACCTTGAGCCTGCTGATTTTCCTGGTGGGGCTGTGTGCCTTTGGCTTTGTGCTGTACCAGTTGTACGGCGTTTACTTTGTCACCCACGCCGAGTCGGCGCGGGTCAACGTCCCTGGCCAGTTGATCGGCTTGCCCCGTGACGGCAGCGTCACGGCGCTGGCCAAGGTCGGGGCGGTGGTGGCCAAGGGCGCGCCGCTGGCGAGCTTCTCCGCATCCTTGCTGGATGTGATGAAGGGCAATCTGCCACCGGGGCAGGCGACCCCGGAAAACCTCGAGCGTCTGTTCAGCCGCACGCTGCAGGGTTCGCTGACCAGCCCATGCGATTGCCGGGTGGTGGCGCAACTGGTGCCCGACGGCCAGGTCGTCGGCAAGGGCACCACGGTGTTCGAATTGATGCCGACCAACGGCGTGGCGACCATCGAAGCACGCTTTCCCTACAAAAACTTTTCCAGGATCCAGCCCGGCAAGGGGGTGAATTTCCAGGTGGTCGGCGAAGAACAGTCACGCAGCGGCAAGATCACCACGGTGATGCTGGACAACGGCGGGCTGGCTTCGGATCTGCGGGTCACCATCGTGCCTGACAGCGCCTTGCAGACAGAACTGGCCGGCCGCCCGGTGGAAGTCAGCATCGAAAACCTGCCGATCGGCAACTGGTTGAGTGAGGCCTGGGCCAACAACAACTGGATCAACAAAGTCATGGCGGCGACAAAATGAACGGTACCTGGCGATCGGGGTTTCAGTGGACGGCATTGGCCGCGGCGTTGGCGCTGGTTCAAGGCTGCGGCAGCTTGCCGGATGAAGGCTTGGCGCGCCAAGCCATGGCACGCGGCGATTTTCAGACCGCGCGCCAGAACTATGCGGCCCTGGCCGAAGACGGTTATGCCGATGCCCAGGCCGGCATGGGCGACCTGACTGCGTCGGCGGGCGATCCGGCGAGCCTGAAAGCCGCCGAAGTCCTGTACCGGCAGGCCGCACCGGAGTCGCTCAAAGCGCAGTCGCGCCTGGGGCGTTTGATCTTGCGGCAGGGGCCGACGGACCCTGCGCAAGTGCGCGAGGCCCGGCAGCTGTTGGAAGGCGCGCTGGCCAAAAACGAGTTCAGTGCGGTGGTGCCGCTGACGCTGTTGTACCTGAGCTACCCGCAACTGGTGCCTGGCGTGAACCCGCAGCAGCAGGTCGATGCCTGGCGCGCCCAAGGCATTGTCGAGGCCGATCTGGCGCAGATCCTGATCTACCGCAACCAGGGCACCTACCAGGCGCACCTGCGGCGGATCGAAACGATGTGCCAAGCCCGGCTTGCAGTGCTCGATGCCTGCTATGTCGAACTGGCCACGATCTACCGCATGCGCGCCGATTCCAAGGCCCAGGCGCAGCTGTTGGTGCAATTGCGCCAGGGCTGGCGCGAGGGGCGGGTGGCGCCCTTGCGGGTCGAGTCGGTGGCGCGCGTGCTGTCGACACTCACCCTGGAAGGGCCAGCCGATGCCCAGGCCGCCCAGCGCCTGCTCGAGGAACTGGCGCCGGTCTATGCGCCGGCCTGGACCAGCCTGGCACGCCTGATCAACGACTACCCGGCGCAGGGCGATGCGCCGCAATTGCTGACGGCCTTGCAGCGTGGACGCGACGCGGGCGACTCACGTGCGCAGTTGCTGACGGGCAGACTGTACTACCTTGGTAAGTGGTTGCCCCAGGACCCGCGTCAGGCCGAGGCGCATTTGCTCAAGGCGGCCGCGGCCGGCGAGCTCGGTGCGCATTACTACCTGGGCCAGTTGTATCGGCGCGGGTTCCTGGGGCAGGTCGAACCGCAAAAGGCCTTGCAGCATTTGCTGCTGGCGGCCCGCAGCGGCTCGCCCAGCGCCGACCTGGCCTTGGCACGGATGTTTTCCGAGGCCCGCGGGATCAAGGTCAATCGAGTCAATGCGTTTGTCTTTGCGCAACTGGCGCAACGGCAGGGTGTGCTAGAGGCGGCACCCGTGCTGTTGACCCTGCACTCGGCGCTGACACCGGCAGAAAGGAAAATCGCTCAGCCCTTGCTTGAGGGTGAAACCCAAGCTCGCCTGACAGGCGCTGCGCTTGCCAGGTTGCAAACTCCGGAAAATGGACAGGACTTACTATGAAGCAGACATTGTGGGCAGGTTGTGGTCTAGGGTTGTCGCTGCTTTGCAGTAGCGGTCTGGCGTTGGCAGACGAGGCACCGAAGAACTTCGGTGTGGATGTGAAGCTCACCGGTGAATCCCAGGAAGACCGTGATCTGGGCACCGCGCCCGGTGGCACGGTCAATGGCGTCGGTATCGACGTGCGGCCCTGGGCCTTCGGCCTGTGGGGCAACTGGAGTGCCTACATCATGGGCCAGGGGGTGGCGGCCACCGATACCATCGACACTGATCAGGTCAATAACGGTGTCGACAACGCCGACGCACGCGAGGCTGACGACAGCTACCTGGCCCTGCGCGAATTCTGGATCGATTACTCGGGGATCACCGCCTACCCCGGCGAGCACCTGCGCCTGGGGCGCCAGCGCTTGCGCGAGGAGACTGGCCAGTGGATGGACAGCAACATCGAAGCGCTCAACTGGAGCTTCGAGACCACCCTGCTGCGTGCCCACCTTGGCGTCGCTCAGCGCTTTTCCGACTACCGCACTGACTACAGCGACCTGGCGCCCGAGGACGAAGACCGCACCCACGGCTTCGGGGATATTTCCACCCAATGGCTGCCCAATAACTGGATAGGGCTTCGCGTGCACCACGTCGAAGACAGCGGCAGCCTGCCAAACCCGGGCGAGCAGGTCGAAGTACTGGACAAAAGCTATACCGGCAACCTGACCTGGGTTGGCCTTGAAACCAACGGCGATGGCTACAACTACCGCTCCACGATGCCGGTCAACTACTGGATCAATGGCACCTGGCTGACCGGCAACCGCGACAACCTCAGCAGCAGGACGGACGTCAATGGCAACCGCATCGCGGTGGGCAGTAACAAAGGCGACGTCAACACCTGGGCCGCCGACCTGGGCCTGCGCTGGAACATCAATGACAGCTGGCGCCTGGGTGCGGCCGCGGCCCGTGGCGAAGGCGGTGGTGTCGACAAGGAAGACCAGTTCCAGCAGACCGGCCTGCACAGCAACCGCTCCAGCTACACCGGTACCCGGTCGCGGGTGCACCGCTTCGGCGAAGCCTTTCGCGGTGAGCTGAGTAACCTCCAGTCGGCGACGCTGTTTGGCGCCTGGCAGCTGCGTGATGACTACGACGCCAGTCTCGTCTATCACCGCTTCTGGCGGGTCGATGAGCTGCAGGAGACCGGCGACAACGGAATCATCAACACCGTCCTGGTCGATGGTGAAAAGGACCTGGGCCAGGAAGTCGATCTGGTCCTGACCAAGTACTTCAAGCAGGGCCTGTTGCCGTCAAGCATGGTCGACTGGGTGGATGAACCTTCAGCGCTGGTCCGTTTGCGCGTCGGGGTGTTCCTCCCGGGCGACGCCTACGCCGATGACACCGACTCGAGCATGCACCGGGCATTCCTGGATTTCGTCTGGAAAATCTAACCACAGGCTTGCCCACCCGGTAGGAGCCGGGCTTGCCCGCGAAAGAAGGCGCCGCTTTCTTCCTGACCCACCGCGGCGTCTGAAATCGCGGGCGAGCCGGAACGCCGGACCGCCGGCTCCTACAGGGGGCGGGGTGTCGTTCAGGGTGTGGCCTTTGTACCGATAAGTTGCGTTCAATTTGATGAGTGAGGCTTATGGACAGTGTCGTCAAGATAGGGCTGTTGCTCGCCACGCTACTCTGGGGGCAGGCCCAAGCGGTCAGTGCGGCGCAAGGCGTTTCACTGCCGCGCTATACCATCAGCGAGGCGCCTGGCAAATCCTTGCTGATCAAAGAACCCAAGATGCCCGACCTGTCGGGCTACACGGCCGAGGCCGCGATGGCGAAGATCGTCTATAAGCCTGCGGGGCGTGCCTTGATCCAGCCGATGCTCAAGGAGCAGATGCTCGATGAGTTCATCGGCGGCAAGGAGCGCATCAAGGAATGGGTGGTGCGCCAGAAACGGATGCCGGTGGCGATCTTTATCGACCGTGGCTACATGAACCTTTCGCAACTGGCGCGCAGCCTGCCGCCGACGGCGTTGCGCGAAACGGCGCCGGGGGTGTTCCTGGCCCGCTTGCCGATCGTGATACGCCCCGGCGCGACCCTGCACGTCGACAAGTCGGTCAAGGAGTTGCGCCTGTCCCAGGAAGGCGGCTCGTTTCTGGTCAATGACGGCAAGCTGTTTATCACCGACACCAAGGTCAGCGCCTGGAGCGAGAAGAACAACAGCCCGGCCTGGTACAAGAAGGAGGGCGTTTTCCGGCCCTTCCTGGTGTCCTGGGGTGGCACCCAGACCTACATCGTCAACAGCACCATCACCAGCTTCGGCTACACCGCGAGCAAGAGCTATGGGGTGAGTATTTCCCAGTACAGCCCCAGCATGGCACCGAAGATGAAGCGCAAGCGGCCGACCGGCTGGCTGATCAATTCCGAATTCGTCGACAACTGGTACGGCTTCTATTGCTACGAGGCCGACGACGTGGTGATCCTCGGCAACAGGTACCGCGACAACATCGTCTACGGCATTGACCCTCACGACCGCTCTCGGCGTTTGATCATTGCCCACAACGACGCCTTCGGCACCCGCAAGAAGCACGGCATCATCGTTTCACGGGAGGTCAACGACAGCTGGATCATCCACAACCGTGCCTACGAAAATGGCCTGTCAGGCATCGTGCTGGACCGCTCCAGTGTCAACAACCTGGTGGCCTACAACGAGGCCTACAAAAACCGCTCCGACGGCATCACCCTCTATGAAAGCGGCAACAACCTGCTCTGGCGCAACCGCGCGGTCAACAACGACCGGCATGGCATTCGCGTGCGTAACAGCACCCGCGTGAAGCTTTATGAAAACGAGCTGATGGCCAATGTCCTGACCGGCATCTACGGCCATATCAAAGACCTGCGCGGCACCGACCGTAACCTCCATGAAGACCCCTTCGAAGCCAAGCTGTCACTGACCGTGGTCGGCGGCAAATTGATCGGCAACGGTTCAAGCCCTATCACCGTGTTTTCGCCGTCGCGCCTGGAACTCTATGACCTGACCTTTCTGGCGCCACAGAAACAGGACGGTCTTTCATTCTCTGGTTTGCTGGGGGAGGTGCAGGGCGACTTGATACGTATCCTTCTGAACCGCCATGAAGCGGCGCTGATTGTGCCGATGAAATTATGAGGAGCCTGCCGATGAACACTCTTCAGGGATTTGCCGCGTTGTGCCTGTTGTCCGCGCCCGCATGGGCCCCGGCGGCGCAGCCTGAATACAGCGTCGAAGCCTGTTGCCAGCTGTGTCCGCAAGCGGCGCAGGCGACACTTTACGAGCCGCTGGGGCTCAAGAACTTTGCGACGCTGGTGCAAACCAAAGACCAATGGCTGTTTCGTACCCAAAGCGATTTGCGCACCGATTTCGGCCTTGATGAGATCGGCTACAAGGCCCTCAAGCGACTGCGCGACGGGCTGGCCCAGCGCGGCGTCGAGCTGGTGCTGGTGTTGCCCCCCAGTCGCGGCCTGCTGCACGCTGACCGCCTGACGCCGGCGGCGCTGGCCACCTTCGACCAGGCCACGGCGCGGGACAACTACCTGCAAACCCTGGCGCGGGTACGTGACTTGCGGGTTGTGGTTCCCGACTTTGGCACGCTGCTGCAAGCCCCCTCGCCAGCCGACCAGCCGTTCTACTTCAAGGGCGATCATAACTGGACGCCCTACGGCGCCGAACGCAGCGCGCGCCTGGTGGCGCAGGCGCTCAAGGGCAGTAATGCGCTCAAGGCGTTGCCGCAGCAGGCCTTCGTCAGCCGGCCGGTGGGGCTGCTCGGGCGCTCGGGCAACTTGCACAAAGCCGCTGCACAGATCTGCGGCAATGGCTATGCAGCGCAATTCGTGACCCGTTACCAGACCCTGGCCGAGGGGAGCGCCAAACCGGCCCCGCGAGTTGCATTGATCGGCACCAGCGCCAGCGGTGATGCCTTCAACTTTGCCGGCTTCCTGGAGCAGTACCTGCAAACACCGGTCACTAACCTGAGCGTGGCCGGCGGCGGTTACGACGATTCGCTGATTGCTTACCTGCTCAGCGATACCTTCCAGGCCCGCCCACCGGCAGTGCTGGTGTGGGAAACCGACAACCTCGACAGCCTGCGCAAGGCCAGTTTCTACCGGCAGGCGATGGCCGCGCTGAGCGATGGTTGCGATGGCCAGGCGCCGCTGCTCAGAGGCCAGGTGACGCTTCAAGGCGGGCGTCGCCAGGTGTTGTTCAACGGCAGTGGCGGCGCGGTGCATCCGATCAAGGGCGATCGCTATCAGGTCGATCTGCAGTTTGCCGACCCCACGGTGCACCTGATGAGCGCCACACTGACGTTCATGAACGGGCGCCAGGAAAACATCAGCCTCAGTCGCCCGCCGACAGTCGATACCCGCGGTCGCTTCGCGTTCGAACTGCGTGCCGATGCGGACTGGGATGAGCTCACGTTTCTTTCCATGGATGTGCAACCGCCACCCGGGACTGCCTCCACGGGACTCTCGGCCCGCTTGTGTGCCAAGCCGGCCACCCCGCAAGCGCCATCCCTGCGCACGGCGCAGGCGGAGGGTCACTGATGCGACATTCACACTGGGCGGCCTTCGGCGCGGCCTTTCTCCTGACGGCACCGGCCGTGGCGCAGTTGCGCCCGCCCGAGGGCTATTACGCCGAGGCGACGGTCAAGCAAGGCGACGCAGAGCGCTGTCCGGAAACCCCCAAACCCTATACCGGCGATCTGTTGATCCCCAGCAAATACGAGGGCTCGGGCAAGGCCCGCGATAAATTCAACGCCGACTCCTACAAGCGCTACAAGCAGCTGTCGGCCGACATCAATGAGCTTGAGAAGGGCGTCAACAAACAGGTGGCCGCTTATTTGCGCCTCGGTCGCCCGGGCTATGTGGATTGCACCCTGACCTGGCTGGACAGCTGGGCCAAGGCCCAGGCACTGCTGAGCACCACCTACACCCATACCGGCAAATCGATGCGCAAATGGGCGCTGGGCAGCGTGTCGTCGGCTTACCTGCGGCTCAAGTATTCGCGTTCCCGGCCACTGCAAGGCCGCGAGGCGCAGACCCGGCCAATCGAGGCCTGGCTCGGCCAGGTCGCCGATCAGGTGGTGGTCGACTGGCGCGATCAACCGCGGGACCGCCTCAACAATCACCAGTACTGGGCCGCCTGGGCCGTGATGGCCGCCTCGGTGGTGGTCGATCGCCGCGACTTGTTCGACTGGTCGGTGGCGCAGTTCCGCTTTGGTGCTTCCCAGGTCAATGCCGACGGCTATCTGCCCAACGAACTGGGGCGCGATACCCGGGCACTGGCCTATCACAACTACGCCATGGGGCCTTTGATGATGATCGCGGCGTTTGCCCAGGCCAACGGCGTCGACCTGCGTGAAGAAAACCAGGGCGCCATGCGCCGACTGGCGGGGCGAATAGAGGAGGGTATCAAGGACCCGGGCACCTTCGAGCGCAAGACCGGCTACAAGCAAAAAATGGAAGACCTCGACGAGGACGGCAAATTTGCCTGGCTCGAACCCTACTGCGCGCTCTACAACTGCTCGGCGCAAACCAACCGCTGGCGCCAATCGGCCGAGCCGATGAAGACCTACCGCCTGGGCGGTGACATTACACAGCTGTTCGCTGGCCCCAAGGATTGACCCCATGCGATTTCAACAGGGTAGTGTTGGAAAAAGAGAAGGGCAGTCCTTCGCACTGCGAAGAGCCTTCATATCGTTCGATAACGGTGTGAGAGGAAGGCGCGATGATTCCAGTGATTTTGTCCGGCGGCAGTGGCTCACGGTTGTGGCCGTTGTCGCGCAAGCTGTTTCCCAAACAGTTCCTGAGCCTGGCGGGTGAGGGCTCGCTGTTTCAGCAAACCCTGAAACGCCTGGCGTTCGACGGCATCGGCAAGCCGATTGTGGTGTGTAACCAGGAGCACCGTTTTATCGTCGCCGAGCAACTGGCGGCCATTGGCTGTACACCCCAGGCGACACTGCTCGAACCCTTTGGTCGCAATACCGCGCCGGCGGTGGCGCTGGCCGCCCTGAAACTGATTGCCGAGGGTCGTGACGAGCTGCTGCTGGTGTTGCCGGCCGACCACGTGATCAGCGACGTCGAGGCCTTGCGCGAATCCATGGCACTGGCGCAAGAGCAGGCACTGCGTGGCGACATGGTGCTGTTCGGCATTCCTGCTGTGCGTGCGGAAACCGGCTTTGGCTACATCAAGGCCGCCCAGGGCGATGGCACGGCCCGCTTGTTCAAGGTCGAGCAGTTTATCGAGAAACCTGACCTGGCCACCGCCAGCGATTTTGTCCAGTCTGGCGACTACTTCTGGAACAGCGGGATGTTCCTGTTCCGCGCCAGCCGTTATCTGGAGGAACTGCGCAACCACGAACCGGACATGTACGACAATTGCGTGCTCGCCCTGGAGCGCAGCCGCGGCATCGACGGCGTGGTCAACATTGATCGGGCCACCTTCGAGTGCTGCCCGGACAAGTCCATCGACTACGCCGTGATGGAGCGCACCCAGCGCGCCTGGGTGGTGCCGCTCAGTGCCGGCTGGAGCGATGTGGGATGCTGGTCAGCGCTGTGGGATGTGCATGACAAGGATATCGACGGCAATGTCCTCAAGGGCGACGTGGTCAGCCACAACAGCCGTAACTGCTTCGTGCATGGCAGCAGCAAGCTGGTCACCCTGTTGGGAATGGACGATGTGGTGGTGGTCGAGACCAAGGATGCAATCATGGTGGCGCACCGTGATGCCGTCCAGGACGTGAAAAAGCTGGTCAATGTGCTCGATGCCCAGGGCCGCTCGGAAACCCAGAGCCACTGCGCGGTGTATCGCCCCTGGGGCGGCTATGACTCGGTGGACGTCGGCAGCCGCCATCAGGTCAAGCACATCACCGTAAAACCCGGTGCGCAGCTCTCGCTGCAAATGCATCACCACCGCGCCGAGCACTGGATCGTGGTCTCGGGCACCGCCCAGGTGACCTGCAACGAGAAGGTCTTTCTGCTCACCGAAAACCAGTCCACCTACATCCCGATCGCTTCGGTGCATCGCCTGGCCAACCCCGGCAAGATCCCGCTGGAGATCATCGAGGTGCAGTCGGGCAGTTACCTGGGCGAAGACGACATCGAGCGTCTGGAAGATGTGTATGGCCGCAGCCAGCCGGTGAAGAGCTGAGTCGCTTATTGATGACATTGGAGGTTCAAATGAGGCAGCGAGGTGAACGTTACTGGAAATGGGCCGATCCGGTCCTGCCCTGTCACACCCATGATGAAACGCTCGATGACGGGACCAATTTCAACGTGCAAGTCCGACTCTCCAGAGTGGGGGGGACCCAGCTGTTCATCGGCGTTTATGCGTCGTGTGGCATGGCCCTTGTCGAGGAAGCCTATGACTCCAGGCCCCACGAGTCGGTGACCCGGGCCCTGGCATGGGGAGTCGGCCGCGCCCGGGGGATGGCGACCGAGCAGAGGCAGGAACAGCCAGACCTCGCCAGACAGGCATAGATCGCTTTTTGTAGGAGCCAAGCTTGCTTGCGATGCAGGCGACGCGGTGTATCTGGCTCACCGTGTTGAGGCCATCGCAGGCAAGCCTTGCTCCTACAGAAGGTGGCTACATTCGTGTACCGGGATCCCCGCGCTTCATGCCGCCCAACACCGCTTCCACCACCCCCTTGGCCATTTCCATGGAATGCAGGCTGTTCAACGCCAGGCCCTTGAAGGGGCCGGGGGCTTGTTCAATCACTTTATTGAGGCTGTCGATACCGTTTTGCAGGTACAGAACGGTGTGGATCAGCGCGTCTTCTGCGTGGATGCCGGGTTGGACGGCGAGCAGCGGCAGGTGGCCGGCGTTGCAGTTGTCGATAGGGGTTTTGATGGTTTTGGCGAGGACTTTTCTGGGAGGATCTGGAACAATTTTTTTCATGGCAAGCTCAAGGTCTGGGCCGCAATCCACTCGTTACCACACGGTGGGTGACAGCTGTACGCAGGGTGGTAAACCGGCAGAGCTCAAACCGGCAGAGCCGAAGCTCTCCCGCGTACAGCCGCCATAAAGACAGCCCAAGCCATACCGGGTTACCACACCCGATCGCTGACCATTCAGCGACCGCAAAAGCCTAGGGGCATGGCTTCCCATGGACAAGTTCATGGCTGGCGACACGGCGCGTAGGGTATTTCCTGAGCCTTGAGCGAAGCTACAGAACATTGCTCCAAGGCGCGTAAGACATTTCATCAGCGCGCACGGAGCGCTTTTGATTTTGTGGGAGCAAGGCTTGCCGGATCGCCGGACCGCCGCGATGGCATCACCGCGGTCCCACTGAATTCATGCACAGCAGCTGACGGGTCATTCCGGTAACGGTTTGCGCCACTGATGCTTGCTCGCGTATTACGCAAAGCAGAAGTTGAGCGTGTTCAAGTGACAGGTGCGCGTCAGGTCAGGGCCTGCGGTATGCAAAAACCCGCATATTTCCCTGGGTGTCCATTCAAGCCAGCCATGCCCTCCATCGGCAAGATACGACCAACCTGACGCACTGCTTCCAAGGAGCCCTACATGCGTGATACCCAAGCGTTGGCCGGATTTCTGGCTGAACTCGCTTACGACCAGATTCCCGCCAGCGTGCTGGATCGCACCGAAGACCTGTTTCTTGACTGGCTGGGTTCGGCCCTGGCCAGTCAGGGTCTGCACCCGATCCCCTTGTTCGAACGCTATGCGGCAAAAATGGGACCGACCACGGGGCCTGCCACCGTCCTCGTCAACGGCGCCGGTACCTCCGCCTACTTTGCTGCGCTGGTCAACGCCGCAGCCTCGCATCTGGTCGAGCAGGACGATCTGCACAACAGCTCTGTGCTGCACCCGGCGACGGTGGTGTTCCCGGCGGTGCTGGCCGCGGCACAGGACTTGGGCAAGTCCGGTCGCGAGTTGCTGCTGGCATCGGTGGCGGGGTATGAAGCCGGTATCCGTATCGGCGAATTCCTCGGCCGTTCGCATTATCGAATCTTCCATACCACCGCCACCGTCGGCACGTTGGCCGCTGCTGTTGCGGTGGGCAAGCTGCTCAACTTCAATCAGGCGCAGTTCATCAACCTGCTCGGCAGTGCCGGCACCCAGGCTGCCGGCCTGTGGGAGTTTTTGCGCGATGCCGCCGACTCCAAGCAATTGCACACCGCCAAGGCCGCCGCCGATGGCTTATTGGCCGCTTACCTGACGCAGGACGGCTTGACCGGTGCGCACAATATTCTGGAAGGCGAGCAGGGCATGGCGGCCGGCATGTCCAGCGATGCCGATGCCCGCAAGCTGTCGGATCGCCTGGGTGAGCGCTGGGCGCTGGCCGAAACCTCGTTCAAGTTTCACGCCTCGTGTCGGCATACCCATCCGGCCGCCGATGCGTTGCTGGCGTTGATGCAGCGAGAACGGCTGACTCACGAACACATCACCCGGGTGGTCACCCGTGTGCATCAGGCCGCCATCGATGTACTGGGGCGGGTGACTGTGCCGCAAACCGTGCACCAGGCCAAATTCTCCATGGGCGCGGTGCTGGGACTGATTGCGGTGCATGGCAAGGCCGGCTTGACCGAGTTCGACGCCTTGGCATTGACTGACCCGGATGTGCAGGCCTTCCGCGAGCGGGTCAGCATGGAGCTCGATCCGCAGGTGGATTCAGCCTATCCCCGCCGTTGGCTGGGGCGGGTGGTGGTCAGCACGGTCGATGGGCGCACCCTCACCGCCGCCATCGATGAGCCCAAGGGCGACCCCGGCAACACCCTGTCTCGGCCTGAGCTCGAAGACAAATTCCATCGGCTGGTGGCGTTCTCCGGTGCCCGCACCTTCGAGCAGGCCCAGTCGTTGATCAATGCCGTCTGGTCGCTGCGCGATGCCCACGATCTGCGGCTGATGTAGGAGCGGACCTGGCCGCGATGGGCTGCGTAGCGGCCCCGGCGATTTTGAAACCGCCGGCATTCGCAAGCTGATTTGCAGATGTCACAGGCCCAAGGGGCTGCTTCGCAGCCCATCGCGGCCAGGTCCGCTCCTACAAGTATGTGTTAACGCTTGGGGTGTGCAGAAAACCGCAAAATACTGCTGGCGCGAATGCAAGCCAGCCAACCTGCCCAGCGGCAAGATAAACCCACAACCAACTCAAGTGGGAGAACGCATGAAACACACAGATAAAGTCGCCCTGGTGACCGGTGCAGCCCAAGGCCTGGGCCTGGCCTGCGCCGAACGCTTTCTGGCCGATGGCGCCAAGGTGGTCCTGGTCGATGTGCAGGCCGAAAAAGTCAGGGCACAGGCCGAACGCCTGGGCGAACGCGCCACCTGGTACGCGGCCGATTTCAGTGAAATCGATTCGGACATGGCTCGGGCCATCGTTGCCAAGGCGGTCGATCACTTCGGCTCGCTCGATATCGTCGTCAACAACGCCGGGATCATCCACACCGCTGATTTTGTCGATTTTCCCGAAGAGGCTTTTGACCGCGTCCAGCGGGTCAACCTCAAATCGCCGTTCCTGATCGGCCAGGCCGCCGCCCGGGTGATGATCGAAAAAGGCGTCAAGGGTTCGATCATCAACATGTCCTCGATCAACGCGGAACTGGCCATCCCCAACTCCGTGGCCTATGCCGTATCCAAGGGCGGGATCAAGCAACTGACGGCAGTCATGGCCGTCGGCCTGGTGCGCCACGGTATTCGCGTCAATGCCATCGGGCCGGGCACCATCGCCACCGACCTGGTGCTCAATTCCGTCATGTCCAGCCCGGCCCAGCGTCACACCGTGCTGTCGCGTACCCCCATGGGGCGTTGCGGTGAAGCGTCGGAAGTGGCCAGCGTGGCGTCCTTTCTGGCCAGCGACGATGCGTCGTACATCATCGGCCAGACCATTTATCCCGATGGCGGTCGCTTGATCCTCAACTACACCGTGCCCGTGGCGGAGTGAGGGTGACGCATGCGCAAGCACGACGCAGTGCCCAGCATCACGACCAGCGGCAGCCGCGGGTTGTTCTTCGATGTCGCCGCCGAGCGTTTCAGCGAGGCGCTGCAGCAGCGCATTCTCGGGCTGGCCCGGGCCGCCTCGGCGCTGCCAGGGGTGGCCGAGGTGGTGCCGGGGATGAACAACCTGATGCTGGTCTACACACCGGGCAAGGTATCGTCCAAGGCCCTGGCCGATGTGCTGCTGGATCTCTGGCAGAACCTTGAGGGCAGTGAAGTGGTGGGCCGTGACATCGAGGTGCCGGTGATCTATGGCGGCGCCGTTGGCGAAGACCTGCCACTGCTGGCCGAGCAGGCCGGGCTGAGCCGCGACGAGTTCGTGCAGCGCCACAGCCAGGCGGTCTACAGCGTCGCCTGCCTGGGCGCGATGGCGGGTTTTCCGTACCTGTCGGGACTCGACCCACGGCTGGCATCACCTCGCCGGTCAGTACCGCGCCTGCGGCTTGAGCAAGGCGCCGTCATCATTGGTGGCGTCCAGGCCGGGATCATGCCGTGCAGCGCGCCTTCGGGCTGGCATGTGATCGGTCGCACAGAGCTTGCGCTGTTCGATCCCTTTGCCTCGACACCCGCCTTGCTGCACCCGGGCGACCGCCTTCACTTTACGGTTGCGGGGCTTGAAGCATGATCGAGATCCTCAGCTCCGGCGCCCTCAATACCGTGCAAGATGCCGGGCGACCGGGTTTTCTCCGCTTCGGCGTCAGCACCAGCGGCGCCATGGACCGCCTGGCCCTGGCCTGCGGCAATGCGCTGCTGGGCAACGACGACGCATTGGCGGGGCTGGAGATTGTCGTGTTCCCGTTTCGTCTGCGCATCCACCGTGACTGCCGCCTGGCCCTGACCGGCGCCGATTGCCAGGCGCACCTGGACAAGGCCGAGCTGCCACCGGACTGGGTGTTCGATGCCAAGGCCGGGCAGACCCTGGTGCTCAAGGCGCCGAGGCGCGGCGTGCGGGCCTACCTGTGCGTTGCCGGTGGAATCGATGTGCCGCGGGTGATGGGCTCGCAGGCCACCGACCTAAAAAGTGGTTTTGGTGGTTTCGAAGGCCGTGGCCTGTTGCGCGGCGATCGCTTGGCGTTGGGGGCATCGAGCCCGACACCACGGCCCGCGTTTGGCGCAACGCTTGGCGTTGGCCCGGGCGAGCCGGGCACGCCGATAGCCATTCGTGTCATGCCCGGCGCCGAGCACAGCGACTTCGAGCCGGCGGCGCGCTCGGCGTTCTTTTCCCAACCCTGGACGCTCAGCCCGCAGACCAACCGCATGGGCATGCGCCTTGAGGGGCCACTGTTGCATCTGCAACAGCCCCGCGAGCTGCTGTCCCACGGGATTCTCCCAGGCACCGTGCAAGTGCCGCCCGCAGGCCAGCCGATCATCCAACTGGCCGATGCCAACACCTGCGGGGGGTATCCGAAGATCGCCCATGTGATCGACGCCGACCTCTGGCGCCTCGCGCAGGCGCCGATTGGCTCGCAGCTGCGGTTTATCGAAGTCGACCATGCGGCGGCGCTTGCCGCCGACCGGCAGCTTGAAGAACAACTGGCCCGTTTGCGCACGACCAGCCTGACTTTCTACGGAGCATGCTCATGTCAACCACAGCCCTGACCGTCGACTTGAATTCCGATATGGGTGAAGGCTTCGGTGCCTATGCCATGGGTCATGATGCGGCGATTCTCGACCTCGTCAGTTCGGCCAATGTCGCCTGCGGTTTTCATGCCGGTGACCCGCAGATCATGGCGGCCACCTTTGCCATGGCCAAGGACAAGGGCGTGGCCGTCGGTGCCCACCCCGGCTTCCCGGACCTGTGGGGCTTCGGGCGCCGCAACATGGCGTTTTCGCTGGCTGAAATCGAACGGCTGGTGGCCTATCAGATCGGCGCCGCCCAGGCGTTGTCGGCGTATGCCGGCCACCCGATCACTCACGTCAAGGCCCATGGCGCACTCGGCAACCTGACCCAGACCGATGCCGGTGTCGCGCAGGCTGTCTGCCGGGCAATCAAGGCAGTGGACCCGACGCTGGTGTGCCTGGTGATTGCGCTCGGGCATCAGGCCCGAATCGCGGCAGAGATGGGCCTTTCGGCACGCTCGGAAATTTTCGCCGACCGGGCCTACACCGAAGAAGGCCATCTGGTCTCCCGCACCTTGCCCGGCGCGGTCATTCATGACCCTGAGCTTGCCGCCGCGCGGGTGGTGCGGATGGTGCGTGCGCAGGGTATCGAGACGCTCTCGGGACGCTTGCTCGACTGCCCGGTCGATTCGATCTGCGTGCACAGCGACACCCCGGCCGCCGTGCAGATCGCCGCCTGCGTGCGCCGCACCCTGGAGCAGCAGGACATTGCAATCACGGGATTCGCCTGAGCGCCTCCCAGCCCACCTCTCTGGCACAACGGATATCGAGATGAAACTTGAATTCATTGAGCGTTTGATCGACATCGCCGAACGCTCGCAACTGGCAGAACTGGAATACAGCGAAGGCGACTGCCGGGTGCGTATTGACCGTCGCCTCGCAGCGCCTATCGAACAACTGAAGCCAGCCGAACCGCGCCCGGTTTCAACCAACAGCGTCGAGTCAGCCGCAACAACGGCCCCGGCCAGCGGCCATGCCGTGACCTCCAGCCTGGTCGGCCTGTTCTACCGTGCCCCGGCCCCGGACAAGCCGCCGTTCGTGCAGGTCGGTGACCTGATCGAGGAGGGCCAGACCCTGGCCATTGTCGAAGCCATGAAAATGCTCAACCCGATCGAAGCCGATTGCGCCGGCCGGGTCATCGCCATCGTGCCGGGTGACGGCGAGATGGTCGAGTTTGGCAGCCCTTTGTTCATCATCGACGTGGCGGGCTGAACCATGACCCAACCCTTGTTCGATACGCTATTGATCGCCAACCGTGGCGAAATTGCCTTGCGCATCCTGCGGGCAGCCCGTGACCTGGGCCTGCGTACGGTCGCGGTGCATTCGCAAGCCGATGCCAATCTTCGTCATGTGGCGCTGGCCGATCAGCGGCTGTGCATCGGCCCGGCAGCCGCCGCCCAGAGCTACCTGAACGTGCCGCGCATCCTCCAGGCCGCCGAGTTGACCGGTGCCGACGCGATCCACCCCGGCTACGGTTTTCTGGCCGAAAGTGCCGATTTTGCCAGCGCTGTGGAAGACGCGGGGCTGGTGTTTGTCGGCCCCGAGTCGGCCTCGATTCGGTTGATGGGTGACAAAGTCTCGGCCAAGCAAGCCATGTTCGAAGCCGGTGTGCCCTGTGTACCCGGCTCACCCGGGGCCTTGCCCCAGGACCCCGACCAGATTCTTGGTCTGGGTGAAGCCTGCGGTTACCCGTTGATCGTCAAGGCGTCCGGCGGTGGCGGCGGGCGCGGCATGCGCATTGTCCGTGAGCCGCAATTGTTGCTCGAAGCGGTCGCCATGACCCGCGAGGAAGCCGGGCGCGCCTTCGGCAACCCCGAGGTGTACCTGGAGAAATTTCTCGAGCATCCCCGGCATATTGAAATCCAGGTGCTGGCGGACCGTTTCGGCAACGCTGTCTGGCTGGGTGAGCGGGACTGTTCGATGCAACGCCGCCACCAGAAAATCATCGAGGAATCGCCGGCACCCGGCATTGCCCGCGAGGCCATTGCCGCCATCGGCGCGCGCTGTGTCGACGCGTGCAAGGCCATTGCTTATCGCGGTGTCGGCACCTTCGAGTTTCTCTATGAGGACGGTCAGTTCTACTTTATCGAAATGAACACCCGGGTTCAGGTCGAGCACCCGGTCACCGAGCTGGTCACCGGCGTCGATATTGTTCGTGAGCAGCTGTTGGTGGCGCTGGGGCATCCGTTGACCTTGCGCCAGGACGATATCCGCTTGCGTGGCCATGCCATCGAGTGCCGAATCAACGCCGAAGACCCGGTCAGTTTCAGCCCGACCCCAGGCAAGGTCAGCCGCTGGATCGCGCCGGCCGGGCCGGGCATCCGCATCGATACGCATCTGTACGACGGCTATTCGGTGCCGCCGTATTACGACTCGCTGGTTGCCAAGTTCCTGGCCCATGGCGACACCCGTGAACAGGCCATCGTGCGCATGCGCGGCGCGCTGTCCGAGGCAACGCTTGCGGGCATCAGCAGCACTATCGCCTTGCATCAGCGGCTGATGGACGAGCCGGGCTTCGTCGCCTCAGGCTTCGACATTCACCACCTGGAGCGCTTTTTGGCCCAGGCCCCACACCCCGATCGGGAGGAATGACTATGACCCCGGACTTTATCGAACAGGTTGTGCAGATGCTGAACAAGCGCGCCTTGCGTGCGTTCGAGTTCGAACAGGCAGGTGCCTGCCTGCGGCTGATGCCCGGTGGTCAGGCGCTGACGGCGCCTGTCGCACTGGCAGTTGCGCCGCCGCCGACGTTGAACGCCACGGGGCTTGGGCATTTGCGCTTGACCCACCCGCAGCGTCGCGAGCCGTGCGTGACCGCCGGAACCAGCGTTACTGCCGGGCAGGTGTTGGCGTTCTTGCAGACCGGCACGCTGTTGCAACCGGTGCTGGCCGAGCAGGCCGGGGTCATCGCCCGGGTGCTGGCCAGCGAAGGCGAATTGATCGGCTTCGCCCAGCCGCTGTTCGAGCTTGAGGAGCGACCATGACCCCATTACGCGAGCAGACCCGCGAACGGCTGCGCCAGTTGCACGACGGGCTGCTGACCCGCTACCAGCATTTCTGCAGTCTGAAGCTTTCCATCAACATGGCCCGCGGCGTGCCGTCGGCAGAGCAGCTGGACCTCTCCAACGCGCTGCTGACACTGTCTGACTACCGGGCCGCCGACGGCACCGATTGCCGCAACTATATGGGCCAGCAGGGCTTGCCCGAAGCCCGCGCGCTGTTTGCGCCGTTGCTCGGCGTGCCGGCCGAGCAGGTGGTGGTCGATGGCAATTCCAGCCTGGCGCTGATGCACGATTGCATCGCCTATGCCCTGCGCGCGGGCACCTGTGATTCGACCACACCCTGGGGCCAGGTCGAGGGCGGGATTGCGTTTCTGTGCCCGTCACCCGGTTATGACCGGCATTTCGCGATCTGCGAGCATTTCGGTATTCGCCTGATTCCGGTGGCCATGGGGGATGACGGTCCAGACCTGGCCGAGGTTGAGCGCTGGGTCCAGGACCCGGCGGTCAAGGGCATGTGGTGCGTGCCCAAGTACAGCAACCCGACCGGTGCGGTCTACAGCCATGAAGTGGTCGAGGCGCTGGCGCGGATGCCGACTGCCGCAGCGGATTTTCGCCTGTTCTGGGATGACGCTTATGGCAGCCATCACCTGACCGACGATGAAGTTGAAATCGCCAATATTTCGACCTTGTGCGCGCAGCACGGCCATCCGAACCGGGCGCTGGTGTTCGCCTCCACCTCGAAAATGACTTTCGCCGGTGCCGGGCTTGCGCTGTTCGGCAGCTCGGCGGCGAATGTGCGTTGGTGGCTGGGGCATGAGGCCTTGCGCAGTGTCGGGCCGGACAAGCTCAACCAGCTGCGGCATGTGCGCTTCCTCAAAGACCAACAAGGCATCAAGGCCTTGATGCGAGCGCATCGACGGATACTGACGCCGCGCTTCGAGGCGGTGAACCAGGTCTTCAAGGAGGTGCTCGGGCCTTGGGCCGTGGCGCGCTGGAGCGAACCGCGCGGCGGCTACTTCATCAGCGTCGATGGCCTGCCCGGCACGGCGCGGCGAGTGGTAGAGCTGGCCAGGGCGTGCGGCGTGCAGATGACCACGGCAGGGGCCAGTTTTGTCGAAGGCCGCGACCCGGACGACAAGCACCTGCGCATCGCCCCGTCGTCGCCGCCTGGCGATCAGCTGGCGCTGGCGGCCCAGGTGATTGCCACCTGCATCCTGCTGGCGGCCTGTGAGCGCGAACTGTAATTACATGGACTCGCCCCAATGCCAGTCAGTTAAGGCATTGAACGACACAAACCCTGTGGGAGCGGATTTATCCGCGAATCCAGGCACCGCGGTTTGTCAGGCATTGCGCGTCATCGTTCATTCGCGGATAAATCCGCTCCCACATGTTCTGTGCCTTAACTGCCTGGCTCTCATAGAACAAAATTTATCTCATTGATTTTTAAAGATAAATTTTTTGCCGATTTATCGGCATGTTCTCTGCGCGACAGCGCAGCCTCAAAGAGGCGGGGCGGACTCCTACGAACAGTTGCTCCTACCCCCTACCGGGCGGGCGTTGCGGATTTGGCATTGAGCCGATACTGCTGGGGCGTGCAATGGGAGGCGGCCTTGAATTGCCGGCTGAAGGCGCTGTGGTCCGAATAGCCGCATTCGCTGGCGATGTCAGTAATGCTCATCGCGGAGGACTCCAGCAACTCGCAGGCTTTATCAATCCTGGCCTTGAGCAGGATCTGCTTGGGCGTGAGCTGGAACACTTCCTTGGTCAGACGCTCCAGGGTGTCGACCGACAGATTGACCTGGCGGGCGATATCGGAAATCAGCAGCGGCTGGCCAATGTTGTCTCGCACCAGATCAAGAAATTGCATCAGCCGTTTGTAGGCCGAATTTTTTTCGTCCGGTTTGGGCAGGATCCGCGAAATACCCACCAACCCGGTCGCCTGCGCCTGGTTGCCGAAAATGCCGTACTTGGAACTCAGGCACCATTGCTTGTGCCCGTCCGGCGAAAAGAACAGCCGCAGTGAGTCGATCAACTCCTTGCCGGTCTGCATCACATTCAAATCATGGGCCATGGTGCTGTAGCCGGTGACCGGGAACACTTCATCGGCCGTCCAGCCAATCACCGCTTCCTTGTTGCGCCGACCGCTGTACTTGACCAGTGTCTGGTTGACCATCACATAGCGGCCCTGGGTGTCCTTCACATAGAACATCACATCGGGCATGCGATCGAAAATCTTGCCGAGCAAGTCCAGGTCCTGGTCCAGCCAGTGCAGCAGCGCTGTGCCTTCGAGCATGAATCGTTACCCCCTTTAGGGTTGTCTGAATCCCGCCGCCGCGGCGGTTGTCGCCTCGCCACTGTAACAGCTGAAAACCCGCCTGGGCACTTCTGCGGCGCAATGGCTCACTATGCAAAAAACCGCAAGAACCTGCGCCCGTGGATTCAAGCCATGGGGGCGCACTGGCCGCAGAATTGATCTTGCGCGGACTGCTAAAAGCAAAAACCCGTTCCGCTGCTGACGCACAGGGCAAAGCCTGCGCGCAGCCACGCTTATCACTGCCGATCCGTATTTCATCCCAGGCCCACGCCCGGGAAAACAGACAACAACAAATTGAGTTGGAGAAGGCGATATGAACATGCGAATTTTGCCGTTGGGCCTGTGCATGGCCAGCCTGGCGGGGCTGTTTGCCCAGGGCGCGAGTGCTGATCTGCTGATCGGCGTCGCCGGCCCCATGACCGGCCCTTACGCTTCCGGCGGCCAACAGATGCGCAATGGCGCACAAATGGCGGTAGACGACATCAACGCCAAGGGCGGCGTGCTTGGCCAGCCGCTCAAGCTGATTGTCGGTGACGATGTCTGCGACCCCAAGCAGGCGGTGTCGGTGGCCAATACCTTCGTCAACAAGGGCGTCATCTTTGTGGATGGACACTATTGCTCCAGCTCCACCATGCCGGCGTCCGAAGTCTACGCCGACGAATCGATTCCGATGGCGACCATCTCCACCAACCCGCAAGTCACTGAGCGCGGCCTGAACAATATCGTTCGGGTGGTGGGGCGCGACGACCAACAGGGGGTTGTGGCCGCCGACTACCTGGCGAGCCATTTTGCCGGCAAGAAAATCGCCGTGATTGACGACAAGAGCGCCTATGGCAAGGGCCTGGCCGATGAAATCGGCAAGGGGCTCAAGGCCCGCAATGTCGTGATCGCCCTGCGTGAGTCGATCACCGCCGGCGAGAAGGATTACAACGGCCTGATCAGCAAGCTCAAGGCGGGCGGCATCGAGGTGCTGGCCTTCGGCGGTTACTACACCGAGCTTGGCATGATCCTTCGCCAGGCGTCACAAGCCGGCCTGAAGCTGAAGGTGATTGGCGGCGACACGCTGACCAACTCCGAGCTGCTGATGGCCGCAGGCCAGGCCGCCGATGGCGTGTTGTTCACCTTCGGCCCCGACCCACGGCTGAACGCCGAGGCGGCCCAGGTGGTGGCCAATTTCCGCAAGGCCAATATCGAGCCCGAAGGCTACACCCTCTATTCCTACGCCACCGTCCAGCTGTTCGCCCAGGCGGCCGAGCGGGCCAGGACCACCCGGCTCGAGGGCATTCGCAGCGCCTTGGGCGAGGGTGCCTACGACACCGTGGTTGGCCCCTTGAGCTTTGACCGCAAGGGCGACATCACCCAGCCCGGCTATGTGGTGTATCGCTGGTCGGGCACCCAGTACGGCTACGCCAACTGAAGGGCTGAACCGGGTAGGAGCAGGCTTCAGCCGCGATGGGGTGCGCAGCAGCCCTGGGGGCCGCTACGCGGCCCATCGCGGCCAGGTCCGCTCCTACAGGGGGATGCGACAGAAAGCGTCGATTCAGCAGCAACCGATACCGGGAGTAGGTTTCATGTTTCTAGCGATTCAACAACTCATCAACGGGCTCACGCTCGGTGCCGTCTACGGACTGATCGCGATTGGCTACACCATGGTCTACGGCATCATCGGCATGATCAATTTCGCCCACGGCGAGATCTTCATGATCAGCGCCTTTATCGCCATCGCAGGCTTTGCCTTGATGACGGCGCTGGGTATCAGCTCGGTACCACTGGCCATTGTCTGCGTGCTGCTGGTGACCATCGCCTTTACCTCGATGTACGGCTGGGCCGTGGAACGTACGGCCTACCGTCCGCTGCGCGGATCGTCGCGGCTGGCGCCGCTGATTTCGGCGATCGGCATGTCGATCTTCCTGCAGAACTTCGTGCAACTGAGCCAGGGCGCGCGGGTCAAGGCGATTGCCCCGGTGATTCCCGGCGGCATCGAGTTTGGCGCGGGCAGTGGTCCGGCGATCTACATCTCGTATGTGCAGATTCTGATCGTTGCCACCACCTTGCTGCTGCTCGCTGCCTTCACCTGGTTGCTTACCCGGACCTCGTTCGGCCGCCAGCAGCGCTCCTGTGAACAGGACCGCCTGATGACCGGCTTTCTGGGCGTGAACGTCGACCGGATCATTTCCCTGACCTTCATGATTGGCGCGGCATTGGCGGCCGTGTCGGGCGTAATGGTGACGATGTACTACGGGGTGGTGGATTTCAGCATCGGCTTTCTGGTCGGCATCAAGGCCTTTACCGCGGCGGTACTGGGCGGCATCGGTTCCCTGCCGGGGGCGATGCTCGGGGGCATTTTGATCGGCCTGATCGAGTCGTTCTGGGGTAGCTACTTTTCTGCCGAATACAAGGATGTGGCGACCTTCGCGATCCTCATTCTGGTGCTGCTGATCAAACCGTCCGGGCTGCTGGGCCGTCCGGAAGTGGAGAAAGTCTGATGCGTATTCTTCAATCAAACCCCGGCGCCGCGCTGCCCGGGAGGCTTCGCGATGCCTTGAAAATCGCGCTGGTCGGGCTGGTGCTGGGCATTCCGCTGATCGGCATCAACACCCAGGACTTCGGCGGCCAGCTGCAACTGCAGACCCGTTGGCCGTTGTTGGCGATGGTGGTGGCGGCGGTGTTTGTCTTGCGCCTGCTGCAAACCACGCTGCTCGGTGCGCTGCAACGCAAGCGGGCATCGAAGCCTGCCCCCTTGCCGGTGGCACGCAAGCCGCTGCCGATCACCTTGTCGCTTGGCTGGATCGCCTTTGCAGGTGCTTTGTTGCTGCCGATCCTGTTCTCCGGTGATCGCTACATCGTCGATATCGCCACCACGGTGTTGATCTACGTGATGCTCGGATGGGGGCTGAACGTGGTGGTGGGCCTTGCCGGGCTGCTGGACCTTGGCTACGTGGCGTTCTACGCGGTGGGGGCGTACAGCTATGCGCTGTTGTCCCAGTACCTGGGACTGTCGTTCTGGGCGTGCCTGCCGCTGGCGGGCGCCCTGGCGGCGAGCTTCGGCCTGTTGCTTGGCTATCCCACCTTGCGTCTGCGTGGCGACTACCTGGCCATCGTCACCCTGGGTTTTGGCGAGATCATTCGCCTGGTGCTGATCAACTGGACCGAGCTCACCGGTGGCCCCAACGGTATTTCCTCGATCGCTCGGCCCAGCTTCTTCGGCCTGCCGTTTTCGTCGAGTACCGAGCAGACAATATTCGCAAGCTTCTTTGGCCTGGACTACTCCAACCAGCACCGGATCATCTTCCTGTACTACCTCATCTTCGCCCTGGCGATCCTGACCAACGTGCTGGTGCTGCGCTTGCGCAAACTGCCGGCCGGGCGGGCCTGGGAGGCCATGCGCGAAGACGAGATTGCCTGCCGGGCGCTGGGGATCAACGTGACCCGCGTCAAGCTCTCGGCCTTTGCCCTGGGAGCGATGCTCGGGGGGCTGGCGGGGGTGTTCTTCGCCGCGCGGCAGGGCTTTATTTCGCCGGAAAGTTTCACCTTCAACGAAAGCGCGATTGTGCTGGCAATCGTGGTGCTCGGTGGCATGGGCAGCCAGTTGGGAGTGGTGCTGGCGGCGCTGGTGCTGGTGTTGCTGCCCGAGCTTGGGCGCAACTTTTCCGAGTATCGGATGCTGCTGTTTGGCGCGGCCATGGTGCTGATCATGGTCTGGCGGCCAGGCGGCATCCTCTCGGCCCGCGAACCGAGCATTCGCCTCATCGACTACCTGAAACGGCGCCTGGCACGCGCCCCCGCAACCTGGAGACTGGCGGATGAATAAGACTCTGGTAAGCGTCCAGGACCTGGACATGAGCTTTGGCGGCATCAAGGCCATCGAGGGGCTGTCGCTGGACGTCAGGCAGGCGGCGATCACTTCGGTGATCGGCCCCAACGGCGCCGGCAAGACCACCTTGTTCAACTGCCTGACCGGTTTCTACACACCCAGCGGCGGCACCTTGCGCATGGCTCACCCGGTGCATGGCGAGTTGCGCCTGGAAACCCTCGACAGCACCGAAGTGGCGAGCAAGGCCGGGGTGGTGCGCACGTTTCAGAATATCCGCCTGTTCCCGAAGATGACCGTGCTGGAAAACCTGATCGTGGCCCAGCACAACGCGCTGCAACGGGCGTCGGGGTTCTCCGTCGCAGGCCTGCTCGGCCTGGGCAACTACCGCCGCGCCGAAGAGGCCGCGGTGGAAAAGGCGTTGGTCAATATCCGCTCGCTGAAACTGGAGCCGTTTGCCGACTTGCCGGCCGGGGCCTTGCCGTACGGGGTGCAACGCAAGGTCGAGCTGGCCCGGGCCATGTGCGTCGACCCCGTGCTGCTGTGCCTGGATGAACCGGCCGCCGGCCTGAACCCGCGCGAATCCGCCGAGCTCAACGACTACCTGCAGCAATTGGTCAGCAGCACCGGCCTGAGTGTGTTGCTGATCGAGCATGACATGAGCGTGGTGATGAATATCTCCGACCATATCCACGTGCTTTGCTACGGCAAGAAGATCGCCGAGGGTACCCCGCAGCAGATCCAGAACGACCCGCAAGTGATCGCGGCGTACCTGGGCAGCCCGGACACCGATGCCCAAGGGGAGGTCGCATGATGCTGCAGATGCAAGGCGTTCACGCCCATTACGGCCATGTGCATGCCCTGCGGGGTATCGATGTGAGCGTGGCCAAGGGCGAAATCGTCACCTTGATCGGTGCCAACGGTGCCGGCAAATCAACATTGATGACCAGCATCCTCGGCACGCCCGGTGTGTCCCAGGGCTCGATCCTGTTCCTCGGCCAGCCGTTGCAGGGCCTCAAGCCCCATGACATCTCGCGTCTGGGGATCGCCATCGCGCCGGAAGGGCGGCGGATTTTCCCGCGCATGACGGTGCTGGAAAACCTGCTGATGGGCTCGATCTTCACCGACCCGGCGCTACTCGAAGCGGACCTGGCGCGGATGTACACGCTCTTCCCGATCCTTGAAATCCGCCGCCAGCAAAACGCCGGGACCTTGTCCGGCGGCGAACAGCAGATGCTGGCAATCGCCCGGGCCTTGATGAGCCATCCGCAGTTGCTGCTGCTCGATGAGCCGTCGCTGGGTCTGGCGCCGATCTACATCCAGAAGGTGTTCCAGATCATCGAGCGGCTGAACCAGGAACTGGGCATGACCATTTTGCTGGTCGAGCAGAACGCCAGCCAGGCCTTGAAAGTAGCCCACCGGGCCTACGTCCTGCAGCACGGTGCAATCGTGATGCAAGGCACGGGGCGCGAGCTGGCCCAGAGCGCCGAAGTTCGCGCCGCTTACCTTGAGGGCGGGCACGTGAAACCGACCCAGGCCGCGCGGGCATGACATTCAATCGACAAGGTGTGCACATGAATCAAACTTCGGAAACCGTCGTCATCATTGGTGGCGCCGTCATCGGCAGTTTTGTCGCGTTCTTTCTGCGCAAGGAAGGTTTCAGCGGTTCGATCAAGGTGGTCGAACGCGACAGCACCTACCAGTTTTCCTCGACCGCGTTGTCGGCGGCCTCGATCCGTACCCAGTTCGGCTGCCCGTTCAACATTGGCATGAGCCTGTTCAGCGCCCAGGTGTTCAAGGACATCAAACAGTGGTTTGGCGAAGACGCCGATATTGGTTTTGAAGAGCGCGGCTACCTGATCCTGGGCTCGCCAGAGCATGCCGATAGCCAGCGCAACAACGCGCTGATGCAGATCGGTCACGGCGCCCAGGTCGATATTCTCGACCCGGCCGGTGCCCGCCAGCGTTTCCCGTGGTTGAACGTCGAAGACGTGGGGATTGGCACCTTTGGCACCGCCAACGAAGGCTGGTTCGATGCCTGGGCGCTGTTGCAATGCGTGCGGCGCGAGGCCCGGCGACTGGGTGTCGAGTATGTCCAGGGCGAGGCCACAGGCTTCACCACGGCGGGCGACAAGGTCAGCGCTGTGAAGTTGGCCGCAGGCCAGACCCTGGCCTGCGACTGGTGTGTCAATGCGGCGGGGGCGGCCGGCGGCAAGGTCGCCGGTTGGCTGGATATTCAGCTGCCGGTGGAGCCGCGCAAGCGCACGGTGTTCCACATCAAGGCGCCGCTCGCCGGCACGGGGTTCCCGATGCTGTTCGACAACTCAGGGATGTGGATCCGCCCTGAAGGTGACGGTTTCATCTGCGGCATTGCCCCTGAACCCGCACGGGATGCGGAGGCCAGCGACGACTTCGAACCCGATCACTACCTGCTCGAAGAAACCCTCTGGCCGCTGCTCGCCCACCGCATCCCGGCCATGGAGCAGCTGCGCGTTCAGCGCGCCTGGGCCGGCCATTACGAGGTGAACCTGCTCGACCACAACGGCGTGGTCGGCGCCCACCCGACGCTGGGCAACTTCATTTTTGCCACCGGCTTTTCCGGCCATGGCGTGATGCATTCGCCGGCCACCGGGCGCGCGGTCGCCGAACTGATTACCCACGGCCGTTACCGCAGCCTGGACCTTTCGCCGCTCGGCTATGAGCGCATCGCGGCGCGCCGGCCCATCGTCGAGTCGGTGGTGTATTGAGCCGCGCGGCAACCCTTTGAACCGAACCCACGACCCAACCAACGGAAGTAACGTCAATGACACAGATCAACTGGCCCGAGCAAATCTACGCAGAGTTCAAGGAGCTTGACGTGCGCCAAGTGGTGTACGTACCCGATGCCGGCCACAGCAAGCTGATCCAGCTGTGCGAAGCCGACGAGGAGATTCATTCGGTATCGCTGACCACCGAGGAGGAGGGCGTCGCCCAGCTCGCCGGCGCCTGGATCGGCGGCCAGCGTGGCGTGCTGTTGCTGCAATCGAGTGGTGTGGGTAACTGCATCAACATGCTCTCGCTGCAACACGAGACGCGCATCCCCTTGATCATGATCGTGACCATGCGCGGCGAGTGGGGGGAGTTCAACCCGTGGCAGGTGGCGATGGGCAAGTCCACCGAGCAAGTGCTCGAAGCCTCGGGCGTGCATGTCTACCGCGCCGATTCGGCCGACCAGATCAGCCAGACGGTGGCCGCCGGAGCGCGCTTTGCCTACCAGACCGGGCGGATGGTCGCGGTTCTGATTGCCCAACGTGTCATCGGCACTAAAAATTTCAACAAGTGAGAAGCAGCCCATGTCTTTGAATAACGCATCGTTGAACCGCCGTGCAGTGGTCGCGCGCATCCTTGAACAGCGCGGCGAAGCGCTGGCCATCACCAGCCTGGGAAACCCGACCTTCGACGTCGCGGCGGCAGGCGACTGTGCGCAGAACTTCTACCTCTGGGGCGCCATGGGCGGCGCGGTCATGGTCGGCCTGGGCCTGGCCTTGGCACAACCGCGCAAGCGGGTGATCGTGTTTGTCGGTGACGGCGAAATGATGATGGGCCTCGGCTCACTGGCGACCGTGGCGGTGCACAAACCGGCCAACCTGACGGTGGTGGTGATCGACAACGAACACTATGCCGAGACCGGTATGCAGCCTGCTCACGCCGGACGTGGCGTCAGCATCTGCGAAGTGTCAAAGGCCGTCGGGTTCGGCCAGACCCGGTTGATCCGCACCGAGGCTGAGCTTGAAGAAAGCCTGGACCTGATCCGCAATGGCGCAGGCCCCGTCCAGGTCACCGTCAAAGTCACCACCGACCCGGAGCCGACCGCACTGCCGCCGCGTGATGGCCCGTACCTGCGCAGCCGCTTCCGTGAAGCGCTGCTGGGCAGCGACGCGCACCGCTGAAGACTGTGCGAAATTCCGCATAAACCTGCCGAAAGCATGCAAGACAGCCGTCTGCATGCCTTCCACTATGAGCAACGCAGCGTTTTATCCGTTTTTGGAGTGTTCACATGAAAGTACTGATCGTCTTCGCCCACCCGGAGCCCAACTCGTTCAATGGCGCCCTGAAGGACAGGGCCGTGACGGCGCTGACGGCCGCTGGGCATGAGGTGAAGGTCAGTGACCTGTACCGCATCAACTGGAAGGCGGATCTGGGCCAGGGGGACTTTACCGGCCCTCGGCTGAACCCGAATTATCTCGACCTGTCGGCCGAGCAAGAACACATGTTCCAAGGCGCGGGCTCGTGCCCGGTGGTGGCCCAGGAGCAGGAAAAGCTGTTGTGGTGCGACACCATCATCTTCCAGTTCCCGATGTGGTGGTTCGGCATGCCGGCGATCCTCAAGGGCTGGGTTGATCGCACCATGACCCGTGGCTTTGCCTACGCCACCGGGCGCAAGTACGACAGCGGCCTGTTCAAGGGCCGCCGGGCGATGATCTGCACCACCACCGGTACCGCCGCCAGCCTCTATGAGCCGGACGGGATCGACGGGGCGATGAACCATATTCTCTGGCCGATCCATAACGGTATCTTCCGCTACCTGGGGTTCGAGGTACTGCCGCCGTTCGTGGCCTGGATGCCGGCGCGGATGTCCGCCGAGGAACGCGAAGGTTACCTGGCCGACTACGCCGAACGCCTGGACCAACTGGACAGCACCGAGCCGTTGTTCTTCCACCCATGGGAAGACTACGGCACCGACCAGCGCTTGAAACCCGGTGTGAAGGCACGCTCGGGCTTCCAGTGGAACCCGACGGCCGACCAGGACCATGACTCGGCAGCCGACCGTTACACACACCGTTGAAAGGGAGGGCAATACGTGGTTGATCTGAATATCTTTCGCACGCTGCACCATGTCTGCATCGTCGTTCGCGACCTTGAACAGGCGGTGGCGTATTACCAGTCCATGGGCATTGGGCCGTGGACAGACTTCCCGTCGCTGGCGGGCTTCGAGACCACCGGGTATGAGCGCGAGGGCCTTCTCAACCTCAGGTACAGGTTCGCGGAGCTGGACAATGTCCAGATCCAGCTGTGCCAGCCGGGAGAGGGGGTAACGCCGCAGCGAACCTTTCTAGAGACCCGTGGAGAAGGGGTCTTTCATCTGGGCTTCAGCGTGGCCGATTGCGACACGGCCCAGGCGGCAGCCGAGGAGGCCGGGCTGCCGGTGCTGGGCAGCGGACGCATGCCCAATGGCAGCGGGTTCACCTATTTTGATACGGCGCGGGAAGGGGCTGGAGTGAATCTGATGGTGAGGGCCAGGCGTTAGCGGTGTGCTGCCTGGTTTTATCGCAGCATCCAGAAGAAAAGTATTCCGGTGACCACGGCGTTCACCGTAAAAATACCCAGCATTACACCGAGAGCCAGCAGCGAGTTTTTGCCCATGCGCTCGTACTCGTGAGGCTGCTCTCGGTGCTCCCTGCTCAATCGCAGACGGATAGGGCGTCAGGGCTCCGACCTGAGCGTTCAGGACAATCTTCCAAAATATAGTCCAGAAAAAATCAGCGGAAACGCATACGCGAATCAGACGTAAAAATAAAATTGAATGCTTCACCGATTTGTCGGCTTCATGGACAGGCGTGGCTACCGATGCAACGCCCGGTAATAGAAGAGCGCCCCTGAACGCTTTTGCTTCTTGGTGGGTTCGTTGCTTAGAAACGAGTCTGGGCCTAGAATTGCCAGCAAGAACCCCGCAAGGAGGGATTCCATATGTTGCATTTAGCTGACCGCGCGGACCTCTCGTCGTCCCAGGCGAAGCCCAAGCGTCGAGTGAAGAAGTCTACCCGCGATCCGATCGTAGTCGTCAAAGAGGCTGCGAAAGTCGGGGATGCCCAGTTCCAGTATTACATCGAGTCCGGGAAGCTACCGGCCTCTAAGTGAGCGTATGTGCCGCATGCTCGCGTCTTTTTGACGAATCGCTTTATGCAGCTGCCGACGTGGCATGATCTCTACATCGACTTCTACAACTTCAAGGTATGCGGCGACCATCCCGTCTATTGGGGGCGCGACGCCACCCTATGGCAAAGGCCATTCGGCAAAGTTCAACTGACGGACAGCCCAGTCATCCTGGCACGCTGGAGTGAGATCGCCGATCCGTTCTACCGTACCGTCAAGGAGTGGGAGGCAGCGCATGACAGTTGGCTGCTCTACGTCTATGACAACGTCGAAAACCGCTACCTCCTGTTATCGGTGTTCGGCCCTAACGCTCACAAGCACCCAAAATTCCAAGCCTACGTACTGGACTTGAGAGTCGAGACGGTCGACCCTTGGCTGCGAGGCGAGATTGAATGCTTCGAGCCGCCAGAAGACTACGAGCCTTGAGCCGGTAACACGCCGTCATCACTGCAGACGCTCCAATTGCTTGCCGAGCTCGCCAACCACACCGCAAATCGCTTGCAGGGGAAACGGGTGGTGGTGAATATCTGCGACCGCTCAAGCGCTCAGCCCATTGATTCGAGCTGCTCATATAACCGTCGGGGAAGCGCTACACCTTCAGGGCCGGCATGCTGTTTGAAGGTTTTTTCCAGATGTGGGCCGACGCCGTGTTCACGGTGATTGCCCATCCGCCGGACGCTGTTGCGCACCAACAAGGAGTTGTTCAGTGCCTGTCTGGCCGAATGTTTAAGGAAGCGTTATGACCCAACGGTTACTTCAGCTTGATCAAGTGTCGTTCAACCTGCCCGACGGGCGCGTTCTGTTCGATGACTTGAACCACACCTTCAGAGCAGGGACTACCGGCATCGTGGGTGCCAATGGCTGTGGCAAGTCCTTGCTTGGCCGGCTTCTGACGGCGGAACAGTTGCCCACCAGCGGCATCGTCCGGCGTGAAGGGCGGGTTTACGCCGTGGCACAGTTACTGGAACCCGAGCGCTATCCCACTGTTGGCGCGCTGGCCGGTGTCGACCATATTCTGGCGGCGCTGGATCGCATAGCTCAGGGCAGCATCGACGATTACGACCATTCGCTGGCGGTCGATCAATGGGATTGTGCCACTCGCCTTGAGGCGGAGCTGGAGCAGATCGGTCTGGGCCATTTGAATGTCGACGCTCGCACCGACGCCCTCAGTGGTGGCGAACGGCAACGGGTGGCGCTGCTGGGGGCGTGGCTATCCAGGGCCGACTGGCTCATTCTGGATGAACCCAGCAACCATCTGGATATTGATCAGCAACACAAGCTCGCGCAGCAGATCGATCGCTGGCCCAACGGTCTGGTGTTGATCAGCCACGACCGGGGCCTTTTGGAACACATGAGCGAAATCGTCGAGTTTTCGCCATTGGGGCTGGCGGTCTATGGCGGCAATTACAGTCAGTATGTGGCGGCGCGAGAGCAAGAACAGCAGTCGTTCCAGTCGGCGTTGCAAGGTGAGCGGGCAAAGGCCAAGCGCGAGCAACGCGAGATGGTCGTGCAGATGGAGCGTCAGCAACGGCGTAATGCGCGCGGCGATCGTCAGGCCCGCGACGGCAATCAGACCAGACTGATCACCAATGCACAGAAAGAGCGCAGTGAAAACAGTCAGGGAAAATTGCGCCTCAATCAACAGTTGGCCCGGGAGCAGCAACAACAACGTATCGCCGAGGCCCGTGCACGGTGTGCGCCGGACATTCAGCGCATGATGCTGTCCCCGGAAAGCATGGTACCCAATGGCAAGCTGATATTGCAGCTCAACGACGTCGTTCTTCCGTTCGGGTACACAGTGCCTGTCAATCTGACGCTGACGGGGCCTATGCGCATGGCAATCCTGGGCGCTAACGGCAGCGGGAAGTCGACCCTGTTGCAGGTGATCGCGGGTCAACTGCCGGTGCGCGAAGGCGAGCTCATACGCAGTTGCCATGTTGGCTGGCTGGATCAACATGCCGGATTACAGTATCCCGAACGCACGGCGGTGCAATGGCTCTACGAGAGTAACCCGGAGTTGCCCGAAGCCGAGGCGCGAACCCGCTTGGCGCAGATAGGAATTGATGCAGATCGTGCGATTCTCAAGACGTGCCATTTGAGCGGCGGAGAACGTATGAAAATCGCGCTGGCTGCGCAGCTGTATGCACAGCGGCCACCGCAATTGCTGCTGCTGGACGAACCTGACAACCATTTGGACCTGTCCAGTCGAATTGCGCTGGAGCAGATGCTTAATCAGTACCAAGGCGCATTGATCGTTATCTCTCACGACAGCGCTTTTTTACAGGCCATACATTTGGATGGCGAGTTTCATCTAAGAAGTTAGATCTGTTGTCCTGGTGGGGATGACTCCTTAGAACGGGCTGGCTCCGGGGAAGTTTTCAGAACCTGCCTGTAAACAGATGATAAATTAATTAGTTGAAATTTATCTGCATACATTTGTCTAGGGTGTTGGTTTTGACACCATGATGGGTGTTTTGTGGAAGCGATTACTGAGTCGCCACAGCAAAAACAGCATCAGTACAAAAGAACATGCAACCAAAGACACAAATATAGACTTAACGCTATGCTCATAAAATTCGAATAGAATCCAGCTGGCGGCTAAGCCTAGAACATTTAGGCAGATTATGGTGAGGATGGTGGGGAGCCAATAATCGCCCAAGCTTCTCAGGACCATTCTAATAACAATGTAAACGTATTCAAATACTAAATAAGGAATCGCGATTTTTATATTTTCAGCTATCAGCGTTTTTGTCATTTCATCGGAGCTGTACAGGCGAGCGATTGAATCCGAAAAATATAGGCATAGAAACAAGCATGGCACTAGAAGTACCGCGCCAAAAATTAACCCTTCAATACATTTGGCTTTGACCTCGCTTATTTTTCCCTCCACATGTGGCTTGGCTGTCAAAATGGCTGTTGCATTACCGACGCCAATCGAGATCATGTAAATCACACTTAAGAAATGCAAGGATGCTTGGTACGCAGATAGCTCGGGTGCACCCATATTTTTTGCAATGACAGAGAGAGTGAAGTATAGAAAGCTTTCTGCGCCGAAACATAATGCAAACGGTGCTCCCTTGAGAATAAAATTCTTATATTGTTTCGCGGAAACGGCCTGCAAGAAATACAATGAAAATTTTATTTTGTGTTTTTTGCTAAGAAGTACTAGTGCGGTTATAACCAAGGCCCAGCGCATGAAAGCATAGGTCGCAACAAAGCCAATAATGTTAACTTTGGACTCGAAAATAATAGGTGTCAAACATGCCAGAAGAAATACTATATTAAAAGTCCATACAAAAAACAGCTCAAGCTTAGGCTGGTTTAGTGCATTGAAGTAGTTGAAGATTACGATTTGTAAATAAATTGCAGGTATCGACATAGACATGAATGCCATTACCTTGCCGCTATCGCTATGTAGATTCTCCAGTTCATTAGCGCAGAGTATAAGGTACAAGAAAACGCTTGAGGTCACACAGCTACCCAGAAAAAAAGCCAATTTCACTGCCGTGCTAAGAATGGACATGATGTGTAAGTTACTGCCATTGTGAGTGCCCGCTACCTCAAAGATCAACACTGAATAGAAACCAATGCCGACAACAGTTGCTAATGAGATGAGCGCCCATGCGAATGACGCATGCCCAAGAGCATCTGGAATAACGTGGCCGACGAAAGCAAGATACAAAAATGATGAGACCATCTCACCCAGTCGAGAAATAATCAACGGGCCAGCCAGCTTAGCAATCATCATAATGCTATCCTTACCTTAACTGTATCTCTTCGAGGATGCCGGAATAAACATCTTCTTCCCAGTCAGAGGAAAGCGTCAGTCCTAGTGAGCTCAAAAAGGTAGAAAATATTCGACCAAAAAGAAAATGGAGAGATAAGTTTCTTGCGTCAAAGGCAGCAAATGCAGACAGATTTATTGGTCTTCCTTTGTTAAGGATATTTATTTCTTTTCCTTTCCAGTAAAGTGATTCCCTATCGCCGAGTTCAAAGGCTACCCTTATGCTGTCAGAAAATTCATCGTCATAGGAAGTGACTACGGCGATATAAGAGTTATTCTTCATGGCTGAGACTACTGCATCTGTAACACCGTGATGGCCCGACATGGAAAAGCAATAATCAAAACTATTTTTATAGGCTGACAGTGCCGCTCCTGATAGTGATTTAAAGCCCTCGGTTGAGGCCATGAAGAGACGAGCTTTATCGGCATCAACAACTACAATGTTTTTGACGCCTCTTTCTCTGAGTCCGAAGCAAAGTGATCGCCCAATGCGGCCATATCCAACTACCAGCGTTGGCTTGAAAATTGACCAGTCTGAAATAAATGAGTGCAAGTGTGCCAATATAATATTGGCCACCATCACGTTCTCCGCCATTTTATATGAATCATATGCCATGGACTTGAACCGCTCAGAGGTTTTGTAGTAAGCAGTGGGCATATATTTGCTTTGTCCATTTGCAGTGTCCTCAAGCACAAGCAGAAGCCGATCCCCCAATAAAAACGATAGTTCATCGATGTAGGGCGCAAAATATCCACCGATGTCAAAAAAAATAACGGGGAGCTCGGAGTTTCTAAGGATTTTTTTTATCTCAACGAGGGTTTTATAGAATTCAATTCTATCGCGAGCTTTCAATATTCTGGTGGGATTGCTAATGTGTCGTAGAAGATTGGGATTTAATGATGCCTTCTTAGGTATCAAATAGATATTTTCAAAAACGGACATCCAATGATTGCAAATGCTCAAGTTTACTGTTGTTGATAAATGCGAGAAGCAGAAAACTAGACAGTTGTTTATTGGTTTGCTATGGGGGATGTTATGTGCTTCAAGTACTTGACGATAAAATAACTCGGCAATTCTATGAGCATTTAAGTAGTTTAGTCTTTTCGCTGTAGGTGCGTTGTGCAATAAATTTCCCACGTTGTTCATAACGGCTCCATTCTGCAGTCGATAAATTGTACGCTTACTTAGTTGATAATAAGGGATGTGAGTGCGCTGTACGCCAATGACAGGGAGGCTAATGAAAGGGTTGAGTCATGTCCTTTGTTGATTGCTATGTTGGTGTTGAGCTGCACTAGAATGTTGCGAATCCATTCTGCGTATTCATGGCGCGTAACACCGAGCATCGATGTTTGTTTTGGTTGGTCTGGCCATTTGATAGAGAGGCCATTAACTTCTTCGCCAGGCAAAATAAGCGCAAGTTGTAGGTCCTGCTCTAAAGGGTTGATCGCGAACCCTTCACGTCGCAACGAATCGCGTTCGTCAACGATCCGCCCTGTTAAATACAACACGGCCATCAAAGCTCGCGGTAGAGCATCTTGGTAGCGATTTTTCTCCAATAGACTCGCAATGTTAGCCAATGTTTCGACTAAATTGTCATCGGTTATCAGGTTGTTATGTTTATTGATAGAAGGCCATTCGAGGCTGTTTTCTATAGATCTAATTGGATCGAGAAGTCTTAACTCTTTGAGATATTTAGTGTGCCGTATGCTCATAGCCTGATTGCCGTTTTCGTGGGTGTGTCAATATAAATTTTTTTGCCTAGGAAGGTATTAATACTGATCGAATCTTGATTAATAAAGATTGCTGGTATTTTAAAATTTCGGGCAAATGCGGCCCTTAGAAAAAAATCGTCCCGGGCTGCGCCGCAAAAAACGAATGCTTCAGGTAAGTTTTTTTGATCAAATGAGAATTCGGAAGTTATTAAATTTAGACATATTTTCCCTTCGCCCCATCCCGCATGCCCCTCATGTACTACTCCGACGGAAGTCCCAGGCACCTCACAGACGGCTGAGGAGAAATCGATAGGATTATGGTTCTCTCCAAAAGAATTACATTCGTCCAAGATGCAAGTCTGTTCATCGATATCAATAATGTAAATGCATATGCCTCTTTCGCTCGCGATAAAAATATCAGGAGCACTCAATTGCTGGCTAAGCTTGTCTTTAACTTCTTCTGTTATAACCTTTGCACGATAAAGCAACTCGGGGCCTATCCACCTGTGTTTTGTAGCAAGGCCACCAGAAAACACGAAATTTGATGACTCAGGATATTCTGTGATAGCCCTGAATAGCTCTATGGAATTGGCTTTTAAGTACGCATCTTTTGCGCGCTCAAACGATTCCTGACTTAGGATGTCTTCAACTGTAATAGTGCTGCTAGAGGAGAGGTCGGCGAGTCCATATATACCACTAAGGCGATTGTACATATTTGAAATCGATGATGGGTTTAAACCGTACTTTAGAAAGCGCAGAACCAGGCCTGGAGGTTGAGTCCCTGATCGATTGTGCATGATCGGGCCATCGCATGCTGCAAATCGCATGCTGTTGTATAAGACGTCCCCACCTGAAATGGTCGAAAAACTAACCCCTGAGCCAACTTGGCAAATAACCCCATCAAAATGTTCGATAGCATATCGATCCTTGAGCTCTCGAATACAGGCCTTAATGGCCAGTCCGTGGTAACCATTCGCGTACAAGCCATAGCGTCTGACTAACGACTTCTCAAATGGAGTCTTCTCTTTATGATGAAGAGACAAGTCGTTGACGGCTTGATCTCTTACCATGAGTTGCGCTGAGCCAAAGAATATTTCCTTAGCTTTTCTGAAAATTTCGAGGCAAAGCGCGTTGTGCCTTGAGCTGAGGTAGTCGTTAAATTCCAGAATACGTTCATTTTCCGTGCTGAATTCTTCGACCGGGGGTCCAAATCCAGCAAATTTTACACGATGCCCGATTATTGTAGGGGGTGGCCAGTCAATTTGCCTTGCGATATCCCGTGCTTTATTAATTATTAATGCAGCGGCCTTTGCCAGATTGTCCCCGACAGCAGCAATATAAACTTCGTCCTTATAGTCAGGAAGTCCGTTGAATTTGACTTTAACTGTTTGGAGGGGCAGGCCGATGAAGTTCATGTTTATGTCAACTCTGTTGCTCTGAAAGAACATGGAGGTTTTAATGGAAGAGCTTCCCGCATTTATCGCCATGCGGTTGCAGTTTGTAACTGTTCTCATTGCGGTCATCTTGTCAGTCCCACTCTTTTAGCAGGCTATTCAAGGAAGGTGTGTCGTCAGCGGCAAAGAATTTTTTGCGAAAATAGTATTCACAGGTTGATATTTTGTGATCGGTTTGCTTTCGGCTGTTAAATTCATGATTTAAAGCGGCGAGGGCTACCTCTGTTGATGGATAAATGCTGTTTTTCGACAAAAGCCCCTGCATGGCGACAAACACCATGTCCATGTAACTAAGTGCATCCTCGATATAGCGCCGACATTCATCCTCGCTCACTGCGCCGCGCCTGGAAAGCTCGAAAAATTTTTGTTTTATCTCGTCATGGCCTTTGATTCGATATATGTTTGAGTAGACCCATTTAGGATGCTTGTTCGTAATACCTGTAAGATAGGTTAGGCTCATCGTTGTTTTTAGCATCATGTCGCGAGTAATTTCGCACCCCATCCATAAATTTCCAGACTGCCAGCACCCTTGAACATCTTGGAATGCGTAAAAAACGGGTAGCTTTTCACGGTGTGCAACATAGATATGCTTATCTCTTGGTAAAAGCCGTTTGAGAGCTTCAAATTTTAGTTCGTTGGTCAGCGCATAACCCGTTAGAGACCGATGTATTACGTTGTTTTCTCGCTCCAGTAATATGGGGTGGTACAAAAAGCGTTGGTCAGAAAAGATTTCATCAAATGCTACTTCGATTTTGGAAATGATATTTTTGACGTCGTCGAATGTAATGTAGTCCGTGTCAATGTGCAGCCCGCTTTTGTCGTAGAAGTCCGTGGTGTTATGAACTTCTTCATTTCCTGCTAAGAAGTGATAGTTAGCATCTGTCACAAGTGCATGCTCACTAGATTCCACGTCCTTTGCTTTTGGTCTGTCTTCGCAAAGTACGATGCAATCAATATCAGAATGTGCGGTTCCAATCCCTTCAATTAATGTGCCTGAAACGATCAGGATGCTTTCATCGTCTAGATAAACCCTCTCGCGCAAATAGCTTTTTGGCACGACAACTGCTCCATCTAAAATGGAGACTGTTTCCTCTCCAACTTTAGAGTTCGATACCTTTATTAGGATTTCGTTCATGTGCTGGCCTCAGTGGTTTATCAGATTGGTTTTGTATATTGGATCCAATATTTTTTGGTTGTAATAGCCCCCGCCTTCCATACTGGATGACAAGCATCGGTAATACAGGATAGGATCTAGGGTGTGCTTTTGTTACAATCCTAAAATTGTTACGTCACTGTTTTAACTGAAATAGTTCGAGTATGTGAATCTAACGCGAGCGTATTACTCAACGCCTACGATGGGTGCAAGCCGGAGAAATATCGGATCGGGTCTTCACATACATGACGTACATGACGCGTGCTTCCATTCGATCTAGATGGCTTTTTATCAGACAACCAAAAAAAAACTAGCAGTGCAAGAACTTTCTTGTTTTTTTATTTTCAATGACTTAACTATTTTAAAATCAATAGGTTAGTGCGGTATGGGACTGTTCGGCCAATATTGAACGACCGTTTTCTTAGCCGTCGCTTAAGGGTACCAAGGCGGTTCGCATGAGCGACATATTCTCCTTAATGCTTTAGGGCTTAGCACTCGGAGCATTTCTTGAGGAATTTTCCTACTCATTTGGGCTGTGCGCTTTGGTACTTGGGTCGAAACAATCTTGGTAGAGCTGATGTGGCATTCTCTGCATCTGATAGATAGCCCGATAGCCTCACATTAGTGGGGCACGCTTCTGTGTCGTTGCCTCCGTGAGCCAGCAACCACCGACAGCGTTCGAGTCCCCATCGCCGAGTGCGATGACGTCCGAGGTGGTGAACATCTTTGGGCCGTTCAAGTGCGACTGGTGTTGAGCCATTCGGAAACTTCCGAGTGATGGCGCTGGTGGACAAGATCATCCAGCGCGGGGGAAGCCGGAAGGGGGACGCTGCGCTCGTCCATTGTGCCCACTCATCCTGACTGGGCGTGCGACCAGAGATGATGAGCCAGAGGTACACCACCCCGCTGGATCAGCGTTGGAAGGTTTCGTGTGTGCTTCAGCTCATTGATGCGAGCTGCTCATACAGCCCCCAGGGCAGCTTGATACCTTCCCGGCGGGCGCGGGCGTATGCCTCTTCCTTGGCTTTGCCGGGCCGGTGAACCCCCAAGGCTTCCAGGCGCGTTAGCTGTTGCGCCAGGCGTTGTTCGAAGTGTTCGTCGAGCAGATGCGGCGCGATGGCGATGACCAACAAACCGCTGCCGGGCGACTCGCTGCCCTGGCGAAAACTGGCCGAGTCCAGCGACCAGTTGGCGCCGGTCATGCCGGCGGCCAGCACTTCGATCATCAGCGCGATGTTCGCCCCACGGTGGCCGCCAAAGGCCAGTAGCGCGCCTTGCAACGCGTCGCGGGCGTTCTGCGTTTCCTGGCCCCGGGCGTCGACGGCCCATCCCGCCGGAATAGGCTCGTTGGCGTGAGCCGCCTTCAGGATCTTGACGAATGCCGTCGCACTGCTGGACTGGTCGAGCAGCACCTTGCGCCCGTCGGCGGCGCGGGCCGCGAACGCCAGTGGATTGGTCGAGTACATGGGCTGGCCCTGGCCGCTGACGGTCAGCAGCGGTGGGCCGTTGGTGAAACCCAGGCCCACCAGGCCTTCATCGGCCAGGCGTCGGGTGTAGTAACCCAGTTCCCCGCAGGTAAAGCCGTTGTGCTGGGCGAATAGCGCGATACCCAATTGTCGTGCGGCGTTGCGCAACGGGATGAATGCGCGGTCAAAACCCAGCTGGGCGATGCCCTTGCGAGCGTCGCAGCGAATCATGGCGGGTGCGGGATGGGTCAAGGTTGGTTCGACTGTCGGGTGTATGCGTGAGCAGGCGAACCCGTCGAGGTAGTCGGCCAGGTGCGAGAAGCCGACTTCCGGCAATCCATGGGCTTCGGCGTCCACCGTTGCCTGGGCAAGTGATAACGCCACGGGCTCGCTGGTGCCGTGCGCCAGGCAGCGCTGTTGCGCGAACGCAAAGGCTTGTTCCAGGGAGAGGTGCTTCATTGCCTGAGGGTGGTCCATGGGTTGTTGCTCCTGACCAGGATTAGCGTCGACTGTGTGGGCGTCATCGCGAGCGCGCCCCCACAAGAGCTTGCCTTCACATCGATGTTGAGGCGGGGACTGTGGCAAAGCTTGCTCGCGATGACGTCAGTACAGGCACTTAGTCTCTGGACTTTGCCCCACAAAAGCTCCCCACCGGTGGCTTATTCCACCAGCCGCGGTGCACCTACATCGGCCGCCTTGCGATCCAGCCCGAACGATTCGAGGATCTCGGCAACCTCGCCCGAGGCATGCAGGGCCGCGATGTCCGCACTCAATGCCTGCCCCAGCGCGGTGTTGGACTTGGTGTGCGGAATCCCGGTCTGGCCCGGTTCCAGCGTGGCCTTGACCCTTGGGTCCGGCTCGGCGACTTTGATGGTGCTGCCTTTGTAGGCGCCCTTTTGCTGTGAGGCGACGCCCACGGCAAAGCTGTCGGCGCCCGCCTGGATACGGTTCGCGGCCAGGTCCTGGGCCATGGCCACCGGGTTGGGGTAGAGCACCAGGTTGTCACCCAGCACTTTCTTCAGGTCCGCGACCCAGAGGTAACCCTGGACCGTGCCCACGCGCTTGCCTTCAAGCGCCGCGATGGTGCTGTGGCCCTCGGGCGAGATAATCCCCATCATGTCCAGGTACATCGGCGCGGACAGGCCCAGGGCCTTGGCGCGCTCTGCGGTTCGGTACCAGTCGCCGATGCCGACGTCGGCCCGCCGGGCGATGATGGACTGGATAACGGCGGCAGGGTCGACGACCGTCGATTTGATCTCAAGGCACTCTCGGGCCGCGATGCGCTTGATGATTTCGCCATCGACCCCGCTCAACTGGCCGTCGGCCCCGGGAGCGGAGTAGGGCGGAAACACCCAGGCGGCAACGGTCAGCACGCCGGGGGTCAGGGTTTCGAACTGATGAGCCGGTGTGCACTCGGCCAGGGCGTCGTGCGCCACGGTCATCGCGGCGAACAGGAAAGCCAAACGCTTGATCGATCTAGTCATGGTTGCACCTATGCAATGAGGGGGCAGGTCTTGGATCAGTCGTCGTTAGTGCGGCTGGCTGGGCGCCAGTCTTTTCTCAAGTAAAGTGACCACCAGCGTCGCGGGTGCACAAATGGCGGCGTACATCAGGCCCGCCAGGGTCAGCACCGGCATGTACTCGAACGTTGTGGAACCGATGGCAGAGGCCCTGCTGACGATTTCCGGCAGCGCGATGGTGAAGCACAGCGACGAGGCCTGGAACATCAGGATCGCAAAGCCCAGCAGCGAGGGAACCGCCACCCGCAAGGCCTGGGGCAGAATGACGAACCTCAGGGCGTCGATCCGGTTCAGCCCGATCACCTCGGCCGCTTCATTTTGACCGGCATCCACGGCCTCGATGCCACCGCGGATGATTTCGCTGGTGTAAGCGGCCGTGCAATAGGCCAGCGCCAGTGCCGCCGCCCAGAATGACGACAAGGTGAGGCCCGCCGACGGCAAGCCGAAGTAGAAGTACTGCAGCAGGATCAAGGCGGGCGCGCCGCGTCCGACTTCCACCAGCAACAGCGCCGGGTAGCGCACCAGCCGCGCCCTGGCGCTGACGCCCAGCGCCAGCAGCAGGCCGAGCAGCAGCCCCAGTGCCAGGCTGAGGGCGGTGATCTGCAGCGACAGGACAAAACCCTTCCACAGTTCCGGGAACCAGCTGCTCCACAGCTCGATGAGTTCTAGCATCGCGATATCCTCAGTTTGAGGCGGGTCGACAACCAGCGGGAAAACAACGCCACCGGCACGCTGAGGATCAGGTAGGCCAGCGCCGCTGCGCTGTACACGCCCAGACCCTGGAAGGTCTGCTGCGACACCTGATAGGCCTGGAAGCTGATATCACCAACACCGATGGTCGAGGCCACCGCCGAGTCCTTGAGCAGGCCGATGGCGTAGGTGGCCGAGGAGGGGATGGCGATCCGGATCAGTTGCGGCAGCACCACATCAAAGAAGCGCTGCGGCCCGGAGAGGTTGAGCACGGCAGCGGCCTCGTACTGCCCGTCCGGGATCGCGGCGAAGGCCCCGCGGTAAACTTCGGCCATGTGCGCCGCGGTGACCAGCCCCAGCCCGATCACCGCCGCTGCGAAGGGCGACAGGGGAATCAGGCCGCCACCGATGCCGAAGAAAATGAAGAACAGCCAGACGATGGGTGGAATGGAGCGCAGCGTCAGGATCAGCGCTGTCGCCAGCACACGGCCGAGGCGCGCCTCGGACATGCGCAGGGCGCAGAGCGGAAACCCCAGCACCACGCCAATCATCAACGCTCCCAGGGTCACGGCGATCGTCCAGGGCACGCCCCGCGCGAGCAAAGCCAGTATGTCGAGCATCAGCGATCCCTCACGGCTTGCAGGAACTTGATCACCCGCTCGTGCCTGGGGTGGCGCATCACCTCGACGCTGGGGCCTTGCTCGATGATCCGCCCTTCGGCCATCACCACCACTCGGTCCGAGACGGTTTCGGCGAAGTTCATTTCGTGGGTCACCACGATCATTGACATGCCCTCGCGGGCCAACTCCTTCATCACCGCCAGCACTTCCAGGCCCAGCTCCGGGTCCAGCGCGGAGGTCGGTTCGTCGAACAGCATCAACTCCGGCTCCAGGGCCAGCGCCCTGGCAATGGCGATGCGTTGTTGTTGGCCGCCCGAACAACGGGCCGGATAGTGCCCGGCCTTGTCGGCCAGCCCGACCCGATCGAGCAGTTGCAGTGACCGCGCATCGGCCTCCTGGCGGCTGCGGCCCAGGGTGCGAACCTGGGCAAGGCTGACATTCTGCAAGACCGTCAGGTGTGGAAACAGGTTGAACGACTGGAACACCATGCCGATGCGCCGGCGCAATTTCAGCAACTGCGCCTTGGGCAGGGGCCGGCCGGCTTCGATCTGCACGCCGTCCATGCTGACCCGGCCCTTGGTCGGCGGCTCTAGCTGGTTGATGCAACGCAGCAGTGTGCTTTTGCCCGAACCACTGGGGCCGATGATCGCCACGACCTCGCCCTTGGCCATCTCGAAGCTGACGTCGTGCAGCACGGAATAAGGGCCGAACTGTTTCTGGATAGCCTCCAGTTTCAGGAAAGGAATGGCCGCAGACGGGCGGCTCGAAGGGCGCTCAGGGGGCGTTTTTAGCACGGTCAGGGTGCTGCTCATTCTTCTAATCCTCGACAGATAAACGGGTCGCTGCAGCGACTCTCATGGCACGCGTTAACGTTCTCCATCCACCAAGGGAGTGCGCGACAGTTTCACGGCCCCCCGGGCGGTAATCAGCACCTGCTCCTCCAGCTTCACGCCTTCGCGCCCGCCTTGCTCGCCAATGAAGCTTTCCACCGAGACCACCATGTTTTCCTCAAAGACGCCGTCGTAGCCCCATTCGGCGAAATCCACCGCGTAGGCAACGCTGGGGTATTCGTCCACCAGCCCGACCCCGTGCAGCATCATCATGTAGCGGTTGTGTTCGTACTGCCTGGGCACCGGCCAGCAGCGCTCGGCGAACTCGCGGAAAGAGAGCCCGGGGCGCAGCAGGTCGACGTTGTGGTTGATCTGTTGCGTGGCAATGTCCAGCAGTTGGCGCTGCTGGCCAGTGACCGGCTTGCCGGGGCAGACGAAACTGCGGGAAATGTCCGAGAGGTAGCCACCCGGCCCGACCATATCGGTGTCGAAGCAGACCATCTCGCCGGCTTCGATCACCTTGTCGGTCGCGTCCTGGAACCAGGGGTTGGTCCGCGGCCCCGAGTTCAACAAGCGGCTCTCGGCCCACTCACCGCCCTGGGCGACGTTGGTGCCGTGGAGGATGCTCCACAACTGGTTCTCGGTGACTCCGGGCACGAGGCTGGCACGCATGCGGGCAATGGCCAGGTCGCACACCGCCATCGAGACACGGTGGCTGGCAATCTCCTCAGCGGATTTGATGACCCTTGCCTGTTCCATCAGTGGCTGCGCATCGAACAGTTCCAGGCCGCTGGCCTTGAGTTTTTCGGCGCCCCAGGGGTCGCAGCGATCCACCGCCAGGCGGCGGTTGTGGCCGCTGAACCGGTCCATCAGCGCCGCCACTTCCTGAGCCCATTGCCGGGCTTTTTCCTCGACCCGCGGCCCGGCCAGAAAGTACACCCAGGGAATGGCCGGGCGGATTTCATCAATGGTTTCCACATGCTCGCTGTTGTGTCGGCTGCTGGAGAACTCGAACAGCACCACCGGCCCGTCGGTGGCGATGAACACGTAGCGGCTGGGGGAGTGCATCACCCACAGGCCCAGGTTATTGGTGTCGGTGGCGTAGCGGATGTTGATCGGGTCGGCCAGCAGAATGCCGCCGTAGTCGCTCTCGCGCAGCTGTTGGCGAATACGCTCCAGGCGATAGTGGCGCAGCGCCTTGCGATCGATGGCGGCCTGAGCGCTCAGCAGCGCTTGATCAACGGGTGGCAGGGTGTGGTCGGTGACGCTGGCATCGCTGCGAAAACGCAGGTTGGCTTCGGCGGTCGGTTCAAATGGGACGCGGGAATCTGTATGCATACGGCAACTCCGTTGGAAAAGTTTCAAATCCATCATTCGGATCAACTTACGGGGCAGTACGAAAGGCTTACAAAAACGTCAGTTCTGATGATTGGAAACACCTGGCGCTGGCGGTCAGAGATCCTTGACCAGGCGCAGGGCGTCGTAGATCGCCGCATGGGTGTTGCGCGAAGCGACCGCGTCGCCGATACGGAACAGCTGGAAACGACCTTCGGGGTTGCTCGCCAGGTTCTGCGGATTGCCGGCGATCAGGTTCATGTACTGAACCGCGCCTTCATTGAGGGCCCAGGGCTTGAGTTCGAAATAGAGGTCGTCCAGCGGACGGGTGCCGTGGTTGACCACCACCTGGTCAAACTGCCGGGTTTTTTCCAGGCTGCTGTAGTCGGTGCCGAGGGTGGCGAGCAACCCGTCATCCTGCTGCTCCACCGCCTTTAGCCGCCAGGTCACCGTGAAGGTGGTGTCCAGTTGCTGCAGCGAGCGCATGTAAGGGACAAGGTTCATGCCCATCACTTCCGGCGCAAAGGCGCGGTCGGGGGTCATGATCTCGGTTTTGGCTCCGCTGCGGGCGATGATCTCCGCGGCCTGCAAGCCGGCATGGTCGCCGGCGTCGTCGTACACCAGCACATTGCGGCCCGGTTTCACGTCACCGGAGATGATGTCCCAGCTCGAAACCACCCACTGATTGCCGCGCTCCAGGACTTCAGTGTGGGGCAGGCCGCCGGTGGCGATGATCACCACGTCGGGGTTCTCGTCGAGAATGACCGAGCTGTCGGCCCAGGTATTGAAGCGAAACTGCACACCCAGCCGGTCGCATTGGGCCATGCGCCAGTCGATGATGCTGATCATCTCCTTGCGCCGCTCCGATTGCGCGGTCAGGCGAATTTGCCCACCGGGTTTGTCCGCCACCTCCAGCACCAACACTTCGTGGCCGCGTTCACCCGCGACGCGTGCCGCTTCCAGCCCGCCGGGGCCGGCCCCGACGATCAGGACCTTGCGCCGGGTAGTGGCCTTGGGAATTTCATGCGGCATGGTGGTTTCACGCCCCGTCGCCGCATTGTGAATGCAGTAGGCGGCGCCGGCGTTGTAGATCCGGTCCAGGCAGTAGTTGGCGCCGACACAGGGGCGAATCTCGTCTTCCCGGCCTTCGATGATCTTGCGCACGATATGCGGGTCGGTCATGTGCGCGCGGGTCATGCCGACCATGTCGACCAGGCCGCTGGCGATGGCGTGGCGGGCTGTGGCGACATCGGGAATCTTGGCCGCGTGGAAGGTCGGGAAGCCGGTCAGCGCCCGAATCTCGCCAGCGAAGTCCAGGTGCGGCGCGTTGCGCATGCCCTGGATCGGGATGATGTCAGTCAGGCCCGCATCGGTGGCGATGTTGCCGCGAATCACGTTGAGAAAGTCGATCATGCCGCTGTCTTTGAGCAGCTGGGAAATCTGCAGGCCTTCTTCTTTTTGCAGGCCGCCGGGCAAGACTTCATCCCCGGTGTAGCGAATGCCGACGATGAATTCGGGGCCGACACGCTTGCGGATCGCCGTCAGCACATCGAAGGTGAAGCGCAGGCGGTGCTGCAGCGAACCCCCATAGGGCCCCTCGAGGGTATTGGTCAGCGGCGACCAGAACTGGTCCATCAGGTGCCCGTAGGCCTGCAACTCGATGCCGTCCAGGCCTGCGGCTTTCATCCGCTCCGCGGCATCGGCATAGTCAGTGATAATGCGCTCGATGTCCCATTCTTCGAGCCGTTTCGGAAAGGCGCGGTGCGCCGGTTCCTGATTGTGCGAGGGCGACACCACCGGCAACCAGTCGCCCTTGTCCCAACGGGTGCGGCGGCCCAGGTGAGTGAGTTGGATCATGACCGCTGCACCGTGTTCGTGGCACTCATCGGTCAGGTCTTTCATCCAGCCGACGACTTCATCCTTGTAGGCCAGAATGTTGTTGAACACCGGCGGGCTATCCCGGGAGATGGCCGCGGAGCCGGCGGTCATGGTCATGGCCACACCCGCCTTGGCCCGCTCGACGTGATAAGCCCGGTAGAGCTTTTTCGGCATGCCGTCTTCAGGGTAGGCCGGCTCATGGGAGGTGGTGATGATGCGGTTACGCAGGGTCAAATGTTTGAGGCGATAAGGCTGAAGAAGCGGATCGTTATTCATATCGGTCTCGCATGCAGGTCATCAGGCAATCTGAAGATAGATGCCATGTACACAGGTGTCAATAATATCGACAGGGGTGTACACTGACCCCGTAAACCAGGCATGAAGGTGGATGGATCTCGATGAAAGCACCCAACAATCTTGCGGAAACCGCCGGCCGGGGCTCACTGGAAAGCTGGCTTAATGCGGCCTATGAAAGCCTGAAGGAATCGGGCGTCGATGCCGTGAGGGTGATGCCCCTGGCCAAGAAACTGAACCTGGCGCGCACCAGTTTCTACTGGTATTTCCAGGACCGTGAAGCGCTGCTCGAGGCCTTGATCGAACGCTGGAAAAGCAAGAACACCTTCAACCTGATCACCCAGTCCCAGGCGTACGCCAGCTCCATCACCGAGGCCATCCTGAATGTGTTCGATTGCTGGCTGAACAGCGACCTGTTCGACTCCCAGTTCGAATTCGCCATGCGCAGCTGGGCCCTCCAGTCGCCGGAAGTGGCCAAGGAAATTGCCGAAGCCGACGCCCAACGGGTGGAGGCGCTCAGGCACATGTTCGACCGTTTCGGCTTCGCCCACGACGCGGCCGTCACCCGCGCAAGGTCGATCTACCTGACCCAGATCGGCTACATCAGCATGAAGACCCAGGAACCGATCGCCCAGCGCATGCATTACATCCCCGAGTACCTGAAGATTTTTACCGGCGTTGATCCACAGCCCCATGAGCTGGAGCGGTTTTACAGTCGTAATGGGTTCACGGCAATTTAATGTGTGGGATTTATCCGCGAATGTAGGCGCTGCGGTTTATCAGGCTGAGTTGGGCGGGGTCTTGTACAGGCTTCTGTACAAGGAAGCGATCCGATGGTCCGATTTAGTGCACAACGCGGTCCCGACGACTTGCCAATAGTGCGCGCTCTAATAATCTGAAGAAACACACAGCGCACGGAGGTCGAAATGAGACACCGAGGACAACGCTATTGGGCATGGGCAGATCCGGCACTTCACTCTCGCACGCATGCCGAAACGCTCGATGACGGGACGACCATCGATGTGCAGGTGAGGCTGTCGAGGATGGGCGGCACTCAGCTTTTCATTGGCGTCTATGCCTCGTGCGGCATGGCCCTGTACGAAGAGGTTCATGATTCCAGGCCGAACGAGTCGATGACTCGGGCGCTTGTCTGGGGCGTCGGGCGCGCCCGGCACTTGGCCAGCGAGGCAAGCGCTGATTACCAAAGCCTGGCCAAGCAAGCCTAGACGCCAGCGCGGACGGTCGATGTTGGACGGCATTTTTTGATGTAGGAGCAGAGCTTGTCGGGGCGCCGAACCTTCGCGATGGCCATACCGCGATTTTCCAGATAGACCGCGTCGCCTTCATCGCAGGCAAGCTGGCTCCTACATGAGTGTTATGCCGCGGTTATTGCTCCGCGACCGGCGACAGGGGATCCACCGATGCCTTCACCGCCAGTACATTGCACAACTGCTGCTCGGTCACATGGGCCGTGATGTCACCCATGAAGGTCTGCAGTATGTCGTGATGGCGGTTGCCCATGACCATCACATCGGTGCGGCTGTGGTTGACATGCGCAGTGATCGCCCGGGTGGCCGGGCCTTCGAGGAAGTGGCGGTTGGCGAGGTCGATGGAATGGCGATCTGCCAGGTGGTCGAAGGCTTTGTGCTGGGCCGTACGCACGGAGCCGGTAAAACCGGGCATGGTGACGGTGCCGGCACCGAAGTCGCTCAGATGGGTGCGCGCCGTGTCAAAGACATGCACCAGGTGGAGTTCGGCATCACACTGCAAGGCCAACGAATGGGCGGCTTCGATGACCTGATCGTCGAGACTGTCAGCCCCGTGCCCGGGTATCAGGTCGACGGCGGCGGCAATCAGGCGCGGCAGCGGGCAACGGATTTCGCTGACCAGGTGAATTGGCACCGGGCACTCGCGCAACAACTGCCAGTCCAGCGGCGTGTTCACCAAGCGTTTGAGGGTAGGTTCATGCTGGACGTCCTTGATCAGCAGGTCGCAATGAACACGATTGACCTGATCCAGAGCGGTCTGCAGCAGGTCGCGGGTCAGGATCACGTCGCACGCCACATCGAGGCCAGCGCGGCGCATCTGTTCCCATTCATCGGCAAGCCATTGCTGGTTGTCGTCCAGGAGCTTTTTGCGCTCGGCGGGATCGCTCATCAACCCGAACGTATCGACATCGTCGACACAGACGATGATATCCAGCGCGGCCCCGCTGGTATCGGCCAGCGCTGCTGCGCGCTGCAAGGCAGGTGTGTGGCGCATCTGCGGGCCGAGCATGACAAGCAATCGTTGATATTGGGTCATTTGGCACCTCCGTCCTGCGTCTTTCTCCCCCGGATGGGTTTACCAGCGCAATGGTGGCAGCAAGTCACTGTGCGTCCTGGTGCTATTGAGTCTAGCTCTGTCTCAAGGGGAGGGTGGCTCGACGGGGGAGATCAACCATGCCAGGCAGCAGGGGCCGACTTGCGACAGGTGGCAGCCCCGGGTCATGACTGCACTTACGAATCTTTCCAGACCAAACTACACTGAATCGATGATGCCGGCGCTTGAGACAGGCCGGCATGCCAAGGAGTTGTGCGTACTCAGGACATTGTGATCCGCAAGGGCTGGATCCAGCCCCGGGAGTCGACGCATGACTGTCGTTCATTGGGGATACCTGCTGCTGGCGGCGATGTTGATCGCGTCCGCGGTGGTGCTGGCCATAGGCAATGCCGTGGCCAGAAGGCGCAACATTGAAGACGCCATTATCCGGCGGCGCAAGCCCGAAGATGGCGAGTGAGGAGCATTCTGGCTCTCCCATTGATGACCGCGGTGCCTTGGTGCTGGCCAAACGAGACGGAACCATTCTGGTGCGTCGCCCTTTTGGGCTGTCCGGTTTCGGTGTGGTGGTGTTGAAGCAACTGCGTGCGTGGATCGAGGAACGGGCGGGACGGTTGGTGCATGGCCGACGGGTTGGCAGAGGCCCAGCAATAGATGATGGTCATGAACAGCAGCTATGCCGGGCCGATGGCCTGAGATCAATCCTGGCCGCTGGCGCGACGCCGCCACGCCGCGCGAGTTTCCTGGATTTCATCAATCAACGATTCCCAGGTCGGCAGGTTGATCAGGCGCAGCTCCAGCAAGGCATAGGCGTAGCCCTTGGCAAAGGCTTGCTGATGGTCAGCCAATTGGTCGGTCCTGGCAGCGGCAATTTCATCGATCATGCGCTGGGCGGCAGCGCTGGGGTTGTCACAGACTTTGCTCATTCGCGAAACTCCTTTTCCACAAGGCGCTATTGATTGAGGCGTGCGGCATAGGGCAGTAGCAATACCAGTGCCAGGCCTGCAAGCGAGATCAGTCCAAACCAGCCGACCGGTCCCATGGCCCAGCCCCAGCCCCCTATGCTATAGACAAAACTGGCCGCCAGTGCCAACCAGCCGACGATCCGCAAGGTCCGGTGCAGCGCGGGGGGGGGGGAAGGCGCTGCCAGAGCTGTTTGTAATGCCGTTCCAGTCCAAGGCACAGGCACAGGCACAGGCAAACCATGCTGCTACAGGCCAGCAGCAAGCCTGCAATCAATTGAATGCTCACGTCAATGAGCCTCCACCGTGTCGTTGGCGATGCGCCGTGCCGGGCGCGCCGATGGCGGCTGGCCGAGTTTCCAGCAGGCCCTGCATCGCGACGGCGGAGCGCTTTTGACCTTGTGGGCGCGCGCTTGCTCGCGATTCAGGCACTGCGGTGTATCTGGCACGCCGTGGTGAGGCCATCGCGGCGGTTCGGCGCTCCGACAAGCCTTGCTCCACACACCGATCTCCATTCCCGCCACACCTGCGCGGAGTGAGCTTTTGACTTTGTGGGGGCGCGCTCGCGATGCAGGCAACGCGGTGTATCTGGCACACCGCGGTGAGGCCATCGCGGCGGTTCGGCGCTCCGACAAGCCTTGCTCCACACACCGATCTCCATTCCCGCCACACCTGCGCGGAGTGAGCTTTTGACTTTGTGGGGGCGCGCTCGCGATGCAGGCAACGCGGTGTATCTGGCACACCGTGGTGAGGCCATCGCGGGCAAGCCTTGCTCCTACCGTGCAAGTCAAATGGGGCCTGGATGCTTAGCTCGCCTGTTCGACCCGCCCATGTTCATGCTGCTCGACCAGCGCTCGAATCCGCGGCAGCAAGTGCTGGCCATAGTCGACCGCATCGCGCAGTTGCTCGAAACCTCGGAACAGGAAGGTGCTGACGCCCAGTTTGTAGTACTCCAGTGCCGCTTCGGCGACCTGGTCCGGGGTGCCGACCAGCGAGGTGGAGTTGCCCGCGGCACCCGTGAGGGCGGCGATGGCGGTCCACAGGCGTTTGTCGTGAACCACGCGTTGCCCGGCCAGGTCCACCAGTCGCTGTGAACCGCTGTTGCTGGTGCCGACATTGCGTTCGCGGCTTTTGCCCTGGCGCTGGGCCTGCAAGGCCTTGGCGTCTTCCAGGATGCGCTCGGCGCGGGCCCAGGCTTCATCTTCGGTGGCGCCGAGGATCGGCCGCAGCGAGAGGCTGAAGCGGATGTGCTTTTCCCGCCCGTATCTGGCGGCGGCCTTGCGCACCTGGGCAATACGCTGGCGGATGTTCTCCAGCGGCTCGCCCCACATCATGTACACATCGGCATGTTTGGCGGCGACTTCCACCGCAGCGTCCGAGGCGCCGGAGAAGTAGATCGGAATATGCGGCTTCTGCACGGGCTTGATCAAGGTCAGGTTGTCTTCGACCCGGTAGTGCTCGCCGCTGTGATCGAACGGTTCCGGTGAGGTCCAGGTTTTCTTGAACACGTCCAGGTATTCCTCGGTGCGTGCGTAGCGGTCGTCCTTGTCGAGGAAATCACCGTCGCGCTGCAGATCGCCGCTGTCACCGCCCGTGATCACGTTGATGGCCACGCGCCCACGGCTGAGGTGGTCGAGGGTGGCGAACTGGCGCGCGGCAAAGGTCGGTGCCTGGAAACCCGGGCGGTGCGCCACCAACAGGCCCAAGCGCTCGGTGACCGCCGCGGCATGGGTGGCCAGGATCAGCGAGTCGGCGGCGCTGGTGTTCACCGCCAGCAGCACTTGATTGAAACCGCCATATTCCTGGGCCTGGGCGAAGGTCTTGACGAACTCAAGGTCCACCGCCGGGCCGCGCGGGGCCTGGGATTCACTGCCTTCCTGTGGCCCGACCAGGCCGATAAATTCGAGACTCATGAAACAACTCCTGTCATGGATGGTGAAAGTACTGCCGTGAGGGATTCACTCATGGGGTTTCCCCTTGCGCGATCAGGGGGGTGTCGCAACGCTGTCGGTATCTGCCTCGGCGCGGGCCACGTTGAAGCTGGCATCGAATCCTGGGGAAACGTCGACGCGGCGAATCAGCACGCCTTCCTCCAGGTAAATGTCGGAGGTCTGTTGCAGGTTGCTGATCACCGCGTCGGTGATGGGAATGCGGTCGAACTCGGTACCCTTGGCGGACGCCAGGTGCACATCTTGCAATTGGCCGGCCGCCGCCAGCAGCAGCTTGATCGAGGATTTCTGATTGGCGACCCGCAGGGGTTCCAGTTCGGCAGCGTGGGCCGTCGAGGCCAATAGCAGGCTGCCGGCGAGCAAGGTGGAGAACAGCGTTCGGATCAGCGCGGCGATCGCCGCCCAGGTACCGGCCAGGCCGCCGCCGATGACCAGTACATCAGCCTCAAGCTGTAAGGGAGGAGTTGAATCGGTGAACAAGCGCATGGTGTGTTCCTGGCGATGGCATGAGTTGAGGCCTCCGCCAGGAGTGGGGTCGGACGTGACAGACGGTAACCCTCGGGAGGTGCGCTGTGAAGGTCTTTTTGGTTATGTCCTAATATGCTAACTATTTATCAAGTTAATATTTATTTATAAATAAAATAGTTGTTTTGTTCGGGGTGGCACATCGCCAAGTTATCCACAGCAGCCGTGGGTATTTCTGTGGATAGTGGTCCAGACCCCGCGCTGTAAGCTGTCTGGAGCGTTTTGGATAATATTTGAGCAATGCCTGCAGGCCAAGCCCTGACGTGGTAGCTTCTGCATCCCGGTTGCAGCTCAATCGATTCCCTTTACCTTTCAGTGATAAGGCCATAGCGGGTGAAACTTCATCAACTCAAGGCGCTGGTCGCCATCCATCAGTCAGGCAGCATCCTTGAGGCCTCGAAAATCCTGCACATCACCCAGCCAGCGCTGAGCCGGGCAATCAAGGAGCTGGAGCGCGAACTGGGCTTTGTCCTGCTACAGCGCTCGTACAAGGGCATGACCCTGACCGATGAGGGCAAGCGCATCATCCGCCACGCCAACCTGGTGGTGGAGAGCATCCGCCGCTTGCAGGTGGAGGCGGCGCATATCCAGGATGCCGCATTGGGCGCCGTGTCCATCGGGGTGACGTCGCTGACGGCCCTGCTCGATGGCGTCGATGAGAGCATCCTGGCGTTTCGGCGCAAATACCCGCGGGTCAAGATCACCATCACCGACCTGCGCCCCAGCCAGATCCTGCAACGCCTGCGCGACGGCAGCCTGGACTTTGCCATCACCTCGCAACAGCCGCTGACCCGCCTGAACCTGGATTGGGAGGCGGTGGGCAGCATCAAAGGCAAGGTGATCTGCCATGCCTCCCACCAGCACAAGTTTTCCCAGTCGCTGCGCGCCCTGCAGTATGCCAACTGGATCAGCCTGGACGAGCTGGCCGATCCGGCGTCGCAGTTTCACCAGTTGTTTGAGATCAACGGCTTGCGGGTGCCGCAGAACGCGGTCGAATGCACCTCGATCATGATGGCGCTCAAGCTGCTCAAGAACACCGAGTCGTTGATGACCATCAGCGAATTGGCCGTGGATGACGTGCTGACGCTCACCACCAGCTCGGAGATTGCCTCGGTGGTGGTGCAGGAGCTGGTGCCCGATTACCCCATCAACCTGGTCAGTATCGACCGTCATAGCCTGACGGCCCCGGCTGAAGAGTTGTTCCACAGCTTGCGTACGCGGCTGCTCAAGGCAGCCGAGTAGGGGGCGGTCGGGATGCCCTTGCCTAATTGCTTGTTCGGCCACGCTATGCCGATTGGTTAACAAGCAGGTCTGGAGCGCCTTCTGGATGACAAATAACGGCTGAACAGCCGTTGGATGCGAACGTCAGCACAGCGAAACACCGCTCGTTCATGGGGGCAACAATGAGCAATGGCGGGGCGTTTCCGGAATTTGAGGCCATCTGTGCGCCGGACTAAGGCAAACCTGCCGCAGCGTGGTTTAGTCAATTAACAACGGGTTAATCAGTTACCAAAACCGCAATCGTGTTGACCGCGGGATTGGCTGATAGTCACGCCATGCCGTGATTCGACACCGGAGATAATAATGACTAGACCCGTTCCCGCACCGACGATCATGCAGACGCAGCCGCTCAATGCGGCCCAGGCCTCTTCCTCCCGAAAAGCCCTTGTAGCGTGCTCGCTGGGCAACGCGCTGGAGATGTATGACTTCACCATTTACAGTTTCTTCGCCGTACTGATCGGCCGGCACTTCTTCCCGTCGGACTCGGCGCTGGCGTCTCTGTTGATGTCGCTGGCAACTTTCGGCGTGGGCTTTCTGATGCGGCCGGTGGGGGCCATGGTGATCGGCCGTTTCGCAGACCGGCGCGGACGCAAGGCGGCCTTGAGCCTGACCATCGGGCTGATGACCCTAGGCACGGCGCTGATCGCCTTTGCGCCGACTTACCAGCAAATCGGCATCTTCGCGACAGTGATGCTGGTGACCGGCCGCTTGATTCAAGGCTTGTCTGCCGGCGGTGAAATCGGCACCGCCTCGGTGTTTCTGATGGAGTCCAGCACCCGCGCCAAGCGTTGCCAAAGCGTCAGCTGGCAAGGCGCGAGCCAAGGCTATGCGGCGTTGGTGGGCGCGGGCTTTGGCTTTAGCTTGAGCCAGATCCTCGACCCTGCCAGCCTCGACAGCTGGGGCTGGCGCATTCCCTTTATCTTCGGCCTGTTGATCGGCCCGGTCGGCTTGTACATCCGCACCCGCCTGCCGGAAACCCATGAAGCCCCCGCGCAGGAAGGCAAGCAAACCATCGACAAGGCGCTGTTCAAGCGCATCGCGCTGGGCATCGGCCTGATGGCCAGTGCCACCATTGGTATGTACCTGTTCGTGTTTTACATGCCGACCTACCTGATCACCGTCCTGCATTACCCGCAAAGCAGCGCCATGGCCATCGCCTGCATCAGCGCCGGCTGCCTGGCGATCATCTGCCCGCTGGCCGGCAAGTTCGCCGACAAGTACCAGCTGCGAAAGCGTCTGTTGGTCTGGACCGTGGCCACACCGGTGGCGCTGACCTTGCCAGTCTTCTACCTGCTGGGACAGGTCGAGCACCTGGGCCTGGCAATGATGCTGGTGGCGATCCTGGTGTTGCCGGGTTGCATCGGTGCCGGTGCATTTTTCGCCATGATCATGGAGGGCTTTCCCAAGGCTCAACGCGCCTTTGGCACCTCTGTCAGCTACAGCTTCGGCGTGACCCTGTTCGGTGGCTTTTCGCCGCTGATCGCCACTTGGCTGACCTCCGCCCTGGACACCCCACTGGCCCCTGCCTATTACCTTCTGGCCGGTGGTGCGTTAAGCCTGGTGTGCCTGAAGTACTTCCCGGAAAACAAAGGATGCGAGTGATATGAGCCACTTCGAGAAGAACCAGAACCTGCACCCTGTCGCCGAAGACATGGACACGTTCATCAAGATTCGCCGGCAGATCCACGCCGCGCCCGAACTGGGCGGTGAGACCCCGGACACCGCCGCGCTGGTGGCCGAAAAGCTCGAACAGTGGGGTTATGAAGTGCACCGCAATATCGGTGGCCATGGCCTGGTCGGGGTCTTGAAAGTGGGCGATGGCCTGCGCTGCCTGGGCCTGCGCGCCGACATGGACGCGCTGCCCATGAGCGAGAAAAACCCCTTTGCCCACGCCAGCAAGATTCCCGGCCGCATGCACGCCTGCGGCCACGACGGCCACACCGCCATCCTGCTGGCCGCCGCCGCACGACTGGCGGCCAGCCGCAACTTCAACGGCACCCTGAACCTGATTTTCCAGCCCGATGAAGAAGGCCTGGCAGGCGCCAAGGCCATGATCGACGACGGCCTGTTCGAGCGCTTCCCCTGTGACGCCGTGTTTGCCCTGCACAACATGCCGGGCATGCCGGTCGGCACCTGCGTGGTCCAATCCGGTCCGACCATGGCCTCGTCCCAGCGGGTCAGCATCCGCATCACCGGCAAGGGCGGGCACGGCGCGATGCCGGAGCTGGCCGTGGACCCGATCTCGGCGTTGAACAGCCTGATCAGCGGCATCCAGACCATCAAGTCACGTAACCTCGCGGTCGAAGACTACGCGGTAATCAGCATCGGCATGATTCAGGCCGGCACGGTCTACAACATCATTCCCGATGAAGCCAGCATGCTTATCAGCGTGCGCACCGACACCTTTGAGACCCAGCAGAAGATCAATCGCCGGATCGAGGAACTGGTCCAGGGACATGCCCTGAGCTTTGGGGTAGAAATCGATCTGGACTTCACCCAACTGGCACCGGCGCTGGTCAACAGCGAACACGAGAGCGACCTGCTGCGCGAAAGCCTGCGACCGTTGTTCAAGGAAGGGGACTTGCTGGCGCGGATGCCGAAGAAGGTTATGGGGACTGAGGATTTTGCCTACATGTTGCAGGCACGGCCTGGGTGCTACTTCATGCTGGGCAATGGGACAGGGGAGTTTCATGGGTGTTCGGTGCATAACCCGCATTACGACTTTAATGATGAGCTGGTGAAGGTCGGGTCGGATTGTTGGGTGAAATGGGTTGAGGATTATCTGGTTTGACGAGCACGACCCAAGGGGCGCTTCGCTTGAAGAAAAGGCGCCCTTTCTGGCTCAGGTGTTGCTCTGTGCCTTATCGGTGAAGCCACACAGCTTGTCGTTTTCGGCGGGGAACTTTGGCTCGGGGTAGGTCAGGATAATCAGCTGAGGCAGTGCCATGATGGGCATGAACAGCAATACGATAAAGAGGTCTGCCCAGATGGTCAGGGGGAGCCAGCGGCGGCGTTTGGGGTCGGTGAAGGAAGTAAGTACCCATTGGCCGCCGTATTTGAGAAGGACATCGCGCCACGTCTGGGGGGGATATTCTATGGTGGGTGCGGGAAGTTGAGAGTCCCCGGTCATGTACCGATGCAGCCAGAGCCACGAACTGGCGTTGTGATAACCAATGTGGGCTCCAATTATGGGGATCTTGACAAGCTCAGTAATGCCCAAGTTAGCTGGATGTCCAACGAGATATAAATAGCCTTGGCCTTTTCCACGGTAATAGTCCACGGCGCAAATTTCGTCCCAGTTCATGATCCACATAGAATCTGCAGTCCTAATGTGTGGTGCGAAGAACACCTGTCGTGTGATTCGGTTGAATCGTACAGTGGAGCGACGATAATGAAAGCGAATGCCCAGAAAATACGAGAGGCCGAAACTTGTAAGGTAGGAAAGCGGAATAGCAAATATTAAGAAGATAAGTTTAAGGTCCTGTGTGTGATGCATGAGGGAAACGCTAAAGAGCAGCAGAACTCCAAAGGCCACGAGTGAGCTCAGATGGAAGTTTAGCGTGGTGCCTGTGCGCTGTAATGTATCTGATGTGATTTCTACAGTGGTTGTATTGGCGCGCAGAATAGTAATTGATGGCTTGACTTCAGGGTCGATATCGAAGGGCAAAAAATCAGTTGCCGAACGAAATTTTCTCCATGTGTGCTTTATTTCGGCAGGTGTGGGGCGTATCTGCCGTTTGAATTTAGCTACCACCCTTGCAATCCTCATTACTAGCAAAGCCGCACAAACGGTCGTTTTCAGGCGGGAATATTGGTTCTGGGTAGGTCAGCACAATCAGTTGGGGCAATGCCATTATCGGCATGACCAACAGCACGATAACAAGATCTGCCCATATTGTCAGAGGTAGCCAGCGGCGGCGCTTGGGATCGGTGAACGAGGAAAGCACCCATTGGCCGCCGTATTTGAGAACGACGTCGCGGCAGGTCCTGGGGGGAGATTCGATGAATGGTTCGGGCAGACTTGTATCTCCGGCCATATATCGCTGTAACCATACCCACCGACAATCTGTAGGGGCGAGGTCGTCAAAGGGCATATTTAGACGATAATCTGAAACGATTGGGATCTTCACCAGTTTGGACGGTTGGGTATTGCAAGTATAGCCAATGAGATACAAGTACGGTGGGCTTTGTCCTGTGGCGTAGGCCAAGGATTGAATGCAATCCCATTTGAGTATCCAGATATCCTCGTTACCATTTTCGGGATGAGGTGCGTAATAGATCCGGCGGCTCTTTCTGTTAATTCTGACTCGACTTGCACGGTATCTAAAGCGAGGTGCTATCAAGCGAAAAGAAAAAAATCCAACAAAGCTTAGGATCAAGGTGATTAAACACATCAGCATTGCAGCCTCGACATCTGACGCTGAAGAGCTCAAGAATGCAGCTAATAGAGAGGCTAATACCAAGGGTGCGGTAGCTCTTAAAGTCAATCCTTCGCTACTTCTTTGCAGGGTTTCCGAAGTCAGCTCGATGGAGTCATTGCTTTTTCTCAATATAGAAATGGCGGGTTCGATAGTAAATAGCTCTGAAGGCAGAAATCGACTCGCAGAACGAAACTGCCGCCACTTTTTTTGGATCTCGGCGGGCGTGGGGCATTCTTGTTTTGTAGAACTGGATATTGTCATCGTTTAGGCTCCATAACAGGCTCAAGCATGTCGCTGTCGATGGGGTCGGTGATCCATGTACCGCGAGTGAATACTAGCGGCGCTTTCTGAGGCATCAATGCCAGAGTGGGTTGCTCTTCCGGATGGGGTCGATAGCAATAATCCAGATGCACTTGCGCGTCGGCGCGCATGTTGATGCGCCAAGTCAGCAGGCGGGTTTCATTTTTCGAGTAATCGCTACGGGTCACTATGCATTGATCATCGTAGGAAAAGCGGTAGTTCGGCGAGGTTGCTATAGGGCCTTCAATGGCCACCAGTTCCTTGCTTCCTCGAAACACCCGCAAAGTGTGCTGAAAGCGCGGCACTGCATCGGGTGGCAGGTTTTCCAGGTATCCGGGTAAGGCTAGGGAAAGGGATAGGACGCCGACGCCTTGTGCCTGAATCTCCTGTTTGAACGCGTACACTCCCTGCCGCAGGCCATAGGCAAGAACCGACAATCGCTTGTCTAGGTTGTTAAAGCTGGAAGGGACTTCGCTATCAGGTCGCTCCCATTCGGCCACCACCCGCACGCCATAGATGGCCCCATGGAAAGCAGCCAACTCCTCCTCCATGCTTTTGAATCGATAGCGTGTTTCCCCACGGCTCCAAAAGGAGTGGGAAAGCCAGACTTCGTCCGGTTGGAATTTCGCAGCGGCGGCCTGGATTGAGAAGTAGATGACGCCGACGGTCGCTAAAGCCGCCAATATTAGCCAGCCTACTGGTCCAGTGAAACCTAAAGTTGCACCAACAGCATTTAACAACAGCCCCGTAGTAACTATTAGCCCGCACCCCGCTGAAGCCATGAACATTTTGGCTGCTTCGGAATTTTGACCACCTTCAGACGCCTGGACCGCACGCACCATGTCGGAAAATGATCCAAAAGATGCGCCTAGTGCTCCTAGCTTTGTAGCTTTTACCCGAGCGAAAAAAACTTCGGGCCTAGTACGTACACTATTTAAAGCATGACCTTGGGCCAGCGCCCTTATTTGAACAATATCGGCTTTAAAGTAGGAGGTGGCGCTCAAAACAGCCGCTATTGCCGCGAGTGCGTTCAGTACATATGACACACCTTCGATTTTATTCCCTGTGGTGACTTTTCCCTGCGCAATATCTCTAAGAGATGCCCGCACCGACATGGCAGCCGCAAGCGCTGCCAGCCCCGTCATCGCATACTCCGCAGTAACAAGCCCCCTCTGCACGGCAGCATAACCCTTGCTCCCCTGCAGCCGCTGAAGCGCACGCTGGAACACATTACCTTCCAAGCTGTATTTCTGAGCCTCACCCGCTTGTGCCGGGCTGATGTACTCCTTGCCAGCCCCCCGAGGTATCTCTTCAAAAAGAGTGACAGTAGCCGGCAGGTTGCGCAGCGGTCGTTTCACCGTGATACCCCACTTCTTCAACTGCTCCGCAGTCATCGTCTGCGCACCGCTGAACTGCGCATATTGGAACCTGGCCTCGGCGCTACTCACGCGATAGGTCACAATCGTGCTACCCACGCGAATCTCGGCGAACAAGCGCAGCCGTCGAACGATGGTGTCCGCCTGTGAGTCGGACAGCGCCTTGTCCGCCAACAACGGCAGCATCAGGCTGACCAAGGTGTCCGAATGGGCGGTAGCGGCGTAGTTGAGATTGAACTGGTAGAGCGGCGCGAATGCGGCAACGCCGATGTCCAGTGCGCTCTTGAGTGCATCGGGTGCGGCGAAATGGGTATGCAGCTCCGGTACTCCGTTGGCCAGCGCTGCCCAGAGAGGGCTATCTGCCGGGTGGGCCAGTACCAGGTCGCTGATCGTTTTGCGGCCTGCCTCACTGTGGGTCAGGCCGCCGGTGCAACGGGCGATGACCTCCTCGTAGTGCCGGCAGTTTTCACGACTCCTGGGGTCGTAACAGGCCAGGGCTTTACCGAGCAAACCGTGGCTCCAGCCTTTTCCCAGGCTATTGGCGGTTCTGACCCATCTATCCAGGTCGGCCACGCAGCGATCAAGGATGTTTTGCAACGCCTTGACCTTGCTCTCATAGGCCAGGAGGAAGGGTATTACGTTACCGTTGATAGAACTCGCGTGGTCGGTGTCGTGATAGCGCACCAGCTTGCTCCGTTTCTGCTGGAACTCTGGCTCCGTCCGTTCCTGCAAACTGGCGAGGTACTGCTTGATCAGGGTGGCGCTGGTGTAGGCGTGGTTGTGGTCGATCTCGTAGGTCTGACGCTGTGCGGCGGCCACGGCAGTGAGGTGTGCCAGTTCACTGGTGGTGCCGATTGGATCATGCAGTGCTACGGCCAGGGGGTGCACGAGGTTTGCCTCGTCGCTGGAAGGCGGCAGCGCCATCTTCATGCCGGAGATGATGCTCTGGTAGCCGACCCGATGATCTGCCAGCTCAATTTCGCTCCAGGCGTATTGACTGGATTTGCTGACAAGTTCCGGCGTGGCCGTCGCCAGGTGTAGCGCATCAAAGGCATGTGTTTGCTTAGGGCCATCGGCCGGCATTAGCGTGGTGGCCAGGCTTTTGCGAATGCCGTTTCTATCCTCTGCGATGTCGAAGAGCCGCGCATGCGTCAGCAGTGTCTCGCTGACCATCAAATGAATGGTGTTGGCGACATGGGTTTCCGGCGCCAGCAGATAGGGCTTGGCGCCGGTGGTATCGGGACGGGCAAAACGACCGGGCGTTTCATCCCGCGTGTCCGCCTCGGTCCACCAGATGGGAGCAAAGCGCAGGTCGTCGGTCACCTGATAATGCAAGGTGTGCATGCGCGCGTTCGACCAGTAGAACAGATACAGGTAGGTACCTGGGCGCAGTACCCGCAGGCCGTAGGTTTTACCCGCCTGCAGTGTTGGATAGCCTTGGACGGTCAACTGATCGAACAGGTCAGCGTTGTAAGGGGTGTCCGTGACGGCGTATCGCACGGGATAGACCGGAATGCAGCGCTGGCAAGGAGGTGGCGAGATGGCTGAGCGTCGTGGCTTTTCGCTGGGGCTGGCCGGTTGCAGTGCTTTTTTGAAGGGCTGGCTCATGAGGCTGATTCGACCTTTGATCGGGCTGTCCTGGAGAGATGTTCTTCGGCTTCGAGCAGGCGATGGCGGGCGGACATCTGTGGGCTGCACAGCAGCTTGCGCAGCGTTGCATCTCGGTCGAACAGCTCCTTTGGGTAAGTCAGGCGTAACGCCATGTACTGACGCGCATCACGCTCCAAAGCCAGACCCAGGACGTCCGACTCGGCGTCGATAAGCGCTAGCTTGTTGCACAGTTGTTGCTCGGTCAGGTCGCTTGTGTGTGCTGGATAGCGCTGGAAGAACAGCCGTGCAGTGTCCCGAATGAACCAGCGGTAGCTGGCCTGCGCCAACGCGGTCTCATCCTCATGGGTCAATTGCAGATGTTCGCCAGTCCTCAGAGGAGTGCCGCCACAGTGGGCCGGCATATCGAGTTGAAGCCATTCGGTGCTCGCCTCGCTGTCGGCGCGCCAGGTCAGGCGCGCGATTGGGCCGAGCAGTTGGGCGCGCTGTGCGCTCGGGAGGCCCTCGCCGATTTCCTCAAGTTGCCGGGATGGCTCAAGGCTGAAACTCAGCGGCATCCCATCAGCGCCGATAAGTAAATGCAGTTGCTGCAGGTGCATGAGTAATACATCGCTGGGCTCGGAGCTCTGTAACAACAGTCCGGCGCCTTGTGGTGCCCACGCGTCGAGAAAATGTGTGAGCAATGCCTCGTGGTCCAATGGCACCAGCATGGGACCGCGACGATACCCTGGCGCGCGATATTCCCATTCAGTCCCGCGCCACACCCAGTGGTAATCGAAGCGCCGGGTCAGCGCCTGAATCTGCGCTTCCAAATCGTCGATACGATTGCCATTGAGCCATAGCCATGAGCGTTCTTGTGTTTGCACGCTCTCCCAGCGAGGTGCCAAAACAACCTGCACATTCTGTCGCTGCCAATCCGTCGTGATCTGATTTTCGGCGCTCACGCTACCTCCCGCATGGGCAAGACATGTTTTCTGCAATAGTCGCAGAGTAGGGCCAGTCGTTTCGTCTGGGGCCGAATCATGTCTTCTCAGCTTTGTTACTGATGCAGGACGTTTCCGCTTGTGGCGAGGGAAAGCCCTGAATTGTTCGTTTGATACTGTTCAATGTTTCGATTCAGACGCCATAGCCGCACCATCGCGTTACGTCGCCAGCCACCCCATTCACGACTCCCCCAATTTCAAGGTGCAGTTCGCGATTCGCGGTCCATGTCTTCGGGCCATTGGACTTTAGGGGCCAGGCGCATGGCGAGGTTGTACCAGGGCACGTCGTTGTGATCCTGGGGTGGGTCAGGGGGTGGCAGTGCCTCGGGGCCTTTCTGCATGTAGGTACAGATGTAGGCCCAGGCATGTTCGTCGGCGCCCATGGTGCTGAGGTGGAAGCGGTCGATGACCTTGTTCGTGCCCGGGGCGACGATGGAAAGGACGACGCCCACCCTGATGATGACTCCATGGGTACTGGCGCTGATTTGCCTCCAGCGCTCGGCGCGTACTTGCGACCAGTCATAAGCGACTGGTGCTACATACCAGCGTTCGAAGGGGTTCCACCAACGTTCTTTGAAGTTGTAGGCGTAGATTCTTCTGCGGGTGCGGTTGAAGCGCAGGGGTAAGTCGCGCGGGGCAGCGATGGATGATTTCAGCATCCAACATGTTATCCAGAGACAGGTCAGTATGCCGGCGGGACCGAACCCCAAAAATAACCAAAGATCAGTACTGTCCCACCCCCAGATAAGCGCAATTAGCATGACAATAGAGCATAGACCTCCAATTGGAGCTAACCAGATAAGAAATCCACGCGCTTGCCAAGATGCTCTAGGCATCTCCAGATATACCTCATTCATATGATTGGGCGAGTCAAATCCCAACGAAGGCACTAGCGTCGGCAGCTCTTCGGGCGCTGGTAAATCCTCTCGCCAACCAATACAAGGCGGATCAAGTAGTGGCCGTGCCATTTTCAGTCACCCCTCTTGCGATTCGTTGTTACGGTGTCCATCTTGTCTTCCTTGACGATAAGTCGAGCATGGCCGGCCTCATCGCTGCGGTCTGGCCAAAAGTAGACGGTCAGTTGCATGGCGTTGATGTCGTAGAAGGTGTCCAGTTCGATCGAGCCGCGAATCAGCAGCGTGCAGGACTCTTCATCGAGTTCCAGATGCGGCAGCGTGCTGTCATGGTCATAGTCGTTTTGCAACGGCAAGGGCGGTGGTTGCAACGAAGGCGTACTGTCGCTGCGGCCACTGGCAATCACCTGTTCAGCAGTGTGTGGACGGTAAACGGTGAGCGCCCAATCGTAACGAGATGCACCGGGGACAAAGCCGGGGAGTTGGATGGCGTAGCGAAGGTAAGGCGCCCACTGAACGTCGGAGCCGACTGATGCGCCAATGCCGATGGTGCGCGTACTGCCCAAGGGCTGAATGCGGGTATGGATGCCCACTTCCGCAGTCAGTCCAAGCGCGGCGGCGTTTAGGGCGGCGATGGCGGTATCGAAGTGCTCGGCCGTGGTCCATTGCCGGTGCTGTCGCGGCAACCCCCACAAGCTGTGCCGGGCCCAAAGTTCAAGCGCAGCGGACTCAGCTTTCTTGGCCGCCGTAGCGAATGCATAGGCGGCAAGTCCCAGAGCAATCGCGAGCCCCAGTGGGCCGAGCAGAATGGTAGCGGGTGCGATTGCGCCTGCGATGCCCGTGACGGCGGCAACAACGGAAAAGGCGGCAGCAACGATATACGCCACAGAAGCCGATGTATCCCCCTTTTTCGCTACCCTTCCCGCCGCCAACCCAAACTGCACCCCATCCATGATCCCGGCCACTGCCGCAATCGCCCCGCCGTACTGCATCACCCGCGTCCCCATGGGCTTAGTCGCGCCAGCCACAGTCGTCGTCAACCCCGGCCGCAACGCCTTTAACGCAACCCCCGCAGCCTCCACTCCCACTCCCATCACCCCCACCGACGACGACCAGACCGCCGCCAGCGCTTCGTCATGACTGCTTCCTGCCGTCCGCGAGAGGGCCTTCAGGCTATTGCGCAAACTGTCCTGCACGAACCACAAACTCCCCAACACCAACAGCGTGTTTCCAGCGTTGTCACGCAAGCCGCGCAGGGCCCGCGTCGCCATCTGCCGGGCTTCAGCCGCGCCGATGGACATGCTTTGCGTGACTCGCTCGGCGCTGTCCTGCAGGCTCGCCGCGCCGATGTGGATGCTGCGCAAAGCTTCACCCCTGCCGAAATCGCCGCTCGCGCGCAGTTGTGCAAGCCGGGCCAGCAGCGCTTCGGTGCTTTCCAGCGTCCAGACGCTGACGTCGATCAGGGTGCGGTTGTTCCGGGCGCTGGCGATGCTCAGGGCGCCGCTGAGGACCATGGCGCGGACCTTGTTGGCCGCCGGTTTGTTGAAACGCTGGTCGATGCTGGCGAGCAGTTCGCCGGTGCGTTGGTGGAGGGTGTCGTTGAGCAGTGTCAGGTACTCGCCGAGCGTCAGCGTCAGCACCACCTGGGTGATGCGCTGACCGCTGTAGCGCAGCA
>NZ_JAAAMT010000080.1 GCF_009905435.1 Pseudomonas sp. R5(2019)
CGGGGCCGCTTCGCGGCCCATCGCGGCCAGGTCCGCTCCTACATTCCCAGCTCTGCATTTGTGGTGAAGGCTGTTTGATTACGCCGTGACTGACCCGCCATTGAGCGCAAGCACCTGCCCCGTCATCCACGAGGCTTCGGCCGAAGCCAGAAACGCCACCGCAGCGCCGACATCTTCAGGCGTGCCGGCGCGGCCGACCGCCGTTGTCGCCTTGGCTGTTTCGTCATAGCCGAAATTATTCATGCAGCCCAGTGACAGCGCATTGGCGGTGACGCCACTGCGGCCGACTTCATGGGACAACTGACGCATGAAGCCCAGTGCAGCGGCCTTCGCAGCGGCGTAGTTGCTCAAGCCGTAACTGAGCCCGACTCGCCATGATTCGGAGCTGATAATGACGATGCGACCGAATTGGCGCTCGCACATACCGTCGACCACCAATCGGGTCAGGCCCAGAATGGCGCGTAAGTTAAGGTCCAGTTGTTGCTCGAAATCCTTGTCTTCCAGATCCTTGAACTGTCGCAATGACTCGGGCATGCCCGGGGGTACCCCGGCGTTATTGACCAGGATATCGATCTCGCCAAACGTCTCGCGCGCGGTTGCGATGATCTGTTCGCGAATGTGCGGGACGGTGATGTCGCCGGGCGCTGCGCACACCTGCAAGCCTTCGGCTTGCAGGGCTTTGGCACTGCTTTCGGCGCGTTCGGCATAATAATCATTGATGATCACCCGCGCGCCCTGGGTGGCCAGGGCCCGGACGATGCCCAGCCCCATGCCTTGCCCCGACCCCGTTACCAGCGCAACCCGACCTGACAAATCAAACAATCGCTCAGAGGAGATATTCATGTTTTTCCTGGGTTTTTGTTGTTGAAAAATCAAGAAATCGTCAGAGCCAACCTCAGCCAATAAGCGGATTTTTGCGGTCAGGAAGTCAGCACGGCAACGTCCGTTCAGACGATGCTCAGGCTTCAGTCACGCCCGCGATCAGTCTGAAAGGACGCATTGCTTGGGTGCCTTCACCTGAGCCGACAGCAAAATCGCCAGAACGATCAACATTGCACCGCCCAGCATTCGGTAAGAAGGCTCCTCCTGGAACAACCACCAGGCGCAGGCAATGGCGTACACCGGTTCCAGCGAGATGATCATGCCGGCACTTCTCGCATTGAGCCTTTCAAGGCTCTTGATAAACAGATATTGAGACAGGCCGGTGCAAAACACGCCCAACAGCGCCAGATTCACCCAGTCGTCGGTACCCAGCTCAGCGAGCCCTGTCGAGGCGAACGGGAGCATGACCACCGCCACCGTGACGTTTTGCCAGAAGGCCACCTGCACGGCGTCGACCCCTTTGGCGGCGCGCCGGTTGGTGATGGCCAACAGCGCAAACGACAGCCCCGACCCCAGCCCCCAGAGCAGCCCGAGCGTGCCCTGATCCGCCATGTCGAACGACGGCGTGACAAGCACCAATCCCAGGGTTACCAGCGCCAGCAAAATCGATTCCTTGAGGTGGATTTTCTCGCGGAATATCAGAATATCCAGCACCGCGATAAAGGCCGGAAAGCTGGCAAAGCCCAGCGTGGCAACGGCGACGCCACCCACTTTGATCGCGATGAAGAACGTCACCCAATGGGCGGCCAAAAGCAGACCGCTCAAGATAAAGAGCCCTGCCTTGAATGCATTCAGGTGCTGAACGATCGGGCATCGTTGCACGAACGCAAACGCCAGCAGTGCGAGCATGGCGAAGGCCGCTCGACCGAAAGTGATAACGCTTGCATCGGCATTGATCAAAGCGCCAAAAATACCGGTTAAACCAAAGAGTAAAGCGGTGACATGGGCAGAAGTAAGGGCAGTACGATGGGAGGTCATTTGAAGTTTTCTAGAAAAGAAAGTGAGCCAAATGCATCGCGCACGGAGTAATAGCGTCTGTCTGGACCCGTCAGCTTTTATTGTTGTTTCGCAGAAGACAGAAAGAAATTTTTGTTATTGATCGTTATCACTGCATCGTGTGGTGCAGATTATTTTTTGGGGCAGCCCCCCTTTCGGCCCGTCAACCGAAAGGGGGGCGTGCTTTACAACAACGTTGATGCGAGAGACTTACCGCTCCGATACATCGATCCAGATGGTTTTCAGTTCAGTGTACTGGTCGTGAGCCCAGATCGACTTGTCACGCCCACCAAAGCCGGACTCCTTGTAACCGCCAAACGGCGTTGAAGCATCACCTTCACCGAAGCAGTTGACCGTCACAACGCCGGCGCGAATTTCGCGTGACAGCTTGATCGCGTGGCGCAGGTTATCGGTGTAGACCGACGCGGCCAGGCCATAAACCGAGTCATTGGCCAGGGCGATGGCTTCGTTGATGTCGGTAAAGGTCGTCACGGTGAGCACCGGGCCAAAAATCTCTTCCTTGAACAGGCGGCTATCGGAGCCGACGCCATCGACAACGGTCGGCTCGACGAAAATACCTTGTTCAGTATTGCCGCCGAATACCACATCCAGTTTTTCGACGCCCGCCTGGTCGAGGTAGGAGCGAACTTTCTCGAAGTGCGCCTTGCTGACCATCGAGCCGACACGGTTCTGCGGGTCCAGCGGGTTGCCCATCTTCCACTCGCGCATCTGTACGTCGATACGCTTGAGCAGGTCGTCCTTGATATCCGCGTGAACAATCAGGCGCGAGGAAGCCGAGCAGTTTTCGCCCATGTTCCAGAACGCGCCGTTGACCACGTGGGAAGCCACCAGATCCAGGTCCTCGACGTCGTCCATCACCACGGCAGGGTTCTTGCCCCCGCACTCCAGCACGATGCGCTTGAGGTTCGATTCTGCGGCGTAGTGCAGGAACAGCCGACCGGTGTCCGTGGAGCCGGTGAAGCTGACCATGGTCACGTCCATATGACGGCCCAATGGCTCGCCGACATCCTTGCCGCCACCGGTGACAACGTTGAACACGCCGGCCGGAATCCCGGCTTCAAAGGCCAGTTGGGCAACACGAACGGCCGTCAGGGTGGTTTCCTTGGCCGGTTTGACGATGACCGAGCAACCGGCTGCCAACGACGGGCCGATCTTCCAGGCCAGCATCAGCAACGGGAAGTTCCACGGCAGTACCAGACCGACCACACCGATAGGCTCGCGGACCACCAGCGTCAGGGCGTCGGAACCGACCGGCGCGGTGCTGTCGTAGATCTTGTCAATCAGCTCGGCGTGCCAGCGAATCATGTGAATGGTTTCGGGAATGTCGGTGAGTTGGCATTCACGAATCGGCTTGCCGCTGTCCAGGCTCTCCATCACCGAGAGCTCGACCAGGTTTTCTTCGAGCAGGTCGGCGAAGCGCAGCAACACTTTCTTGCGCGCGCCGGGGCTCAGCTTGTGCCAGCGCCCGTCTTCATAGGCCTCGTTGGCATTGGCCACCGCCACGTTGACGTCGTCGGCGTTGCAGGCGGTGATTTCGGTCAGCACCTGGTTGGTGGCCGGGTTGACGGTGGCAAACGTCTTGCCCGAACCCGAGGTGTAATTGGCACCATTGATGAAGGCTTGCGTTGGCAAGACCAGCTTTTCAGCGATGGCGGCGTATTGCGCCGTGGTCAAGAGATCGCTCATGGCTTCAAGCTCCGGTAATCTGCGCGACTTCACGCTTGAGGGTGGCAATGACGTCCTTCAGGACTTCTTTCTCGTGCTCGTACAGCGGCTGCAGCGGCGAGCGGACGCTGCCGGTGCGCAGGCCATTCAACTCACAGCCGTACTTGATGGACTGGACAAACTTGCCGGTTTCCAGGAAGTCCATCAGCGGCATGAACGCCGACATGATTTTGCGGCCTTTATCGAAGTCCTTTTCGATCACGCAGGCTTCATACAGTGCTACGTGCTCGCGAGGAATGAAGTTGGAGCCAGCGCACACCCAGCTGCGGGCGCCCCAGGCGAAGAACTCGAGCGCCTGATCATCCCAGCCGCAAGACAGAGCGATGTTCGGGTAGTTGCGCGCCAGGCGATGGACCTGGTTCATATCGCCCGAGCTTTCCTTGATGGCGATGATGTTTTTGGACTCGGAAACGGTCGAAAAATATTCCTCGCCCATGCTCACGCCCATACGCCCAGGGTAGTTGTAGAGCATGATCGGCAGGCCCGCGGCACGATCGATGGTCAATGCATGAATGGCGTTTTCCTTTTCGGTTGGCAACGCGTAGGGAGGCGAACCCACCAGCAAGGCATCGGCCTTGATGTCACGTGCGGCCTTTGCGTACTCGACCGAATCTTCAGTGCGAGTCGCACCTGTGCCAACGATCAACGGCAGACGGCCGCCGATCACATCCTTGGCCTGGGCCGCCAGCTCAATGCGCTCCTGAGCGGTGTGCGCGTAATATTCGCCGGTCGAACCACCAATGATAATGCCGTGTACTTTGGCATCGATCAGGGATTCAAGCACCTCGGCGAAAGCGGCCTTATCAATATCACCGTTGGCGGCCAGTGGGGTGATCGCAGGGGTGTAGATACCTTCAAATTTCATCGCAGTTTCTCCGTTGACTAGAGGGGCATGCCCCGACACAGCGTCCACCGCCATGAGTCGGGGACATTGAACAAACCAGGGTTTCAGCTGGTGAGCGCGGCGGCATCACGCAAGCTCAGGGAACGGGTTTCAGGCGCCATCGCCCAAGCGGCGATCAGGCCGACCATGGTCACGGCCGCGGCGATATACATCGTGTTGGCAATACCCAGGGTCTGAAGCGAAATAGGCACCAGGTAGGTACCGACCGCCGCCCCGATGCGAGACAGCGAGGTACCGATGCCGACGGCAAAGGCGCGTATTTCGGTTGGAAAAAGCTCATTGGGGTAAACCAGTTGCAATACCTGGGCGCCACCAATGAACAGCGCATAGGCACCGAACAGAACCAGCACCAGAATTTCATTACTGTCGGAAAACAGCGCCAGCATCAGCAGCGCAATACCCGACCACAGAAAGCTGTTGATCAGCATGCTGCGACGACCGATACGATTGATCAGCCGGGTGGCCAGAATGCAACCGATCACGAACAGCAGCGTGATGGCGATCGAGCCGTACTCCGCCCACTCGCCTTTCAAGTTCAGCGCCTGCAGCACTTTGGGTGCAAACGCATACACGGCAAACACAGGAATGATCGAGCAGGTCCAGAACACGGAAACAAAGAACAAGCGCTTGCCGTAGCCAGATCGCAGCAGATCCTTGAACGACATTTTTCGCTCATCCGGCTGTTCCGGCAGATTGCGCAGCGAAAAACCATTGCCGTAAACGCGTTTGATCACTCGATCCGCTTCGCCATCACGGCCTTTGCTCAGCAACCAGCGAGGGGACTCGGGCGTACCGAGGCGCAACAGCAGCAGCGCAAAGCCAATGACCGAGGCGCTGGCCAGCACATACCGCCAAGCCTCATCCCCACCCACGTTGAGAATCGCGTTGCCCACCACATAAGCAAAGGCTGCACCGGCGAACCACAGAATGGTCAGCGCCGCCAAGCGTGGGCCTCGTTGTTTTTTCGGCAGGAATTCAACCAGCAGCGAGGTTGCCACCGGGTATTCGATGCCCACCGCCAGGCCAATGATCAATCTGAGGGCGAACAATCCCTCGACCGATTCAACCCACAGCTGCGCCAATGAACACACGATGAACAGGGTCGGGCCGAAAAAGTAGACTTTCTTGCGGCCTAATTTATCGGTCAGCCAGCCACCCAGAAAACCGCCAAAAAACACGCCGATCAACGCGGCCGCTGCAATCATGCCTTGCCAGAAATCAGACAACTTCAGGGACGCGGACATCTGAATCATGGCAATGCCGATAATACTGAGCACATACCCATCTACAAATGACCCGCCGCCGGAACGGGCAGTCAACAGCCGGTGAAAGTTATTGAGAGGAACATCTTCAATCGATGGAGCAGGACTTGTCATTATTGTCTCCTGTTGCGCCTCGTTTATTGAGCGGATTAAAGCGACCACCCAAAAATCAAGCGAGTTAAACCCGTCAAGGTCAAAAGCGAAAAACCAAACGGCTTTATCACGTCCAACCCTTTATTACATTGACTTCGCAAAACCGTGTGTTGGCGGTATCAGCTTTCTTTGCCGGCTCGGCACTGACCCCATATAAGGTTCATGTTTACACCTGCCGAAAGCAAAGGCTCCGGTGGGTTTTTATTGGGCCCCGGAGACGCCAGCAAAAAGTCGATAAGATCGCTTTTCTTGCCGGCCAACCAGTCGGCCAACAGCGTGCCCGTGACCGTTCCGCGGGTCACGCCGAGTCCATTGCAGCACACGGCGCCGAAAACGTTATCGGTGAACTTGCCAAAATGCGCCATGTGATTACGAGAGAGGCTTAATGCGCCGCCCCAGGTATATTCAAAATTGACATCCGGAAGCATGGGGAATCGACGTTCGAATGAATCCCGGTGGCGTTTGACAAAGCGCTGAAGATATTTCGGGTTGGCGCGCCCGTCGGCATTGAAACTGAAACTGTTGCGCACCAGCAAACGGTTATCGACCGTGCGGCGCAACGTGGTGCCAAACGGGTCGGCGGGAATCACACCCCAGTAAGGCGCGCCGCCCAGGCGGGCCTGCTCGGCCTCGGTGAGTTCCCGCGTCAAGCTGGCATAGGTAAAGATCGGCAGCATGCGCCCTTTCAGAAAACCGAAACTCATGGCAAAGGCATTGTTGGTCAGCACGAGTTTGTCGGCGACAATACGCCCGCCTTGATGGGTCAGAATGGTTTTTTCACCATACTGCACTTCGGTAATGGGCATATTTTCGTAGAGGGTGACGTTGGCGGGCAGGCTGTCGGCCAGCCCCTTCACCAGCGCGGCAGGCTGTACAAGCGCCGTGCCGGGGGTAAACAGCGCTTTTCTGTAGAAATGCGTGCCAATGTGCTCGGGCAACTCTTTTTCTTCGATGACCTGGTATTCCTGCCCGAGCTTGTCCAGCCCTCGACGATAGGCATCCAGCACCGCGATGCCACGATCTTCGATGGCGGCCTGATACTTGCCACAGGCACGCAGCTGGCATTCAATGCCGTGCTGTTTGACCAGATCCTTCAGGATGTTCTGGCCGGTCAAGTTCAGGCGCAGGCTCATTTTGGCAGTGGCGATATCACCAATATAGTCATCGGCACCGATATCATGGGGCAAATCAATTGCAAAGCCTGCATTTCTGCCCGAGGAGCCGTAACCGACCTCTTGCGCCTCGATCAATACAATCTCGTCGTCCGGAAAGTTGAGCGCCAATTGGCGAGCCGCCGCCAGCCCGGTAAAACCTGCACCCACCACGACCCAGCGAGCATTACGGATACCGGAGTGAGCCGGCCGTGGCTTTCTGGGTGGACTGAGGTGAAACCAGCCGCAGGTAGAATCATCTGCAGGGGTATGAGTTACTTTTGCCATGTCTGCGACCTGGATTCTTATAAATAAGGACTGACGTTAAAACTTCCCCACTGCAACAGCGAAATCACTGACACGTTGTGTGTCGTACTGATGCAATGGGGCCCGGCGTTAATAATTAATAGGTGAGTGAAACGTCCATTCCTTCCGGAGCGGCATAGTCGGCCATGCGACGTCGGGACAGTTCCAGATGCGCACGAACAATATCGCCGGCCAATACCGGATCATTGCTTTCAATGGCGCTGATCATCTGATCATGTTGCAGCGCCGCCGTTTGAAGGTCTTCTTGCATATCCGTTGTGGTCGGATGGCGATAGAAGATTTTTCCCAGCCGTGCATGATCAATCAGCAAACGTTGCAAGCTGGGCATCAAATAAGCATTACGCGCCATTCTGCCGATTTGCAGATGGAACTCATCGTTATAAAGCACGCGTTTATCGACATCGATTTCTTCGATGGCGCGGCGGAACAGACTTTGGATGCGTTTCAACTCTTCAATTTCGGCCAGTGTTGCGTTGGTGGCCGCCAGCTGAGTCGTGGCGATGTAGATCAATGGCGCCGCGAGGAAAAAACTGCGCAGCGATTGATAACTCATCGACGACACGCGCGCAGCGCGATTGGCTTCAAGCTCGATATAGCCTTCAGCGGCCATCTGCCGCATCAGCTCGCGTACCGGTGGACGCGAAAGCCCGAATTCCTCGCACAACGCAAATTCATCGATGACCGCGCCAGGGGCCAGGTCCATGCTCAGGATGCGACGCCGAAGCGCCTCACCCAGCACGGCTTTTCGATCAATAGGGAGATCCGCAACCGCCTTCGGATCAAGCTCTGTTGTCGCCTTCATAGAAACCTTCATGGGCAAGCATCTGCCGTGTCTACAATTTGTATTCTCACTATAGATCACAGTATACAATGTGTCTACAGTCGCGATAGGTGCCAGGCAGAGCCGTGGCAATGAGGAGATAAACGGTCGCGGACAGTGTGTGTGGCCCGCTCGATTTGCCCCCCGGCGTACCTCTACCATGAAGGCCGCTACTTCACCAGCCTGGCTCGCCGCCGCTCAGCTACGCCAGCTGGAACCCGTGAGCGAGGGGGTCCTTGTCATCGACGAAGATCGTGTTGTGGCCGGTGACCTGGGCCCAGCCGGTGATGCTGGGCTTTATCCCGTCATAGGTTCCGACTTTGACGGCTGACTCGACCTTGCCTTCGAAGATCGTGCCGATCGGGCTCTCGTGCCGGTAGGTATCGCCCACCTTCAAGCGCCCTTTGCCGAACAACTGGGCCATGCGCGCGGAGGTACCGGTGCCGCCCGGTGAACGGTCAATGGCCTTGTCGCCGTAGAACACCGCGCAGCGACCGTGCGCCGTGATGCTGCGCGCTTCGTCACACCAGATCACGTGGTGAACGCCCTTGATTCGACTGTCTTCGGGATGCACCGGATTACAGATATCGGCCAACGCCGATCGCAGCTTCTGGCTCAAGCCTACGATGTCCGCCGCCGCCAGGCCCTCCAGGCCAGCCCATGCGGCTTGCGGTTCGACAACGGCGTAGTAGTTGCCGCCATAGGCAATATCCACGGTAAGCGTACCGACACCGGGCACATCGACTTGCACATCCGAACGGTGCAGGTAGCTGTTGACGTTGAACAAGCGAATGGACTCGACCGTTTCGCCGTTCATGATGTACTGCACATCCACTCGCCCGGCTGGCGTCTCGATCGCCAGGGTGCCGGGTTCGCGCGGCGTGATCAGGCCCTCCTCGATCACCACGGTCGAAAGCCCGATGGTGCCCGCGCCGCACATCGGCAGGCAGCCGCTGACCTCGATAAACAGTGCGCCAAAGTCACAATCTTCACGCACCGAGGGATAGATGATGGCGCCGGACATGATGTCGTGGCCACGAGGCTCGAACATCAGCGCGGTACGAATCCAGTCGTGATCGCGCACGAAAATCTCGCGGCGCTCGGCCATCGACACATTCGGCAATACAGGCCCGCCACCTACCAGCACGCGCACCGGGTTGCCGCAGGCATGGGAATCCACACAAAAGAAGCTACGTCTCATGCCCGTTTCTCACGCCAGTTGACGAGGGGAATGGCGCTGCAGTGCGCCACGCGACAGCCGATCCAGCAGCAGCGCAACCGCCACGATTGCCAACCCGGCGCGAAGCCCCAGGCCCATCTCCATCCGGGTCAGCCCGCGGGTCACTTCAGCGCCCAGGCCGCCCGCCCCCACCAGGCCTGCCAACACCACCATCGCCAGGGAAAGCAGGATGCATTGGTTCAGCCCGACCAGCAGCGTCGGCGCGGCGGTAGGCAATTCGATTTTCAACAGAATGGTGCGTGGCGAGGCGCCAATCGCTTGCCCCAGTTCCAGCAGATCCTTGGGCAGTTGCTTGAACGCCAGCGTGGTCAACCTCAGCATCGGCGGAATGCCATAGACGATGGTTGCGATGATTGCCGGCACGCGCCCCAGGCTGAACAGCATCACCGCAGGGATCAGGTAAACCCACGGCGGCACGGTCTGCATCACGTTGAGAATCGGCAAGAACGCGGCATCGACACGTTTCTTCCGCGCGGCCAACACGCCCAGCGGGAAGGCAATGGCCACCGAGATCAATACCGACACGGACACCAGGGCAATCGTCTGCATGGACGCGACCCACAGCCCTGAAAACAGGCAGAAGGCGAGCATCACCGCGGCGAATATCGCCACACGCAGATTGGCGAAAAAGAACGCCAGCGCCACGACGATACCGATCAATACAAACGCCGGCGGCGCCAGCAACACACCTTCAACGGCGCCCAGGACGGTTTCAATGACCCGACTGATGCCCGCAAAAAGCCCATGCAGGTTGGCGTTGAGCCAATCAACGGCGGGCGCCAGGTATTGGCCTGGAGAAAAACTCAGTTCCAAGGTGCTCATTGGCTCTCTCCGATTCGAGTTTTGGCGGCGCTCTGGGCCAGGCGGTCCAGAATCATGGTCAAGATCACGATGGCAATCGCCGCGTTGATCGACTTGGCAATATCCAGCGTGCGAATCGCACCATAGATGGATTCACCCAGGCCGCCGGACCCGACGATGCCAGCGATCACCACCATGCCGAAGGCCATCATCAGGCTCTGGTTGACCCCGGCCATGATGCTGGGCAAGGCGAACGGCAAGCGAATCTTGAAAAACATCTGCCAGCCGGTCACGCCGCTGGCCTCACCCAATTCGACGAACTCCTTGGGTGTCATGCGGATGCCCAGCGAGGTCAACCGCAGCGCCGGGGGCACCGCCACGATAAAGGTCGCCATCAGTGCCGTTGCCGGGCCATATCCGAGCAGCGCAATGGCCGGCAGCAGATAAATGTAGGGTGGCAAGGTCTGCACCAGATCCAGCAACGGATCGGCCACCCGGTCGAATGCCGGTGTCAGCCCCGCCACCACGCCCAACGGAATGGCGACCATCAATGCCAGCACCGTAGCCGTGATCACCAGGGCCAGGGTGCTGACGGTCTGCGGCCACAAGCCCATGACAGCGCAAAACAGCAATGCCAGCGTTGTGAGCACTGCAAACCGCACGCCCACGGCGCGCCAGCCGATCACCCCCATCAGCAGCGCAATCAGGTAATGGGGCGGATAGGCGATGCACCACTGCACGCCCTCGTACAAACCGGTCAGCCCTGAATTGACGGCATCGAAGACAAACTCGCCGTTGTCCATCAGCCACTCAAGGCTCGAATCGACAACCGAATCGAACTCGCTGGCAAAATTGGGAATGCTCATGTCGACGCCTCCACAACAGTGGTCGATTCCGGGGCCACGAATTCGTTCGGGATACCCTGCACGCCTCGCAGCAGATCGCGCAGCGTGATGATTCCGATCACCACGCCCTGGTCGACAACCGCCAGTGCGTCACGCTCAGACTTGATCGTCAGGCCGATCAACTCGTTGATATCGGCCTCGGGTGAAGTCTTGGTGAAGCGGTTGACATCACTGCCCGGATTGGCCGCCTTATAGACCTCGACCGGCGTCATCACCGAGTGAGCCCTGACCAGATGCAGCCTCGAGATGCCTGCCACAAACTCGGCGACATAATCGTCAGCCGGGTTGAGCACGATGTCTTCAGCGGTACCGACCTGAATGATCACGCCATCCTTCATGATTGCGATGCGATCACCGATGCGGATCGCTTCATCCAGGTCGTGGGTAATGAAGACCGCTGACTTGCCGAGGTCCTTGGTCAATTGACGGAATTCATCCTGCAGCTGCCGGCGAATCAACGGGTCCAGCGCACTGAAAGGTTCATCCATCAGAATCACTTCAGGGTCGGCGGTAATGGCCCGCGCAAGTCCCACCCGTTGCTGCATGCCGCCAGACAACTCGCCAGGGTAGCGGGATGTCCAGTCAGTCAGGCCGACTTTGGCCAGGGCACGCTCTGCCACCTTGTAACGCTCGGCCTTGCCAACCCCTTGCACTTCCAGGCCGAACGCGGTGTTCTCCAGCACAGTACGGTTGGGCAGCAAGGCAACACTTTGAAAGACCATGCCGATATTGCGAGCACGGACTTCTCGCAGCTGTGCCGGCGACAGCGAGGAAAGGTCCTTGCCTTTGACAAGGACTTTTCCCGAGCTGGGTGTGATGAGCTTGTTGAGCAGCCTGATCAGGGTGGATTTGCCACTGCCGGACAGGCCCATGATGCAGAAGATCTCGCCGCGGCGGACCTGCAGACTCACATCAGACACGCCGACCACGCAGCCGTAGTTCTGCAGAATCTGAGTCTTGGTCAGCCCTTCCTTGACCACCGCGTTCATGGCGGCGGGCGCGTTCTGACCGAAGATTTTCCAGACCGACTGGCAATCCACCAGCACTTCATTAACGTCTATATTGGCCGTTGTCATTTTGTAACCTGTCTCACCAGCGTGACTGGCTTTGTTATTGATCAAATGTCGGCAGTGACAAAAAGTACGGATCTTTATCGTTGTTTTACGTTTTCCCAGCGTTTCAACAATTCAGCATGGCGGCCCGTCCAGTCGTTGACGGCTTGATCCATGCTTTTACCATCCTTGACTTCACCATTGATTGCGGTGATATCAGCCAGGGGCACATAAACGCTGGCGACCACTTCACGCGCACGTGGGTATTGCGCAGCGAAATCCTTGTGACCAATCCAGTAGTAGCCTTGTGGCGGAGGGAAAATACCCTTCGGATCCTTCAGGAACTTCATGTCAAACTTCTGCGCCATCCAGGAGGGTTCCCAAATCGCTACAGCGATAGGTTCTTTGCGGTCGACGGCGGATTTCAACGCCGCGGTCATGGCCGCGGTACTGCCTTCAACCAATTGCAACTTGATGCCGTATTCACTGACGGCCTTGGTCGCATCACTCATCAATCCGGAACCGGGCTCGATACCGATGATCTTGCCGTTGAACTTATCGGCATTGGCATTCAGTTGATCGAGCGAGTCGACCTCAACATACTTGGGAACCGCAATACCCTGATAAAGACCGAACGACACCGGAGACAGCTTTTCCAGGCGGTTCTTGTTTTTATTCCAGTAATCCTGGGCCGCATAATCGGTCTGTGAAGCCAGCATCTGGATATCGCCCTTGCTCAAGGCGGCATAGGCAATACCCCACTCGGAGAACTCGATGACCTTGACGGTGTAGCCAGAGTTTTCCAGCACCTTTTTGGTAATACCGGTAATGGGCGTCAGGTCTTCCCACGACAGTGTACCCATCGTGATGTTTTTCTCTTCTGCTTGAACAGGCAATATCGCCATGCCCATCAATGCCACTGCACAGACTGCCTTCCAGATTCTTTTCATAGCCTTCCCCGATGATCGGTTGGATTATTGTTGGCCTGCGCGAAGCAGCGGCCGATGACATGAAACGGAACGGTACAACCCTTACAACTTCTGTCGTTATCACTGCCCATCAGTTGGCGACCCGCTGGATCGGGCAGGCGCCAGCCTCAAGCGCCCGGGTGGGCCCGAGTGCTTGTTATCTCTTCGTTATCCTTCACACCCCGAAAGGCAGGTCGGCTTTCATGCCTGGCGGGGCGATAAACATTTCCATGTTTTCCCGGGAAAGTTCCCAGTGCTCAAAGACCAGATCAACCACGGCGTCTTCGTCACGTCGCTCAATGGCTTCAATAAACAAATCATGATGTTCGGCAGACAGATGGAGGCGTCGCTCCATATCCTCATCGCGAGGACGAAAAAAGGTGTGGCCAATGCGGGCATGATCGATCAGTAATCTTTCCAGGCTGGGCTCCAGATAGGGGTTACCCGCCATTTCGCCCATGATCGCGTGGAAGCGGTTGTTTTCCACCACCATCGCCAACGCATCGTGAGCTTCGGTGGCCCGCCGGAACCGCATTTGCGTTTCTTTCAAATCGACCATTTGCCGTGGCTTGAAGTTGTTGACGGCAAGACGGCCAATGGCGGCATAGACCATCGGAGCGACCTGGAAAAAGCTCCTGAGCGTCGAATGATTCATGGGAATAACGCGCGCCCCGCGATTTTCCCTGATGTCGATATAACCCTCGCCGGCAAGACGACGAAACACTTCCCGGACCGGCGTTCTGGAGAGCCCGTAGCGCTCGCTCAGACTGACCTCGTCGAGGGCCTCATCAGGATCGAGCTCCATCGTGAGGATTTGACGCTTCAGGTCGTCATACAGTGTGCTTTTGCCGCTTTTCACCAACGACCTCCTCAGGTGCTCAACGTCGATCACGGCGGGGTGTGGAATTCAGACTCGCACGCATCCGAGCCATCGTCAATGCTCTGTATTCTTAATGTATACATAGAAAATACTGTAAGAACGCACATAGAAAACTAATTTTTTCTGTTTGAAAACAGATACTTATAGTTTCATTGCGGCAATCGACGTGGTCGCTATCAGATAAGCCTTCTGTCGTTTATTGAAATGCCTGGACAACGAGGGTCTTTGCTGCCTTGAAAGACGGATGGCCGAACACGACAGCTTGATGACCGTTTGCGACAGGCACGGACGCAGGCTCGGCGAGAACCTTCTATGACTCGTCCCACTTGTTATATGTGCGGATTCCACGCGCACTTGGACACCCATTCCACGAACACTTGGACAGCGATTCCACGCTGACTTGGACACTCATTCCACGGCCACTTGGACACTGATTCCACGAGCATTTGGACAGTGATTTCTCACTGATCCGCCCCATGCTCCGGCAGGCAGCGACGCAGGATTTTTCACTACCATCGACCTCTTTTATCGAAGCGAAGAGGTCG
>NZ_JAAAMT010000081.1 GCF_009905435.1 Pseudomonas sp. R5(2019)
AAGCAGCATCTTCAGCAATGCGGCTTTGCGTTCAGGTGAATAGTACGGCACGACCAGTCTCTTTCCGCCCCCGATATGCTTTTTCAGGAAAAACCGGAGAGGCGACAACTATCCTGACACCGGGGGATCTTCGCCACCGCGCGGCTCGATTTCCAATTGCGCGTGTGCGCTCTGTGCGTATTGCAGCGCCAAAAGCAGACATACACGATCCTGGAATTTGTATTTTTTGGGGCCAATGATTTCGATAGACATCCAGTTCCTCATGGATCTGCAGTGCGGTGGTGCAATCTAGCCGAATCATCCTGCCTCGACCATGGTCCTGAGGTTCGGTTGATAGCAAAAATCAGGATGGGTAAGGGCTATTGCGGTCAACTGGAAGTCAGATCCGGACTCACCCAGTTTTTATTCAGCGGTTCTATGAGGCCGGTCGCCCCGGACCGTTGGTTGTTCTCCAGCAATCGCATCTCGCACGTGCCCTCTTCGATTCGAGTGCGAATTTCCGTGGTCCAAAACTACCTGCAGTCACTGTTGATCGCCCTCAGAGGGCGCGCGCCATCGTTGCTAAAAGCATTTTGCAAAGAGCAACCAGAAAGCCATCATTCGATTAATATGTGTCGCGAGTAAAGGAGGGTCCTGACGAAGGCTTTAGAAGGAGCGGAAATTTGATTACGACACACATGGGCTCCTTGAGCGCCGCTCACAGGGGCTATGCCTACCAAGATTTGGTTACCGCATACTTACTGGTTCGAGCACTTGTTCACCAGCATGAAGCGGTCATCGTGGATCGTAAAACTGTCGAAGACGACCGCTTCGACGATCTTGAGGTGACGGCCAACGGAACCAGAATCCGGCGCCAGCTAAAATCCAGCCTGAACCCCGAAGTCGCACTGAAGCTTCAAGATTTCATAGGCAATGCCTCCTCACTTCGATTTGACCGCTTGGTTCAGACGTTCACTCATGCAGGCATCGACGCAGCTGACGAGTACAGGCTCTGCGCGACCTGGCAGGCCCCTGTTATAACCGATGCCTTGTCCGCTTTATTTGAAGTGTCGGACGCCGCTGGCACGTTCGCAGGGTTTACTACAAAGCGATATCGCATCGATTCAGCTCGAATATGGCCAGGTGCCGAAGGTCCCAAACTCGCGGTACTCTGCCCCTCCAAGGAGGGCTCAGCACCGCTTACCCGAGATCAAGTTGTCGCTTTCTGTGAGCGCTTTGTCATTGAACTTGCTTTGCCCTCGGCAACGCTTGATCTTGATAGCCCCGGCCCGTTAGAGGGTTTACTGCTCGACTTGTTGATGAAGGATGTTGGAATAGGGCGATACCCCAACGCCGAAAGACGGCCTGAGGATGTTGCAGCGTTAGCCATTCACATCGCCACCAACGCGCGCATTCAAGGCGAGAGACTGACCCCTGGGGACGTAGCCAGTCGTTTGATGCTGCGCACAGATTTCGGGCGAGTACTTCAACAGTTCCCGATTGATAATTCTGTGCTACAGCCGCGACCGCACGTTCGCGACAATCTGGCTGAAACGGTGCTGCAGGGAGGCGTTCATTTGATCCTTGCTGGCCCAGGATCAGGTAAATCTTGGGAGTTGACGCAGCTTGCCGATTTTTTGCGAAATCGCGGTGTTGTTGTAGCACAGCACTATTGTTTCCTTGCCCCTGGAGACGGTTTGGCGGAGAAGCGGGTTAGCACCAACATCCTGTTTGCAAATCTTCTGGGGGACATCCAGGACTGGTTGAGTGAGCAAGAGAGCGTATCGGCTCGGCAAATCTTCGCGGCAGGAGCTGATGTCCTTGAAGAAAGCCTGCAGCAGGTCGTTGAAAGCGGTTCCCGAGTTGTCATTGTTGTCGACGGTCTGGATCACATTGCGCGAGTACGCAGCACCTCTCAAAGCCTAAATGACAATGAAACGGATATCGTGGAGCGCTTATCGACACTCGCTTTACCCGAAGGTGTATCGCTTGTCATTGGCTCTCAACCTGGCGAGCATCTTGATCCTCTCCGAGATCGTTTCAAGGACTCACTGCACCAGCACACCCTTCAAGCGTGGCAACGCGAAGAAATATTTTCTCTGTGTGACAAGCACGGCGTTTCACAAGCATTTGAAAGCGTCGCCATTAGCGACCAAAGTGAACGAGACGAGTTACTCACCTTACTGGCGTCGAAGGCCCAAGGAAATCCGCTCTACACCCGCTATTTGTCAGTAGGCCTCGTTGAGGGGTTAAAGAGCGGGCGCATTCAAGCGCCTCATGAATGGCTATCGTCAGCGCCAGCTTTAGACGGTGACATTACCCGTTACTACCAACACCTGAACCTGACCGCCAGCCGCAACACCATCCCCGTGGCTAATATCCTAGGTGTTCTTGATTTCTCGGTGACGGAGGCGGAGCTGCAAGAAATTGTCGGGAGCTTGATGCAAGACTATGTTCCCGAAGCGCTGGCCATGTTGTCCCCCATCCTTTCCCGCGCCACAGGTCAAGGCGGTGTACGGATATTTCATGAGAGCTTCAGACGCTTCATTCTTGACGAGTTACAAGCCGCAGGCAAAAGCGTTCGCAATATCCTGAATCCGGTCATCGCCTGGCTAGAGTCCAAGGACTTTTTTCAGGACGCTCGCTCATACCGCTTTTTGCTTCCCTCTTTGCGCCGGGTGGGGCGGGACGATGAGATTCTGGGGCGGGTCTCTGCCACCTTTGCGCGTGACAGTCTCGTTCATGGACACTCTCGAACGTCTATTGAGGACGGCGTCTCGCTTGCAGCGGACATTGCGGCAAGTAGCGGAAACTGGCCAGTGCTGCTCAGGTGCTCTGAGATCTTCCGTTCACTCGACATGTGCTTTGATGAAGGTACAAATCGCTGGCATCCGTATTGGATCACCTACCAGGCGCTACATGGGCCGCACGCTCTCGCACAACGCATGCTTTTCGATGGGGAACCAACTCTGGATGCAACTCAAGGACTGCTCGCGTGTGAGGCGGTCGAGGCACAGGGCGCAGTAGCACCTTGGGCGGAATACCTTGAGTTGTGGTTTGACGACCAGCGTAGCAGTCACTCTGATCACTTCGATCCTGAGGCTGATCTGTATGAGGAGGAGAAGGTCTACCTAGCGTCGCTGCGTGGGCAACTGCGCTTAGGGTATACGTTTGGCGTCGCCCGAGAGGTTTGTGATCAATTGTATTTCGAGGAAGAGCTCAAGTTCATCTTTGTACGCAAGCTTTCGAGCATGCTCTCTCACGAGCTACCTTTGTCTTCCGTTGAACGTCTCGCTGGGCGAGTGCGCATTCAATCTGATCAGCGATTCGGCTTAAGTGAGGAGCGCGCGTGTGCGACTTGGTTGGGGCTGTCGGACGCTGCATGGGATGCGAGCAACCTTGTGGCGGCGGTAGATTACGCCAACAACGCGCTGCGTCACGCCAGAGGAGTAGAGCAAGCAGTATGGTGTCTGGAGCGAGGGGCTTCAATTGAAAATGGCCAGCCATTTTTGGTCGAGCCAGCCACCTTCGACATCGCTCTGGACGACGATGGTTACCTACATAGTACCCAGCCAGTTCGTGACTGGGTCGCAACCATACGCCTACATGCCTTAATCGGGAACTTACAAACCCTGGATGCAGAGCGGCATCGTGTCGATGGGGAAGGCTGGTACCGTTGCTGGCTGCGTTTCGTGATAGCAAGCGCAGGAGCTGAAGCGGCAGCTACCCAAAACAGACCATACGACTCCAGTACCGTCTTCGCTGAGTTGCTTGGAGATGTCCGTCCGTTCGTGGGATCACCTCGGGCATGCGATCTGTATCGCATCCATTCGGTTATAGCCGAGAGCCTGGCCCGAGCACTGAATTTCTCCAGAACGCTGGAGGATTGGGAGTACGCCATTTCGTCCATATCAGAGGCTCGTCTGGGTACTGCGACCCAAATGGATAGGGAAGATGGTGGGCCCATTTCGGCTAACACTTTTTTCTCGATACTGATTCCTTACGCTATACATGAATCAGCGTCGCAGTTGGTCATCGACGCGCTAGATCGTGTACTGGTGGACGAGGAGAGAGACGGCGGTACTTACTACAGCAACCATGCTGAATTTTCCATGCGAGTGGCACAGGCGTTAGCGGTTGCAGGGCAACCTGAGGCGGCTACCAGCTATTGGCGGCAGTCATGCGGGTATCTGCTGGGGTATGGGTTTCATAAAGACACCTCACTGTTTGATCTGATCGGAAGTGTGAGCGCCTTGAAGAGTGGCGCATCCACCGCAGCGCTTGATGGCTTGATCAAGTTACAGCCGCTCGTGCGAGCAGTGAGGAACCATACCGACGGCAGAGAGACACGCAATGCGCCGAACGCCTGGTTCAATGCACTTATGGCTGTTGACCCGGTACGCGGTGTTCGGCTTTTAGCATCGACATTGGCACGTGAGCATGGGGGTGAATCCTGGATTACGGTCTCCGCGCTGACGAGCACATTAACGACCCTTGCCGAAACGGCGGACCCGCTCTTGCTCGATGGGTTTTGGAGCTCGATCTTGTTCGAGGTTGATCACGATGGTGCCGGCAGTAAGCTTGTCATGGAACGGCTCAGACCTCTCGAACGGCTTCTCCCAAGCAACCTGTCCTGCGTCCAGGAGCGATTTACACAACTATGTGCAGAAGTGTTAGATGACGCTGCGCGGTATCGGATCGATGCCGTTGAGCGACTCCTGACATTTGCATCAGAACATGCGCTTAAAGCTCCAGCAGCTCTGCGCGATCACCGTCATCCCACGCCAGTAGTGCGCAGTGAAAGCAGATCCCGCAAGAACGACACCACAGGTGAGGAGCTTCGTCCTGCGTTTCCTCAGACGCGTAGCTATGTTGATGTGCTGTCTACGCTTCGCAGACTAGGCGAGGCTAAAATCTCGGATTCCGAGGTCGACGGGGTCGTGACCTTACCTTTGGCTTATATCATTAGCGAAATGGTCGATGCAGGCGACGAATTAGCAGCCCAGCGACTGATCCACTTTTACGTGCGCGATTCGGGATATTGGTTCTGGGATCGTTATCAGGCTATTAACGGCCTGGCCGCCGCGCTTGATAACGCAGGTCATGTACAACTGGCCGCCACTACCTACGTGCTTGCCTACAGTTGTGCAAAAGGCGGTGGTGGGTGGCATAACGTAGGCGACCGCAAGCACGCAGCTTCGGTAAGCAGGGCGCTTGAGCTTGATTCTGCTCAAGCTCGGCAGGTGCTGGCAGATGAGACGGCCCGTAAGCTACGGTCTGGCAACGTTCATGGCGTGACACAGCATCTGGTTGAGCAGCTTGCCGAATGGGAGGCTCCAGGCATCGCATCACAGGCATGGGCCGAGGCCTTCAATGTGATGGAGCTTCGTTTGCCTCTGCCGGGACGCTACCTTGGGTTTGAAAATCTTGAGACAGACGATTGTGGCTGGTCAGTGGAAGAGGCCTTTATTAGCCTGCTTCTAAGTCGCCTAGGTAATCCAGTTTTGCCACGCAAAGTGCTGATTTTGAGTGCTATAGCACGTCTGCTACGCGATCGAACTCATCTATTCGCTCGTCCGTTGAGCCATTGGTTACTGGCCGATACCTCAGTGTCCTCGCTGCATCTAGTCCTTCGCGTGTTGATTGAGTCCCCGGTGGACCTCTCGAACCTAATTGCTGATGTTACCCCCGAGCTTACGCTATGCGCCGAGTCCGACTCATGGGCAGTGGCTAGTATGGCTCAAGCACTTCTAGCCAGTATAGATGTGACAGTTGCAAATCGATCTGAACCGACGATGTTGTCTACCCCGGTCACCCGTCAACCGTTGCGGATGATTGCCGCCCTTGAGCAGCATGAAGTGATGGGGTTTCTGGCGCAGTTCTGGCCTGATCTGGCATACATCATCGAGGAGCGTCTGAACAATGTCGCGTGGGGCGATTCTATTCCGGGTCGTAATCGATGGCAGCTCAGGGGCGGTCGTGATGGCAGTGCCCGACTTCCAGCTCAAGTTTTGCCATGGCAAATGGAAATCTATCTATCCATTCTTGACTCTATGCTCGTTAGTCTTCCGCGCCCTGTAGGGTTGCCCGAAGGCTTCGAGTCAGAGTTGGCCGAGGAGATGCTTCGCTACATCCTGCCAAATATCCCTGCGCACTTGATGGCTGTCGCCAGCAGGACGCCGCGCCCTAAATGGGAAGCCAGCGTAAGCAATGGTCTCAACCCGATCATCACGGTCGCCGACGATGATCCTGAGTATAGTGGTTGGATTCGACTTGGTTTCTACGAGGTGGAACATCCTCAAAGCTCGCGGACTGAATCGGGGCGGCAGCGAATTATCACCCGCATGGGGGGTATTGTCGCAGTGCATCCTGATGAGAGTGTCCCTCCCAATGCGTTCCCTTTCAACGAAGGCCATATCGAGGATTGGTTGATCATTGCTGGCAGTCCGGATGAGATAATGGACGAGCGTGGTCCTTGGTTAGTAAGCCTGAGCCCAATTGAGGACTGGCTGGGAAGGACTTTATTACTAGTCCCTCCGGCAAGCCTTCAAATGCTTGCTGATCTGCACCATTGCGCATACGCAGACTCCATGAAGTGGGTGGATGCTGCTGGAAACCTCGCGGTGGTTCAACGGACTTGGCGAGTGCATAGCGATCAGATTTCGATTCAGGACTCGTACTGCATAGAGGGGTGTGACGTACTGATGCGACCGGATCTAATACCCATACTTCACCAGGCATATGGGCCTTGGTTAGCGGAATTGAGTCAGGTGATGTGACCTTTGTCGTGCACATAGACTGGGAGCATACCGCCTCGTCCGGATGGGGTAGTCAGTGAGGGCTACTGACCGGGTTGAAATCCACAGTCGTTTGCTGCCATTCGCGACCGACCGATTTCGACCCAAAGCGGGAGTTAGGGGACTTGTCGGTAGTGACCGGAAAAGGCTGTTTGCTATCGGTCGGATTCCGTAGCCAAGCGTCGGCAAAGGCTGCAAGCTGAACTAATACTCACAAGAAACTACGCGTCCTCACTTATGGTGAGGCGGTGGCGTAGGGTCTTGGCCTGCACTGCCAGGATGTATATTTTTTGACGATGACCAAGTCAGCGACTTCTTCACCATCGGTGAACCTCGGCGGTTTCAAGAGGGGATGGACGTGTCCTGCGTCCGCAGGAAGTCGAAGAGCTGCAGGCTCAACGGGGCGTGTAGTAGATGGCGTCCAGAAGCGCTGCGCGTCCCAACCAGATTTCGGCGTCAGCCGCATTGCTCGGCTGCGGATGTCTCCACCACGGATCACCGTGCATCGGCTCAATGATGCGCTGCCAGTAGTTCTCCAGGTTCGTTGTGCTCGGGCTGACACCGAAGTTTTCGCACAAGTCCTTTCGGTTGGCCGAATCGATGCACACGAATGCGTCAGGCCGCTTCATCGCCAAGAGCCTAGTCGCGGTCGGTAGTCCGCCGACTCGCCCGTCCTGATCGAAGGCTGCTCTGAACGCTTTGCAGTAGCGGTCGTAGTCGTCCTGCGTGACCGCGCCCATCAACGGGATGAAATCGAGGGCGTGGGAGAGACCTGTGGGCGCTTCGATGACCAGGTTCGCGAACGTCCCACTTGCGCCCATGCTCCCGAAAAGCCCGTAGTCCACGCCTGGCTGCTGAGACTTCTTGCGCCCGAGAGTGCCGGCGACCAGCTTGCGGTCGTCCTCGTTCCACTTCGCGTAGGGTATGCCAGTCGCGAAAAGGGCGCGAGCCTTTGTCAGAACGCCCAAGCGCTCCTTAAACAGGTGCGCAGACGGGTGTGATGAGCTTCGGACCTGCACGAGGTAGTCCGCCCAGCTCATGTCATGTGGCGCGCGCTTGGTATTCGGCTTAGAAGGTGGCCGAACGTCAGCGAACTTGATCAGTTCCTTTCGCGCAGCCGTCTTAGCTGCGTACTGGTGACGGTACCGAAAGAGGAACTCGTGAGAGATGTCCTCCGCCCCCTTCCACGCTTCTGCGACGAAGCGACTGAGCCCTACCAGCGCTGCATCGTCGAGCGAGCCATCAAGCAGCACGCTCGCCTCGACGTTTCGGCTCATCGCCGCCTTCGTGAGATTTGGGCTCCCGACCACGCAGCGTATGCGTTGCCCGTTACGAAACAGGTAGACCTTCGGGAGGAACAGGTCGCCCGTAGGAGGAACGACGGCTGCGGCTGCTAGCGCTGCCGCCCGCTCAAGCACCTCGGGCTGCGTCTGGAACATATGAGTGCCGACAACGAAGTGCTCGAACTTCGAGCTGTCTTTCATCGCTGCCTCGAAGACCGCGTTCTCGGTCGCCCAGGCTACTGCCCATTGCATCGACTCGCAGTTCTCAACCAGTGCTATGAGTGTCGACTGCGTCTGCGAAGCCGACAGGAACTTCACATCCATCTCTGCTTTTCCTCGTGTTTCTATTAAACTAAGTCCGGTACGCTTCTGGGAGCGTCAGGAGAGGCGGACTGCTCGTGCAGCGACCGGCATGTAGAGCCATCGCTCGCTCACGGGCTTGCCGGTCGCGTTGAGAAGGGCATGACCATAGGACTCGAGCTGCGGGCCGTGCTCAGCCACCAGGTCCTCGTCTCTGGCTGAGCCACCGGGGTTCGACTTGTGGTCCATGAGAATCCAACTATCTGGCAGTTCAACCAGCAAGTCGATGCGGCCCCGGATACGAGTGCCGTTAGGGCCATTGGCTTCGATGGGCACTTCGACGTAAACGGGACAGTCAGGCCAGCGCTTGGCTACCCAAGCTTGGAACGCTCTGGCCTGGGCGCAAACGGCTTCCTTATCCACAGAATGAGCCACGGCCCAGGTCATCAGGATTCGTTCGACGTCAGGGGCTGAAATCCCGCCAAGCGCGCCGGCGCGAGCGATGCACAGGTGGAGCGCCGTGCCCAGCGATGCCATGTCGGGCTTGCCCGCCAAGCTTAGCCGGACTCCTACTGCGTCAGTCTCGACTACCTTGAACGTGCCGCCCGAGGCAGAACTCGGTCGATGCCACAACGGCTCGGCCTGCACACGCGGACGAGCTGTGAACCAGCGGCAGGCCTCGGAGGTTTTGGCAGGTGGCTCCGTTGAGCAGTCATCCTTGTTCCACGACCTCGATAGTCTGGAGAGCTGCTGGCCGTCGGGAATCGCTATGGTTCCTGAGTCGCCGAACAACAGGTCGGCTGCGCCTTGAATCTCGCCGACCCAGGCGCGCCCCGCCCCTGACTTGCGAACGAACGACACTGCGACGTTCATATCACGCGCGCGGGTCAGGCCCACATAGAGAAGGCGCTTGTTCTCCGCCAGGGCTTCGGCCTGCATGGCTTGACCAGTGGCGCTGGCTTCGGCGTTGAGGGCGGCTTGGGGCTGGGACCGCTTGCCCCAGGTCTTCAGCCAGCAGTGGACGAAGCGGTTGGCGAGCGGCTGCTGCGGGTCGAAGCCCCCAACTGTTCTCGCGCGCACGCCCCAAAGCGAACTGCGTGCTGTCGCATCGAGGCTTGTCAGCACGACGATTGGCCACTCCAGCCCCTTGGCCCCGTGATAGGTGAGGACCGAGACCGAGTTGTCTGCTGAAATGGCCCGGTTATCGTCCTCTGCGCTGGCGAGTTCGTCCAGCCAACGAAGCATGCCGCTGACGGTCGCCGATCGCTTCGCGGCGACACACTCGTCCTCGAAAGTCTTTCCGAGTTCGACCAGTGCCTCGACATTGGACAGCCTATCGCGGCTCTCGTGAGGGGAAGTGGACCATTGGCCGACCAGCCGCACTACTTGGGACTCGGCAGCGGCAAGTCGCAGCACTTCCTGTGGCGTCAAAGCCATTAGCGTTGGACGCAGCTCTTCCAATCGGGCCAGTAGCGGATGGGCGCTGTCGCCCTTCGTCAGCCACTCGTGTGACTTCGCCCCATCGGTGGCTAGGTATTGCAGCCTGTCTGCAAGCCAGATTTCGATCGGAGTGCTATCAGCCAGGGTAAGAACCAGCGCCGTGGCGACGGTGTCGGTTGGGTCGTTCATGCGCCTCAGACAGGCCATGACATAGATGGCTTCGGCAGTCCCCAACAAGCCGGAGCGTGGGCTGGCTGACGGGATTCCCCAGCGCGTGAGCGACGTGACGGCAAATTCGACCTGGTCGTTGTAGCGACACAGCACTCCGACATCGCCGGCCTGAATCGGACGGAGCTCCTTGGTGTCCTTGTCTTCGACCTTGACCCCGGACCCCAGCAGCTCGCGGACGGCCTGCCCAAGGCCTAGGTAGTCCGAGTCGTTTCGGCTGCTCTCGAAGTTCCAGTTCAGCAGCGCGGCCTGGTCCGGGATATCCTTCCGCAGCGGCTGCAACCGAACCTGCGCAGGCGTCAGGTCGGGCTCGAACGCAGAGTTGAACACGTCGTTAGTGAGCGAGACTAGGCTCTCGATGGAGCGCCTGGAGGTGTCCAGGGCCTTCCCTATGACTCCGCCCCAGTCCTTGATGGCGCCGAGGACGCCGGCAATGAGGCTCGCGTCAGTTCCGCGGAAGCCGTAGATGGCCTGCTTGGGGTCGCCCACCCACACCGACCTCTTAGCGAGCTTGGCCAGCTCGACGAAGAGCGCCAGTTGGAGAGGGCTGGTGTCCTGGAACTCATCGACCATGATGAGATCCAGTTCTGCCGCCAACACTTCACGGACGGCTGGCTTTGTCCTCAATGCACGTAGCAGCAACACCTCTTGGTCGCTGAAGTCGACTGCACCCAGCGCCTTCTTGGCCTGCTCGTAGGCGTCGAGAACGTCGGCGGCCAGGTTGAACACCCTGTCAAGGTACCGGCGGACCTCGACATGAAAGGCCGGGTGAGACTCGTGGGCCTGAGCTGCGGATTTGACTGGTGCCACGATATCCCTGACCTTGGCGCCGGCGTCAAACCCGGCTGCGCCGATCCAGTCGGGCCAGCACCAGCGGCCTTCACGGAAGAGGCGATCCAGTTTCTGCAGCCCGTCGAGGCCTTTTAAGAGGTTGTCTGCAACTTTGGCGCCGACAGCCTGCTGTTGTTCTACGTAGGCGGCTACCTCCTGGTGCGCCTTGGCCAGCGCGGTCGCCAATGCCTCGGTCGGGTCCAGTCCCGCAGTTGGAGCAGGCCAGTTCGCGAGCATCGCGTCCGCGTTCTGGGTGCCCATCACGCGAAGCGCCCCTGGCTCAATGTCGTTGTCGAGCGCGGCCTTGACGACAGCCTCAACAGTCTTGGACCAGTCCGCCTGTTCGATGCCGAACCGCTCCGTGAGCCAAACCAGTTCCGCTTGTGCGTCGGCATCCATCGACTCGGCCAGCGTGGCTTTGAGCAGTCTCTTGGATTGACCTTCGCCCAGCACAGTCTGGTCGGGAGACAGGCCCAACTCGAAGCAGAACCGCTTGAGCATCTGACCGCAGACACTGTTGACGGTGCCCAAGCGGGCCTGGCCGATGGCTGTGGCCAGGTCGATACGTCCCTTTTCAAGAAGCCAGGAGCGGGCGCGTTCGCGCAGCTCGGTAGCGGCCTTCACCGTGAAGGTCGTGGCCAAGATGGCGTGAGGGCGTGCTGCGCCGGACTCGAGGGCTCGGGCGAGCGTTTCGGTCAGCTTGTAGGTCTTGCCACTGCCGGCGCCTGCGCTGATGAACTCGATGTTGTTCATTATTGCCAGCCTCCCAGCAAGACGAGGTGGTCTCGGTCCCATTTGCTTGGGCCGTTGACCGGAAGGGTTCCCTCAGGGCCTTGGAATTCGTCGGTCGCACCTTCCGGAACGACTTCGATGGTCCCGGCGTCCAGCTGTTGCTTGCGCCAGTTCCAGGTGGCGCGTGCCCTGTCCAGTAGAGTGGTGACGGTTACGCCGTCTGGCGGTCTTCTGACTTGCGCTTTCGGGAAGGTGTCGGCAGTGGTGACGTACAGTGCGCCGCTTTCCAGGATGAAGTAGCCAAGCGCGGCGGGTGCGACACCGCTTGTTTGCTCAATGAGGCTGGAGTAGAGCGCCAACTGTAGGTGCTCGCCGGAGCGAAGCAGCTCGGCGTAGTAGTTGTCCCTTCGCCACTTAATGTCCAGCGCGACGGTTCGCTTGTTGCCAAGCGTGACAAGGAGGTCAATCATGCCGACCAGCGGGACAGCCCCTAGGTTTCCTGCGAACTCGACCTCGGTCTGAACCTGCACCGCACCAGCGGACCTGAGGTGGTCGAGGAGACTGCAGATGGCTCGTTCACAGACCTTGCGGAAGTGCTGCTGCGTTACCCCCGCCCCCTGCATGAGCAGTACAGCGCCCTCAGTCAGCAAGAGCGAGTCTGCTTCGGCGCGGAACCAGGCGACGGCAGCGGAGTTCGACCAAGTCAAGGCATCGGTGTGCGCGAAGAGTTCCTCGAACACCCGATGAGCGAGGATGCCTAGCAGGCGGTTGTCCTCATCCACCGCCAGGACGGAGGTTGGCTCCAGGTTCGCCACTCGTTTCAGAACGAAGAGGGCTGCGTCGTTGAAGAGTTCGTTGAGCGCAGTGAACGACTGTGCAGCGTCGCCGAGCTGCAGGGGATGCGGGAGTTGGATGTGGCGCGGAGTAGTGGGCAGCGGCTGAGGTGGAAGTACCTCGGCGGTTGCCCCGAGAAGTGTGGAGTCGAGTGCAGTGTCCAGGTCGAGCGAGCCAGATTCGATGTCCGGTACGAGCTTCTTTAGAAGCTGGCGAATCGGATGTACTTCTGTACCAGGGGGAGGGCAGACGATTATAAATCTGCTTCTCGCGACAAGTAGCGGCCGCAGCCACTTCAGTGCCAACGAAACGAGCTCACGCGCCGGGTCTCGCAACTGCACACCCAATTGGGTCAGAGCGTTCAACTCGGCAGGAGACCAAGGCAGAGGCGAGGGCAGGGGAGGCGTCGACGGCATCCACCAGACCACTTCATCAGCAGCTTCTATGCACGCGGCTGCCGTGCTGGCCGAGCGCATGCAACCGACATGGGAAACCGCAGCGGGGTTGGTTGCCCCGGCGGGCGTGGCGTGGGCGACCAACTGCTCGACTTGCCGAGGCAGCACCGTGGCCAACCCTTGCCGAGCCAGCTCGATCAATGCTTCATGGACGGCCGCACATTGGCTATGCGCCGCCGTAAAGCTCGCCGCATCAGCTGATTCACCTGAGAGGCGACGCCGCATAGCCTCCTTCATCCGGTCGACGCGAGCGATCAGTGCATCGACCGGCACTCCATCGGTGCGTGACCAGCGCTCTGACTCCAGCCAGAAGGTAATTTCATCTGCTACTTCCTGGGCATCGTCACCCGCCGCGATCTTGGCCTTAGCCGCCGTCCAGGCTTCGCTACCAATCCCAGGCTGCTTGGCGACAGCACGGGCGAGCCTGCCTCTCGCAGGACGACTGAACGGGCCGACTGGGTGGGTCAGGAAATCCAGCAGTCGGTTCATGTCTATTGGTTCCCAGCACATTTCCAAGGCAAGGAGTAGTGCCTGTAGGGCTGGGCGGAGCTGACTAGGGCGTTCGAACCCGCAGTTGACCCCGCCGGTCGCGGACAGCGACACATCCAGCGAGTCGCCGGCCTCCTCGGCCAGGATCAGCCGGTCGCCGGGCTTGTGCGAGTGTTGTGTGCTCAACCAGTGTTCGGCGGTCGTGGCCGCGAGGGCGCGCACCAGCAAGACACTCCCGTCGGTCTGCGCGGTCAGATTGCCCGCGGAGCCTCCAGCCAGAACGGTTAGGGCGTGCTCTTGCAACGCGCGGAGTTGGCCTGCTCCCTGTGGCTCGGGAAGGCGGACTTCGACGGCCGGCAGGCGCTCGAGCACCTGCCGCCAGAGAAGCGGGAAGTCCTCGGGCGGGTCAACCAGGTGAACTGACTTGATGGGGTCGGCGCCCGACGCACTCAGACCCTGCATCACCAGGTGCAAGCGCTCGGCCTCTCCGGGCGGCAGCGTTTCGAGAGCTGCCTTTTCAATGGAAGCAAGCTCCTGGATTCGCGAAGGATGCTCCGGATTCGCGCTGCCGTCCCAACCGCCAAGCCGCCACTCGTCACGCCAGGCCAGGAGGCGCGCGGCCGTACCGATGCTGTCGGCCTTCAGGGACTCACTGTAGAAGCGCGAGTTGTTGTCATGGACCCGCAGCAGGCCAGAGTAGATGGCCACGCGTCTGGCCGTGGACGCTTCTGGCGCGCTTAGACCAAGGTAGGTCTCCAGCAGGGACAGGAATCCGAGGCGGCCGACTATCGGGGTGTTGAAGAAGTTCGTCGGGGACGGACCCTGACGGGTGTCCAAGAAAAGGCCAAAAGTGATGTGCATGCTGCAGTTGACTCCCTGAAGGCAATCGAATGCAGGCGTCCTATTGCATCTTGTTCCCCTGCTCCTAGTCGACAAGACTAACCGAAAGCAACCATTCACGTACGACGGAAAATTGCTGAGAGCGGCTGTCAGACCACTACTGCCTGTGTGTCAGATACCGCAGCAAGGCAGACAAGGAACCGCGCCTACTGAATTTCCGCTCTTTACCCAGAGTGTGTAAAAACGCTATGGCTGCAGAGAGTTGAGTAATTGGCAGTTTTTCGCTGCGCTGGAGGTCTCTAGGGACCTCGACCAAGCCAAATCAGTATTGCTGGTATTGATCGGGACTTGCC
>NZ_JAAAMT010000082.1 GCF_009905435.1 Pseudomonas sp. R5(2019)
TGGCCGCGATGGGCTGCGAAGCGGCCCCGGCGATTCCGAAACCGCCCGCACTCCCAGGGCTTGTCGTAGATATCACCGGCCTCGGGGGCTGCTGCGCAGCCCATCGCGGCCAGGTCCGCTCCTACATGGATTTGAGCACCCCGCGCAGACTTGGCAGGGCATGGCTTTGGGTAGGAGCTTGCTCGCGATGCAGGCAACGCGGTGTATCAGAGACACCGCGGCGCCTGCAGCGCGGGTAGCGAGGTTTTAGAGCGCTCGGGCCTGGGCGGCCTTTTCTTGCTCGGCCTCCAGGTCATCGAGCAAGCCATCGATCAATGCCATGGCCATTTCGGCCGAATGCACCGCCGACCACAACATGCCACGGCCTTCGTCGTCGGTATGGCCGACGGCGTGCTGGGTGGTGGCGATGATGCATTTGATGTGCAGGGAGGCGTGGATCAGGGCGTCTTCGGCGGGGATGCCTTCGATGACGGCGAACAGCGGGCCGTGTGGGGCGTTGCAAGAGCCGAAGGGGGTTCTGCGGGTTTTGAGGGATTCAAGGGGTGGGTCGGGGATAGTTCTCTTCATCTATTTTCTCCAGATAAAGTTGCGATCCGTTCGTTTCCACACGATTGGGTGGCAACTGTGCGCAGGGTGGAAAACCGGGGAGAAAATAGAAGACCCGGCAGGACCAAAGTCCTCCCACGCACAGCTGCCATAAAGCGAAGCAAGCTAGCGCCTTCATATCTTCTAAATACACCCGGGTTTCCACACCCGACCGCTGAACATTCAGCGGCCGAAGAAGACTAGGGATCGAGCTTCCCAGGGACAAGGTCATGGCAGGCGACAGGTTTCGTAGGATATTTCTTTTGCCTGATGACCGGTGACAGGAATTCAGAAGCAGCACCAAAGAACTCTGAGATTGTTGTGTAGGGCTATTCGCGGACAAGCCAAGGCATGCCCGCGAATCTTCTCAAAGCCCATCCAAAACTCAGGCGGAAGGCACAGTTTCCCCCGCCCCACCCCGCCGCTTGCGCTGAATCACAAAATACGCCCCATAACACAGCGCCATAAACCCACCGCCCCAATACAGTGAAGGCCGCTGCGACGGATCGATCGCCAGAAACACAAACAACGAGCAGCACAGCGCAATGCACGCCAGCGGCAACCACGGGAAGAACGGCGCCGAGTATTTCAGGTCGCTGACCTTGCCGCCGTCACGGATGAACTCACGACGGAATCGGTACTGCGCCAGCGCAATAACGATCCAGGTCACCGTGCCGGCCATGCCGCTCACGGCCATCAGCACCATGAACAGCGTGTCGGCCGCGATGAAGCTGGTCAGCAGCGACAGCAGGGCAAAACACAGGGTGATGCTCAACGCCCGCAGCGGCACACCACGGGAACTCAAGGTCGTCAGGCTGCGTGGCGCCATGCCGGTTTTCGACATGGCCCAGAGGATTCGCGTCGAGGCGTAGAGGCCGGAGTTGCCCACCGAAAGGATCGCGGTCAGGATCACGAAGTTCATCAGGTCGGCCGCAAAAGGAATACCGACCATGTCGAACACCTGCACAAACGGGCTTTCCATCAGGCCGGCCTGTTGCCACGGCACAATCGCCGACAGCACGACAATCGCCAGCACGTAGAAGATCAGCACGCGGAACACCACGTTGCGCACGGCACGCGGGATGCTTTTTTCCGGCTGGTCGGTTTCACCGGCGGCAACCCCCATGATCTCGCAGCCCTGGAACGCGTAGACCACCGTCATCATGACCGCGAACACGGCCGAGAAGCCGTTGGGGAACAACGAGTCACCCAGCAGGTTGGAAAGCATCGGTGCAGGTGCGCCGCTGCTCAGCGGGATACCACCGAAGATCACCAGCACACCCACCACGATAAAGCCCAGGATCGCCGCCACCTTGATGCCCGAGAACCAGTATTCGGCCTCGCCGAAGGCGCGGGTGGCCAGGGCGTTGAGGCCGAACAGCACGCCGACGAACAACGCCGACCAGTACCAGATCGGTGTCTCGGGAAACCAGCGGGTCATCAGCATGCCGGCGGCGGTGAACTCAAGGCCCACGGTGGTGGCCCAGCTCATCCAGTACACCCAGCCAATCATGAACCCGGTCGCCGGGCCGATGTAGCGTGTGGCGTGAGCCTGGAACGAGCCGGACACCGGCATCTGCACCGACAGTTCACCCAGGCAGACCATCACCAGGTACATCAACAACCCCGCCACCAGGTAGGCCAGCACCGCACCGAACGGACCGCCCTGGTTGATGGTGACGCCCGAGCCCATGAACAGCCCGGTGCCGATGACGCCGCCCAGCGACAGCATGAAGATATGCCGGCTTTTCAGCGCCCGGGTCAGTTGGATGCCATCACGTGGCTTGGCTTCAGCCATGGAACACCTCCCGCGCAGCAGTGAGGTGAGGGACAGACGACGGGGTATCGTCATGAAGGAAAGGATCAGCGTTACGGCCTGTCATTATTATTATCTCCAATAAGCCTTGAAGACCGCCTCGGGGACGGTTGCAGACGATTATTGGAAAGCCATGTAAGGATGCGTTGATGGCTGAGATCAAAGATGTAAAAAAACGTAATAACTTTGTGCAGGCCCGATAGGCTCAGGCTTCCAGCAGATCCTGCAAAGCACTGCGAGACCCTTGCAACACGCTTGTGAAGGTGGCTGCGAGGGGTTTGAGCGCGGAAATATCATCGATCAGCGCCGCCGCCTCCAGCGTCTGCAAGACGTTTGCCAGGGCGCTGAACCCAAGCGAGGCGCAACTGCCGGCCAAGCGGTGCGCCAGATGCGCCACTTCCGCGCAATCACCTGCCTGCAAGGCGTCGAGCAGGGGCTGCTGATGTTCGGACAGCAAGCCGTCCAGCACACTCAGCAACCCCATCAGCTTTTGCTCGCCGAGCAAGCTGCGGTGAGTGTCCAACAACTGCCCATCGATCAGCCCATCCTCTTCAGCAGCCGACACCGGCGACGCCTCGCCCGCCAGCGCCTGACGCAGGTCTTCAAGACGAAACGGCTTGGCCAGCACCCCTTGCATGCCCGCCTGCAGATAGCCACTGACCGCCGTCGGCTGCACCCCGGCCGTGAGCGCAAAGATGCGCGACTGCCGATTGGGCCCGGGTTCGCTGCGCAGCTGCCGACACAACTCGACCCCGGAGCGCCCCGGCAGGTGCACGTCCAGCAGGATCAAATCGAAGCGCTCGACACGGCACTGCGCCAGCGCCGCCTCGGCATCTTCAGCCAGGTTCACGCGGTGACCATCACGGACCAACAGGCCGCTGACCACTTCGCGGTTCAAGGCCACATCTTCCACCACCAGCACCTTCAGTGCAGGCCCGGCGAGGGCTGTCGGCGCGGGGGCCCGCGACTCATCAGCGGCGGCCAGGGTCAACTCGAACCAGAAGCAACTGCCCTGCCCCACCTCACTGTCGACCCCGATCCGCCCGCCCAGGCGCTCCAGCAAGTGTTTGCAGATCGCCAGGCCCAAGCCGGTGCCGCCGTAACGACGGGCCACGTCCTCGCTGGCCTGGGTGAAGCGCTCGAAAATCCTTGCCTGCACCGCGTGCTCGATACCGATGCCGTCATCGCTGACACTGACTTGTATGCGCTGCCCCGTTTCGCTGCTGTCGAGCACATCGACCTCGACGCGGATCTCGCCGCCCTCGGTGAACTTGATGGCATTGGCCAACAGGTTGCTCAGCACCTGGCGCAGGAACTGCTCGGCACCGTGAACACGCGCCCACAGCTCAGGGTCGAAGCGCCAGTGCAGCACCGTGCCGTTGGCCCGGGCCTTGGGTTCCAACAAGGTGATGACTTCGTCGCAGAGCTGGCGCAACGAGAAATCCAGCGCTTGCGGATGGCTTTCCCCCTCCTCCAGGCGGGCGAAATCCAGCACCTCGTTGAGGATCGACAACAGGCCCTCGCCGGCCTTGCTCAAGGCCTGCAAGCGGCGGGCATCCAACTCGCCCAGGGGCGCATCGCGCAGCAGTTCGGCCATGCCGAGAATGCCGTTCAAGGGCGTGCGCAGTTCATGGCTCATGGTCGCCAGAAAGCGCGACTTGGCGAGGTTGGCGGCCTCGGCATCGTCCTTGGCCCGCAACAGGCTGGCAGTACGCCGCTCGACCTGGCGCTGCAGCTCGTCGCGCTTGTCCTGCAAGGCCAGGCGGTCTTCTTCGCGGCGGTCGATGTCGCTGAGGATCGCCCGGCGCATGTCATCCAGCGCATGGGCGACCGTGTCGATTTCATCCGCCGCAGCGCTGTTGCGCCGGGCCAGGCGCAGCGGTTCGTGCCACTCGCCCTCGGCGATGCGGCGGGCGAACTCGGCCATCACTTGCAGGTGCCGGGTCACCAGCCGATAGAACAGGCCAGACAGCACCACCGCCAGGCCGCAGAGAAACGCGCCCATCCATAACAGGCTGGTCAAGCCGGTGGCGTACAGGCGCCGATAAACCGCACCGAGGTCGACGCTGACTTCCAGTTCGCCCAACTCGCGCAGCTCACCGGTGGGTGGCTGGTAGTTCAAGGCAAAGCGTTCGATTCGCAGCGGCCCGACCGGCTCGGGCGTGCCTTGCAGCAACTGAAAGTCCGCGCTGCGCAAGCGCACCCGGGCGACATCGGGAAAGTCCACCAGACCGCGCATCTGCACGTTCAGCAACTCCTGATTGAGGTCCCAGAGGCTGCGGTCCAGGCTGGCCAGATAGCCGTCGCGGATCAGTTGCAGGCGCGCGTCGATATCGCGCATTTCCCGGCGGTATTCGATGTACAGCTGCACGCTGCTGGCCAGCACGGTAAAGCACAGGCTGAACAACAGGATGTACAGCAACAGGCGGCGCAGCAGGCCGCGGGGCACGGTCATCATCGCGCGTCCGCCGGCAGGTTGATCATGTCACGGTAGGTCACCTCGCTTTCATCCAGCCAACGCTGGATCTGGCCGCTGTCGACCAACTGCTGCAACTGCGCGTCGATCTCTGGCATCCGTTCGGCCAGCCCCGAGCGGCGCGACACCGCCAGGCGCAGGTAGTCCACGCTCAGCGCCTTGGGCAGTGCCTGGATGTCCGCCGCACCGGGCAAGTGTTCGACGTAAAGCAGGCCGGTGCGGCGCTCGTGGGTGATGAAGTCGATGCGGCCGCGAATCAGCTTGCCGAAATTCTGCTGGCTGCCGGCGACCCATTCGATATTGCCGTGACGGGCCACGAAGCGGTCGAAGTCCGGGCCATAGCTTTCACCAAACAGCAGGCCGCCGCGGTACTGGGCTAGATCGTCGAGGCGGTTGAATTGCACCGGGTGGCGACGGTTGACGAACACCGCCACCTCTTCGCGCAGCACCGGCACTTGGGAGAACTGCAGGCTCTGTTCACGCTCGGGCGAGCTGTAGGCGAGCACCACATCAACCCGCCCTTGCGCCGCATCGAGCAGGCAGCGCTGCCAGTTACCGAGCACCACGGTTTCTACCTGATAACCGAGCTTGCCGAACACGGCCTTGACCACGTTCGGCGCCACGCCGCGCACCTGGCTGCCATCGCTCCAGGAGATCGGCGGGTACACCGGGTAGTCGCAGTAGCGCACGGTCTGTGCCGCCGCTGCCTGGCCACCCAAGAGCACCATTAACACAGCCAGCCAGCGCATGGCGCTCAGGCCGCCGCCACGCTGGCGCTGAACAAATAGCCGGCGCCGTGGATGGTGATGATCAGCTGTGGTTCGGCCGGGTCGTCGTGCAGCTTGCGGCGCAGGCGGCCGACCAGCACGTCGATGGAGCGGTCGTTGGGCACCCATTCGCGGTTGCGGATCTGGTCCATCAATTGGTCGCGGCTCAGGGTGTGGCCGCTGTTGCGCAGGAACACGCAGAGCAGCTGGTATTCGCCATGGGTCAGCAAGGTTTCGCCGCCGTCACGGTCAATCAGGCGACGCCGGTCGGTGTCCAGCGCCCAATGGGAAAAGTGCTTGAGCGACTGGCGTTGCGCCGGGGCGGCCGGCACCTGGGTTTGCGCATGGCGAACCCGGCGGATCAGGTTTTTGGCGCGCGACACCAGCTCGCGGGGGTTCAGGGGTTTGATCACGTAATCGTCGGCGCCGCATTCAAGGCCGACAATCCGGTCGATGTCGTCATTGCGACCGGTGATGAGGATGATGCCGACTTCCGAGCGCACTCGCAGCTCGCGGGTCAAGGTCAGGCCGTCCTTGCCGGGCAAGCGGATGTCGAGCATTACCAGGTCGACCGGCGAGCTCGCCAAATGCACTTCGGCCTGCTCTGCGGTGGTGGCGCAGTGCACGTCGTAGCCTTCCTGTTGCAGGTAATTGTGAAGAAGTTCGCGAATCAGCGGATCGTCATCGACGATCAGTACCCGAGGAGTCATCGCTTGGTGTCCTGCCAGTGCCGCCGAGCGCAAGGCCGGGGCCGTTTCTTATTAGAGGGGTTGCCTGCGGTCGGGACCGCGCCGAGGCAGAGTAGCCATTGCTGAACGGCCGATCAACAGTTGTTGGTCGACTCGCAGAAGCGCTTGTGCCCGCCGGCTTGCAGGCCGTCCACCCAGGCTTCGCAAATCTGGATGCCCTGGGCGGGCGAGAAGGTCCCCGGGTTCAGGCCCGACTCCAGCCACAAGCCGTCGAGCAAGGCGCTCAGGCTGATGGCGGCCAATTCCGCGTCAAAGGCTTGCCAGCCCTCTTCGGCTGCCAACTCGATCAGCACATCGCGCAGCACCGCGCGGTATTCGCCATAGGAATGCTCGTGGGCCTGGTTGATGGCCTCGGCGGTTTTCACCGCACCCCAGAAGGCCAGCCAGGCGTCGAGCAGTTGCGGGTCGAGCAGTTCGGGGCAAAACGAGCCGTTGAAAAATGCCGACAGTCGCGGGCGGGCGCCGGGCGGTGCGGCCTCGACCGCGCCACGCAACAGGCCGAGCACGCGACCGGTGATCGACAGGTAGGCCTCGGCGACCAACTCGTCCTTGCCGCAATAGTGGTGATTGATCAGCCCCACCGAAACCCCGGCCTGGGCGCTGATCTTGCGAATCGAGGCGCCCTGGAAGCCGTAGAGCTTGAGGCAGGTCAGGGTCGCCTCGATCAGGTTGGCCTTGCGCAACTCCGGCTCCAGCCGGGAAAAACGAGCTTCCTGGGTCATGCATGGCCTCTGCTGTTGTCGGTCTTCGTCAGCCCGGGCCAGGTATCCGCGACCGGGCGCCTGGGCGTGCGTTGAACGAATGTACAGCAAGTAGGGGGCGCGGCGTCAATCGCGATAGCCCGGTGCTACCCGGTCGACCCGCCGCAGCAGCGCCGCCCAGGCCAGTTGCAGGGCGTCCGGATCGGTCAGTGTGGCCAGATGTTCCGGCATCAAAGTTAAAAAACAAGTTGATTTTTAACTGAGGGTAAATTTTTATAGGGAAAACAAAAACCGCCCGCAACGGGCAAAAGGAGCTTGTCCATGTCGTCGCCCACTGCTTTCGCGCACCTGTTCGAACCGTTGCAGATCCGTGGCAAGCGCCTGAAAAACCGCATCATGTCCAGCGGCCACGACACCTCCATGCCCACCGACAATCGGGTTAACGAGCCGCTGATCGCCTATCACCAGGCGCGGGCCGAAGGCGGCGTTGGCCTGATTGTGTTGCAGGTGGCCGGCGTACACGACAGCGCCCGCTACACCTCCCATGTGCTGATGGCCACCGATGATCGCTGCATCGACGGTTACCGAACCCTCGCCGACGCCTGCCACGCTCACGGCACGCTGGTGTTCTCGCAATTGTTCCATCCGGGCCGGGAAATCATGGAGTCCGCCGACGGGCTGCTCAGCGTCGCCTATTCGGCCTCGGCCGTGCCCAACGAACGCTTTCGCGTCATGCCCCGGGCGCTGGACCAGGCCACGCTGGATGCAATAGTCGCAGGCTACGGCGCCGCCGCCCGGCGTCTGCACCAGGCCGGGCTGGACGGTGTCGAAATCGTCGCCAGCCACGGCTATTTGCCGGCCCAGTTCATCAATCCGCGCGTCAACCAGCGCACCGACGGCTACAACGGCGACCTGGAGCAGCGCTTGAGATTCTTGCGCGAAGTGATTGCGGCGGTGCGCGCAGCCACGAGCGAGGACTTTATCGTCGGCCTGCGGATTTCTGCCGATGAGCGCGACGACCAGGGCCTGAGCGAAGATGAATCGCTGGCCGCGGCCCAGGCCTTGCAAACCGAACTGGACTACCTGCATATCGTCGCCGGCACTTCGGCCTCGCTGGGTGGCGCGGTGCATATCGTCCCGCCCATGGCGATCGAAGCGGCTTACCTGGCCAAGAACGCCGGCACCTTCAAGGCCGCGCTGAACATCCCGCTGTTCGTCACCGGCCGCATCAACCAGCCTCAGGAGGCCGAGTTGATGCTCGCCCGTGGTCAGGCCGATGTCTGCGGCATGACCCGGGCGCTGATCTGCGACCCGCGCATGCCGGTCAAAACTTCAACCGGTGACGTTGAAAACGTGCGGGCCTGCATCGCCTGCAATCAGGCCTGTATCGGCCACTTTCACAAGGGCCTGCCGATCTCCTGCATTCAGCACCCCGAGACCGGGCGCGAGCTGCGCTATGGCGCGCAGCAACCGGCGATTCGACGCAAGCGCGTGCTGGTCGCCGGCGGTGGCCCGGCCGGCATGAAAGCCGCCGCCGTCGCGGCCCGGCGCGGCCATGAGGTGACCTTGTGTGAAGCCGCTGCCCAGCTGGGTGGCCAAGTGCTGCTGGCGCAGTTGCTGCCACGCCGGGCCGAGTTCGGCGGCGCCAGCACCAATCTGCAACGGGAGATGGAACTGGCGGGGGTGCGCGTGCTGCGCAACACCCGGGTCGACCGGGCGCTGGTCGAGCGCGAGAAACCGGACTGCGTGATCGTCGCTACCGGCGCTGTACCTTACTGGCCGGCGTTCGAGCGCGGCGGCGAGTTGCAAGTGGTCGACGCCTGGCAGGTGCTGCGCGACGAGGTGCCACTGGGCCGTTCGGTGCTGGTCTTCGACTGGCGCTGCGACTGGATCGGCCCGGGCATAGCCGAACGCCTGCTGCGCGCCGGGCATCAGGTGCAACTGGCGGTCAACGGCACCCACTGCGGGGAAAACCTGCCGCTGTACGTGCGTGACCAACTGGCCGGCGAACTGCACCGGCTGGGCTTGCCCATCACGCCTTACGCGCGGCTGTTCGGCTGCGATGACAACACCGTCTACCTGCAACACACCGCCAGCGGCGTGCCGATGCTGTTCGAGGGCATCGACACACTGGTGCTGTGCAACGGCCATCAGCCGGTAGACACCCTGGCCGACCAGCTGCAAGGCCTGACCGAGGTGCGGCGCATCGGCGATTGCCTGGCACCGCGCACCGCCGAGGAAGCGATATTCGAAGGCCTGCAAGTCGCCTGGGCGCTCTGAGGTTGTTTATACTCCGACGCTTTGCTGCGGATCAGAGCTGCTTATGATTTCTCGCCATATTCCCGCGGCGCCTGCCGCCGATGCCGCGCAGACGCACTTTCTCGGCACCCGCATTCGCGGCCTGCGCAAGCGCCGCGGCCTGACCCTGACCGAGCTTGCCGAACGCTGCGAGCTCACGGCGGGCTACATCAGCCAGCTGGAGCGCAACCTCGCCTACCCTTCCATTGCGGCGCTGTTCAATATCGCCCGCAGCCTGGGCGTGACCATCCAGTGGTTTTTCGCCAGCGAAACCAATAGCGACCCCGAAGACAACGGCTATGTGGTGCGCAAGAACAGCCGCATGGCGATCCATTACGAAGACGGCATGGTCGACCACTTGTTGACCCCGCAACCCAATCGCCAGCTGGAGATACTCCATTCGAGGTTTCCCCCCGGCACTTATAGCCACGAGAATTACAGCCACGAAGGCGAGGAAGCCGGTTACCTGCTCAGTGGGCGCTTTGAACTCTGGGTGGGCGAGCGGCATTTCCTGCTGGACGAAGGTGACAGTTTCAGCTTCTCAAGCCAGGAACCGCACCGCTATGGAAACCCCGGCGAGGTCGATGCCGTGGTGATCTGGGTGATCACCCCGCCGACCTTCTGACAACTCCCACAGGGCCTCTTATGAACAACCTGATCCAACAAGAACAACACGCTGGTCTGCTCACCCTCACCCTCAACCGCCCGGACAAGCTCAATGCCCTGAGCAATGCCATGTACGACCGGCTCGCCGACCTGTTTTTCGCCGCCGCCGAAGACGACAGCGTGCAGGCCATCCTCCTCACCGGTGGCGAACAGTGCTTCACCGCTGGCAACGACTTGCAGGACTTTCTCGACAGCCCGCCCAAGGACATGGACAGCCCGGCCTTTCGCCTGATGCGCGCCGTGGTGGCCCTGGACAAGCCGCTGATCGCCGCGGTGTGCGGCGCCGCCATCGGCATTGGCACCACCGTGCTGTTGCATTGCGATCAGGTGCTGGTGACCCGCACCGCCAAACTGCGCATGCCCTTCGTCAACCTCGGCCTGTGCCCGGAATTCGGCGCCAGCCTGCTGCTGCCTCAGCTGCTCGGCCAAGCGCGAGCGGCTCGCTTGTTGCTCTGGGGTGATGGCTTGTCGGGTGCGCAGGCGGTGGAATGGGGGCTGGCCAACCAGGCTTTCGAGACCGGCGCCGAGTGCCTGCAAGCGGCTCGCGAGGCAGCGCAACGGGTGATGGCGCTGCCTCAGGCGTCGGTGCGGATCAGCAAGCGATTGATGAAGGCGCCGCAGCAGGCGGTCCTGGAGGAAACGCTGCGCAGGGAGAATCAGTTGTTTGTGGAGCGGTTGAATACGCCGGAGGCGAAAGGGATTTTGAAGGGGTTGTTGGCTAAGTCTTGAGCCGAAGTAACCCTCTCCCCAGGGAGAGGGTTAGGGTGAGGGGAAACGGCCACAACCGATCCCCAGTCCACTCTCACTCCTCCTCTTCCTCCTCTTCCTCGTCAAACCCATAACCCATTTTCGTCCGCAGATCGTACTCGCCCAGGCAGCAATGGCCCGTTTGCGATCCATCTTCCTCAGGTGACTTCAAGATTTCCAACTCTTCACTCATAAGCTCACTCCTGGGCTGTGACTGATAATTTCCAGCCTAGACCATACAGTCACAAATGCAGGCCATTCGTCCGACCGGTACTGAAAACCTCCTCGCAAGCTTGCTGGTCATGCTGGAGTCGTTTGGGGTTACACTGTGGGCCTTGGAAAATTGCGGACTTTTCCACTGAAATGAATCACACCTTCACTCAACAGCCTCTCTCGCTGTCCTTGCGTACCTACTCTGGCGAGGTGCAACAGCACGATCATTCGTTTCACCAGATCGTGCTGCCCCAGGCGGGCACCCTGGACCTGGAAGTAGAAGGGCACGGCGGGCGGGTGGATGCGCAACAGGGCGTGGTCATTCCGGCCGGCAGTACGCATGCCTTCCTGGCCGAACACGCCAACCGCTTTCTGGTACTGGATATCGGTCATGGCGCCCTTGAGGGCGATCACCAGCGGCTGGCGGATCAGGGGTTCTTCACGATCAGCCCGGCACTGCGTCACCTGCTCGATTTCGCCGCGTCCAGTCCAGGGCAACTGGCGGGTGACGTGGGGCTGGTGGGGGCCTGGAGCCAGCTATTACTGAGTTCACTGCTGGGCGCCCCGCAAGCACCGATGCGCCGAGCGCGGCAATGCGTGGCGCGCGCCCAGGCCTATATCGACCGGCACCTTGACGAACCGCTCAGCGCCCAACGCATCGCCCGCGCCTGCGGCACCAGCGAGCGGCAGTTGTATGTGCTGTTCAATGCAGAGCTTGGCTGTACGCCGCGCGCCTGGTTGTCCCGGCGGCGTCTGGACAAGGCCATGGCGCTGCTGGGCAGCTCGGAACTGTCAATCACCGAAGTGGCGCACCGGGTGGGCTATGCCGATCACAGTGCCCTGAACCATGCACTGAAAAAGGCCGGCTATCCGTCGCCAAGTGCGCTGCGCAAGAGTTAAGGAATCGCAACTCTAATGATGTAGGAGCGGACCTGGCCGCGATGGGCCGCGCAGCGGCCCCTTGGGCCTGTGACATCTGCGACTCAGCTTGCGAGTGCCGGCGGTTTCAGAATCGCCGGGGCCGCTTCGCAGCCCATCGCGGCCGGGTCCGCTCCTACAGGTGTTGCGGCTTGCCCGCGAATGCTTCACCGCCGATCTGCAGGTGTAAACACATTCCCTGCAGGATTGATCAAGACACCCTCAAGCAGCAGCCCTACCCTTGGCGCTCCAGACAATACCTTCAGGAGCGGCCAGATGGCCCAGGCGGCGCTGCACTCATCCACTTCACAAAACAGCCTTTATGCGACCGCCATCGGTGTCATTGCCGTGCTGCTCTGGTCGTGCCTGGCGCTGTTGACCACCCTCACCGAAGGCATTCCCGCCTTCCAGTTGCTGGCCTTGAGTTTCGCGGTCGCGTTCATGGCCAGTGTCGGTGTGATCGGTTGTCGCGGCGTGGAAGGTTTTAAACAATGGCGTCAGCCCTGGGCCGTGTGGGTCACCGGTTTCGGCGGCATCTTCGCTTACCACGCCCTGTACTTTTACGCCCTCAAGGTCGCACCGGCCGCCCAGGCCAGCCTGATCGCCTACCTGTGGCCGCTGCTGATCGTGTTGCTCTCGGCACTGGCAGCGCGTCAGGGCCTGCAATGGCGGCAAGTGCTCGGTGCCTTGCTGGGGCTGGCCGGCACGGCGTTTATCCTGCAACAACGCAACGAAGCGCAGCTGCTGCAAACACCGTGGCTCGGCTATGCCGCCGCCTTCGGCTGCGCGTTGGTGTGGTCGAGCTACTCGGTGATCAATCGCCGTTTCAGAGGCGTTTCCAGTAACGTGATCGGCGCGATCTGCGGGCTGGTCACGGTGGCAGGCGGGGTCTGTCACGGCCTGTTCGAAACCTGGGTGCCACCGACCGCCCCCCAGTGGGCGGCCATCGTCGGCCTCGGACTGGGGCCGGTGGGCCTGGCGTTTTTCGCCTGGGACCACGCCACCAAGCACGGTAGCCTGGGGATGCTCGGCGCCCTCTCCTACCTCGCGCCGCTGGTCTCGACCCTGCTGCTGATCGCCGTCGGCGCCAGCCCTGCCAACCCGATGCTGCTGATCGCTGCCGGGCTGATCATTGCAGGGGCGGCACTGGCCACGTTGCGGACACGGTGACCCGGCTACTTCAACCCAAGCCGCCGCCGCATGTCGGCGGTGATCGATTGCCGGGTTTTACCAAGCTGCGCCCAGGGGTCTTCAGGGAGCGCGTCCAGACGCTCGAAGAGAGTTGAACTTGTCGCCGTCGATGCGGGCCATGATCCGGTAACCGTCGAACTTGACCTTCTGCATGGCAGCGCAACCTTCTGATCGGACGGTCGGAAGTGCCCGGCATTGGCGCTCGACTAGACTGGTTGTCTCACTCAACGGAGAGACAACGATGCGTTGCATGGTAATTGTCAAGGCCACCAGGGATTCCGAAACCGGCGTGATGCCCAGCCAAGCGCTGCTGACGGCGATGGGTCAGTACAACGAAGAGCTGGTGAAGGCCGGCATCATGCAGGCCGGCGAAGGTCTGCACCCCACCGGCAAAGGCGTGCGCGTGCGGTTTGACGGGACCGCCCGCGAGGTGGTCCCCGGCCCTTTCACCCCCACCGATCAGCAGATCGCCGGGTTCTGGCTGTTCAAGGTGGACTCGCTGGAGCACGCCATCGAGTGGGTCAAACGTTGCCCGCCGCCGTTTGAGTCCGCCTGCGAGATCGAGATTCGCCCTGTGTTCGAAGCCGAAGATTTCGGCGAGGAATTCACCCCCGAACTGCGCGAGCAAGAAGACCGGCTACGGGCGCAGATGGCCGATAAAAACGAGTAAGTACTTCTGGAGCTGAGCATGAAAATCAATCCATACCTGATCTTCAACGGCGATTGCAAAGACGCCTTCACCTTTTACGCCCAGGCGCTGCAGGGCAAGCTTGAAGTGATGACCACCTTTGGCGATACCCCGGCCCGGGATCATACGCCAGCGCAATTCCACAGCCTCATCATCCATACCCGCCTGGAGGTCGGCGATCAGGCGTTGATGGGCTCGGATACCACACCGGACCGAGCGACCGACGGATTTCAGGGCTTTTCCGTGGCGCTGCAAGTGAACAGCATTGCCGAAGCCGAGCGCGTGTTTGCCGCGCTGGCTGCCAAGGGCACGATCCAGATGCCGCTGGAACAGACCTTCTGGGCGGTGCGCTTTGGCATGCTGACGGACCATTTCGGGGTGTCGTGGATGGTCAATTGCGAGCAGGAGGGTTGAGCGACCTGAGACAGAGCCCAATTTCTGGAGACACACCGATGTTGAGCGAGACTGTAGGAGCAAGGCTTGCCTCAATGCCAGTCAGTTAAGGGATGAACCGCCGAAATCCATGTAGGAGCGGACCTGGCCGCGATGGGCCGCGAAGCGGCCCCGGCGATTCTGAAATCACCTGCACTCGCTGGCTCAATCACAGATGCCAATGGCCTCCGGGGCCGCTGCGCGGCCCATCG
>NZ_JAAAMT010000083.1 GCF_009905435.1 Pseudomonas sp. R5(2019)
TCGCGCCACCAGCAACACGCCCGCTTATACAGAGAAGTATTACCCGCGAATGCTAAAAGGCCACCCGAAGGTGGCCTGTAGTTGTTTTACCTGCTTTTCGCCATTCCCATGGCGGCATTACTTTAGCCTCTGATAACCCCCATAGGCCGAGCCGTGCGGCCTTAGCGGACTGCTCCAGGTCTATCGCAGCCCTTTGCCATCGTCCGCAATGGGTCGATTGCACCCCTTCGCGACAGGCAACAATCGGCCGATTCTGTTGAAAAACCCGCTATGGCATTCCAGTCGTCAAAATGGGGCTCGTAAGTGAGCCATACGAGCGTTTCTACGTGAAAACTGAGTCTGCTGACCTCAGCTGGCAATGCGGATTTCAATCTCAGATGCCTAAATTCTTTCGCTAAAATTCCTGGCCGCCTTTTTCAACAGAATCGGCCAGAAGCGGCCCTTCTCGACCCGTTAAATCCATGTCGCCTTAGGGCAAGCAAGCAGATCCTACCAAAAGCGGTCGGTGAAATAGGGCCGCTACTATCCCCATAAATGGGGGTACTACACCCACCCAACCGGGCGTTTACCACCTAATTTGAGGAATATTCCCCCCTCACCCTTTCTCTCGCTTGAAACACTCAGAAACAGCTTGTTAATTAGTTTGAACTTTTTCTTCGCCCTATTGTAATGGCTCATTAGTTGCATCACCCCCTGGTACCCGCAACAGCTGTCGTCCCGGACATCATGGAGACGGCGGGGCTTGCCAGATTCGGCATGACGCGAGGGGTGAAAAATGAAACGCGCGACACCATCATGCAGCTCCATCGCCTTGCTGCTCAGGTCAAGCCCGCCCTGTACGATGCTCCTTACCCTGACCACCGCCAACGCCGTGCCGCTGGATGATTTCGGCCCGCCACCACCGACGGCCCCCTCGGCGTTTACCAACCCGCCGGCCGACCCCAAGGCCGCGCTGGATGTGCTGACCTTGCCACCAGCCAACCAAGGCGCGATTGTCCTGCCCATCACCGGCCACCAGTCGGCTGTTCGCCCTGATCGACGCGCTGTTCATCCTGCCGGCGATCCTGATGTACACCTTCTGGAGCTATTACGTGTTCCGCGCAAAAGTGAGGATTGGTGATGGCTTCCATTAATAAATCAATGGCTCGAATCACGAAAAGGCCGATACCCCTTTATAAACAGCTCGCTGAGTTGAGCCTAATGTTTATCGCGTTGCTGATTATGCTGGCGTTGTCCACTGTACTGGCGATGGAGTTGACCCTTCGAGCGCTCTGACCCGCCGGCGCCGATGGCGGTCGATCCTGACTTGGCCAAGCAGTTCAAGTATTGACACGAACTGCTCGGCAGCGCCGGTTACTGGTTAATCGGTCTGCATACGGCGGCGGGTTTATTCCATCACTATTACTTGGGCGACAACACCTTAAACCGGATGCTACCTAGGCGTTGAGTGTCTTTTCCTTGTAATTTGGCTACGTGTGTTCAGGAGCTTGCATTGGGTCAATCAGTGGGCATTAACGAGCAACGGTACTTCGTCAAAGCATTCAGAAATGAAGGGCTGCTTTGGGTCGCCTGCGGCACATCGCGAGGGGCGGCCCCCGCGGGCACCTGGCTTGGTGCCGGCGAATCCCCCGCTCCGCCTCTGGTAGAAGGGTTGAAGGGTTGAAGGGTTGAAGGGTTGAAGGGGACAGAACTACCAACGCTTGAAGGGCGAAGGGCATAAGAGCAGTTGGCCGGCAGAGACATCTTCGGCGCTCGCGGAAAATGCACTCAACAGTACCAACTGCGCAAGTAATACACGCAACGACCACTTAACAACTTCGAAACCTTTCATACGCTCAAAAATCCGATACCCAATTCAATCAGCGCTTGCGCAGGAAGTGCGCGCAGCACTTATGAAGTATTTGTCCGGGCATTCTGCGGATGCGTATACTATAAATCAATCAACTATCACGATATATGATATGAATAGAATTGATATCGATTCCGTCGACCTGAATTTGCTGAGAGTGTTTGTCGCCTTGATCGAAGAAGGCGGGGCCAGTCGCGCCGCACTTCGCCTGGGCGTTACCCAACCTGCGGTCAGTGCGGCACTTGCCCGCCTGCGTGAAATCTACGCCGACCCGCTGTTCGAACGCACCGGTCGTGGCCTGCGCCCCACCATGCGTGCGAATGAACTGGCTCCACTGATCGGCGAGGCACTCAATCACTGTCGGCAAGCCTTGGCACTGTCAGTGGGTGGCAAAGACATAAAAGGCAGGACGATCACCATCGGGCTGTCCGATGACAGTGAAATCGCCCTGGGGCAGAGCCTGGTATCGCTGATCGATGAACACCTGTGCGGCTTGCGCATCATTTTCCGGCAGACCCACAGCGGTCTGGTCCAGGACATGCTAATGCGCCATCAGATAGATATCGCCGTATCTGCAGGCGGGCTGTCATCGCCGCTGATTTCGCGGCATCGCCTGGGCCGGGGCAATTACCTGTGCATCGCCGATGCGAACAACGCCATACCCACGACCGCAGAAGATTATGCCCAACGGCCGCACCTGCTGGTGTCGTCCGGCGGCTTCGTCGGCATCGTCGACGAAGGCTTGAATGCTGCCGGGTACAAACGCAGCATTCGCGTCTCGACCTCACATTTTGCCGCAGTGCCGTTTCTACTGGTGGGCTCGAAACTGGTCACCACAGTGCCAACCCACGCCGCACGCGCAATGGAAAGTATCACCTCGCTGCAAACCTTTCCCTGCCCTGTGCCTCTGCCCTCCTACGACCTGGAGATCGGTATGCGGGTGGGCAGCAAGCACGACGACACACTACAAACGGTCAAGTCCCTGATCATCGAACTGGTCCAGGAGTCGTTCTTCCTGTCCTGATTCCAGCACCCTCATCCTGTTGCGTTGCGCGCATCGAGGGCCAACTGAATGCACTTGAGGGCCAGCACCGTGGTTGGGTCGACCAACGCAGCCACGTGCCCGCCCAAATGGAACGCATCCGCATGGCTTAGCACCAGGGGCAGCTCCGTGCAACCCAGGATCAACACCCCGGCGCCCAGCTCACACAGATGCTCCGCCACCACCAGCAATTGCTCCTTGCAGATGCCATCGGTAAAGCCTGCCTTGATACCGCGCTCGCCATAAATGGCCTCCATCACCAACGCCTGGTATTCGTGGCCAGGCGTGATGACGTGTAACCCAGCCGCCCTGGCGGCCTCATGGTAGACACGGCTTTTCACCGTACCTGAGGTGGCTATCAGCCCCAACGGCTTTTTCGAGCCATGGCGCTGGACGATTGCCTCGATCGTCTCGCTGAGCATGTTGACGATCGGTACATCAAGATGCTGCTGGATACGCGCGACAAAAGCATGCGCGGTGTTGCACGGGATGGCGATGGCATCGGCACCGGCGTCAGCCAGGCGCTGGCAGGTGGCGTACAGCGCTATTGTCGGATCCGTTTCGGCCCTGAGCAGGTTTGCGGTGCGGTCCGGAATCTGCGGGTTCTGCTCAACCACCATCTTGATATGGTCCTGGTCCTTGCCTGCTGGCGTATTGGCCACGACCTTGTCCATGAAATCCACCGTTGCTGCCGGCCCCACACCACCGACGACGCCAAGCTTGAAGGGGGCCTTGGCTTGCCGGTGTTTCTCGCCGGCAGCGAAATCGGCATATATCTCATTGCTGTCCAGCATGGCAATGCCACGCCGCTGCAAGGCCGCGCACACCAGGGAGAGTTCCGTCATGCCAGGCACGATGACCACCGCTCCTTGCGCCTGCAGCGCGAGAGACAGCTGGTGAACGGCCTCGAGCGGCCCGCCTTCGAGCCCGCCCTCCTTGATCCCACCGACACCGTACACCGCCTCCATCAGCGCAGCTTGCTCGGCGGCCTGCGGGTAGATGAGGGAGTAGCTGCTACCCAGATAGCGCTCGAACAGCCCGGAATCGCGGACCACATCCGAGGCAATCACACCCAGGCCTGTCCCCGGGGCATACAGGCCAGCAATATGCTGTTTCAACGCCGCCATCATGTCGAGGATGCGGACGCTGAGTTCCTCCTGGATTTCGCCAAGGAACGTATGGCTGGCAAAGCAAGGCAGCATCACCGCCTCGATACCGCGGGCCTCGAATGCCTTGCACATTTCATAGACGTAGAACTTGCGAGACGAGATGTTGACCCCTTTGTAAAGGGGCAGCGAGGCATCGTTGAAGGCATGCTGCTCAAGCAGCAGGTGATAGTGAAACTGGTCTGCAAGCACCTGCTGCGACCGGGTCAGCTTGTAGAAAAGATCCGCACCTGCCAGTGCCCCGAGCCCGCCGACCACCCCGAGTCTCTGCACCGCCACATCATCACCGCACTGTACTTTTCTCTTCATTGCCTTGGCCTGTTGGACGTTACGCACGGACAGGCCACTCACGGAGCAAACCCTGAGTAGCCTGCGCTTGATTCAAAGCGACTCGCAGATTTCGCCGTGTACTGGTGGCGTTGAGGTTTCCTTGATGAGACGGGCTGGCAACGCCAGGATCAGCACAGCGGCCCCCAAGATCAGGACACCCGCGAACAGGTATAGCCCGATATCCAGACTACCGGTGTTGGCCTTGACCAGCCCCAGCACCGTAGGGCTGGTGAAGCCGCCGAACAGAGCCAGAGAATTGATCAGCGCAATCCCGCCAGCTGCCGATCCGCTATCCAAGTAACGGGTAGGAATGGTCCAGAACAGCGGCATCGAGGCATACAACCCCACCGCCGCTACGCTCAAGGTAACCAGACCCAGCACCAGATTGCCCGCTACCAGGGTGCAGGCGACCAGGGCACAGGCTGCAACGACCATGCAGCTCGCCAGGTGCCACCTGCGCTCGCCCACGGCATCAGAATGCCTGCCGATCACAATCATCCCCACGGCGCTGGCAATGTAAGGCACCGCCGTCAGCAGGCCGATGTGGAAGGGATCCGCGACGCCGTAGCTTTTGATCATCCCCGGTAGCCAGAAACCCAGAATGTAGAGCCCGGCCATCACCGAGAAATACACCAGTGCAAGCGCATAGATGCGAGGGTCGCGCACCACGGCGCCGAGTTTGTGGCTTTTGTCGGGGGCGGGTGTTCCGACTTCCAGCGCGATGCGCTTACGCTCATCGGCGCTCAGCCATTTCGCGTCCTCGGGCCTGTCGATCAACATGAAAGCGGCGAGGATGCCAAGGATGACCGCCGGCGCCCCTTCCAGCAGGAACATCCACTGCCAGCCATGAAATGCATAGACACCCTCCATGGCTCGAATGATCCAGCCGGACACCGGCCCGCCCAGGATGCCCGCGATCGCAATGGCTGACATGAACACGGCGATCACGCTGCCGCGCATGCGCACAGGGAACCAATAGGTCAGGTAGAGGATGATCCCTGGAAAGAACCCGGCTTCGAATGCACCCAGCAAAAAGCGGGCGACGTAGAACTGCAAGGGTGTCTGGACGAACATCATGCAGGACGAAACGGTACCCCAGGCGATCATGATCCGCATGATGGTCTTGCGCGCACCGATACGGGTCAGCAGCAGATTGCTCGGTACTTCGAACAGTACATAGCCAATGAAAAATACCCCAGCCCCGAGCCCGTAGACCACGTCGCTGAAACCAAGGTCCTGCTGCATGCGCAAGGCAGCGAAACCTATGTTCACGCGATCCAGATAGGAAACGATATAACTGATAAACAGCAGCGGCAATATCTTCCAGGCAATCTTCCTGTACAACATGTGCGAATCATTATTCATTTCTGACAAACCTCGAATATTTTTCTTATTGATGCAGGGCCACGCAAAGCGCAGAAACTTCAATGCAACGATCAACAGCCGGAGAGTGTCGGGATCGACAAGTACCTGGCATCAGGACGACGCCAGGTGTACAGCAACTTCATGACAGCAGGCCCAAGGCAAACCCAAGCCAGGCCATGTCTAGCTTGCCAACGTCATTGCTGGAACTTGACGGAGGCTTTCGCCCGCTCATCAACAATCAAAGTGAATACATCAGGGCGTGAATAATGGCCGACCACATCAAAGTCATAACGCGCCTTGACCAGGTCAGCCAAATCGATCTTCGCCACCAGCAGACCGGGGCCGTTCTTCAATGGGCCAGCGATGACCTCGCCCATGGGGCCGATGATGACGCTGTTGCCCTGCATCAGCAGACGGTCGTCATCCCAGTGCGGCAGGCTGATGTCCAAGTCACGCGGCGACGGCTGGAACTGACAGGCACTGACCAGGAAACACCGCCCTTCATGGGCGATGTGGCGCATGGAGATCTGCCAGTTGTCACGCTCGTCCACAGTCGGTGCGCACCATACCTCGATGCCTTTGGCGTACATCGCTGTGCGCAGTAATGGCATGTGGTTTTCCCAGCAGATGGCCGCGCCGATCTTGCCCACCGGGGTATCGACCACGGGCAGCGTGGAGCCGTCGCCCTGGCCCCAGATCAGGCGCTCACTGCCGGTCGGCATCAGTTTGCGGTGGTTGGCCACCAGGCCTTCTTCGGGCGAGAAGAACAAGGCGGAGCAAAACAACGAACTTCCGGCGCGTTCGATAACACCGACCACCAGATGCGCGCCGGTACGTTGGGCCAGACCTTCGAGTTCCGCTGTTTCAACACCTGGGACATCAATGGCATTGGCAAAATAACGCTGAAAGGCTTCTCGGCCTTCAGGGAGGCGATAACCCATGTAAGTGCCAAAAATTTCACCTTTGGGATACCCGCCCAACAATGCTTCCGGCATGACAACCAGATTGGCGCCAGCATTCTTTATTTCAGATTCGTAGGAAAGAATCGTCTCCAGCGTTTTCTGTTTGCCGTCGGGATGCGAACCTATTTGCAATGCTGCAACAGTAGAGATAGTCATACGTAGTTATTTTGGGGTGATGGATGGTTCGCGCATAGTCCTCCTGCTTGCGATATAGAGCAATTCGCAAAACTGTAAATCTGATATGAATGACATTGATATCGAAGCGCTACCCGTATCGGGATTCATGGATGGCCATGAGTCCAACGATGTTTCTGGCCGACAGCTCCCCTACGCGAGGGGCAGCTTTGGGTCCAGACTGTGTGAAATCCCTCGTGAAAAATCGAACTGCGCGTTCCTACTTAAATTCTGAAAAAGATCGGCTGGATGTACAGACCTGAAATTTACATAGCGACGCGATTTTCAGATCATTCTTTAACGGGCCACTCAGACGCTGAGGTTCACACAGTGCTTACAACTGCAATCAGGGGCAGTTTCATACGACTTTTCCTTGAGGGTTGGTGAGTACAGTGGGGAGGTGCCGGCGGCGCATCAAGCGGTAGGCCGCCGGAATGACAAACAGGGAAAGCAAGGGGGCAGTGACCATGCCGCCGACCATGGGCGCGGCGATGCGGCTCATCACTTCGCTGCCGGTACCGCCACCTAACAAGATGGGTAACAGGCCAGCAATGATGACCGCCACGGTCATCGCCTTGGGGCGTACGCGCTGCACAGCGCCTTCACGAATCGCAGCCACCAGCCCGCGCTCGGAGCGGTCACCGACGTCTTCACGTTCGGCCCAGGCGTTCTTCAGGTAAAGGAGCATGATCACGCCAAACTCGGCAGACACACCGGCCAGTGCGATAAAGCCGACACCGGTGGCCACCGACAGGTTGAACCCCAGCAGATAGAGGAACCATGCCCCGCCGGTCAGTGCGAATGGCAGTGTAGACATGATCAGCAAGGCCTCGTCGAAGCGGGTGAACGTCAGGTAAAGCAGCACGAAGATGATCAATAGAGTGGCGGGCACCACCAGCTTGAGCCGAGCGTTGGCCCGCTCGAGAAACTCAAACTGTCCTGAGTAGCTCAGGCTCATGCCTGGCTGCAACTTGACCCGCTCGCTGACGACCCGGCGCAGGTCGGCGACCACTGAGGCGATATCCCGCCCCCGCACATCGATGTACACCCAGCCCGACGGCCGTGCATTTTCACTCTTGAGCATGGGCGGGCCGTCGCTGACTTTGACCTTCGCCACCGTCCCTAGAGTGATCTGGCTACCCAGAGGGGTGTAGATCGGCAACTGTTCCAGGGCACCCAGCGAATCCCGCCACTCACGGGGGTAACGCACGTTGATCGGGAAGCGAGCCAGTCCTTCAATCGTCTCCCCAACGTTTTCACCGCCGATAGCGCCGGCGACGATCGACTGCACGTCGGCGATATTCAACCCGTAGCGTGCGGCCGCCTTGCGGTCGATATCCACGTCGATGTAGCGGCCACCGGTCAGTCGTTCGGCCAGTGCTGAACTGACACCGGGCACCTCCTTGGCCACACGTTCGACGGCCTGGGTGGCTGCATCGATCTCCGTCAGATTGATGCCGGCAACCTTCACCCCGATGGGGCTCTTGATGCCCGTGGCCAGCATATCGATGCGGTTACGAATCGGTGGTATCCAGATGTTGGTCAAGCCGGGTACACGCACCACACGGTCCAGCTCTTCCACGAGCTTTTCCTGGGTCAGGCCTGGACGCCATTGCTCATGCGGTTTGAACTGGATGGTGGTTTCGAACATCTCCAACGGTGCCGGATCCGTAGCGGTTTCAGCGCGACCGGCTTTACCGAAGACGTGCTCGACCTCTGGCACTGTCTTGATCAGCCGGTCGGTCTGTTGCAGCAGTTGTGCGGCCTTCTGCGCCGACAGCCCCGGTAGAGCCGATGGCATATAGAGCAGGTCCCCTTCATCCAGCGGTGGAAGAAATTCACCCCCTAACCGAGAGATCGGCCACAACGCGCTGACGAAGATCAGAAACGCAATCAGCAGCGTGACTTTGGGGCGACGCAATACAGCGTCCAGGGCTGGCTCATAGATCCGGATCAACCAGCGGTTCAGAGGGTTCTGTTGTTCTTTGGGAATACGTCCGCGAATCCAATACCCCATCAACACCGGTACCAGGGTTACCGACAGTCCGGCCGCCGCGGCCATGGCGTAGGTTTTGGTGAAAGCCAACGGACCGAACAGGCGGCCCTCTTGCGCCTCCAGGGTGAACACCGGGATGAACGACAGGGTGATGATCAACAGGCAGAAGAACAGCGCCGGACCTACCTCGGCCGCCGCTTCGGTCATGAGATGCCAGTGATGTTCGCCCTTCAACTCCTCCTCCGGATGGGCCACGTGCCAGACCTCGATCTTCTTGTGAGCGTTCTCGATCATCACCACCGCGGCATCGACCATGGCGCCGATAGCAATGGCGATCCCGCCCAGGGACATGATGTTGGCGTTGATCCCTTGGTGACGCATCACGATGAAGGCAATCAGTACCCCGACCGGCAAGGAAATGATCGCCACCAAGGACGAGCGCAAGTGCCAGAGAAAGATTACGCAGACCAATGCGACAACGATGAACTCTTCAATCAACTTATGGCTGAGGTTCTCCACGGCGCGGTCGATCAGCTTGCTGCGGTCGTAGGTCGTGACGATCTCCACGCCCGCCGGCAGACTGCTCTTGAGCTCTTGGAGTTTGGTCTTGACCGCCGCGATGGTCTGGCGAGCATTCTTGCCGCTGCGCAGGATCACCACGCCGCCGACGGTCTCGCCCTCGCCATCGAGCTCGGTGATGCCGCGACGCATTTCCGGCCCTGGCTGGATCGTGGCGACATCGCCCAGAGTCACCGGCACGCCACCCGCACCCAGCTTGAGTGGAATCGCTCGAAAATCATTGAGCGTCTTCAGGTAACCGGAAGCCCGCACAATGAACTCGGTCTCCGCCATCTCCAGCACAGCCCCGCCGGTTTCCTGATTGGCCTTGCCGATCGCCTCGGTCACCTCAGACTGCGTGATACCCAAGCTGGCCAACTTCAACGGATCGAGTTGCACCTGGTACTGCTTGACCATGCCACCCACGGTGGCCACTTCCGCAACGTTTGGTAAGGTCTTGAGCTCGAACTTGAGGAACCAGTCCTGTAAGGCGCGCAATTGCGCCAAATCATGCCCGCCGCTGCGGTCTACCAGCGCGTACTGGAAAATCCAACCCACCCCGGTGGCATCCGGCCCCAACGCCGGCTTGGCGCTGGCCGGCAAGCGGCTTTGTACCTGACTCAGGTATTCCAGCACCCGCGAGCGCGCCCAATACAGGTCAGTACCGTCTTCGAACAGCACGTAAACGAAGCTGTCGCCGAAGAAAGAGTAACCGCGCACGGTCTTGGCACCCGGCACCGAGAGCATGGTGGTTGCCAACGGATAGGTCACCTGGTTCTCAACGATCTGCGGCGCTTGTCCTGGGTAAGGGGTACGGATGATCACCTGTACATCCGACAGGTCTGGCAGTGCATCGATAGGGGTGCTCTGAACCGACCAGATTCCCCAGCCCGTAAGAAAGAGTGTCGCCAGCAATACCAGAAAGCGGTTGGCCACTGACCAACGAATCAGGGCAGCAATCATGGCTGGCTCCCCGTTTTTTCCAGACGCTCAACGCGTAGACCGTCATCGGTCTGGCTCACCGCGATCCGAACCTTATCGCCAGCCTTGAGTCCCTGCATCAGAGCCGGATTGGCGAGCGGGAAGGTCATGGTCATACCCGGCATACCCAGCGTCTTGAAGGGGCCATGGGCGAGTGTGACTTCTTTGCTGTTGATCTCAACGACCTGACCGTCCGCTTCATGCAAGGCGGAAGTTGTTGCACTGGGTGCAGACATCTCCAACGAGCCTGCGACGATGCCTTTGAGGCTGGCCTCCGAGTCGAGCAGGAACTGGCCAGAGGTCACCACCTGCTGTCCTTCTTCCAAGCCTTTCAATATCGCCGTCTTGCCGTCGTTGTCTTGCCCCAACTGCACCTCTACCGGGCGGTAACGACCTGCGTCTTCGGCGAGCATTACCAGGGCCCGTCGACCGGTGCGAATGACTGCTTCGCTGGGTACCCACAACACACTTTGCTCCGTCGCACGACGCAGGCTTACCTGCGCGGTCAAGCCCGGTCTGAGACGACCCTCTGGGTTGGGCAACTCGATGCGTACGCGAAGTGTGCGGCTGTCCGGATTGGTTTCTGGAAGAATCGCGCTGACAGTGCCCTTGAGTACAACCCCCGGGAAAGCGGGGAAATGTGCTTCGGCCGCCTGCCCTATGACGATCGATCCAGCCTCCGACTCTGGAACGGCCACGGCCAGCCAGACACTACTCAAACCGTTGACCCGTGCCAGCGTCTCGCCGCTGGCCACCGTCATACCCTCACGGACATTCAGTTCTTGCAGCACGCCAGCAATGGGGCTGGTGAGGGTCAGGGTCGGTTGGACTTTGCCACTACGCTCTACCTGGGCAATCAACGCTGTCGGCATCCCGGTGAGCCGTAACCGTTGGCGGGCCGCTGCCAGCAAGCCAGCGTCGCCATTGCGCTTGAGCGCCAGGAATTCCTCCTGGGCCCCAGCCCATTCTGGTACCAGGATATCCGCCAATGCGGCGTTGGCTTTGATCACATCGCCAGGAGCCCGGGCATACACGCGTTCTACAAAACCCGCAGTACGGGCCTGAATCACTGCGACGTCTCGCTCGTTGAAGGCCAACACACCGACCACGTCCAGACTCGAGGCAAACACGCCTCGACTGACCGTCGCCAGTCGCACACCGAGATTCTGGGTCAGGCTCGGATCAATTTGGACGGCCGCACTATCCCCTTTGGCATCGGCGTACCGGGGGACCAACTGCATGTCCATGAAGGGCGACTTACCCGGCTTATCAAACTTCTGCTGCGGGACCATCGGATCGTACCAATACAGCACCTTGCGTTCAGCTGAGGCTTCGGTACCTTGTTCAAGTGCTACACCAGGCACTGCGCTCATGCGCGGTTGAGCGAACCAATAACCACCGGCGACACCCAGGGCAATCGAGATGCCGACCAGCAAGGCCCCTTTCCAGGCTTTAGAACTCATTGAGCGGACTCCCCATAGGTGAAATACAGGCGAGCGCTGGTGAGAGCACGCTGCTCTTCAACGTCAATCTGCTTGAGGCGGGCTTCGATAAGTTCACGGCGGGCGGCAACAACCGAGCTCAGATCACCCTTGCCGGCACGATAGCTGGCCATGCTGAGTTCGACCTTTTCCCTGGCCAGCGGTAACAGGCTTTCCTGGTTTCGGCGCACGGCACGATTCAGGCGTTCATAGTCGGCCAACTGGTCCTCCAGTTGCTGGGTATGCTCGCGTGAAAGGGCTTGGCGCTCGGCCTCAAGCTGATTGAGTTCGGCGTGTTTAGCCACAATCCTGGGGTTTTGGCGTGAGTCAGGAAACAGCGGAAGGTCGAAGGAAAACTGCACGCTAACCATATCGCCGAACTGACGGCCACGACGCTGGTAATCAAGCCCCCAGCTCCAGTCCGACTGCTTCTGCGCCTCGGCCTCACGAACCTTGGCCTGCGCCTCTCGGGTCATTGGCGCAAACGCTGCCAACTCGGGATGGTGTTGCAGCTTATGGACGTAGCTTGAGGTATTGACAGGCCAATCAGGCAGGCTACCCACCGGTTTGTCATAGGCTGCGGAGCCAATCCAGCGTTTGAGGGCGGCTCGCGCCTGTGCTCGCTGACGATTCAGATCGTCCTGCTGCTCGGCCAGTTGAGCCGCTTCCTGTTTGGGTGTCACCGCATCGGCGGGCTGAGCGCGGCCACCGGCAATTTGGGCCCGGACGGTATCGGTCAGCAGGCGATTTTCTTTGTAGAAGTCCTGGAACAGCGCATCTTTACGCTCAATGGAGTAGCTGCTGATCCAGGCCAATGCCGTGGACTGGCGCACCTTCAGACGCTCCACTCGACGCTCGGCGGTGGCTCGTTCAACGGCCGCCTCGGCGACCTCGATGCGTGCTTTGCGCTTGTCGCTGTTGGGCATTTCTTGCCTGACCCCGACCATTTGCATGGTCATGAAGTCCTGGTCGAGGCTCCAGCGATCCGGACCGCCAATGGGGTAGTTCTGCACACCCAGCACTAACTTGGGATCAGGCAGCTCGCCGGCGGGTATAGCCGCGCTGCTGGCGGCCTGAATTTTGGCATCTTGTGCGGTCAGCGACGGCGCATTGTTTTCAGCCAACCGCAACGCTTCATCGAGTGTCAGTGGGGCTGCAAGGCTCGGCAATGCCAGTACGCTTGCCGCCAGGCCGACCACGAGGGGCCAACCTGTGCAATAGCACTTGGAGTTCATGTTCACGATTCCTGTGATGATCCACTGCGCGCTTCATAAAACATGCGCGCAGATATGCCATCCCGCTAAAGCGGAATGAGGCTCAGTGTGGTACAGGAATCAAGCGCGGGGCGGTCGCCATACCCCGGAAGGGGTTTGCACTGGCAGGAAATCACTGGAGAAGGACAGTACAACGGGGCTGGATACGGTGACACCAGGTTTGCCGATCGAGACTTGCAGCATGCCTCCAGTCTTGCATTCCTGGCCCGACTTGCAGGGTTTGCCATGCTCGGAAGGGCTTTTCATGTCTTGGCAGCAGTCCCTCCCCATGTCGTCCATCATCGCCATGCCCATCGTTTTCATGGGGCAAGGTTCTGTCGGTGCCTGAACGCCCGCCATCCCGCTGAGGGGAAGCGCCAGGCTAATCATGAAGATGAGGCAAAACCGCAGATAGCGTTTCATGGGCTGGAGTGTAGTCGCTGAAAATTGCTCTTACAATTGGGCACGTCTGATCGACAACCTATCGTCAGGCTCCGACGTAGGCAATAACACCGAACATGAACCAAGCCAACCCAATGCCAATCAGTTAAGGCGAGATCCATGTGGGAGCGGATTTACCGGATCGCCGGACCGCCGCGAACGAAGGCACCGCGCAATGCCAGAAAAACCGCGGCGAATGGATTCGCGGATAAATCCGCTCCCACATGGATCGCCTTAACTGACTGGCATTAGGGCTTGCTCGCGATGCAGGCGCCGCTGTATTCCTGATAGCAACGCGGTGTCTTCATCGCAGGCAAGCCTTGCTCCTATGTATGGACTCGCCTCCTCAGTCAACCCACTTTCAAACACTGCTGCCCGGCTTGCATCTATGTATCAGGCCTATTCGAGGAAGCCGTCTTCGG
>NZ_JAAAMT010000084.1 GCF_009905435.1 Pseudomonas sp. R5(2019)
GGCAGCATCGGCACGTTGTTCATAAAAAAATGCCCCAGGCCGTCGAGACCCAGGACAGTGAAGATGTCTAAAACCCGGTTTCCGGTGGATCGCAAGGCTGCTCCGCTTAAGTGAACAGCATTGCGCCCCTCAGCGGGCTTTTTTTTGCTCTTATTCCAGCAATGGTTCAGCGTTTCACGGTGAAACGTTTTTAGGGGGTTGCCGTCAGCCGAGAGCGTTTCACGGTGAAACGTTTTTTAGGGATCTGCCGTCAGCCGAGAGCGTTTCACGGTGAAACGTTTTTTAGGGATCTGCCGTCAGCCGGGAGCGTTTCACGGTGAAACGTTTTTAGGGGTCTGCCGTCAGTCGGGAGCGTTTCACGGTGAAACGTTTTTTGGGGGGGGCTGCCGTCAGCCGGGAGCGTTTCACGGTGAAACGTTTTTTGGGGGGGGCTGCCGTCAGCCGGGAGCGTTTCACGGTGAAACGCTGCTGTGTGGGCCGAAATGGGCAAAATTTGATTTGAGGACTGCGCTGCTACGTAAAATCTGCCAGCGTTCGGCTACTCAGCATGCCTAGATTTTGCGTAGGACGAGGTTGCCCTGGTGCGTGCCCGAGCGGAAAACAGTCAGCGAGGCAGCCACTACTAAACCTCTACCCGGTCTTAAAACATAGTCGGGAGCGTTTCACCGTGAAACGTTCTGACGCCGATGTTTGAAATTGAATAAAAAAACACGAGCTTGAGAGAATGCCTGGTGCTGTGGAAGCTCGTGCTTTGTCTGTACTGATTACCGCTGTGTCTGTTAATCCCGGTCCAGCCGATCCGCCGTTGGACCCAGGACAAATTCTGCCATCCTGTTGAGACCTTCTTCTTGGAAGCCTTCGAGCTGCATCGCAGCGTAGTAGTCCACTAAGGCCTGCTTCATTCCTTGCGCGTCTCGCTTCCACAGAGGTCTCATGTGCTCAACCCACAACTGCATTTCGCGCTCGGTTACCGGCGAACGCTGACTGAATAGCTTGGCAGAGCTAACCAGTGCAGTGGCCAGTTTTACGTCGATGACTTCTGCGGGTAATGACCAATGAGATCGTGTGCCTAGGCAGTCTGTGTAGAAGCCCAGCTGTTTGACTTGATCCAAAATGTGCGGATGGTCCGAGGCATCGTCATAGATCGGATATAAATCTTTGAGGTGCCTCGCGCCCTTCGCCACTAGGTCAGCAAAAATCCAGTGACAGTTTTTGCTCGTATGGGAGCGGTACCGCTTCCATTCAAGTTTCAACGACTGCTCATCTTCTGCTAGTACGATTGCTCTGAGGATGGAGACTTTTCCAGACTCCTCAAGGGCCAGAGCGGCTAGAGAAACCGCAGAGGCGTAGCTTCCCGCGTCCAGTAAAATTTGGGCATCGGCTGCCAAGCGGTGTGCATTAGCGTTGGCCGCGTTGATTCCTTCTGCTGCCTGGGCGCAATTTAGTGGCCCTCTGTACGCGTCCAGTTTCGTAGGTTTCATAGGCCGCAATCGTCCTGATTGGTGATGTGCAGAGTGCTAAGGCCGAGTGCGTAACTGTACTGTCACTACTACGGCTTGCGAGCTAAAGCGCTGGGGCTTATGGCGATGATGCTGCTGTGTTGAGTAAGTCGCTGGCACCATTGTCCGGAAATGGCTTCTAGAGGGCTTTTTGTACGAGGGTTGTTTGCCTTGGCCGATGCTTGTCACTAACGACGCAGTTGGCTTCGCTTATTGAGCAACCTGCTCCGCTTCTTCCAGCTCTTCAGCCGTTGGCTCAAGATTCAAAATAGTCTGTACCGGCTGTGTGGTGAATTTGAACTCGATCATCTCGATTGATCGACCTCTTTTGATGAATTCAACCTCCACGTTTAGGTCCGTGCTTTTGTTGATTTCATTAATCGCTACGTCAATTACCCTTCTGCGCAGGTCATTGAATTTTGGGTAGCTCTCTAGGAGATTTAGGCGGTCACGAAGCTCGGTGACCCTGATTTTCATCCAGCCTGTTGATCTGAATTGGCACAGCCATTCATAGATCCGGACGCTGTACACGCTGGTAAGGTCAACAATAGAGCCTGTTCGATACTGGGTGTAGAGCCTGTTTAGACCGGTTATCTGTGGGATAACCTGGTCTGTAAAGTGAATCTCTACTTCCCCCATCCCCTTGTGATATTTGATCTCGCTGATCCAGCGGATTCGCCGACCGCTTTTACTGTTGCCCAAACGAATCTCGCGTTCAAACAGTGTGTTTGCTGCGTCATTCAGTGCAAGGTAGGCCGCGTCAGGGGTGACCTTGAAGGTTTCCGCATAGTCGCTAGCGCGAATCAAAAAGCGTTTGTGCCGAAACGGTTTGCGAGCGTCAATCGAACTCATGCAGAGTCTGAGAAGGCGAATTTCAGTAAGTGACAGGTGGTATGACGAACTGATCAGTACGTTCGATTGGCTGATCACACGTTTCCAGGCGCTTGGCGAATCATCTTCCAGATCGAAGATCTCATCAGGCAAATCGGCGTCAGACACGAGATCGTCTAGCTCGGGATCTAGCTCCTGGACCGCTACCTGTCTATCGGCTGTCATACCTACCTCCATTCGTCTGGGCGAAGCATACAATCAATTTCCCGGTTGCCTGCGCAACTGCCGAGGATTTGTCGGCATATGGATTTGTGACCTGTAAATCAGCTGTTGAGCGTGCAGATCCGTCTTCCCGTCCCCCTTTTAATTAAGAGCTTTAATCATTTCTTAAAGCTTTTTAGAGGGCTGGCCGTTTGGCTGAACGCCACGTAAATAAAGGCTTGTAGGCACATTATCCGTATAAGTCATGCCGACAGATTATCGGCTTGTTACGGACAGATCCTCGGCTCGATGCCGACGGTTCCTCGGTAGTGTGCGGACGTTTCCTCGGTACATGCCGACAGATGCTCGGCGTTATCCACAGGCCCTTCCGACTTTGGCGATCGATGTCGATGACTACGCTCTGCCGCGCTGTGGTCGCAGTATTCTGCCTTGAAGCAAGTATGTCACCGCGCTACGGCGAACGCCTAGATTCCGGTCCAGGAGGAATGGTTTCGATCCTGATCGTTACCCGGTTTCATGCCGAACGCCAGTGTTTACAGGGCTTCCAGTGTCCACCCGGCTTAATTAAGCGGATATGCCGACAGATCCTCGGTGTGCAATGAGCTCCGGTACTGTCCCGCTTGGTTCAGCCGATATGCCGACAGATGCTCGGTACCGCGCTGGCCAGCGGTACCACCTGGTCACGCTGCGATGTGCCGACAGATGCTCGGTACCGCGCTGGCCAGCGGTACCACCTGAGCAACGCTGCGATATGCCGACAGATGCTCGGTGCCTAACCAGATCGACCGCTCTATTCATGGATATGCCGACAGATCCTCGGTGTTCAGCGAGCTCCGGCACTGTCCCTCCTGGTTCAGGCGATATGCCGACAGATGCTCGGTGCTGGGCTGGCCAGCGGTACGACCTGGGCAACGCCTCTATATACCGACAAATGCTCGGTGCCGAGAAGGCCAACGTTTCGATTCGAATGGTTCACAGTGATATGCCGACAAATGCTCGGTACCGGACTTCCCTGCACAGCACTGCGGCAATATGCCGACAGATTCTCGGTCTTCAGCAGCCATGTAGCCCAGCCAGCTTGATTTGTGCCGATATGCCGACAGATCCTCGGTGTCCTGTTGCCTTACGACCCCGCCCGTGCGGACCTGCGCCGATATGCCGACAAATGCTCGGTACCGGCTGGCAGCGATCCAAACGGTGCGGGTTAGCAGCGATATGCCGACAAATGCTCGGTGCCGCTTGGCAGCGGTCCTGCCGGTGCGGGTCAGCGGTGATATGCCGACAAATGCTCGGTACTGGCTGGCAGCGATCCTGGTGGTGCGGGTCAGCGACGATATGCCGACAAATGCTCGGTGCCGCTTGGCAGCGGTCCTGCCGGTGCGGGTCAGCGGCGATATGCCGACAAATGCTCGGTTTCGGCTAACGGGCGATCCTGGTGGTACGGGTCAGCGGTGATATGCCGACAAATGCTCGGTTTCGGCTGGCAGCGGTCCTGCCGGTGCGGGCCAGTGGCGATATGCCGACAAATGCTCGGTGCCGCTTGGCAGCGGTCCTGCCGGTGCGGGTCAGCGGCGATATGCCGACAAATGCTCGGTTTCGGCTAGCGGGCGAGCCTGATGGTGCGGGCCAGTGGCGATATGCCGACAAATGCTCGGTTTCGGCTAGCGGGCGATCCTGGTGGTGCGGGTCAGCGGCGATATGCCGACAAATGCTCGGTACCGGCTAACGGGCGAGCCTGGTGGTACAGGCCAGTGGCGATATGCCGACAAATGCTCGGTCCCGGCTGGTAGCGGTGTCGTCAGTGCGGGTCAGTGGCGATATGCCGACAAATACTCGGTACCGGCTGGCAGCGATCCTGGTGGTGTGGGTCAGCGGTGATATGCCGACAAATGCTCGGTCCCGGCTGGTAGCGGTCCTGGTGGTGCGGGTCAGCGGCGATATGCCGACAAATACTCGGTCCCGGCTGGTAGCTGTGTTGCTTAAGCGGGTCTCTCATCAAACATGGACGGTAGTCGCAGCACCACAAGGGCCAAGTCAAGCCACACTGGTAAGCTCCATGCCCAGCTTCCGCGCCTTGCGCAGCAAGGCGCGGAGCTGGCGCTCTTGGCTTCTGGCCTCAAAAGCGTCCATGCCTTGCTCAACGTAAGCCTGGCCTTTGGTCAACATCGCATAGATCAGTCGCGCCAGTTGGTGGGCAGTGGCTTTGATCGCGCAACTGGTGTCCATCCGCGAGAGCCGTGCCCGATGGCTGGCACCGACAAAGCCTTTTTCATTGCGCGCATTTGACGCGGCCTGTTTCAGTGCCTGGGCCGCGCGGTTGACGACTTTGGGGCCTCTTCCCGATAACTGACGACCTCCCGATATTCGCGTTGGTGGAGCGAGCCCCAGCCAGGAGCAGAAATGCTGCGAAGTGGGAAAGCGTGAGAGATCGGGACCGATTTCGCTGGCCAGTACCAAGGCCGTATCGACACCAATGGTCGGGATCGCCGTCAGATCCACACCCATGATGCGCCAGAGTGCCTGATGCAATGCCGCTTGATCAGCCGTGGATCGATGCGGGCTGCGCAGGACTTTCTTCGACGGCTGCGGTGCGTCATCCAGTACCGGCAACTGCTCCATGGCGTCACTGATGGCGGCATCACAACCTGCAATCTGTTGTTCAAAGAAATCGTAACAGGCCACTTCCTGTTCGAGGGCATGGAGATGTTCAGCTCGCCAGTTACCCTGAAGGCTGCGTGCGATGGTGTCCTTCGTTGCCCTGATTCGACGATCGCTCAGCTCTGCCAATTTTTCCGGATTGCGCTCGCCGGCGATGATCGCCCTGAGGATCTTCATCCCGGTGACGCCCGAAATATCGCTGATGACATTCGCTAGCTGAACGTTCATCTGGGTGAGCGCTTTTTGAATCCGGTTGAGTGTCTGCGCCTGGTCACGAACCTTGCTCGCTCGTTGGCGAACCAGCGCCCGCACAGAGCAGATAGCGTCTGCAGGGCGAAACGCTCCGCGCAGCAGCCCATGACTCATCAGTTGCCAGATCCACTGACAGTCGAGTACATCCGACTTGCGCCCTGAGATCTGCCGAGTCGAACGTGAGTTGACCAGATACACCTGAAAACCGCGGGCGTCGAGAAGCTCGTACAACGGGATCCAGTAAACGCCAGTGGCCTCCATCGCGACCACCTTGACCTTCAGTTCTTCAAGCCAGTCGGCCAACTTGATCAGGTCGTCGGTGAAGGTGAAAAATTTGCGGACCGGATTCTCGTGATGAGGGCCGACAGCCACCCAATGCTCACCGCCACCGATGTCGATACCGGCACAATGAGGATGAACAACTTCAAAACGTTGCTTGGGGTTCTTGCGCGCCATGCCAAATACTCGCAGGATTATGGGGCGCGCGGGGCACACGGTGGCGAAAGGGTTCACTCTCTCATACGTGGTCACGGCTAGCCGTGCCGACAGGGACTCCACGCCGATACCGTGCGGGCCACTCTCCTACGCGGGTGCTGACACACCAGTGCGGGCTACGGCCTCTGTCCCGCGCGTACTTATCCTAGCAAAAAGCCTTTGGCGGCTGCCCCTTCGGGTCAGCCGCCAAATGCTTTTTGGAATTGAGACTCACCACAGAACTTGAGGCGTACACCCCCAAGTTTGCTGCGCGACAGCGCGGCGCCGGGGGCGGCGGGCGGACTCCTACGCCTCATTTCGACGTGCGAGGGCACGCTCCATATAATCGACGGCCTTCTCAAGGGCAACAATTGCCCAGGCGGGGCAGGGCCGAGAGCTTGGCTTGTCCGGATCATTTAGCCATGAGCGTACAGTGCGCACGGAGCAAGGCCGCTGAGTGACTGCGGTTATCAAGACTGCGCTTTGTGCTTGAGTGATTCCATTCGCGTTTAGCAGGTGGAGATAACGTGCTCGGTTGTCCATAGGTTCCATTCGTACGTTATGGGGGAGGAGTAGGCACTTGTGCCTACGACAGGCCAGTAGGCACAAGTGCCTATTAGTCTGTCGATCTTCCGCTTTTTTTCTCAGACATTTCCATGGAAAGCCTGCTGTGGCGGGCTGAGATGCAGCGGCCTTTCCTATTCTGAATTTTTAGTCGCGCCTTGCTGAGGTGGTTTTTTGGACTTCATACGATGGCCAAGTCAAATATGCTGCCATCGCTCCCAGCGCTACCAATCCAGCCAACCAAATCCAGAATTTCACAGCTGCAAGTTCAGCTGACGACTGCGTAATTATTTCAACCCACGGTGCCCATAGAAGGTTAGAAAAGAGCATTGTCGCGAGCGCTGCCAGACAAGTGAATCCTGATTCCTTCATAGCCTCCCCTCATCGCGCAGACCATACCAAAGAACCGCTTGTGCACCGAACCCAGCAATACCGACAAGACCGCCAATAGAAATCAGTGCGCCTGATGAATGCCAAAAACCGAGCAAAGCACACACAACACCTAAACCACCAATCAACACCGGAACCCTGCGAGTCCAACGAGTTTCATGTTTCACCTGGGCGACTATTTGCTGCTTTAACTTCTTCAAATCCTCATCGCTCATCCCTGTTCGACTCCTGAGTTAGCAGACACGAAAACCGCATCGTTCTACTGACCAAACCCCGCGTTTAACGGCGAGGTTTGGGGTGTTGCAGGGCTTATGCCCTAACTGGTGGCGGGCATGCAACCATCATCGCCCTTACGGGGACGAAGCGGATTGCTCATGGCCTTGATAGTGCGAATGATCAGGCAGCACCGAGGGCAAGTGATTGACTCGGCAGGACCAGCAATATCGTATGCAGCATCAGGGTCGTCGTAGTGGGCATCAAAAGCGACACCACATAGCGAATACTCAGCATTGACAGGGCTTTCTGCGCAGCGTCTGTTAGCCATGTTCCTTTCCTATACGAACTGGGGGCAGATGGAGCTGGTGGTGGACAGGGTGACTTGTCGCCTTGGCTAGCAGCAGCCACCAAGCCCATGGGCGCGGTAGCCGCTGTTTCACTTCGTCACGCCATGCCAACCGCTTTATCAAGCGCTGCATTAAACAGTTCGGAAACGTCGGTTCCGTCTTCAAGCGTTTCGACGAATTGGCCTTTTTCGACCTTCAAGAAAACCTTAATGCTGGTGACGTTGCAGGTAACAGACTCAGGCATTTTCTCATCGTCGTAGGCAGCTCCATGGGCAGCGGATATGAGCTTCACCAACTCGCCGCGGTACAGACCATCCATGATGGTGAAGCCACCTGCAGGAGCAACTGGGGCCACCTTGTTTGCTGTCAGGTCGTAAATCTCGTCCGAGGTAAACGAAACGCGGTACACCAACCCCTTGTCGATCAAGGTTTGAAGGCAGCTACGAACTTTCAAACCATCATTCGATTTAGTGACGTTCAGAGCGGTCACGGCAGGGACGATGCCTGTGATCCATTTGCCCTTACCAGTGGTGATTGCTTCCAAGATTGCGTTGGTGATCAGTTGATTGCGCTGAGTGGTGTTCATCTTGGTCACTGGTTTAACAGCGGGCTTGTTCATTGTGTGTTCCTCGGTGAGTTTCTAATTCAATGAGGAAACACTACCGCATTCTTTCTTGGTTTCAACTCCGGCACTTTACTTTACGTAAATACCTAGACGGCAGAACTAAAAAGAATGTAGCCATAACTCTATCGCCATCAGAAAGTATGCACTGGACTAATTGCCCCCGAGCACTTGAAATTGATTTTTTGTGTGAAATATTCAAGGATCTATATGTTTTAGAGGATTCAATATGGTCAGGGAATACAAGGGGTGCGTCCACGAAATGGATTTAGAACTATGAACACTTGCAGCCCTATTGGAAGGACAATCCAACTACTACTGGATGATGGCTTTGTACCTGAGGGACTGACGGTCGAGGAGGAGTTTCGTATCCCCAAAAGGGCTAGTCCGCTGTTCTACACAGCGGGAGAGGAACTGTCCAAACTCAGCACGAGGGTGCGGCTTGTGAAAGCTGGCACGGATATCCGTGCAACCGTGGGCATGCGGTCAACTGCTCTGTTCATCTGTGCAGGCGATAGCATCGAGGGGGTTGCGAATATGCAATCGGTCGATACCGCAGATGTACGCGAGATTCAGGCGTACCTGGGGTATCTCAAGTGTCTGGATCGAGGATAGGGCGGGGGATGTTCTGCTAAAAAGCCAGGCTAATCAGTCTGGCTTTTTTTGTGGGCTTGGTAGGCTAATGCATCATGTGACGAGCTGGGGGGACCGCCTCCATAAACGCGGCCAACCTCTCGGATTTAAAAAGTCTTTCACCATCATGATTCACCTCACCGCCCGATGCGATATGCCGCTTGTAGCAATCAACAATGGTTGATTCTATCAACGCTGTTGAGGGCCGACGGCAACGGAAGCGATTCGCCCTGAGTACTTTCAATACGACATTGAGATCCACTGTGAAACAGGTTTTATCCATCGTAAAGGCAAGCTTGAAATCACGGAAGGTGAAACCGTTGGGTATCTCCAACATCTCCCAACTGGAGCTGTAAACATCCAATAATCTCGCCATAACCTCACCAGTTATAAAAATATTCTAAAAATTACTTCGAACATGCTGAATGTCGGTAAATGTAAAGTAGTCGATTCACACGGATCGCTGCAACATAAATCCAGTCCGCGTTAAATGAATGAGCCGATTCATGAAAATTCGCGTTCAAACTTGTTGCGTTTGCACAAACGCATGGTAAATTTGAATCAAATCAAAAAGCGAATTTGGAGTTTAATTCATGAGCGCAGATAACACCTCGACTGCAAAGCAACAAAAGCTGCCTACCTCGCTGCGGCAGTTCGATGAGTACCTTCGTAAAGACCTGAGCAAAGAACAGATTGAAGAGGCAAAACAAGCCGGTGATCTGATCTCCCGCAATAACGTGCACATCCTACCTCTGAAGTACTTCTTCATTGAGACCGGCTACAACATCCGTCCACTCAACGAGGAGCACGTAGAATCGCTGGTGGTAGCAATTGCTCAAGGCCAACCACTACCGCCAGTACGCGTCCAAATGATCGTGGTTGATGGTGAGCCTAAAGCGCGCATCAAAGACGGCCAGCACCGCGTAGCAGCAGCGATACGTGCGGTCGAACGCGGCTTAGCTGATCTTCCAGGTTTGATGGCGATGGATTTCGACGGCAACGAGGCAGATGCCGTTCTGCATATGTTGAAGTCGAGTGAAGGACTTGCCTTGTTGCCTCTGGAGCGCGGGGAAGGCTACAAACGCCTTCTCGGGCAAGGCTGGAAACCCGCCGTCATCGCGGAAAAAGCCAACAAATCTGGTGTGCATGTAGACCGCCTGCTGACGCTTGCAAACGCTGAAGAAAACGTGAAACAGCTCGTGCGGGACAAAGTGGTCCCTGCGGATGTCGCGATTGATACCATTTACGCTACTCGCGGGACTGAACGTGATGCATACGAAGAGCTGCAAAAAGGTATCGAAGTCGCGAAGAGCTTGAACAAGCCGTCAGTGACAAAATCGCACATGCAGAGGGCAGGCGCGGCACCTGCCAAGATGTCGAAAAAAGAGATCAAAACAACGATCAAAAGCATGTCGCGAGTGGCAAAAACCATTGAGCAGGTCATCCAAGAAGCCGACCCTGAAAAGCTGGATGCGCTTGTAAACGTGCAATTCACCGTAGAAGAAGCAATGGCGTTCCATGAGTTCCTGAACAAAGGGGCCGCACTTTGACCGAGGCTGAGCGTGTGTCTCCTTCAACCCGAAGGGGGCAACGCTTAACCGAAGAGCGAAAGAGCAGGGGGGAGTTGCGTCTCAATGACTGGATCGATGTTGAGAGCGCCGAAAAATTGAAGTACCTGGTGCAGCGGTACCGCACTTTGGTTGACGCGAAAGCATCGCGTGGCAAAGTCCTCGAAGTGCTAATCAAAGGGGGGACAATTCCTGAACAATAGGGATCGATTTGCTTGCTAAAGGGCGATGATGTTAGTGACTTATCGCCCTAATTTATTGCCTACAGCGTTTCAAAAAATATCTGAACGGAGTTCGCGTAGCAGAGTCACGAAGTTCTAATAAAAGTGAGACTACGCAACAAACGAATTCGACTTTCAATTCTCCGTCACAGGGATTAAAATTTTGGAATCTTCTCCAAAACGGGCCTGTGAAAGGGATGTCTACACAGAGAAAAACAAGCCGTGGATCAGAACTGATCCTCGCCTCGGCAAGTGATGCCGAGCCTCCCCCGCAAGCGTCTGATGACCTGTCACTTGGCCCACGAATAGAAGGCATGATTCGCGACAGCCTGACTATTGAGATTGAGGATGCCAAGCAATCAGGGATGCTGGGCTATATGTCCCGTTCTTTGGTCCAGGCAACACTCCCGCACACCGACCCGAAGTGCAGCCATTATGAGCGAACAAGCGGGATCGTTACGCTCTCTATAACCGGCAGGCCATCAGTAGGAATCCCGTACGGTTCGCTGCCACGGACGTTGCTGGCCTGGATCTGCTCCGAAGCTGTCAGGACCAAAAGCCGGGAGCTAGACCTTGGGCGGTCCCAGACCGAATTCCTACAGAAGATGGGGTTGGGCACTGGTGGTAGTTACACCCGCCCGTTGAAGGATCAGGCACACCGCTTATTTAGCAGTCTTATTACCGTTACCAGTTCCAATGACAGCAACGTCGGGCTCGGCAACACCGTCATCGCAAAGAATGCGCGGCTGTTCTGGAATGCCCGCAATCCTGATGAGCGGAGTTTGTGGGACAGCGTGCTGACACTCACCGCCGACTTCTTTGAAGATGTGACGACTGCTCCGGTGCCCATCGATCTGCGTGTGTTGCACCAGCTCAAGAAGTCGCCGCTTTCAATGGATATCTACACCTGGGCTTGTTACCGGCAGTTCTTAATGAAGGCGAAAGGGCAGGGCATCGTGAGAATCCCTTGGGCAGCACTTCAAGCTCAGTTCGGTTCCGGTTATGGTCATAGTCATGATGCGCTGGCTCGCTTGGAAGGCGTGAAAGAACGCCAAGCAAAAGAGAAGCAAGCGCTTTGGAATTTCAAACACAACTTTGTAAAACGATTGAATGAGGTCGGAATTTTCTACCCAGAACTGACCGAGGGGATCAGCGACTGTTCAAAGTTCTTGACCATGAAATCCGTGAAGCTGCATGTGCCGCCACAATTTATTGGCCAATCCGTGTAGACGTTACACCACTCAAAGAGCCCCCTCAGGGGGCTTTTTGCTTTCTGCGGTTTAAGGCTTCGCGTACGTCAGATCGCTAAGTTATGCCCCGGTCGCACCACAGAATGGTGTCACCGATCCCTCAAAACTTACCCACGTCAGATCGCTAATTTAGCTGCTTGAGCCAGGTGAAGCTGGTGCACGTCAGATCGCTAAGGGCCCGCGCAGTGCAAGGGCTTCAGCCCGAGCGAGCCCCCTATACCGCGTCAATTCGGCCAGGTTAACGCAGGTTGTTGATAATTAGCCGCAATTCACACTTTCCACGTCAGATCGCTAATTTCGGCTACAGCCCGCGCAAATTAAGGCTTAGAGCCAATTTCGCAAAACTTACCCACGTCAGATCGCTAATTTTTCCGCGTCAGATCGCTAAGGTCTTTACGTCAGATCGCTAAGGAATTTTACACGTCAGATCGCTAAGGAGCCTGACGGAACAAGGCCTGTAGAGGTGCCAGCGGTCTCCCCCAAGTAGCTTTTGCAAGTAGATATACAAATATGCTTTTACAAGTATTGCTCAGCTTCGCTGTGGACAATGCGCAAGCGCACCACCGCGTGACCGTGGACAACCGCAAGCGGTTGACCACCGCCACACGGCTTTGACCACAGCGGCGCTGACCTACACTTCCGTGTGGACAGTGCGCAAGCGCACCGGCCCTGGTGGGCCTCTGACCACACTCCGTGTGCAAAACTAAAAATCTTTTTTTGATTTTTTTTCAACATCAAAAGCAAAGGCAAAAAATCTAGAGCATTCTTAGCGTGGCGAAAAAACTGTTTGAAAAAATCAGTTGTACTGATCGCGCAAGCAGTTGAATCGAAGTTGCGCCAAGGAACCGAATAGAAGGGAAAAAAATGGAAGACAAAGAGCTTGGTAACGTTCTTCGTGAAGTCCTGTTGGAGAATTTGAGAGAAAAAAGGAGGGCTAGGTGGTGGAGCGTTTCCCTGAAGTTGCTCTTCTTTGCGTACTTGGTCGTTTCCTTGTACCTGTATGCCACCGGTTACCTATGGGGGAGTAAGGACGACACCGACAACCTGGATCAATACACCGGCCTCGTCACACTCAACGGCGAGATCAATGCCACCGGACCCAACGGCTACTTGGAGATAAACAAAGCGCTGCGCAAGGCGTTCGAGGATCCAAAAACCAAGGGCGTAATCTTGTCGATTAACAGTCCTGGTGGGAGCCCGGTTCAATCGCATCAGATTCACGCCGAGATGCAGCGCTTGCAGCAGCAGTATCCAGACAAGCCCTTGTATGCGGTCATTGGCGATATCGGAGCATCGGGCGGTTACTTCGTCGCTACAGGCGCGAAGGTGATTTATGCCGATCCTTCCAGTTTGATCGGTTCAATCGGTGTCACCTCAGCCGGGTTTGGTTTCGTGGATATCCTGGGCAAGCTCGGTATTGAGCGGCGCAACTACACGTCCGGGGAACACAAAAGCTTGCTCGATCCTTACAGCCCCCAGAATCCGCAAGAAACCGAGTTCTGGAATAGCCAATTGCAAATGACACATCATCAATTCATTGCCGCAGTGATGCAGGGGAGAGGTGATCGGTTAAAGGCAGATACACCAAATTTGTTCAGTGGTTATCTGTGGAATGCCCAGGCGGCAAAAGACATTGGATTGATCGACGGCTACGGTTCAATTGAGAGTGTTGCGCGGGATCTGATCAAAGCGGAGCACTTGAAGAAGTACGGAGAAAAGTCTAATGCGTTCGGTCGTCTGGTAGACAAGTTCGGGGTTGCGGTGGGAGCAGGCTTCGCGAATGCGTCATTGCAACAATTGAACTTGGATTCAAATACACCAGCAGTGCGTTGAGTCCGGGAAAAACAAAGGCCGCTTCATGAGCGCAATGCTGTTCACTTAAGCGGAGCAGCCTTGCGATCCACCGGAAACCGGGTTTTAGACATCTTCACTGTCCTGGGTCTCGACGGCCTGGGGCATTTTTTTATGAACAACGTGCCGATGCTGCCG
>NZ_JAAAMT010000085.1 GCF_009905435.1 Pseudomonas sp. R5(2019)
AGCGGACCTGGCCGCGATGGGGCGCGCCGCGGCCCCCAGATTGCACTGGCTCAGACATTTTGGGGCTGCTGCGCAGCCCATCGCGGCCAGGTCCGCTCCTACAGGATGGTGTGCTAGTCGTTATTTACCCGTCCACTCAGCCACGCGCTCCGGGTGCTTGGCCACCCAATTTTTGGCCGCCGCTTCAGGCTTGGCACCGTCCTGGATCGCGAGCATCACTTCACCGATCTCGTCTTTGTCTTTCCACGAGAATTTCTTCAGGAAGGCCGCCACTTCAGGCGCCTTGGTGTCGAGCTCCTTGCTGCCGATGCTGTTGACGGTTTCAGCCGCGCCGTACACGCCTTTCGGGTCTTCCAAAAAGCGCAGTTTCCACTTGGCGAACATCCAATGCGGCACCCAGCCAGTCACGGCGATGGACTCGTTCTTTTTCTCCGCACGGGTCAGCTCGGCGATCATCCCCGCGCCGGAGCTCGGTTGCAGTTTGTAGCTGCTGAGGTCGTAATCCTTGATGGCTTGCTGGGTCTTGATCATCACACCGGAGCCGGCATCGATGCCGACGATTTTGTTCTTGAAGGTGGTGTCGCTGGCGAGGTCCTGGATGGAGTTGGCCTTGACGTACTCCGGCACGATCAGGCCGATTTTGGCGTCTTTGAAGTTGGGGCCGTAGTCGACCACTTTGTCCTTGTTCTTGGCCCAGTATTCACCGTGGGTGACTGGCAGCCAAGCCGAGAGGATGGCGTCGAGTTTGCCGGTTGCCACGCCCTGCCACATGATGCCGGCCGCCACCGCTTGCAGTTTCACGTCGTAGTTGAGCTTTTGCTTGATCACTTCAGCCGCCACATGGGTGGTGGCGACACTGTCGGACCAGCCATCCACGTAACCGATGCTCACTTCTTTGGCTGAGGCCGTTGCTGCGCTCATCGCCAGTACCAGCGCAGTGCCCGCCCCCAGGAGTCGTCGCATTTTCATCCAGGCATCCCCTCGTCACTTCACGGAAAGTGCGGTGCCAGGCGGCTGCCTGGCACATCGCGTGTTGTTCTGGTGCACGGCGCCTCCATCACGCCCACTGCCAAACCCTGCCCGATCACCAGCGGAGTACTGATGGCACAGATCATCAACCCCGAAAGCCCCGCGCCCTGCTCTGGCAGCGACCTCGAAACATCGAGAAACGACGTCACATCGCCAGCAAGGCCAATCAGTGCCGGGGCTGTCCACACGTCCGCCCGAACTTTGCATGCCAATGCTCAAGGCCGGGGCATTTGCAGGTAGTATTGGCGGCTTTGTTCCTACACGGCCTGATCCATGCCTACGACCGCGCGCTTCCCCGTTGTGCCTTACCTGTTCGCCTGCCTGCTTGGCCTGCTCGCCCTTTCTGGCGTGTGGTATGGGCTGGGTAAACCGGTGGTGTTGCCGGACGCCGCCAGCGCCTCGCACAAGCTGCAATGCGCGTCTTACACGCCGTTCGACAAGGACCAATCGCCGTTCGACCAACCCTTCAAGCTGCGCCCGGAGCGCGTCGACGCGGATTTGGCGCTGCTGTCCCAACGCTTCGAGTGCATTCGCACCTATTCCATGACCGGCCTTGAAGAGATCCCCGCGCTGGCCCGCAAGCACGGCTTGAAGCTGATGCTGGGCGCCTGGGTCAACGCCAACCCGGTGGACACCGCCAAGGAAGTCACGGCGCTGATCGCCTCAGCCAATGCCAACCGGGACATCGTCACCTCGGTGATCGTCGGCAACGAAACGCTGTTGCGCAAGGAAGTCACCGGTGCCCAGCTGGCCAAGCTGATCGAGCAGGTGAAAAACGAGATCGAGCAGCCGGTGACGTATGCGGACGTCTGGGAGTTCTGGCTGCAATACCCGGAAGTGGCGCCGGTGGTGGACTTTTTGACCATTCACCTGCTGCCGTACTGGGAAGATGACCCCAAGAGCATCGACGACGCCCTGGCCCATGTGGGCGAGATTCGCCAGGTGTTCGGCACCCGCTTTGCGCCCAAGGACATTGTGATTGGCGAAACCGGTTGGCCGAGCGAAGGCCGCCAGCGCGAGACCGCCCTGCCGAGCCCGGTGAACGAGGCGCGGTTTATCCGTGGGTTTGTCGCCATGGCTGAACAGCACGGCTGGCATTACAACCTGATCGAAGCCTTCGACCAACCGTGGAAGCGCGCCAGCGAAGGTGCGGTGGGCGGTTACTGGGGCCTGTATGACGCCGACCGCCAGGACAAGGGCGTGCTGGAGGGGCCGGTTTCGAATCTGGCGTTTTGGCCGCAATGGCTGGCGGCGTGTGGCGCGCTGTTTATCACCACGTTGATCTTCGCCGGCCCCGTGCGCAGCACCCGCGCTGCGCTGGCGTTGCCGCTGCTGGCAGCGCTGGGTGCGGGGAGTTTGGGGCTGTGGGGTGAGCTGACGCGTATCACCAGCCGCTTTGCCGGTGAATGGTTGTGGGCGTTGCTGCTGGTGGGCTTGAACCTGCTGGTGCTGGCGCATGGCGCGCTGGCGTTGAGTGCCCGCCAGGGCTGGCGCGGGCGGGCCTTTGCCTGGCTTGAGGCACGCGCTGGCTGGTGGTTGGCGGCGGCGGGCTTTGCCGGTGCCGTGATGATGCTGGCGCTGGTATTCGACCCGCGCTACCGCAGCTTCCCGAGTGTGGCGTTGTTGCTGCCGGCGGTGGTCTACCTGGTCCGCCCGGTGCGCGTGCCGCGGGCTGAGGTGGCGTTGCTGACGTTTATCATCGGCGCCGGGATTGCACCGCAGCTGTTTCGCGAGGGGCTTGAGAATATGCAGGCCTGGGGTTGGGCGGGGGTGAGTGTGTTGATGGTGGCGGCGCTGTGGCGCAGCTTGCGGGTGCGGTAAGGGTTGAGATTGCCGGGGCCGTTTCACGGCCCATCGCGGCCAGGTCCGCTCCTACAGTTCCTCGGCCAGACCGATATACAGATCGTGTAGGAGCGGACCTGGCCGCGATGGGCCGCGAAGCGGCCCCAATGCTAAGCCGGCAAAACAAACCTCGCTTCCAATTTGTTAAGCAATTCAAAAGTGTTCATATACCGAACACCAAACATCTCACACACGTTCGGAATGATGAACTTGCGCTTGGTCTCCAGGTTGAGCACCTCATGGGTCACCACCGCTGGACCGGTCGAGTAGGTGCTTCATTCCATTAGTTTTCTGGCATAGGTCTGAAGGTTAGCCGGCTGCACTCCGAGCAATTTGCCCGCATCGCGTAGCAGCATCCGGCCGCTCATGGTTTGCGCCAACACCGCCCTGCTGAAACGGGCGCTGTTCTTGGCAACGGCGGTGCGGTAATAACTGCCGCCCGCGCCTACCCTTTCTTGAAACGCCTTAAGCACCTGTTGGTAATAAGCGCCGTATTGCTCAGTGGTGATATACCCAAGATCACGAGCACGCCGGCCAATGACCAGCGTGCTGACATGGAAGCGGCTCGCTAAGGGCGGCAAGTTTTCTTGCCAATCAATATCAGCATTCCAGACCTTGTGGAACTGCGCCTCAGGCACAAGAAACTCACCCGCTACGGCATTGCAAAACACCTCTTCACTGCGCCCCATTGGCGTGCCGCCGTCGGAAATACCGCTGCTACCCATCCAGATATGCGCCAGCTCATGAATGAGTGTGAACAAGCGTGCTGTATCGGCATCAGCGCTGTTGATGAACACCACGGGCGCGATCGCATGACTGACCGCAAACCCACGAAACTCGCCAACATCCAGCTTTCGGTGGGTGTTGCCCAAGGCTACGCCGCTGCGCATGACCAGAATGCCGGCCGACTCCGCAGCCTCTATCAGTGCGCGCATATATTCGTCATATTTGAGGCGCGCTGCGCCGGGATAGACGCCATCTAACGTGCGCAAATCCGGAAGCGGCAGCTGCTCAACAGGTGGCTCTTTGAGGAAGAGAAATCCGAACGGAACGTGGGCAATGGAAGCCCAGTGCTGAGCTTGCTTGAACGTCGGCTGGCTCTGCCCGGCCTCCCATTCCTTCACTCGCCCCGGCTTGACGGGCAGCTTTCTGGCGACATCCTCGGTCGACAGCCCGGCGCGCTGGCGAGACCAGGACAGGATGGCAGGGTTAACAAGGGCTGCTTGGCTCATGGGGGAAGTGTGGACCACAGTATTGGAAACGGCTATCGGCGGGTGTAGGTAAACTAGACGGGGGACCTGGCAGCGTCAATCCGGCTGAAATGAGCTGGAACAACATCGACGTAGCGGATACTGGCCCCCGCTTCAAATCCACACCGCATCCCAAAGCGGATAATCCCCCAGTCGCTCAACCAATTTCCCTCGCAATGGATTAGCAACCACATAGCGCGCGATAGCCAACAGATCCTCTTCTGCCCGCACCGCTCGATCATGAAAACCATGCTGCCAAACGGCTCCATTAATCCGGCGTTTGGCATTTATCGCCCGAGCACTGCAAGCCTTGACCTTTCCAACCAAGTCAGACAACGAACCCGACTCCAAGCTCAATAACCAGTGGAAATGATCGGGCATCACGACCCACGCCAGTGACTCGGCACGACCTTGCTCCTGAGCCGTCCTGAACTGAGAGACCACAAGCCGGCCCAAAGCGAAGTCGGTGAAGATGGGGGTGCGTCGCTCGGTGGTTGTGGTCACAAAATAGACTCTGCCTGTCTCGCTGTAGCGGCCAGTGCGTAGTCGGGAAGCGTGCATAGATGGGAAGACTCGAAAAACGATGAGACTTCATACGGTAGACAGGGAGGTGGGTGGCTGTTCGGGGAATGTTTGGCTGGAGATTTCGGTGGCCTTTTGAATGTTGGGGCTGCTGCGCAGCCCATCGCGGCCAGGCCGGAACGCCGGACCGCCGCTCCTACATAGTCCGTGTTCAACCACAACAACACCGACCCGCCCGGTTAATTCGTGTTCGAATTTGAAATACAAAATACCGACCGGGCCCAGAATCTGTAGGAGCGGACCCGGCCGCGATGGGCCGCGCAGCGGCCCCAAAATCTACCTGACACCCCTCAACACCGAAGCAGTCGCAGACAGGCTGGCAGATGGCTATTCGGGAGATGTTTGGCTGGAGATTTCGGTGGCCTTTTGAATGTTGGGGCTGCTGTGCAGCCCATCGCGGCCAGGTCCGCTCCTACACGATCCGTGTTCAACCACAAACGACCGACCCGGCCGGCCGATTCGAGTTTGAAATACAAAATACCGGCCGGGCCCAGAATTTGTAGGAGCGGACCCGGCCGCGATGGGCCGCGCAGCGGCCCCCAAAATCTACCTGACACCCCTCAACGCCGAACCAACCGCAACCCCGCAATCACCACCGCAAACACCGCCAAACTCACGCTGTACAACACCAACGCCGGCACCGCCACCAACAATGCCACCACCGCCAACCACCACCCCAGCTTCCCTGGCGCCACAAACGCCACCACCGAAGCCACCAACCCCGACCAGGCAATCACCCGAAAGTGAATCATCAACCCCAGCCCCGAACGCACCTGGCATTCCCAGCGCGTGGCCGCGTCCATGCAGGCGCCGACCCATTGAGGGTCTTCCATCAAGGCATATCGCAACCCATAGCTCGCCGCCAGCCACAACGGCAGCACCACAAGCAAGGCAATCAGCGGCAAACGGCGAGACATGTCGCACTCCGGTCAACAAAACGGCCAGCATAAGCATCCCGCCCGTCGATGCAAGGCAAAACCACTCCACCCGACTACTTCGGGTCAAGAAGCTGCTACCTTCAAACAGGCAAACCAGAGCCTTTAGGCCACTAAATACAGGGCCGCCGGGCACTTTGAGGTGCCGCGGGTGGTCTGAGCCTGCGTACATCACTTTTGGCAATTGCCTTTTTTGGGGACACCGTCATGCTCCGAACCCTACGCCTGGCTGCCTGGCTCGGCGCCTCGATCCTGAGTGCATCCGTGTCGGCGGTGGAAGTGGATGCCGCCAGCTACGGCTTTCCGCTCACCAATCCCTTCGAGGCCACCATCGCCTCGACCCCACCGGAATTGCGCCCGGAATTGCCCCGCGATGAAGACATCGACCAGGCCGACTACAGCCTCAACCTGCGCCCCGAACGCGACTTCGTCCTGCCCGACAACTTCTGGGCGGTAAAAAAGCTGCGCTATCGCCTGGCCAAGCAAGACCACAATGCCCCGCTGATCTTCCTGATCCCCGGCACCGGCGCGCCCTACACCAGCAGCCTCAACGAATACCTGAAAAAGCTCTACTACAAGGCCGGCTACCACGTGGTGCAGCTGTCATCGCCCACCAGCTTCGACTTCATCAGCAGCGCCTCGCGCTTCGCCACCCCCGGCATCACCAAAGAAGACGCCGAAGACCTCTACCGGGTGATGCAAGCGGTGCGCGCCCAGCACCCGAACCTGCCCGTCAGCGAGTACTACCTGACCGGCTACAGCCTCGGCGCCCTGGACGCGGCCTTTGTCGCCCACCTGGACGAAACCCGCCGCAGCTTCAACTTCAAGCGCGTGCTGCTGCTCAACCCGCCGGTCAACCTCTACACCTCGATCAGCAACCTCGACAAACTGGTGCAAACCCAGGTCAAGGGCATCGACAACACCACCACCTTCTACGAGCTGGTGCTGGCCAAGCTGACCCGCTACTTCCAGCAAAAAGGCTACATCGACCTCAACGACGCCCTGCTCTACGACTTCCAACAGTCGCGCCAGCACCTGTCGAACGAACAAATGGCCATGCTGATCGGCACCTCGTTCCGCTTCTCGGCAGCCGACATCGCCTTCACTTCAGACCTGATCAACCGCCGCGGCCTGATCACCCCGCCCAAGTTCCCGATCACCCAAGGCACCAGCCTCTCGCCGTTCTTCAAGCGCGCGCTGCAGTGCGACTTCGACTGCTACATCACCGAGCAAGTCATCCCCATGTGGCGCGCCCGCACCGACGGCGGCAGCCTGCTGCAACTGGTCGACCAGGTGAGCCTCTACGCCCTCAAAGACTACCTGCACACCAGCAAGAAGATCGCCGTGATGCACAACGCCGACGACGTGATCCTCGGCCCTGGCGACATCGGCTTCTTGCGCAAGACCTTTGGCGACCGCCTGACCCTGTACCCGTACGGCGGGCACTGCGGCAATATCAACTACCGCGTCAACAGCGACGCCATGCTGGAGTTTTTTCGTGGCTAGGACGTCAACCTACTCTCTGTTTATCGCAAGCCTGTTGTGCGCTGGCAGCGCCCTGGCCGAAAACACCGTCACCCCGGGCGCCACGGCACTGCCACAATCGCGCGGCGGCGAAGCCGTGAACGTACCGGCACCGACAACAGTACCGCCACGCACCGTGGGCGCCGATGGCTTCACCGACCCGCTCAAGCAACTCAAATTCAACCCTGGCCTGGACCAACGAGAGTTCGAGCGCTCAAGCCTGACCGCGCTCAACGTCTACGACCCGCTGGAGTCGTGGAACCGGCGCGTGTACCACTTCAACTACCGCTTCGACCAATGGGTGTTCCTGCCGGTGGTCAACGGCTACCGCTACGTCACCCCAGAGCTGCTGCGCAAAGGCGTGAGCAACTTCTTCAACAACCTGGGCGACGTCACCAACCTGCTCAACAGCCTGATGCAGCTCAAGGGCCACCGCTCGCTGGACACCACCGTCCGCCTGCTGCTCAACACCACCGTCGGCATCGCCGGCCTCTGGGACCCGGCGGCGATGATGGGCATCCCGCGCCAGGCCGAAGACTTCGGCCAGACCCTGGGCTTCTACGGCCTGCCCGGTGGCCCGTACCTGATGCTGCCGATCCTCGGCCCATCCAACCTGCGCGACACCGGTGGGCTGGCGGTCGACTTCAGCGCAGAATCGGCGATCAACTTCCTCAACGTCTCGCAAGTGAGCAGCGACCACCCCGAACTCATCGCACTGCGCGCCGTCGACCGGCGCCACTCCACCAGCTTCCAATACGGGCAACTGAACTCACCGTTTGAGTATGAAAAAGTCCGTTACGTGTATACCGAAGCGCGCAAACTGCAAATCGCCGAATAAACCCGAGCGATCAAAAAATGCAATCAACACCTATAACGCGACAATAGCCTGACGCCAACTTCAAACCCTTCGAAACACCCGCCACATCAGGAGCTCTATGGGCTCCTGAGCCTTTAAATACAAGGCCTTCAGCCAAAACACCCACCCCACGCAGAAAGCACTCAAGTGCCTGTTGGCACGCCCTGCCCCCCCGCTGATAAAACGTAATCAGCCCTATAACAATTCGTTCAAACGGCAAAAATTTATCCCTTCTTAAGTACTACCAACGGGCCATTTCCGCCCGCCAAACGAGAGCGCTTTTTACTCCAATAACAACATCTTGAACTCCTCCTGATAAGACGGTGACGCTCATGATCAACATCATGACCCTCGTGTTTCTAGGAGCTTTAACTGCAGGATGCAACGGTCTGGTAAAACCCGAGATTGTAGGCAGTGCCAGCGACTCCTGGTTCCCGGTTCATTCAGGCTTTCCGCTTCCGTACGTCTTCCTCGCCTCGGCCGTGCAGTGGAACGAAGACTACGCCGTCACCGCCGGCCACATCCCATTCATCACTTATGTGCAACACGCGTGCAGCACCGGCTGCGACCTGGTGTTCTTCAAACACAAAGCCCGCGGCCGCATCCCCAACTGGCGCGCGCCCAAACCCGGCGAAAGCATCACCGCCGCAGGCTCCAGCCCCTACCTGGCCAGCGCCGTCGGCCGAGGCCGGGTGTATTCCACGCCCTTCTTCAACACCAACGACAACAGCGGCGACCGCTACGCCATCCACGACGCGCCACTGATCAAAGGCATGTCCGGCGGCCCGGTGATTGCGGCCGACGGCAGCGTGCTGGGCATCAACATCGGCTACCACAACATCACCGCCGAAGAGCAAAGCAAACACCCCGGCATCAAGGATGCGCAGCGTATCAGCGTGTTCTTGCCGTATGCGGTGATCCAGCGGGAATGGGTGATCTTGCAGGCGAAGTTGAATATGCCGAAGAGGTCGAAGTACGCGGTGAAATAAAAAAAGGTTCATCGCGCAATTGCGGGATAGCCACATCGAAACCACACAGATCCAAAGCCGAACAAACAAGGCTGACAACTCCAAATTCACAGGCCATGGCTCGTTGCAACAAATGTGGGAGCGGATTTACCGGAGCGCCGGACCGCCGCGAAGCGCCGCGCGGGCGGCGCGCGATTTCGGCAGCGCCGGAAAACCCAAGGCAAGCACTTGGAAGCCTTGATACGGTCCTCAGGCAACCTTCTGCATTCTGATGGAGGAGGCGAGGAGGCCTGACAGCAGATCGTATGAGCCGTGGGAGGTGCCTGCCTTGATTTTTCCACTGTTCTTGAAATCGAGCGCCGCCCGCGCGGCGCTTCGCGGATAAATCCGCTCCCACATTTGTTGCAACGTGCCATGGCCTGTGAGATTGGGGTTGTCAGCCTTGCTTGTAGGGCAGGAGATCGCGGTGACGCAGGGCAAAATAAAAAAAAGCCCCACGGCGTGCGACCTGTGGGGCTTTTTCAAATCAAAGCAGACCTCTACCGTTGACCCGCAGGGGCCAAAGCCCCTTTTTTCAAAAGCTTGGCCGCGACACGGAAGAGGTCGGGCATATCCAATCGGCCGTCATTGCGACGGAACATGACCCCGATCTCCTGCAGCATGCTGAAGATCTCATCTTCCTTTTGCTGCGCTTTGCTTTTGAACGGCAATAGATACTGACGCTGCTCGGCGTCAGCAATCAGAGCTTTGACGGTCCCTGCTTTTTTCCAGACGTCATATACAATCTTTTCGTCTTGAGGCAGCAACAGCCCCGCCAAGGGTGCCAAAACTTTTTTGATCCATGGAAACTCCAGTTGCAGCTGGTCAACCCGTGTTTTGGAAGCCTCCCGTAAACCGTGCCGAATACCATCGGGCATCAATGCCTTGTCGAGCGGAACCGCTCCGAATTTAGCCGCCGCATTCATCAACCCCAGAAAGCTCCTGGGCGTGACTTCCGCATGAGCATCGGATGTATGCCGCAGAGGCCATTCATAGGTGCCGCCCTTCTTGAAGGCATAACTTCCCGTCCCCCTGAACTGCCCGGCCAGCTCTGTCATCAATCGTTTCTGGTCGCCTTCGTTGTGAACAGGTGACCAACGACGGGTCAGAATCGATTTGCGATCCGGCTTGGCAAGCCCCTGCGCCTGCAACAGATTTTCGAACGCCTTTTTAGCGTCTGACAAGGTGGAAGAAGCGAGCCTGGAGTAAAGCAAGCCGTACAAATCGGTCCATGACCACGACAACCTGACCGCTCCCGTGCGCAGCTTGGGAAGCTCGACAAAGCGCAAACCATCGTCTTCGATCTGATCCGGCCGCAAAAACAGTTTGACCCGTATCGAACGAAAGGCACGCATTGCCCAAACCACCTCAAGCAATGCCTCGGTCAGCAAACGTCGGCGTGGCCAAGTCCGTGCCACGGTGTCCAGTGCGTCATAAACAATCAGTAACGTCTTGCCCTCTCCTTCGAGGCGCTGTTGGTGACCAATCAGCAGGTCTTCTCGCTCCTCCCAATCCAGACCAGCCTTGATAAACGTGCCGGGCCGGCTTCTGGCCTCCCCTGCCGACTGGGCTGCGGCGCTCAGAATGGTTGCCCACCAAAAATCCTTGGCTTGCTTCAACGTCGCCTCATCAGGCACGTACTGATCGATGGCTTCCTGGGATATGCCACCGAGCCCGCCAACCCCGGTGTAACCAAAATGAACCAGCAGATCGGCCAACCCCAGCTTCGGGTAAGCAATTGCCGCCTCCTTCAAGGTAGCGGATTGCCCCAATATGCTGGACCAGAAGCTCTTGCCGCTTCCACGCGAGCCCACCACGATAGGAATCTCTGGGTCCAGTGCTACCGCATGCTTTTCCGGAGCGAAGACGTCTTCGATCTTGGCCACATGGGCGCCGACCGCATCATTGGACAGATCGCCGGGCAATGCAGCGATAGCACTGCGGATAGCGCGAAAATCATCGTGAGTGAGATCCATTATTCAATCCAGGTATACGGGCAGACTGGCGATAACCTTGTCCAGTAATGGCTGATAGGAAGAGGAATAAAGACTTTTTTCAATTAAATCCCGCCGGGCTTGTGGGTTGAAGCTTTTATAACGTGAGTCATCGAGGACAGCGATCGGCTCCAGGTACGTCGGCTCTTCGGCTGGCAACACCGCCTGGTCCGGGAGATCATCGTTCCATTCCAGATCATCGAAACTGCTGAGTGCGTCCGGCTGATCCACACTCGCCATACGATCAGCCGCCAGGCCAAGACCGAGCATGAGGTTTTGACAACCCTCGACAAACTGCTGACGAAGCTCTGAATCGGCGGGTGCCTTGCCTTGCACGATGGTTAACCGGTTGAACCATCCAGACTGTTGAATGCCACCATTCAACCGTGCGATATGAGACAACAGAATCTTGAAACCTTGATAAGTCTGCGGTTCATCCAGACCGAACAAAAATACCTCAGCGCCCAACCCCAGCAACGCACCGGCAGTGGTTTCGTGCAACCCGGCGCGTGCATCCACCAAAATCACATCGTACCGACGAGGGTCAGAGAACCTGTCGATCAACGCACAAATCTGATCCAGAACCGAAATGGCCTCGCCTTGCTCATTGATATCTTCGGCATATGCCCGGGCAATCTTGGCCAGCACATCGGCAGGGTTCGACAACGAGCGCCGCCCCAGCACAGGCATGACGTCGATTCGCCCATGATTACCAGCCAGCGGCGAAGGGCCGATCATGTCTGCCAAAAATGTTTCGTCCAGGGGGGCCAGGCCGTTCTCGACCAAAGCGTCCAGCAAACCGAATTCAGGCAGCGTGCTGTCATCCAGCAATATGGCGCCAAGCCCCGGGGCTTCGATATCAAGATCAACCACCAGGACCTTAAGGCCTCTGGCGGCCAGATCGGCAGCAACAACCGAGAGCGCCGTGGAGCGCCCGACGCCGCCCTTGATACTCGAAAATACAAAGCGTGGCGGGGGTGAAGCCTGCTCCGAAGGCCTGCGCAACCAGTCAGCCCCGACCAGACGGCGATCAATCATACGGATAAGGTGGCCGCTGACCTTGAAGGTGATGAGGGTAGTGTCCGTCAGCAGGCTTGCAACGCCATACTCGGTTTTATCCGCCACCAATCGATCAGTTCGAGCGTAGGCCCCCAGCGCCTCTTCGAGTGCAGTCGTCAGCTGGGCCACGGCTTCTGGCGTCAAACTGTCTGCACTGAAAAAAGCCAGACGCCCTGTGGTGTCACGCAATACCACACCTTCAGCCAATGCGGTTTCGCCGAGTTGATCGCAAACCACCGAAACCAAACGCTCCAGGCTGTCGTCGAAATAAGCGCGCATGTGATGACTCCTCACGTATCGATAGAACCGACGACATCTACGGCTTGCGACTTCCACTTATCAAGCAAGCGTCGGTATTTGGCTTCCCTTGCTATAGCGCATGGTGATGTCCCATTCCGAAAAGAAATGGTCTCGCTCGATAAAGCGTCGCAGGTCCGTGGTATTTCGCCCCGTCAGCCTATCGCGCAGCAACGTCTTCAACTCAGGGAAATGGGAGAAGTAAGGGTCTCTTGTACCCGCAGCGGTGGTCGGAATACCACACTGCTGCATGAGCGCCTTCACCGCGCATTCGGCAGCGATGCCATAGAGGTAGCCGGCAACGTCTCTGCGTGAAGTGCCATCCAGCGTATTGGCCGCTTCAAGATGCCCGTGCGGCCGCCTTCATATCCGCAGAATAAGCCATCGCGATTCCTTTCTCGCCCAGACAAAATGAAGCGCACCTTACAATGTTCAGCGCTTTGAAAGCCACCGTGGGCCGCAACGCAATATTACTGAGGGAAGGCCTTCGCCGCTCCATTCCTGTCGCTCCAGCGCGGAGTGCTTTTGATTTTTGCCGGAGCAAGGCTTGCCCGCGATGGCATCACCGCGGTCCCACTGATACACCGCGTCGCCTGCATCGCGAGCAAGCTTTGCCCACGCCGATCTCCATTCCTGTCGCTCCAGCGCGGAGTGCTTTGGATTTTTGTGGGAGCAAGGCTTGCCCGCGATGGCATCACCGCAGTCCCACTGATACACCGCGTCGCCTGCATCGCGAGCAAGCTTTGCTTTCACGCCGCCATTCCTGCCCGAAATTGCGCGCGGTGCTTTTGATCTAGATGTAGGAGCCGGGCTTGCCCCAATGCCCGTCAGTTAAGTAACTGAACGACGCAACCCTTGTAGGAGCGGACCTGGCCGC
>NZ_JAAAMT010000086.1 GCF_009905435.1 Pseudomonas sp. R5(2019)
CAATGCAAACCCGCGTCGCTGCGCTCCGACTGCCTGTCCAAGTGGTCGTGGAGCAGGTGTCCAAATGAGCGTGGAACGAGTGTCCGAATGATGGTGGACTGAGTGTCCAAGTGTCGTGGAATCCGCAGCCAGATGCTTATCTCGTAGGCTTCGCTGCTCCAGCAGAAACCCGAATTGGAGTCTATCCGATTCTGGCCTCAATCCTGGCCTTAAAAGGCTCGGATACTGCTGGATTTCAGTGGTTTCCGCCGGAACGAAAAAAGGGCCAAAAGGCCCTTATTTCAGCGACTTACAGCCTTCTATGGAAGGCTGTAGATCTTCATCTGGAGCGGGAAACGAGACTCGAACTCGCGACCCCGACCTTGGCAAGGTCGTGCTCTACCAACTGAGCTATTCCCGCATTGTCGTGTTGACGGCCGCCATTCTATCGCATCACAAACCACCGTCAACCCTTTGATTCAAAAAACGTTTATTTATTCTCGACGTCCGCATTCAAGTGCGGCCAGGCAGCCCGCAGGTAGTGCAGCATCGACCACAGCGTCAGCCCCGCCGCCACCATCAACAGCGAGTAACCCAGGATCACCCAGAAGCTCAGCACCGCCGGGTTGGCCAGCAGGATTACCAGCGCCAGCATTTGGGCCGCGGTTTTCCATTTGCCCAGGTTCGAGACCGCTACGTGCGCACGCGCGCCGATTTCTGCCATCCATTCACGCAAGGCCGAGACGACGATTTCGCGGCCGATGATCACCGCTGCCGGCAAGGTCAGCCAGAAGTTGGCGTGTTCCTGTACCAGCAGCACCAGTGCCACAGCCACCATCAATTTGTCGGCGACCGGGTCCAGGAATGCACCGAAGCGGGTGCTTTGCTGCAGGCGGCGCGCCAGGTATCCGTCCAGCCAGTCAGTGGCGGCAGCAATGGCAAACACCGTACTGGCGGCCATGTAGCTCCAGTGATAAGGCAAATAGAACAACAAAATGAAGAACGGGATGAGCAGAACGCGAAGAACGGTAAGAAGATTCGGAATATTCATCGGCACAACTGGCTGCAAGGTGAGCGGGCATTCTACTCGCTATGCAGGTTCGCATAAATCGACTCGGCGAGCTTTTTGCTGATTCCGGGTGCCTTGGCAATTTCATCGATGCTGGCGCGACCCAGTTCCTGCAATCCGCCGAAGTGCTTGAGCAGGTCGCGGCGGCGTTTTGGCCCAACACCCGGCACATCTTCAAGGCTTGAGGTGCGCCGCGCCTTGCCGCGCCGGGCGCGGTGGCCGGTAATGGCGAAGCGGTGGGCTTCGTCGCGAATCTGCTGGATCAGGTGCAAGGCCGGCGAATCGCCCTTGAGGGTGAATTCATGCGCCACGTCATTGAGGTAGAGGGTTTCAAAACCGGCCTTGCGGGTGGTGCCCTTGGCGACCCCGAGCAGGATCAAATCCGGCACGGCCAGCTCTTGCAGCACGTCGCGGGCCATATTGAGCTGGCCTTTACCGCCGTCGACCAGCAGCACGTCCGGCAACTTGCCCTCCCCCTCTTTTAACCGACTGAAGCGACGGGTCAGCGCCTGGTGCATCGCGGCATAGTCATCGCCGGGAGTCACACCTTCAATGTTGTAACGCCGGTAATCGGACTTCAGCGGCCCTTCCGGGCCGAACACCACGCAGGAGGCCACCGTGGCTTCACCGCTGGAATGGCTGATGTCATAGCACTCCAGGCGCTGTGGCGGCTCATCGAGGTTGAGCACTTCGGCCAGCGCCTCGAAGCGGGCGGCCGTGTGTTGACGGTTGGCCAACCGAGCCCCCAGCGCCTGTTCGGCATTGGTGACCGCCAGTTGCTGCCAGCGGGCCCGGGTGCCGCGCACCCGGTGGCTGATGGTCAGCTCGCGGCCACGCAAGCTTTCAAGCGCTGCAATCAATGCGTCAAAGTCCTCATGGACGACGTTGACGATGATTTCATCCGGCAATTCGCGCTCGGGGCTGGCGAGGAAATACTGGGAAAGGAAGGCCGACATGACTTCGCAGACGTCTTCCTCGATCCCCACTTGCGGGAAGAAATTCTTGCTGCCCAGTACCCGGCCGCCGCGCACGCTGATCAGATGCACACAAGCGCCACCCGGGTTGACGAAAGCGGCCACCACATCGACGTCACCGCTGCCGCCCTCCATGCTCTGCTGGTCCTGAACCCGGCGCAGCAAGGCGATCTGGTCACGCAGTTGCGCCGCCTTCTCGAACTCCAGGGCCATGGCCGCCGCTTCCATGGAGGCGTTCAATTCGTCGGTCAGCTGGTTGCTGCGCCCTTCCAGAAACATCGCCGAATGGCGAACGTCCTCGGCGTACTCTTCTGGCTCGACCAGGCCGACACAGGGCGCCTTGCAGCGTTTGATCTGGTACTGCAGGCACGGCCGGGTACGGTTCTTGTAAAAGCTGTCTTCACACTGGCGCACGTGAAAGGTTTTTTGCAGCAGGCTCAAACTTTCGCGGATTGCGCCAGCGCTGGGGTATGGGCCGAAATACTTGCCTTTCTGTTTTTTCGCGCCACGGTGGATGGTGAAGCGCGGAAACTGCCCATCCGACAAGAACACATAGGGGTAGGATTTGTCGTCACGCAGCAGGATGTTGTAGGGCGGGCGCCACTCCTTGATCAGGGTCTGTTCCAGCAACAAGGCTTCGGTTTCGTTGGCGGTGATGGTCGTCTCGACCTGGGCGATACGCCCCACCAACGCGGCAGTCTTGGGCGCCAGACCGGTTTTGCGGAAGTAACTGGCCAAACGCTTTTTCAGATTCTTGGCCTTGCCCACGTACAACAGCCGCGCAGCGTCGTCGAACATCCGGTAGACACCGGGTCGGCCGCTGCACGTTTCAAGAAATGCGCTGGAATCGAATGGAGCAGTCATGATCAGAGGTTGGCGTCGACCATGCCGTGACGCACGGCGAGCAAGGTCAGTTCTACGTCACTGGTCACCGATAGTTTCTCGAAAATCCGGTAACGGTAGGTATTGACGGTCTTGGGGGACAGGCAAAGCTTGTCGGAGATGATCTGGACTTTCTGGCAACCGACGATCATCAAGGCGATCTGGATTTCCCGTTCCGAGAGCAAATCAAACGGCGACTAGCTGGTCTGCGGCTGGAATGACTTGAGCGCCAGTTGCTGGGCGATCTGCGGGGAAATGTAGCGCTGCCCGGCAAACACCAGTCGAATGGCCTGGACCATTTCGTCCAGGCCCGCGCCCTTGGTCAGGTAGCCCGAGGCCCCGGCTTGCATCAGCCGGGTCGGAAACGGGTCTTCCTCACAGACGGTCACGGCCACGACCTTGATGTCGGGCTGGCTGCGCAACAGTTTGCGGGTGGCCTCCAGGCCGCCGATGCCAGGCATCTTGACGTCCATCAGGACTACATCCGGCTTGAGCTCGCGAGCAATCTTCAGGGACTCTTCACCCGATTCTGCCTGCCCGATGACCTGCAGCCCGTCGATATCAGCCAACATCCGGGTAATGCCCGTTCGTACCAGATCGTGATCATCGACCACCAGCACCCTGATCAAGCAGATACCTCGCCTTTAGCTCTTTTCGATTGCCGCCACCTTAGCAAAAAAAACCGTGGCGGACCTAGCTCAAAGCGTCACAGATACACGACAAACGAGCATCACGACGACGGTTTCAGGGGCGAACCACCATTGGCCGCGCCCTCACGTTGGCATGCAGGGTGGCATCGGCCAGGCTCGACACCAGTCGGCTCAACGCTTCCTGATCATGACCACGCAAGGTGCGATACCCGTGCAAGATCTTCTCTTCGGCGCCGCTCAAATGTTCCAGCGGTTGCGGCGTGCGCGAGCCGGTGAGCACATAGAGCACATCGACGCCGCGCGCGGCCACCGCCGCCAGGTAGTCCGCCTTGGGCGTGCGTTCACCGCTTTCATACTTGCCTTGGGCGTTGGGCTCAACTCCACCGATGTCGCCAAACAACCGCTGGGTCAAGCCAAGCCGTTCTCGTTCTTCCCTGATACGCGATCCGATTCCATTCATTTGAATGTACAATCCTTTTCTAAACAACCCTAACGGGTGATTTAATTCCACAAACTCATATGGATTTGAACTATGCACGGGATACGCACTGCCGCACAAGCCAAGGCTTGGCTCGACTATCAAGGCAAATCGGTTCAGGACTTCGCACGCGAACACGGTGTTGACCCTGCCACCACCTATCAAGTTCTGGCCGGCCGAAAAAAAGGTTTGCGCGGTGAAGCCCACAAGGTGGCGGTGCTGTTGGGCATGAAGCACGGCTGTTTGCCGGACCCGCTGCCAGAGAATCATCGCTAGACTTTCGTACAAAGCCTAGGGTTCGAGCCCGATGCCGCGCAATATCACCGACGTCACTGTCTGCACCGCCCGCTCGAATTGCAACTCCGACAACGGCCGATGCTCGTTGAGCAGCGTCACCTGGTGATTGAAGTCGGCATAGTGCTGGGTCGAGGCCCAGATCATGTAGAGCAGCGCGGACGGTTCGACCGGCAGAATTCGCTGCTCTTCGACCCAGCCGCGGATTTTTGCTTCCTTCATCTTGGCCCAGTCATACAGGCTCTCGTCCAGCGCCTGCCCAAGGTTGGGCGCGCCGTGGATGATTTCGGTCGCCCACACCCGCGAGCCATGGGGCCGAGTGCGTGAATGCTCCATCTTGGCGCGGATATAGCTGCTGAGCACCACGCGCGGATCGTCGTACATCTCGAAGCTCAGCGCGTCCTGCTTCCACAGATCCAGCAGGCCCAGCAGCACCGCTTCATAGAGTTCGGCCTTGGTGGTGAAGTAATAATGCAGGTTGGTCCGTGGCAAGCCGACCTCTGCGGCGATATCAGCCATCGCCGTGCCGCCGAAGCCCTTTTCGGCGAAGACTTTTTCAGCCGCCAACAGAATCTTGTCTACATTACGGCGGCGAATTTCGATCTTGTGGTTAGCCATCGGTGCGTCCATTTTCACTGAGGTCGTTCAGGCTATCAGACGCACTGTTTTGTAGCAGGGGGCATTCGTGACGTGACCGCAAATAGCTTGTTCCAGCGCTGCTGTTTTTCACAATAGCCAAACCGCAACACCAGCCCACGTCACATTGGCCTGGGCCATGCAACTGGGCTATGCGGTGATTCCATGTCAACCCGGCGGCGCCAACCTTGAAGACAATCTGAAGGCCTGGCGCCTGCCTGGGACTGATCAGCCTTCCCGGCTGCAGTAATCCGACAGCTTCAGATAGTTAAGCGTGCGAAGCTGGCCACCCGAATCCAGATAGGTCATCTGAGCCTGCACCACTTCGCAGGTCATTGGGTCGGGGGCCTTCATCTCTACCACTTTGGCAATGTCCAGCTTCATGCCGTACTCGTAGGTGGCCACATGGTTTTGGGCTTGAACGCCCGGAGCAACACAACTCAGTACCAACACTCCACTACCCAGCCATAAGCGCGTATTCATGACGATTCTCCAGGGCAATGCGGCGGATCGGGCCCGCGAGCGTGCGGGCTACCGCCGTCATTCATTCAGTGTGGAGCCTGGATCCACACCGTGTCGTTTCAGTGGATGGACGGCTAACCAGTCCTGGCGGGGGGCCATAGCGGGTGTTCCAGGCGAACCTGTATGGGCGGACCCTGCTGTCCCTTTGACAGCAGCCGAAGACGCACGCTCCATGGAACTTCACATTATTCTTCAAGGCCGCAAGGGCCTTATGCGGCTTAAGCGCCTGTGGTCCGAGCCCGGTAGCTCCCCGGGCTCTCGCCGGTCCACTTCTTGAACGCCCGGTGAAACGCACTGGGCTCCTGAAAGCCCGCCTGCTCGGCAATTTCGGCAATGCTCAGGCTGGTTTCGCGCAAGCGCTCAAAAGCCATGGCCCGGCGCACTTCGTCCTTGATGGCCTGAAACGAGCGGCCTTCGCGCTCCAGTTGGCGACGGAAGGTACTCGCGCTCAGGCCCATCTGCCCGGCAATGGCCGGCAATGTCGGCCACTCCCCATAGGGGCTGCTGCGCAAGCGCCGATACACCTGGTTGGCGACCCCGCTCTGGTTGCGAAAACGTATGACCAGCCACTGCGGTGCGCTACGCAGAAAGGTTTTCAGCGCTGCCAGGTCTTGCACCACTGGCAGTTGCAGGTATTCGGCGGCAAACTCGATTTCGGTACGTCCGGCGCCCAGCACCCGGTTTGGCCCCCACAAGAATGGGTCATCGTCGAGCGGCGGCCTGGGGTCGCGCAGTTCAGTGCGGTCGATTGGAATGCGCCGTCCACCGAGCCAGCACAGCAGGCTGATGATCAGCACCAGAAAGGTTTCTTCGGCATAGCTGCGCGCCTGCGCATCAACCTGCTGGCTCTGCACGCTGATAACCGCACGCTGGCCGCGCACGCTCAAGGTGCCGCGCATATCGCGCAAGAACAGCGCGAAATTGCCCAGGCATTGGCGCAGCGCCTTGCCCAGCGTCGGCTCCTGAATCAAACCGCGACAGATCAGGGCGAAACTGCCCAGTGGCATGCCATGAGAGTCGAGCTTGAAAAACTCGTCCTCAAGCTCATTGATCAGGATCAGCCACAAGCGCGCAAAGGCAGACGCCGACACCCGCGAAGCATGGTCAACCATGGCCGTCGGGGCGATGCCCGCCTGAGCCAGCACTCGGGCCACTTCGGCCGGCTGATCACGTAATCGATAGAGCATGGTCTGGACGAAATAAGCCGCGACCGAATCATTTTCCCGCATTGCAATTCCAGTGGTGACGCCAGCTGCTTATGGCAAAAAATGCCAGGCCAGTTGGACAGTTTCGGCATAGGCTCAAATGAGCGTCGCCCCTAGACTCGATACAACCAAGGGTGGCGCTTTTGCCCCAGCGCGCAATCGACCGGCACAAATAGCATGCCGCCGTCCGACTGCCAATGCCCTTTTCCCAGTAGCCCCTGATCGCAATCAGCGGAGTCGACCATGAACAACAACGACATCTATGTAGTGAGCGCCGTGCGCTCGGCCATTGGCACTTTCGGCGGTTCGCTCAAGGACCTGCCACTGGCGGACCTGGCCACCGCCCTGACCCGCGCCGCGCTGGAGCGCTCCAAGCTTGCCCCCGAGCAGATCGGCCATGTGGTCATGGGCAACGTGATCCCGACCGAAGCCCGTGATGCCTACCTCGCCCGCGTCGCCGCCATGAACGCCGGCATCCCCAAGGAAACCCCGGCCTTCAACGTCAACCGCCTGTGCGGTTCGGGCCTGCAGGCCATCGTCTCGGCGGCCCAGAGCCTGATGCTCGGTGATGCCGGCGCGGTCATCGCCGCCGGTGCCGAATCCATGAGCCGTGGCCCTTACCTGCTGCCGCAGGCCCGCTGGGGCGCGCGCATGGGAGACCTGCAGGGCATCGACTACACCACCGGCATCCTGCATGACCCCTTCGAACACTTCCATATGGGCATCACCGCCGAAAACGTTGCCGCCAAGAATGGCATCACCCGGCAGATGCAGGATGACCTGGCGCTGGTCAGCCAGCAACGCGCCGCGCGCGCCATTGCCGAAGGCCGCTTCGACTCGCAGATCGTGCCGATCGAACTGGTCACCCGCAAAGGCACCCAGCTGTTTCAGGTGGACGAACACGTACGCGGCGAAGTGACCGCCGAGCAACTGGCGAAGATGAAGCCGGTGTTCAAGAAAGACGGCAGCGTCACCGCCGGCAACGCCTCGGGGATCAACGACGGCGCCGCGGCGCTGGTGATGGCCACTGGTGCAACCGTGCAGCGCGAAGGTCTGAAACCACTGGCACGGCTGGTCGCCTACGCCCACGCCGGTGTCGAGCCGGAGCTGATGGGCCTGGGCCCGATCCCGGCCACCCGCCTGGTGCTGAAAAAGGCCGGCCTGAATGTCAGCGACCTGGACGTGATCGAATCCAACGAAGCCTTCGCAGCCCAGGCCTGCGCGGTCAGCCGCGAGCTGGATTTCGACCCGGCCAAGGTCAACCCCAACGGTTCGGGTATTTCCCTGGGCCATCCGGTAGGCGCCACCGGAACCATCATCGCTACCAAAGCCATCCACGAACTGCAACGGGTACAGGGCCGCTATGCCCTGGTGACCATGTGCATCGGTGGCGGCCAAGGCATCGCCGTTATTTTCGAACGCGTTTGAACCCTGGCGGAGCACGAACATGACTGTGCAACACATTGCAGTGATCGGCGCGGGCACCATGGGCAACGGGATTGCCCAGGTCTGCGCGCTGGCAGGCTATCCAGTGACCCTGATCGACCTCTCGGCGGCCGCCCTCGAGCGCGGCGTCGCGACCTTGAGCAAAAACCTCGAGCGCCAGGTCAGCAAGCAAACCCTGACCGCCGAGCAAGCCGAGGCGGCGCGCCAGCGCATCCAGACCAGCACCGACTACGCGCAGCTGAGCAGCGCCCAGGTAGTGATCGAAGCGGCCACCGAAAACCTTGACCTGAAACTGCGCATCCTCAAGCAGGTGGCCGAACAGGTCAGCGCCGACTGCGTGATCGCCTCCAACACCTCGTCGTTGTCGATCACCCAGCTGGCCGCCAGCGTCAGCCAGCCTGAACGCTTCATCGGCCTGCACTTCTTCAACCCGGTGCCGATGATGGCCCTGGTCGAAGTGATCCGCGGCCTGCAAACCAGCGACACCACCCACCAGTTGGCGCTGGACCTGGCGACCCGGGTCGGCAAGACCCCGATCACCGCCGGCAACCGCCCGGGTTTTGTGGTCAACCGCATCCTGGTGCCGATGATCAACGAAGCCATCATGGTGCTGCAGGAAGGCCTGGCCAGTGCCGAGGACATCGACACTGGCATGCGCCTGGGCTGCAACCAGCCGATCGGCCCGCTGGCCCTGGCCGACCTGATTGGCCTGGATACGTTGCTGGCGATTCTGGAAGCCTTCTACGACGGCTTCAACGACAGCAAATACCGCCCGGCGCCGCTGCTCAAGGAAATGGTTGCCGCCGGTTACCTGGGCCGCAAGAGCGGTCGCGGTTTTCACACCTACTGATCCCGCCTGGAGCCAGCGCCATGCCCCGTCCCGACCACTGTTCGCGTTACGAAGAAAGCCGGGACAAGGCGCTGGAGCTGTTTGCCTTGAAGGGCTTCGGCCAGGTCAGCATGCGCGAGCTGGCCACTCATCTGGGGCTGACGGCGGGTTCGCTCTACCACCACTTTCCCAGCAAGCAGCAGTTGCTGTTCGACCTGATCGAAGAACTGTTCGAGGAGCTGCAGGCCGCCCTGGTGCTGGGCAAGCGTCGCCTGCCAGCCGGGCGCGACCTGCGCCGCGCGCTGATTCAGGCGCACTGGAACCTGCACCGCGAACGCCCACTGCAATTTCGTCTGGCCGAGCGCGACCTGTGCTGCCTGAGCGACACTCAACAAGCCCATATTGGCCGCCTGCGCGGCCAGTACGAACAACGCCTGCTGGAACTGATCGCACCGGATGCGCAACTGGGCACTCCGGCATCGACAGCCGCCGGCCATGCCATCGCCACCCTGCTCAATAGCTTGCCCGACTGGCTGGGCGACAGCCCGCTGACCGAAGCGCAACGCCTGACCCTCATGGAAGATATGGTGCTGGGCGCGGTCGAACGGACCATGGCCAGTGGCTTGTACCGTCAACCCGCGCAAGCGTAAACGGTCTGGCACGCCCATTTTCCGCTGCTTCCAGGTTCTTTGACCCCGTCAAAAACTCACAATTGAGTCTTGGACAAGATCCTCGGCAACTGCTTACCTCTAAGTCCTACCGCACTTGATTCGCTTTCGTACACAAGCGAACGAGTGTCCTTCAATGGATCCAGCGGGAGGGTATGAAATGGCGTACTCCGTCATGATGGTCTTCGGCACACGCCCCGAAGCAATCAAGATGGCGCCCCTGGCACGGGTGCTGCGGGATTGGCCGGACATCGACCTGAACATCTGCTCCACCGGTCAGCACCGGGAAATGCTCAGCCAGGTGCTCACCTCATTCGACCTGAGTGTGGACCAGGACCTGCAGGTGATGACTCAGGGCCAAACCCTGAACGGGCTCTGCGAGCAGCTGCTCGGCAAACTCGACCAGTGCTACGCGCGCATCAAGCCCGATATCGTGCTGGTCCACGGTGACACCACCACCAGCTTTATCGCCGCCCTCGCCGCCTTCAACCGGCTGATCCCGATTGCCCACGTCGAGGCCGGCCTGCGCACCGGCAACCTCAAGGCGCCCTGGCCCGAAGAAGCCAACCGGCGCCTGACCGGGGTGATTGCCGACCTGCACTTCCCGCCCACCAAAAAGGCTCGCGATAACCTGTTACGCGAAGGCGTGCCGCTGGAACAGATCGAAGTGACCGGCAACACCGTGATCGATGCCCTGCTGTGGATGCGCGAGCACCTGCAGCGCAACCAATGGCACCCGGCGGCAGGTTCTCCCTTGGCTGCGCTGCGTGATGACCAGCGCCTGGTGCTGATCACCGGCCACCGCCGCGAAAACTTCGGCCAGGGCTTCGAGCGTATCTGCCTGGCGCTGGCCGAACTGGCCCTGCGCTACCCGGACGTGCAATTCGTCTACCCGGTGCACCTCAACCCGCAGGTGCAAAAAGCGGTGTACGCCGTGCTCTCTCACCAGAACAACATCCACCTGCTACCACCGCAGGATTACCAGCACTTCGTCTGGCTGATGGACCGCGCCTACCTGATCCTGACCGACTCCGGCGAAATTCAGGAGCAGGCCCCGGCACTGGGCAAACCACTGCTGGTGCTGCGCAAGGTCACCGAGCGGCCTTCAGTGCTGGAAGGCGGCACGGTGTTGCTGGTCGGCACCCAGACCGAACGCATCGTCCGGGCAACCAGCACCCTGCTCGATGACCCCGCGGCTTACAAGCGCATGAGCAAGGTGTTCAGCCCCTATGGTGACGGTCACGCCAGCGAGCACATCGCCGAACGTTTGCAAACCTGGCTGGACGACACCAAAGGGCACGAGGCCGTATGAGTCTGTTTTGGCTCGAAACGATGACGCGTAGCCACTGAAAACCGCGGTGTCCTCATTCGCGGCGGTCCGGGCGAATAACGCTCCGGGGCAGGATCAAGAAAATAGTTAGCAACCTTTCATTTCTGCCCTCCCCCAGCCATGATGAAGCTCTCCAACCGCCTGCCCGCGAATGAGCCCATGTCTGTGCAACAACCTGCCCCGCCATCTTCGCAGTCGATCACTTGGCAGATCGTCGCCATCGTGTTCCACACCTTCATTGCTTTCCTCTGCATCGGCCTGCCGATTGCGGTATTGCCCAGCTACGTGCACGACCACCTGGGGTTCAGCGCGGTCATTGCCGGGCTGACCATTGGTTTGCAATACCTGGCCACGCTGCTCAGCCGGCCCCTGGCCGGACGCGCGGCCGATACGCTCGGCACCCGGCGGGCGGTGACGCTGGGGTTGCTCGGGGTCGCCTTGAGTGGGGCGCTGACCTTGCTCTCGGCCTGGGTCGACAGCCTGCCGCTGCTGAGCTTGAGCCTGCTACTGGTCGGGCGTTTGCTGTTGGGCGTGGCCCAGGGTCTGATCGGCGTGGGTACGCTCAGTTGGGGGATTGGCCAGGTAGGTGTCGAACACATCGCGCGGGTGATTTCCCTTAACGGCATCGCCTCCTACGGCGCCATCGCCATCGGTGCGCCGCTGGGGGTGCTGTTGGTGCAGCACAGCGATTTTGCCTGGCTGGGCGTGGCATTGATTGCGTTGGCGCTGGTGGCACTGGCGGTGATCAGCAAGCAGACCGCACCGCCGGTGGTGCGGGGCGAGCGGCTGCCATTCTGGGCCGCATTCGGGCGGGTCTCGCCGTTCGGGTTGGGGTTAACGCTGGCGTCGATTGGCTACGGCACCTTGACCACCTTCATCACCCTTTATTACCTGGAGCAAGGCTGGCAAGGCGCGGCCTGGTGCCTGACGGTGTTCGGCGCCTGTTTCATCCTTTCACGGCTGCTGTTCGTCAATGCCGTGAACCAGTGGGGAGGCTTTCGCGTGGCGGTTGCCTGCATGAGCATCGAAACGGTCGGGCTGGTGTTGTTGTGGCTGGCGCCGTCGACGCTGTTTGCCTTGATCGGTGCGGGGCTGGCCGGGGTTGGTTTGTCGCTGGTGTATCCGGCCCTTGGGGTCGAGGCGATCAAGCGCGTGCCCTCCTCCAGCCGCGGCGCGGGCCTGGGGGCTTATGCGGTGTTCTTTGACCTGGCACTGGCCATGGCCGGGCCGTTGATGGGGGCCATCGCCCTGCGCCAGGGCTACGCCTCGATCTTCTTCTGCGCCGCCTTGTTGTCCGTGGCCGGCGTGCTGTTGACGCTGGTGCTGGCACGCACCACCCGGCCTGTCACTTACTGATCGGCCGTCTGCAAGCCGGCGCGGGTCGGCTTGGACTCAGGGTTCGGGGCCAAATTTATGTCGCTTGTACTGGCCTCATCGCTAGCAAGCTCTGCTCCCACGCCGTTTCCATTCACATAGAAGCCGCGTGGGGTGCTTTTGATAATGAAATGGCTACCCCCGCCGCCCCCTGTGCTAGCCCACTAAGCTTCCACAGGGGGCTCATCGGAGATTATTGCCATGAACGAAGCAGCTATCGCCGCCATCGATCTGGGAAAACACTCTTT
>NZ_JAAAMT010000087.1 GCF_009905435.1 Pseudomonas sp. R5(2019)
CGCACTCCCAAGGCTTGTCGTTGATATCACCGGCCTCGGGGGCTGCTGCGCAGCCCATCGCGGCCAGGTCCGCTCCTACAAGGGTTTCGTCGTTCTATTCCTTAACTGACCGGCATTGGGGCAAGCCCGGCTCCTACATCGAATCCAGCAGGTAGATTTGGGTTTGTCAGCAGTCTGAGGCGACAAGGATGTCGCCTCTTTTCGGCGGTCACACGATGTCAGTCTGGCCATCGCCCTCCCCCTGGAGATTACTTTCATGCTGGATCTCGTTGCCATCGAGCAGATCAAACAGCTCAAGGCCCGCTATTTTCGTGGTATCGATACCTGCAACCTCGAACTACTGCGCAGCATCCTCGCACCCGAGGTGAAGATCAGCTTCGACAGCCCGACCTACCAACTCGAACTCAACGGACTGGAGCAGGCCATCGAGTTCTACCGCACCAGCTTCACCAACCGCCGCTTCGGCATGCACAACGGCCACACCCCGGAAATCGTGGTCAACGGTGATCAAGCCACTGGCCTCTGGTACCTCAACGACCTGTTCATCAACCTCGATGAGCAGACCCTGCTCAACGGCAGCGCTATCTACGAGGATAACTACGTGAAGTTGCAGGGCGAGTGGCGCATCCTCCAGACCGGTTACAAGCGGCTGCTGGAGATCATCGGCCCGCTGGATCCACAGTGGAGGATCACCTCTCAGCCGATCAACTGACTGGCCGTTTGCTGCACAACGAAAAAAGCCCGCATCACGCGCAATACCCGTTCACTTAAGCGGAGCATTGCGATTGAAATGAGCCCGGGTCTTCAACATTTTTACCGTCCCAGGCCTCGATGGCCTGGGGCATTTCGATTCCCGCCTCCTGAAAACGCGTTCGCCAAATGACCTGAATCGTAATGATATGTGTATTTACTTCCAACAGATAATCGTTATCATTGGCATCATAATTCACACAAAAGGTGTCAATGGTGGCTCTATCGCGCATTTACCCAGCCTCTCTGTCGTTGCTGGGCGTTCTGGTTGTACCTGATTTACAGGCAGAAACGGAGTCTGCTCTAACCCTACCGACAACCGCTGTGAACAGTGAGTACAGCGAGCAGAGCTATAGGTCGACCGAGAGCAGGAGTGCGCTGAAGATCGATGCCCCGCTACGCGACATACCGCAAACGGTGAACGTGATACCCCAGAGCGTGATCAAGGATCAGGGCGCACAGTCGATGGAAGACGTGCTGAAGAACGTTCCCGGCATCGGTCTTTCCAATGGCGATGGCCAGCGCGACCAGGTCACCATTCGCGGCTTCAGTGCCATCGGCGACATGTACGTCGACGGCATCCGTGACGACGCGCTGTACTTCCGCGATCTATCCAACGTCGAGCGAGTGGAAGTGATCAAGGGGCCAGCAGCGGTGCTCTATGGCCGCGGCTCATCCGGCGGCCTGATCAACAGCATCAGCAAGAAACCCACCTTCGACCCCAAGCAGGAAGTGGGTGTCAGCGTCGACAGCGAAGGTAAAAAGCGCACGCAGTTCGACGCCGGCTGGGCCGATCAGCAGCAGGGCGATAAAGCTTTCCGGGTGACCGGGGCGCTGGAGAACAGTGACACCTTCCGCGACGACGGCTATATCGATCGCAAAGCCATCGCGCCTTCGGCCTACTTCAAGCTCTCGGACGATCTGGAGCTGAACCTGGGCGCCACCTATTTGTATGACAAGCGTCTGATCGACTTCGGCATCCCGGCGCGAGGCGATCGTCCGGTCGATGTGGACCGCGATAAGCGCTTCGGTTCCGCCGACCCGGATGACGACTACACCCGCAGCGAGGTGTTTTCGTTCACGGCCGGTGTCGACTACCGGATCAACGACGACTTCAGCCTGAGCAATACCAGCCGCTACTATCACTATGATCTGGATCGCAACAACACACTCGCCGACTCCAGCCCGACACGCTTCGTCACCGCCGCCAATGGTGAACTGCTGGTGAAACTCAACCGCGGCAATGTGCAGCGCAAGGAAGACGGCTGGTTCAACCAGACCGAGCTCAAGCAGCGCGCCGTGCTCGCCGGGATGAACCATAACCTGCTCTATGGTGTGGAGGTGGGGCGCCAGGTCAAGGACCAGTCCGTGTTCAGCCAATCCAACGTGGCGCAGGTGCCCGTGTATCGTGATGCCTTGGTCAATGTGCCGTTCCAGGCCAACCGGCAAACTGCCAGGGGCACCAATACCCAGGACACTGCTGGATTCTACGTGCAGGACCTGATCGAACTGGCACCCCAGTGGAAGGCACTGGTGGGTGTCCGTTATGACGTGTTCGACCAGGAATACGCTGATGACCTGACCAACAAGGAGCTATCCCGCACCGACACGACCTGGAGCCCACGTGTTGGTTTGGTCTACCAGCCTGATCAGGTTCAGTCCTATTACATCTCGGTGAGCCGTTCCTACCAACCCTCCGCTGAAATGTTCGCCCTCAGTACGACGAACCAGGGCCTGGAGCCGGAAGAGACCACCAACTACGAGATCGGCGGCAAGTGGGACCTGCTCGACAATCGCCTGGCGTTGACAGCGGCGCTGTTCCGCCTGGAACGCACCAATATGAAAACCACCGATCCAGCGAACCCGGCCCAACTGGTGCTTGCGGGTGAGCAGCGTACTGATGGTCTCGAACTGACCGCCAGCGGACAGTTGAGTGACAAATGGCAGGTCTATGCCGGTTACGCCTATCTGGATGCCGAGATCACCAAGTCCACCAGCCGTACCAACGGTGTCGCCAATGAAGGTCAGACTCCGACCTTGACCCCGCGCCACAGCGCCAACCTGTGGCTGGTGCGCTCGCTGACGCAAACCTGGCGTGTGGGCATGGGCGCCAACTATGTCGATGAGCGCTACACGGCATTGGATAACACGGTGGTCATGCCGGGCTACACAACGGTGGACGCTGCATTGCTGTACAACCAGCCGAAATGGGACATGGCCCTGCGTCTGCGCAATGTCTTCGACAAGGACTATTACGCCTCGGCGCATGGCTCGGTGGATCTGATCACACCCGGTGCGCCACGGACACTGGAGCTGAGCACCAACTACCGATTCTAAGTACAGACTTCAAGAGCAAGCGCCCGGTAGTGCAACACTGCCGGGCTTTTTTTTTTGACCACAAGAACGATTTGGCAAGCTGACGGAACTGTAATGTTCACCTCAGCTTTCTGACAGCGCTTCGTAGCTAAGGTGACACTGAACCTGATGCCCAACCTGCGGCAACCGATTCGGCCTCGATATCACCGACTCATCTGACTGACTGGACACAACGGCATGCAAAGCAAAACCACTAGGCGGTCCTTCGTCAAAGGCCTGGCCGCCGCCGGCATTCTTGGTGGGTTAGGCATGTGGCGCACGCCGGTCTGGGCCGTGACCAGCCCTGGCCAACCCAATGTGCTGACGGGCACTGATTTTGATCTCTACATTGGTGAGCTGCCAGTCAATATCACTGGCGCAGCTCGAACGGCCATGGCGATAAACGGTTCCCTGCCTGGACCCATTCTTCGTTGGCGAGAAGGTGATACGGTCACGCTTCGCGTACGGAACCGCTTGAAGCAGGACACCTCCATTCATTGGCACGGCATCCTTCTGCCGGCCAACATGGATGGTGTACCTGGGCTGAGTTTCCATGGCATCGCACCCGATGGCATGTACGAGTACAGATTCAAGGTTCACCAGAACGGTACCTATTGGTATCACAGCCATTCCGGCCTCCAGGAGCAGGTCGGGGTGTATGGCGCACTGGTAATCGACGCGAAGGAACCTGAGCCGTTCAGCTATGAGCGCGATTATGTGGTCATGCTGAGCGACTGGACTGATGAAGACCCTGCCCGGGTTCTGGCCAAACTCAAAAAGCAATCCGACTACTACAACTACCATAAGCGCACGGTCGGCGATTTCATCAATGACGTGAGCGAGGTGGGTTGGTCTGCTGCGGCGGCTGACCGCAAGATGTGGGCTGAAATGAAAATGAGCCCGACCGATCTCGCCGACGTGAGTGGTTACACCTACACCTACCTGATGAATGGCCAAGCGCCCAATGGTAATTGGACCGGCGTCTTCAAACCGGGTGAAAAGATTCGTCTGCGCTTCATCAATGCGTCTGCCATGACGTACTTCGATGTGCGTATTCCCGGCTTGAAGATGACAGTGGTCGCCGCCGATGGGCAGCACGTCAAGCCGGTGAAGGTCGACGAGTTCCGGATCGCCACGGCCGAAACCTACGATGTGATTGTTGAACCTGAAGACGAACAGGCCTACACCATCTTTGCTCAATCCATGGATCGTACGGGCTATTCCCGTGGCACCCTGGCAGTCCGCGAAGGGCTGCAAGCTCCTGTTCCAGAGATTGACCCGCGGCCGCTGATCTCAATGAGCGATATGGGCATGGATCACGCAAGCATGGCTGGCATGGATCACGGCTCGATGCAAGGCGATATGGCTGGAATGGACCACTCCTCCATGCCAGGCATGGGTGGAGCCATGCAGTCCCATCCCGCCTCGGAGACCAACAATCCCTTGGTTGACATGCAGACCATGACGCCGACTCCCAAATTGAACGACCCGGGAATGGGTTTGCGCAATAACGGTCGACGGGTCCTTACGTACTCAGACCTGCGAAGCACATTCATCGACCCGGATGGTCGTGAACCTGGCCGTACTATCGAGTTGCACCTCACGGGGCATATGGAAAAGTTCGCCTGGTCATTCGACGGAATCAAGTTTTCAGACGCCAAGCCCCTACTACTCAAGTATGGCGAGCGGGTTCGCATCACCTTGGTCAACGACACCATGATGACGCACCCGATCCATCTGCACGGTATGTGGAGCGACTTGGAGGATGAGAACGGCAATTTCCTGGTTCGCAAGCATACGATCGATATGCCGCCGGGCTCAAAGCGAAGCTATCGTGTTACAGCGGATGCCTTGGGTCGTTGGGCCTATCACTGCCACCTGCTGTTCCACATGGAAATGGGCATGTTCAGAGAAGTTCGTGTGGACGAGTAAAAGAGATATCAGATGAGCGAACTCATGAAACGAAGCGCCCTGTTCTGCACTGCCGCAATGTTGGGCTTGCTTGCTCTACATGCCCCCTCGTCGGTGGCCGATGAAGGTCACCAGCAGCACCTTCAGAAATCCGCTGAAGCGCCCAACGCAGCGAAACCCAGGCCGGCGCCCCAGAGCCAGGACAAAGGCAAGCAAGGGGGGGAGATGAATCATGGTGCCACGCAAGGTGATATGGGCACTATGGATCACAGCAAGATGGGACATGGCAACATGAAGGGTATGGACCACGGCTCCATGGATCATTCAACGATGAATCATGGCCCCGAAGCAACTCCAACGACCACCAGTCGCATGGCTATACCTGTCCTGACGGATGCTGACCGCAAAGCCGCTTTTCCACCGCTGCCTGGACATCAAGTCCACGACAGCGGCATCAACAGCTTCTTGCTGCTCGATCAGCTCGAATATCAGGATGCGGACGAAGGGAGTACGCTGGCATGGGATGCCTCTGGCTGGGTCGGCGGCGACCTCAATCGACTCTGGTTCCGTTCTGAAGGCGAGCGCACCAATGGCGTAACCGAGGATGCCGAGCTGCAGCTTCTGTACGGGCGCTCGATCGGTCCCTGGTGGGATGTGGTTGCCGGCGTGCGCCAGGATTTCAAACCTGAATCCCCACAAACCTGGGCCGCTTTGGGTGTCCAGGGCATGGCGCTTTACGCCTTCGAGGCCCAAGCAACCGCCTTCATCGGTGAGAATGGCCAGACTGCAGCTCGGTTGGAAGGTGATTACGACATCCTCCTGACCAATCGGCTCATTCTCCAGCCAACGGCGCAAGTGAATTTCTACGGTAAAAACGACCCTGAACGGGGTGTTGGCTCCGGGCTTGCCAACACCGAAGCAGGCTTGCGTTTGCGATACGAGATTGTCCGCCAGTTCGCACCTTACATAGGCATTTCCTGGAGTCGCTCTTATGGCAAAACCGCGGACCTGATTCGTGACCAGGGCGGGGATATTGAGGAAGCGCGTTTCGTTGCTGGTATTCGTATGTGGTTCTGAGAGCCTGACATGAAGAAAATAATGACAACGTTGGTGGTAGCGGGTGCAGCGGGTAGTGCTGCGATTCTGGCTGGGGCGTATTCCGGATTGGTCAATGTCGGTGCTGACGATCCTCATTTCCCGGCAGTCCATGAGTTCCTCGCCATGGCGCGAGATCGCGCCATTAAGGTGCGATCCAAAGATATCGAAGTTCCCGAGTTGGACGATGAGGCGCTGATCCGCACTGGCGCTGGAAACTACAATGCCATGTGTATGGTTTGTCACCTTGCGCCAGGTGTGGAAAAGACCGAACTCAGCCAGGCGCTCTATCCGGCTCCTCCCAATCTCGCCAGGCTTGGCGTCGACGGAGACCCTGCAGCAGCATTTTGGACCATCAAGCACGGCATCAAAGCGACTGGCATGCCCGCTTGGGGCAAGAGCATGGGTGATCAGTACATCTGGGGGGTAGTCGCTTTCCTGAACCAGCTGCCCAAAATGGACGCCGAGCAGTACAAAGCGTTGGTAGCAACCAGTGGCGGCCATGAGCACGGTGGCGACGAAAGCCCGATGCATCACCATGAAGGGCAACACGGCGCAAACAAACCGGATCATCACGGCAATGGTGCATCCGGGGATGGCCATCATTCGAAGCCGTCTTCAAAGCCCGCCCCAAAGGCTCATACCCATGAAGGAACACACCCATGAAAGCTATCGCCGTCGCACACGCCGAGAAGAATTGAGGCGTTGCGCGGGAGCCGGGCTGTCCCAATGCCGGTCAGTTAAGGAAAGGAAAGCAGTACCTCATGTAGGAGCGGACCCGGCCGCGATGGGCCGCGCAGCGGCCCCGGCGATTCTGAAACCGCCGGCACTCGCAAGCTGATTCGCAGATGTCACTGGCCCAAGGGGCCGCTGCGCGGCCCATCGCGGCCAGGTCCGCTCCTACAAGGGTTGCGTCGTTCAATTGCTTAACTGACTGGCATGCGCCCACAGAAAAGGCGGCGCGCAGAGGGTTGCGCTATTGACCCGCGCGGCGAGCGGCCTCAGGGCCGAAGTCGCGGCTCGACAAGCCGCCTTTGTTAAGGAAATACGCGCTCGGTTGCTCGTTGACCAGGTTGAACGCCAGGTAGCTCGAGGCGTTCAGGTCATGGTAGAGGCCGATGCCGGCCTGCCAGGTCTGAGTTTCAGGCGCGTAGAAAAAGTTGAGCATCGAGGTGCGCCACAACTCGCCACGGTTGTCGTAGTTGTCGCCCATCATCGGGAACCAGGTATCTTCGTCGATATAGAGTTTGCGCTTGCCATACAAGTGGCGATAACCGGGCTTCAGGGTACCTTCCAGTTCCCAGACACGGTGCAACTCGTAGCGCATGTTGTCCGGGTTGATATGGCCTGGGGTCAGCATGCTCGCGTACTTGAGCTTCTCGGAGTGCAGGCGCGAAGTATTGTAGGGGATGTACATCTCGCGCTTGCCGACGATCTTCCAGTCATAGCGCTGGGCCGAGCCGTTGAAAATACGCACTTCATCGACGGTGATCGACCCCCCACTGCCCGGAAACGACATGTCGAAACCATAGCCGGGCGACTGCCGGACCCGACGCGTGCCCGGGTCGTAACGCCAGCTCTGGCGCGGCTCGGTCTTGTCGTTCCAGAACTCGGTACCGGTGTTGATTTCACCCTTGTCGCGTTGCGGCAACAGCGTTTCGTTCAGGTAGAACGATGAGTTGCCAGCGGTCTCGCCGATTCGCCCGGGCTCCAATGCCGGGGCCAGGTTGCGCGAGTGCACGCGGCCCCAGTTGATCTTGCCGTCGTTGAGTACGTAGGCGTTATCGGAGACATATTCTTCGGTCCAGGCACGTATCGTGAACAGCGACGCATTCTTCAGCAGCTCGCCGCCGGTTTGCGGAATCGGGAAGGCGATACCGCCGGTACGCGCTACGACGCCTTCACCGTCATCCACCAGCTTGGCCATCGAGGCATTTTCCAGTGTGGCCTTGCACACCGTGTCGGAGAAACGGAAATCGCGGTGCGAGGGGTAGACCGGAATCCGGAAGGTTTGCGGATACTGTTTGAACAGGGCCTTTTGCCCGTCGGACAGCTGATCGGCGTACTGCGCCATATTCTGTGCAGTGATCTGGAACAGCGGCTTTTCATCGGGATAGGGGTCGACCGGATGCTTGCCGGTCCCTTCAAACTTGATGCCCTGAGGCAGTACACCCAGCCACTTGCCGGTGTATTCCGGGATGCTGCCATCGGCATTGGCGGCTTTCTGCGCGCCTACGCACGTCAGGTCCTTGCCCAGACGGGAAAGTTGATCGGCCGGTGTCTGTCCGAAGGACAGCGCACTATAGCCCTGCAGAACCAATGCTGCGCCCAGGCACAACCTCATTGGGAAATTACGTCGCATACTTTTCTCCTTGTTATGAATCGACGACTCAAAGCGGTTCAGAGCAGGCATGTCGCAGTTCCTTCAGACGTCGACCGGAGCCTCGGCCTGCTTGCGCGAGGCCGTTTTCGCCCGCCGGGTGGCCGCCTTGGCGACTGGCACCGATTTGACCAGCGGCCGCCCCTGGTTGAACCAGGCCGCCAGTGCTGGCAGCAGGAAAATTGCCCCGAACACATTGACCAGGAACATGAACGCCAGCAGCACGCCCATGTCGGCCTGGAACTTCAATGGCGCGAAGGTCCAGGTGCAGACACCGACTGCCATGGTCACGGCAGTAAACACCGCAGCGGTACCGCGCTGACACATGGCCAGATAGAAGGCATGGCGCAGATCGTGACCGTCAGCCATTTCATGCTGGATCCGCTCGTACAGGTAGATGCCATAGTCGACGCCTACGCCAACACCCAGGGCCATGACCGGCAGGGTCGCGACCTTCAGCCCGATCCCGAGCGTTGCCATGAGGGCATTGCACAGGATCGCGACGATGCCCAATGGCACCAGGATGCACAGCACCGCGCGCAACGAGCGGAAGGTCAGCAGGCAGAACAGTGCCACCGAACAGAACAGCGCAGCGAGCATGACCACTTCGGCATGCTTGACCGCATCGTTGGCCGCAGCCATCACACCGGCGTTGCCGCCGGCCAGCTTGAACTCGATACCAGGCACCTTGATGCCGTCGATGATGCGTTTGGCCTCGTTGACCACATGGAACACCGTGGCGCCTTCATGGTCGTTGAGAAACACCAGGATTTGCATGCGCTGACAGCCATCGACAACCAGTCCGGAGTCCGGCGAATAGGCCAATGAGCCCTGCTGCAAGCCCCGTGACGAGCCCGGAATCGTCGCCAGGCGTGGATTACCCTCGTTGTTGCCGGCGATCATCTCCTTGCCCATCTTCGCCACACTCTGCACCGACTGCACGCCGGCAACGTTGCGCATCTGGAAGTCGAAGGATTCCACCGCCCGCATGACCGACGGGTTCAGGCAGGCTTCGGCGATGCCCTGTACATCGATGAACACCGCCAACACATCGAGGCCGATGGAGTAACTGCCGATGATTTTTTCGTTGTCCTGGTTGTAGCGTGAGTCCGCACGCAGTTCCGGTGCACCCGTGCCGATATCGCCCACCTCGAGCTGGCGCGCCTTGACCACGCCAAGGCCCAGCAACAGCAGGCTTATGGCAAATACCACCAGCGCCGGACGCGGCTCGGCCAGGGCCGACAGCCGCCACCACAGTGGGTGCTTGCCCTGCGCGCTGTGGCTGGCGACGCTGGAGGTTGCAGGCGCCAGCTGCAGGTAAGAGATGATGATCGGCAACATCATCTTGTTGGTGATAATCATCAACATCACGCCGATACAGGCCGTCACCCCCAACTCGTGCACGATCGGTATGTCGATCAGCATGATCACGGCAAAGCCCAGGGCGTTCATCAGCAAGGCCAGCGAGCCGGGGATGAAGATCTTGCAAAAGGCGCTGTGCGCTGCCGTCAACGCGTCGCTGCCGGCCAGCACCTCCTGCTTCCAGGCATTGCTCATCTGCACTGCATGGGAAACACCAATGGAAAAGATCAGGAACGGCACCAGGATCGACATGGGGTCGATCCCCAGGCCCAGCAGCGGCAACAATCCAAGCAGCCACACGACTGGCAACAAGGCCACGGCGAGTGCTACCAGGGTCAGTTTCAGCGAGCGCGAATACAGCCACAGTAATGCCGCCGTGATCAGGAACGCGACCACGAAGAAGCCGATGACCGTGTTCAACCCTTCGACCACATCGCCCACCAACTTGGCGAAGCCGACGATGTTCAGTTCGATGTGCTCGTTGTTGTATTTGGCGCGAATCTCCTCCAGGCGCTTGGCGATCTCGACATAGGACACCGGCTTGCCGGTCTTCGGGTCGAGGTCTTGCAGGTCGGCGCGGACCATCGCCGATTTCAGGTCATTGGCCAGCAGCCGGCCGGTCTGACCGGAACGCGCGGCATTGCTGCGGACCTGATCAAGGTCGGCCGGGGTACCGGCATATTGCGGCGGCACTACAAGATCGCCGACATAACCCTCTTCGGTGATTTCGATGTAGCGCACATTGGGCGTGAACAGCGAAGTCACGCTGGGCCGGCTGACCCCGGAGATGAAGAAGACATCGTCCGTGACCTGTTGCAAGGTCTGGAGGAACTGCGGGTTGTAGATATCGCCCTCGCCCTTCCAGTGCACATTGACCAGCAGACGGTTGGCACCGGTGAACACCCGACTGAAATCGAGAAAGTTGAGCATGTACTCATGACGTACCGGGATCTGCTTGTTGAAGCCCGGATCAAGACGTACCTGGGTGGCGCTGTAGCCCAACCCCAGCGTCACGATCACGAACAGGCCCAACAGTGGCATGCGCCTGGCCATCAGTTGGTCCGCGCACCATTGCACGCAACGCTCCACCCACGGTTTACTCTGCTTCATTGCCTGCCTCTCGATGTCCAGCTGCGACAAGATTGCCAGGTGCGCTCTGCAGTACGCCGCGCTCCCCAGCCACCAGCACGTTGCGGCCATCCACCACCGCAGCGCTGGTCAAGGTGCCAAGCCCGGGGCGACGCGTGCTTCCTTGCAACGCCCCCTGGGCATCGAGACGAACCAGGGTGCTGTCGGCACCGACAATCACCAGCCCGGCATTGTCGGGCAGCCGTACATGGCCGAAGAGCGGAAGGTTGTTGCCCAGCTCGATCTGCTTCCAGCTCAGGCCGAAGTCCTGGGTCACGAAGAGGTGGCCGCGCATGCCATAAACGACCCAGCGTTCGGCCGACAGGCGCGCAACACCGAACAGCGAGCCGTTGTAAAAGGCCGGCAGGCCTTCCCAGCTGAGGCCGCGATCAACCGAACGCATGACCAGGCCTTGCTCACCGACAAGCATCTGTCGGCCATCGTCACCGCCGTCCATGCCGTTAAGGTGTAAACCGTCGAGCGACACCTCGCGGGGCGACCAGTCAAGCCCGCCATTGCTGGACTCCAGGTACTTGCCGTTGCTGCCGAAAGCCACTACCCGCTGCTCGTCGCCGGCCCACACGCCCAGCAATGGCTCGGCCAGTTCCGCGTCGTAACGCACTCGCTGCCAATTTTTGCCGGCGTCCTGCGAGCGAAGGATCCAGCCATCGTCGCCGACCGCCAGCAATACCTGCGAGCTCAAACCAACCACACCGGTGAGCGTGACATCGCTTGGCTGGGGCACGTGCGCCTGCTGCCAGGACAGGCCGTCATCGTCACTGAGGAGAATGCTGCCACGCTCGCCGACCGCAACCAGCTGTTGGTCGTTGGCGAGCAGGTCGTTGATTTGCAATCGATCGGTGTGCAGCACCGTGGCTGCCAGAGGCGCAGGGCTACGCGGGGCGAACGCGTAGGCGACGGTGAGCATGATGATGGCGCTCATGGCATAGCCTGTCAGCTGACGCATGACGGGCTCCTTGCTGCGGCAGGCAAACGTACGACTGGCTTCATGCTGTCGATCCTCGAGTTCTTGTTTTTATGCTCGGTTTTGATAATCCGACGCTTTGCCGACACCGGCATCCTCCAAACGGATTAGCCCGAACCCCCTGCCATCCATCAGATAAAACCTGCCCGGCGTGCAGGCAACTAGAATTCATAAGGGGCCGATGCCCAGTGCCAGTCACTTAAGGCGAGCTCCATGTAGGAGCGGACCTGGCCGCGATGGGCTGCGCAGCGGCCCCGGCGATTCTGAAATCACCTGCACTTGCTGGCTCAATCGCAGATACCAATGGCCTCAGGGGCCGCTGCGCGGCCCATCG
>NZ_JAAAMT010000088.1 GCF_009905435.1 Pseudomonas sp. R5(2019)
GCTCCACCCCGGTCGGCTCGCACATCATGAAATGCGCCGCCGAGAACATCATCCCGTCCACCGTGGAACTGGGCGGCAAATCGCCGAACATCTTCTTCGAAGACATCATGCAGGCGGAGCCTGCCTTTATCGAAAAAGCCGCCGAAGGCCTGGTACTGGCCTTCTTCAACCAGGGCGAAGTCTGCACCTGCCCATCGCGGGCGCTGGTACAGGAATCGATCTACCCGGCCTTCCTGGCCGAGGTCATGAAAAAGATCAAACAGATCAAGCGCGGCGACCCGCTGGACACCGAAACCATGGTCGGCGCCCAAGCCTCGCAGCAACAGTTCGACAAGATCCTCTCCTACCTGGAAATCGCCGAGCAGGAAGGCGCCGAGCTGCTGACCGGCGGCAAGGTCGAGCAACTGCAAGGTGACCTGGCGACCGGCTACTACATCCAGCCGACGCTGCTCAAGGGCCATAACAAGATGCGCGTGTTCCAGGAAGAAATTTTCGGCCCGGTGGTCAGCATCACCACCTTCAAGGACGAAGCCGAAGCCCTGGCGATTGCCAACGACACCGAGTTCGGCCTCGGTGCCGGCCTCTGGACCCGCGACATCAACCGTGCCTACCGCATGGGCCGCGCCATCCAGGCCGGCCGCGTCTGGACCAACTGCTACCACCTGTACCCGGCGCACGCTGCGTTCGGCGGCTACAAAAAATCCGGCGTCGGCCGTGAAACCCACAAAATGATGCTCGACCACTACCAACAGACCAAAAACCTGCTGGTGAGCTACGACATCAACCCGCTGGGCTTCTTCTAAATAATAAGTACACCGCAACACGGCGTGGCCTTCGCCTGAAGGTCACGCCTGCTTCGAGGGATGTTGTCTCCTCTCCAGCCTGCCCTACAGCTTCGACAAAAACTAAAAAAACAGGTGGATATATGCCAAGCGAACAATCCGGCGCTGCGCCGGCAGGCAGTTCTGTTGACTTTGAAAAAGTCGGCTCCGAATACTTTCAACAACGCGAATTGAAAAAAGGCGCGGCAGGCTGGGTCCTGCTGGTGGGCCTTGGCGTTGCCTATGTTATTTCCGGCGATTACGCCGGCTGGAACTTTGGCCTGGCCCAAGGCGGTTGGGGCGGAATGTTTCTGGCCACGCTGCTGATGGCGACCATGTACCTGTGCATGTGCTTCTCGCTGGCCGAGTTGTCTTCCATGATCCCCACCGCGGGCGGGGGCTATGGCTTTGCCCGCAGTGCCTTCGGGGCGTGGGGCGGGTTCCTGACCGGCACCGCGATCCTGATCGAATACGCCATCGCACCCGCCGCCATCGCCGTGTTTATCGGTGCCTACTGTGAGTCGCTGTTCGGTATTGGCGGCTGGATGATTTACCTGGCGTTCTATGTGGTGTTTATCGGCATCCATATTTTCGGGGTGGGCGAAGCGCTCAAGCTGATGTTTGTGATTACCGCCGTGGCTGCCCTGGCCTTGGCGGTGTTTCTGATCTCCATGGTGCCGCATTTCGATGTCAGCAACCTGTTCGACATCGCCCCCACTGCCGCTCAAGGCGCCAGCGAGTTCCTGCCGTTCGGTTACGTCGGCGTCTGGGCCGCAATCCCTTATGCCATCTGGTTTTTCCTGGCTGTCGAAGGGGTGCCGCTGGCCGCTGAAGAAACCCAGAACCCGAAGCGCGACCTGCCCCGTGGCCTGATCGGCGCCATACTGGTGCTGGCCAGCTTTGCACTGCTGATTCTGGTGATCGGCCCCGGCGCAGCAGGCGCCGAAGCACTGAAAAGCTCCGGCAACCCGCTGGTTGAAGCTCTGGCGCATGCCTATGGCGGTTCGACCTGGATGGGCAGCTTCGTCAACCTGGTCGGCCTGGCCGGCCTGATCGCCAGCTTCTTCTCGATCATCTACGCTTACTCCCGTCAGATTTTTGCCCTTTCGCGTGCCGGCTACCTACCACGCAAGCTGTCGGAAACCAACAAGAGCAAAGCCCCGGTAATGGCCCTGGTCATTCCCGGCATCATCGGCTTTGGCCTGTCGCTGACCGGTCAGGGTGACCTGTTGATTCTGGTGGCGGTGTTCGGCGCCACTCTGTCCTACGTCTTGATGATGGCCGCCCACATCACTCTGCGGATTCGTCGGCCGAAAATGGACCGGCCCTACCGCACACCCGGCGGTATTCTGACCTCCGGCATTGCCTTGGTACTGGCCTGCATCGCCTTCGTCGCCGGTTTCCTGGTAGACCCGCGCGTGGTCATTGGCGCTGCCGTCATCTATGGAGTATTAATTGCTTACTTTGCTTTCTACAGTCGGCATCACTTGGTAGCAGGCACGCCGGAAGAAGAGTTCGCCGCGATCCAGAAGGCCGAAGAGGCCCTGCACTGATAGCCACCTCGCCGCAGGTTTCGGCCTGCGGCGCAACGGAGATTCTGTATGGCATGTTTTGCTCACACTGTCGGCGCCCAGACCTACCGCTTCGACAGCCTCAAGGAAGTAATGGCCAAGGCCAGCCCGGCCCGTTCCGGCGACTTTCTGGCCGGTGTCGCGGCCCTGAACGACGGCGAACGGGTGGCCGCGCAAATGGCCCTGGCCAATATCCCGCTCAAGCATTTTCTTGAAGAAGCGCTGATTCCCTACGAAGAAGACGAAGTCACCCGGCTGATTATCGACAGTCACGACAAGGCCGCCTTTGCCGTGGTCAGCCACCTGACCGTGGGCGGGCTGCGCGACTGGCTGCTCAGCGATGCGGCCGACGAGCAGAGCCTGCGCGCCCTCGCGCCCGGCCTGATGCCAGAAATGGCCGCCGCCGTGTCGAAGATCATGCGCGTGCAGGACCTGGTGCTGGTCGCGCAAAAGATCCGTGTGGTAACGCGCTTTCGCGGCACCCTGGGCCTGCGCGGCCGACTCTCGACCCGCCTGCAACCCAACCACCCCACTGATGATCCCGCCGGTATTGCCGCGAGCGTTCTCGACGGCCTGCTGTACGGCAACGGCGACGCCATGATCGGCATCAACCCGGCCACCGATAGCATCGCCTCGATCTGCGACCTGTTGCACATGCTCGATGGGATCATCCAGCGCTACGAGATTCCGACCCAGGCCTGTGTGCTGACTCACGTCACCACCTCGATCGAGGCCATCAACCGCGGTGTGCCGCTGGACCTGGTGTTCCAATCGATCGCCGGCACCGAAGCGGCCAACGCCAGTTTCGGCATCAATCTCAATGTTCTACAGGAAGGCTACGAAGCCGGCCTGAGCCTGAACCGCGGCACCCTGGGCCAAAACCTGATGTATTTCGAGACCGGCCAAGGTAGCGCACTGTCGGCCAACGCTCATCACGGTATCGACCAGCAAACCTGCGAAACCCGCGCCTACGCCGTGGCCCGGCACTTCAAGCCGTTCCTGGTGAACACGGTGGTCGGCTTTATTGGCCCCGAATACCTGTACAACGGCAAACAGATCATCCGCGCCGGCCTCGAAGACCACTTTTGCGGCAAGCTGCTCGGCGTGCCCATGGGTTGCGACATCTGCTACACCAACCATGCCGAAGCCGACCAGGACGACATGGATACCTTGCTGACCCTGCTGGGCGTGGCCGGCATCAACTTCATCATGGGCATCCCCGGCTCCGACGACATCATGCTCAACTACCAGACCACCTCGTTCCACGATGCGCTCTACGCCCGCCAGACTCTGGGCCTGAAACCTGCGCCGGAATTCGAGGCCTGGCTGGCGCGCATGGGCATCTTCACACAAGCCAATGGGCAGATTCGCTTCGGCGACGCGCTGCCGCCGGCATTCCGTCATGCCTTGAAACAGCTTGTTTAGGTGACCCTCATGGAATCGAAAACCCCAAGCCCGCAAGATGCCGAAAACCCTTGGCTGGCGCTGCGCCGCCTGACGCCAGCGCGCATCGCCCTGGGGCGTACCGGCACCAGCCTGCCCACCGCCGCCCAGCTGGACTTTCAGTTTGCCCACGCCCAGGCCCGCGATGCCGTGCACCTGCCCTTCGACCCTATCGGCCTGAGTCGGCAGTTGGCCGAGCGCGGCCGTGACAGCCTGTTGCTGCACAGTGCCGCCAGCGACCGCAACACCTACCTGCAACGCCCGGACCTGGGTCGCCGCCTGCATGAAGACTCTGCGCAACGCCTGCGCGAGCATGCCCAGGCCAACTCTGGCGGGGTCGATCTGGCCATCGTGGTGGCCGATGGCCTCTCGGCGCTGGCGGTGCACCGGCATACCCTGCCCTTCCTCGCCCGCCTGGATGAGCAGATGGCCGCCGATGGCTGGACACAGTCCCCCGTCGTGCTGGTAGAGCAGGGCCGTGTCGCGGTGGCCGATGAAGTCGGCGAGCTGCTGGGCGCGCGCATGACGGTGATGTTGATCGGTGAACGACCGGGCCTGAGCTCACCGGACAGCCTGGGCCTGTATTTCACCTACAATCCCAGGGTCGGCCTCAACGACGCCAGCCGCAACTGTATCTCCAACGTGCGCCTGGAAGGCCTGAGCTATGGCATGGCCGCGCACCGCCTGTTGTACTTGATGCGCGAGGCCTGTCGGCGCCAGCTATCGGGGGTCAACCTCAAGGATGAGGCGCAGGTGCAGACGCTGGAAGCAGATGGCCACCCGGAAAAAAACAGAAACTTCTTGCTTTCTGACCCTGACAAGCCCGCCTGACCGGGGCTCAGGCCCCTGCAGCACGCGCATTCGGTCACGGATCAGAACCCGTCCGATTGCGCTTTTTTTCGGCTTTAGGCAGCATTTGGGACGACGGCTGCCAGCGATTCGCCGCCAACATCCGACTGGAACGTGAGGACTGCTATGCGAATCATCCAAGCAACCCTTGAGCATCTGGACCTGATTGCTCCCCTGTTCGTCAAATATCGCGAGTTTTACGGCGAACTGCCGTATCCGGTTTTTTCGCGGGCCTTCCTGGAAAAACGCCTGCGCCGCAAGGAATCGGTCATCTACCTGGCCCTGCAGGATGACGACGAAACTCGGGTGTTGGGTTTTTGTCAGCTGTACCCAAGTTTTTCGTCCCTGTCCCTCAAGCGTGTCTGGATCCTCAACGACATTTATGTCGCCGAAGAGGCACGCCGACAACTGGTCGCCGACCACCTGATCAAAACCGCAAAAAAAATGGCCAGGGAAACCCACGCCGTGCGCATGCGGGTGTCGACCAGCAGCAACAACCAAGTGGCCCAGAAGGTCTATGAATCCATTGGTTTTCGCGAAGATACCGAGTTCAAGAACTATGTTTTACCGATACCCAGCGGGAACTAGGCCTTGGCACATGGCGGGAGCTTGCCTCCCGCCGCGCCCCCACAATAGACCGTTGGACATGTGCGGCTACAAAGTGCTCGGGCAGATGCCCATTCACACCGTATAATCCCGCCTCTCCAGATTGTGTGAAAAGTTACCTGCGCCAGCGCACTGCCCGGTGTCGGCCACCTCCTTCAATTTCGCACCGTCAGTCCCCGCTCGACCCGTAGCTTCGGGTTTCAACAAGGTGTCACACATGGACTTCAACCCGCTGGACCTTATTCTGCATCTCGATATCTACCTCGATATGCTGGTCACCAACTACGGTGTGTGGATTTACGCGATTCTGTTCCTGGTGATTTTTTGCGAAACCGGTCTGGTGATCATGCCGTTCCTGCCGGGGGACTCCCTGCTCTTTATTGCCGGCGCGGTCGCAGCCGGTGGCGGCATGGACCCTGTGTTGCTCGGGGGGCTGCTGATGGTGGCGGCGATTCTCGGTGACAGTACCAACTACGTGATTGGTCGAACGGCGGGCGAACGCTTGTTCAGCAACCCCAAGTCGAAGATTTTCCGCCGCGATTACCTGCAACAAACCCACGACTTTTACGAGAAGCACGGTGGCAAGACCGTAACCCTGGCGCGCTTCCTGCCGATCCTGCGTACCTTCGCCCCCTTCGTGGCCGGTATCGCCCGGATGTACTACCCTCGCTTCCTCGGCTTCAGCGTGGCCGGTACCGTGCTCTGGGTCGGCGGCCTGGTAACCCTGGGCTACTTCTTCGGCAACGTGCCTTTCATCAAGAAAAACCTCTCGTTGCTGGTACTCGCCATCATCCTGCTGTCCCTGCTGCCAATGATCATTGGCGTTGTACGCAGCCGCATGAGCCGCGCGGCCAAGCCACAGTCGCACTGAGCGATGTGGTCGTTGAGCGCCTGGCGACGGCGCCGCCGGCTGGCCCGTAACCCGCTGGACCCACAGATGTGGCAGCGGGTTCGCCAGCACCTGGCGATCCTTGACGGCCTGACGGCCGAGGAAGACCAGCACCTGCGTGAAACCAGCGTACTGTTCCTCGAGGAAAAACACCTGAGCCCGTTGCCGGGCGTGGCGCTGGACCGCGAGCAACAATTATTGCTCGCCGCCCAGGCGCAACTGCCATTGCTGCACCTGGGTGAACTGGACTGGTACCAGGGGTTTCACGAAATCGTGCTCTACCCCGACGACTTCCTGAGCCCCCAGCGCTATCGCGACGCCAGCGGGATCGAACACGAGTGGGACGCCGAGCACAGCGGTGAAGCCTGGCAACAGGGCCCGGTCATCCTGGCCTGGCCGGGCGTGCAATCGAGTGGCAACTGGGACGGCTACAACCTGGTCATCCACGAACTGGCGCACAAGCTCGACATGCTCAACGGCAACGCCAACGGCCTGCCGCCGCTGCACAGCGACATGCGCGTCAGCGACTGGGCCAGCGCCATGCAACACGCCTATGACGACCTCAACCGTCAGCTCGATCGCAACCCGGACGCCGAAACCGCCATCGACCCGTACGCGGCCGAAAACCCGGCCGAATTCTTCGCCGTCACCAGCGAATACTTCTTTAGTGCCCCCGACCTTCTGGCCGACGCCTACCCCAAGGTGTACCAGCAATTGCAGGCCTTCTACCGCCAGGATCCGCTGACGCGCCTGCTCGCCTCGCAGGCCAGCCACCCAGGCTATCAATAACACTGGTCAGCTTTTATGTGGGAGCGGGTTTACCCGCGAATGAAGCCACTGCGGTGTGTCAGACAAACCGAGTTGCCTCTATTCGCGGGTAAACCCGCTCCCACATTAGTTTGTAGACTTGGCAGCCACGACTAAAGTACAGCCCTCCTTGATGCCGAGCATCCGGGCAGGCATGGCAAGCGCCGTGGAATGTGCCTATAATTGCGACCAATTTTTGGCCAAACATGGGGGCAATGCCCAATGAGCTACAGCAAGATTCCGGCTGGCAAAGACCTGCCGAACGACATCTACGTCGCCATCGAGATTCCGGCCAACCACGCGCCGATCAAATACGAGATCGACAAGGACAGCGACTGCCTGTTCGTTGACCGTTTCATGGCCACCCCAATGTTCTACCCGGCCAACTACGGTTTCATCCCGAACACCCTGGCCGACGACGGTGACCCCCTCGACGTGCTGGTCGTGACCCCGTACCCAGTGGAGCCAGGCTCGGTCATCCGCGCTCGCCCGGTCGGCATCCTGCACATGACCGACGACGGCGGCGGCGACGCCAAAGTCATCGCCGTACCGCACGACAAACTGTCGCAGCTGTACGTCGACGTCAAAGAGTACACCGACCTGCCACACCTGCTGCTGGAGCAGATCAAGCACTTCTTCGAGAACTACAAAGACCTCGAAAAAGGCAAATGGGTCAAGATCGAAGGCTGGGGCAACGCTGACGCTGCCCGCGCTGAAATCACCAAATCGGTTGCTGCCTACAAAGGCTGATCAACCGCTTGGTAAAAAACCCCGGATTTCCGGGGTTTTTTATGCCTGCAAAACAATACCTACAACGTCCTACACCCGCTTCACACACAAAACCCGATTCGTCCCAAGAAAATAAACACCGCGTTCATTTAAGTGCCGAATACAGCTGATTAAACTTTGTCGTCATGAAAACTTCCGGTGAACGCTTGAAAGCACTCCTCGACGAGTGCCACCTGACCGCCTCGGACTTCGCCCTGCACCGCGACGTCACGCCCCAACACGTCAACAACTGGTTCAAACGCGGCGTCCCCCTGGCGCGGCTCGACGACATCGCCGAACTGCTCTGCGTCCAAAGCAAATGGCTACGCACCGGCAAAGGCCCGAAACACCCACCCAACATCATCCGCGAACCCAACCCGGCCCCCAGCTTCCTGGCCCTGCCGGCCGGGCAAGAGGTACACCTGCCCTTCTACCACCTGCACAACGGCCAACTGCTGAAACTGGGCGACCACCACCTGCGCCTGCAACTCAAGGCCCTCCAAGAACTCGGCGTAGACCCCGACCAGGCCATCGGCCTGCAAATGCCCGACAACAGCCTCGGCGCCGACCTGCCCCAAGGCTCCAGCCTGGCCATAGCCCGCACCACCGCCCGCCTGCTCCCAAACGAACGCTATGCCGTGCTGCACCAGGGCAAGCTGCACATCCAATACCTCAAGCGCGTACCCGGCGGCGCCCTGCAGATGCGCAACCAACTGCACAGCGAACAGCCAGACATCGTACTGAGCCGGCGGCAACAGCGCGCAGAAGGCGTGGAAATCCTGGGGTGGGTGTTCTGGTGGGCGATGTACCGGCTACAGCGGCCAAAGCGGGGAAAAATCGCGAATTCAAAGGAGCAAAGGTGATTTTTTGCTGGGCTTTGCGAAATATTCCCAGTATCCTACGCCCCACATTTTCAGCGCCCCTCGCCAAGGGCGATGCAGCGCGCTGAGGTGCAACGAGCCAACCGTTCGTTACACCATCCCCGGCCCCATTCGCGCGGCTGGACAACGATTTGAAGGCGATTGCGGTTTACCAAAAATAAGCCAAGAACGTCCCCGAGAAGCCGGCCACAAGCCGGCTTTTTAATGCTCTACTGAAAGCCATTCTTATCCACTAAAACCCTCTGCAACCTTGCTAGATCAAGGGTTTCAGCCTATTTTTGTTCCAGCGACTTCTTTTTTAATCCACCGGCTTCCACGACAAAGTGGGGGATCAAATGGGGGATTGGAGAGCGAAAATCATGGGAAAGCTGACCGCAAAACTAGTCGAAAATTTGGCCGAACCCGGCACCTATGAAGACGGTGATGGACTACGCCTGGTCGTGACCTCCGCTGGCCGGAAAAATTGGGTGCTGAGATTTCAGCTCCACGGCAAACGCGCTGGCAACCCCGAGATCGACTTTGTTGAAGTGGTTGAGCAGCGTGGCTAGCAGCTCATCCGGCAAGCGCTCTTTATTGGTCCAACTGGCATCCCCGAAGATGCCATGCAACTGGGTGTTGGCTTGCTCTATGCCTAGAAAAGCATCCTTAAGTGCCTTGCCGATATCGTGGGACTTGGCGAACACGTCATCCCAGTGGCTGCCAACAGGAACCTGGATGCGATGGAAGATTTTCTCGCGCGCCAGCTCCGCGCTCCCGACCTTGGCCAGCACCTCTTCAAACTCTTCGTCATATACATCGCAGATCCGTTTGAAGAATAGGATCGGAAATATGTAGGTTTTGTAGTCGGAGGCGTCGATGGGGCCGGTGATGATGTGTGCGGCGTGCCATAGGTGCGCTTCAAGGTCTTTTAATTTAATCAGGGTCATTTTTACTCGAAAAATCTTGAGCAGCTGTTCGGGTAGCCTGCTCCGCTGGCAGGCTAGAGATGGGGCAAGTGTACTGGATATCATTGAATAGGAGTCCAGCATGCCGAGACTACGGAGGCCTTAACGCTGTGAGGGTGGAAACGCTTCAGCATTGTCAAGACAATTGGCAGAGATATCGCTGAGCTAGCCGCCTGAAGTAAGACTCTTACTGCCCAGTGACCGGGGGCAGGCAGCGCCTTCGCGCCCCATTACCGCACCTTTGCCCATCACCTTGCGCCGAGAGTAACAAGGAGATGTGAGAGTCAATGCCTGTGGGAAACGTCCATGCAGACCAATCAGCCGAGGGTTTCCTGTTCCAATTGGTCTTCGATCATTCCACTTCACTTCCTGTGTTCAGCTCATCGGCCAGCTCCGCCTCAATCTCGGCAATGCTCGGCAGATTTCTTCCCAGATTTTCGGGCAAATCGCGCAATAGTTGGTATTCGGCGACGCCGATGGGTTTGTCGATACCCGACAACGCGTACTCGGCCACCAGGCGGTTTTGCTGTTTGCACAGCAGCAGACCGATCGTGGGTTTGTCGTCCTCAGCCTTGATTTGTGCATCCACAGCAGCCAGGTAAAAATTCAACTGGCCGGCGTGTTCGGGTTTGAAGGCCGTAGCCTTGAGCTCCACGACCACATAACACTTGAGCCGGGTGTGATAGAACAGCAGGTCGATAAAGAACTCATCACCGCCGACGTCAAGGCGAAACTGTCGACCGACGAAGGCAAAACCCGCCCCTAATTCCAGCAAAAATCGGGTGATATGGCGGATCAATCCATCTTCGATATCGCGCTCGTGGGCATCGTCGCCCAGACCAAGAAAATCGAACAGGTAGGGATCCTTCAGGGTTTCTTGGGCCAAGGCCGATTCAGCAGCCGGCAGACGGGCGACAAAGTTGGTGACCGCTGAGCCCTGGCGCTGCTGCAAGCGGTTCTTGATGTTCTGCTCCAGCGTACTGCGTGACCAGCCATGTAGGACGGTGTGTTGCGCATACCACTCGCGCTCAGCAGGGCTGTCCAGCTTGGTCAGCAGGGTCCCCACGTGGAACCAGGGCAATTGGTCAGCAGCCTGCTGACCAAATTGGCGATCCGGGCAATGCTGAGCGAAGAAGCGCATGTACTTGAGGTTGCTGGCTGACCAGCCCTTCATATCCGGAAAAGCATCCTTGAGGTCGCGGGCCAGACGCTCGATGACCTTGCCTCCCCACCCATGGGCTTCCTGGCGCTGTTGAATCTCGCCGCCGAGGCGGTGATACAGCTGCACTAACTCGGCATTGACGGCCAGCGCCGCCCGCTGCCGGGCCTGGCTGATGTCGCCTTTGAGCTGAGTAAGCCAGTCTGCATAGGCCTCAGGCAGCGCGGGAGTCGTTTCCTTGCTCATGCACAAACCTCCTCGACCATCTCCTCGGCTTCCCGCAGACGCAGTTGGCCGGAAATCAGGCGTGGTAGTAGGGTGTCGCAGAGTTGGGTGTACTCGGCGGCGTCCATGTTGGCGCGCACATTGTCCGTGGTAGCCCACAGAGTTTTCTGCAGGTCCTGCAGCGTGCTGCTTGTTGGGTTAGCGACGGCTTTGCGCCCGGACTTTTTTTCAGTGGATCAAGTTCCCCATTGTCAGCGCTCTCGCTCGGCGCATAACGGGCGCGGGCCTGGTTGAGCGCCTGTTCAGCTAGACTGCTAGCGGCCTGTTCGGCACCTTTTTGATCCGTCATGGACTATGACCTACATTCGACGCAGATGAATTGCGCGGTAAAAAAATGAAAACCCGACCACAGAAGTCCGGGCGAGGATAGTCAGTATGATAACGGGGCAATGGTGTTTCGTCTGACTTGTACGGATCAGGAGACCGCTCACTATTTTGCGATCCGGCTTGCTGCGCATAGCAACGACTGCCGGATCTGCGGATTGGGTGTCATAATTCGTGTTCAGCCTCACGTAAAAAAACCGTCAGCTCAACCACAAAAAAAAGCCGGTCAAATGCCGTGCAAAAACCACGAAAAAGTGGGGGATAAAATGGGGGATCGGAGCGTTTTTAAAAACACCTAACTCATTGTTTTTCAAATACATAGATCAATAAAAAGCTAACCACAAGCCGGCTTTTTAATGCTCTACTGAAAGCCATTCTTATCCACTAAAACCCTCTGCAACCTTGCTAGTGTCCCGAGCGGCTAGTTCGATTATCGAAAAACATGTCGATATACTGACCAGACTTCGACCTCACTGAGCAGTAGTGCGCATGGCCAAACCCGCCGCCCCATTCGTTTTAACGCCATCTGACCAAGCCACACTACAAGGCTGGTCGCGGATGGGCTCGCTGGCACAACGTCTCGGGCAACGGGCCAAAATTCTGCTGTTATTGGCGGATGGATTAACGCCCAAAGACGTCAGCCATCAGCTCCAGGTCTCGGCGCCGGTGGTGTTC
>NZ_JAAAMT010000089.1 GCF_009905435.1 Pseudomonas sp. R5(2019)
CGCGATGGGCTGCGAAGCGGCCCCGGCGATTCTGAAACCGCCGGCACTCGCAGCTGATTGGCAGATGTCACAGGCCCAAGGGGCCGCTTCGCAGCCCATCGCGGCCGGGTCCGCTCCTACAATGTTGCGGCGTTCGATTCCTTAACTGACTGGCATTGGGGCTTGCCCGCGATGCTTTTGAGGCCCTAGAAATTATCCGGCGTCTTGGCCTTCTCCCTGGCGCTGTCCCGCGCAATCACCCCCTTGTGCAGCAAATCCTTCAGGCACATATCCAGCGTCTGCATCCCCAGCGCCCCGCTGGTCTGAATCGCTGAATACATCTGCGCCACCTTGTCCTCGCGGATCAGGTTGCGGATCGCCGGTGTTCCCAGCATGATCTCGTGCGCGGCCACCCGGCCGCCGCCGATCTTCTTCAGCAAGGTCTGGGAAATCACCGCCTGCAAGGACTCGGACAGCATCGAGCGGACCATCGATTTCTCTTCGGCGGGAAACACATCGATTACACGGTCGATGGTCTTGGCCGCCGAGGTGGTGTGCAGGGTGCCGAAGACCAGGTGCCCGGTTTCGGCGGCGGTCAGGGCCAGGCGGATGGTTTCCAGGTCGCGCATCTCCCCCACCAGGATCACATCCGGATCTTCACGCAAGGCCGAGCGCAGGGCGTTGGAGAAGCCCAGGGTGTCGCGATGCACTTCGCGCTGGTTGATCAGGCACTTCTTGGACTCATGGACAAACTCGATCGGGTCTTCGATGGTCAGGATGTGCAGGTGCTTGTTGCTGTTGAGGTAGTCGATCATCGCCGCCAGGGTTGTCGATTTACCCGAACCGGTGGGACCGGTGACCAGCACCAGCCCACGCGGCACCTCTGTAATCTTGCGAAACACTTCGCCCATGCCGAGGCTTTCCATGCTCAGAACCTTGGTCGGGATGGTCCGAAACACGGCCCCCGCGCCTCGGTTCTGGTTGAACGCATTGACCCTAAAGCGGGCGATACCAGGCACTTCGAAAGAGAAGTCGGTTTCCAGCTGCGCCTCGAACTCCTTGCGCTGCTTGTCGTTCATGACGTCGTAGATCAGTTCGTGGACCTGTTTGTGCTCCAGCGCCGGCAGGTTGATGCGGCGCACATCGCCATCGACCCGAATCATCGGCGGCAGGCCCGCCGACAGGTGCAAATCCGATGCGCCTTGCTTGGCGCTGAACGCCAGCAGCTCGGTAATATCCATGAGACTCCCTAAATACAGACAAGCAGGTAGAATGCCGCAGACCCCGAGCCGCTGGCACAGAGTAATGTCCACCATAGCAGACAACGTTTTGACGGTCCGTGCGCGGATTGGTGCCGCCGCACAGGCCACCGGCCGCGACCCGGCGAGTATCGGCCTGCTGGCCGTGAGCAAGACCAAACCGGCCGCCGCGGTGCGCGAAGCCTTCGCCGCAGGCCTGCATGACTTTGGCGAAAACTACCTGCAGGAAGCCCTCGCCAAGCAGACAGAATTGACCGACCTGCCCTTGAGTTGGCACTTCATCGGCCCCATCCAGTCGAACAAGACGCGCGCAATCGCCGAGCACTTCGCCTGGGTACACTCCGTGGATCGCCTGAAAATCGCCCAACGCCTGTCTGAGCAGCGTCCGCCCGAGATGGCGCCGCTGAATATCTGCATTCAGGTCAACGTCAGTGGCGAAGCCAGCAAGTCCGGCTGCACGCCCGAGGACCTGCCGGACCTGGCCCAGGCCATCGCCGCCCTGCCCCGGCTGAAACTGCGCGGGCTGATGGCGATTCCTGAGCCGACCGAGGATCGCGCCGCACAGGATGCGGCCTTTGCCACCGTGCGCGCCTTGCAGGACAGCCTGAATCTTTCGCTCGACACACTTTCGATGGGCATGAGCCACGATCTGGAATCGGCGATCGCGCAAGGCGCGACGTGGGTGCGGATCGGCACAGCCCTGTTTGGTGCCCGTGACTATGGTCAGCCCTAGCCACAGCACCGCTCCCTCTCTTTATCAAGGACTTGTCATGAGCAAAACCCGCATTGCCTTTATCGGCGCCGGCAACATGGCCGCCAGTCTCATTGGCGGGCTTCTGGCCAAGGGCCTGGAGGCTTCGCAGATTCGCGCCAGCGATCCGGGTGCCGAACAACGCGCCAAGGTCAGCGCCGAACACGGCATCGAGCTGTTTGAAAGCAACGCCCAGGCCATCGAAGGCGCGGACGTGGTGGTGCTGGCGGTCAAGCCACAGGCCATGAAAGCCGTGTGCGAAGCCCTCAAACCCAGCCTCAAGCCGCAGCAGCTGGTGGTCTCGATTGCCGCCGGCATCACCTGCGCGAGCATGAACAACTGGCTTGGCGCCCAACCGATCGTGCGCTGCATGCCCAACACCCCGGCGCTGTTGCGCCAGGGCGTGAGCGGCCTGTACGCCACCGCCGGAGTCTCGGCCCAACAGCGCCAGCAGGCTGAAGAGCTGCTGTGCGCCGTCGGCATCGCCCTGTGGCTGGAACAGGAACAGCAGCTCGATGCGGTGACCGCCGTGTCCGGCAGCGGCCCGGCCTACTTCTTCCTGCTGATCGAAGCCATGACCGCCGCCGGCGAGAAACTGGGTTTGCCCCGCGAGATCGCCGAACGCCTGACCCTGCAAACGGCACTGGGCGCCGCGCACATGGCCGTTTCCAGCGACGTCGACGCCGCCGAGCTGCGCCGCCGCGTCACCTCGCCAGCCGGCACCACGGAAGCGGCGATCAAGTCGTTCCAGGCCGATGGTTTCGAAGCATTGGTGGAAAAGGCGCTGGGCGCCGCTGCGCATCGTTCGGCAGAGATGGCCGAACAACTGGGCAAATAAGGAGCTTGAGATGATCGGACTCAACACCGCTGCAATCTATGTGCTGCAAACCCTGGGCAGCCTGTACCTGCTGATCGTTGTCCTGCGTTTTATCCTGCAACTGGTTCGCGCGGACTTCTACAACCCGCTCAGCCAGTTTGCCGTGCGCGCCACTCAACCGCTGCTCAAGCCCATGCGCCGGGTCATTCCGAGCCTGTTCGGCCTGGACATGTCCTCACTGCTGCTGGCGATCATCATTCAGCTGCTGGTCATGGGCCTGACCCTGTTGCTGGCCTACGGCACCACCGGCAACCCGGTGCAGCTGCTGATCTGGTCGATGATCGGCGTGACCGCACTGTTCCTGAAGATTTTCTTCTTCGCCCTGATCATCAGCGTGATCCTGTCCTGGGTCGCACCGCGCACCCACAATCCGGGCGCGGAACTGGTGAACCAGATCTGCGAACCGGTGCTGGTGCCGTTCCGTCGCTTCCTGCCCAACCTGGGCGGCCTGGACATCTCGCCGATTCTGGCGTTCATGGTCCTCAAGCTGCTGGACATGCTGGTCATCAACAACCTGGCGGCCATGACCGGTATGCCGGAGATCCTGCGGTTGCTGATCTGATCGCCACCTTGTGGGAGCGGATTTATCCGCGAATAAATGCACCGCGCAATGCCTGAAAAGCTGCGGTGCGCTAATTCGCGGATAAATCCGCTCCCACATTGTTTCGGCGCCCCCGCTCGCCCGCGATGCTTTTGGGGTCTTTGCTTGCCGCTGACTACCGCGCTCTTTAGACTTACGCCTCATTTAAGCGAGAGCAGGGTCGATGTCCACTGTCTTTCCCCCCGATTCGGTTGGCCTGGTCACACCACAGATTGCGCATTTCAGCGAACCGCTGGCGCTGGCCTGTGGTCGTTCGCTGGCCGCCTATGACCTGATTTACGAAACCTACGGCCAGTTGAACGCCAAGGCGAGCAATGCCGTGCTGATCTGCCATGCCTTGTCCGGCCATCACCATGCCGCCGGCTACCACAGCGAAAGCGACCGCAAGCCCGGCTGGTGGGATAGCTGCATCGGCCCTGGCAAGCCGATCGACACCAACAAGTTCTTCGTCGTCAGCCTGAACAACCTCGGCGGCTGCAACGGTTCGACCGGCCCCAGCAGCATCAACCCGGACACCGGCAAGCCTTTCGGCGCCGACTTCCCGGTGCTCACCGTGGAAGACTGGGTCAACAGCCAGGCGCTCCTGGCCGACCTGCTCGGCATCAACCAGTGGGCCGCCATCGTCGGCGGCAGCCTGGGTGGCATGCAGGCGCTGCAGTGGACCATCAGCTACCCGGACCGCGTCCGTCATTGCCTGGCCATTGCCTCGGCGCCCAAGCTGTCGGCGCAGAACATCGCCTTCAACGAAGTGGCGCGCCAGGCGATCCTGTCGGACCCCGAGTTCCATGGCGGTTACTTCCAGGAAAAAGGCGTGATCCCCAAGCGCGGGCTGATGCTGGCGCGCATGGTGGGCCACATTACCTACCTGTCGGATGACTCCATGGGCGAGAAATTCGGCCGGGGCCTGAAGAGCGAAAAACTCAATTACGACTTCCACAGCGTAGAGTTCCAGGTTGAAAGCTACCTGCGCTATCAGGGCGAAGAGTTTTCCGGGCGGTTCGACGCCAATACCTACCTGTTGATGACCAAGGCACTGGACTATTTCGACCCGGCCGCCAACCACGGTGACGACCTGGCCAAGACGCTGGCCGAGGTTAAAGCTGATTTTTGCGTGATGTCGTTCACCACCGACTGGCGCTTCTCGCCGGAGCGCTCACGCGAGCTGGTGGATGCGCTGATGGCGGCGAAAAAGAACGTCTGCTACCTGGAAATCGACGCGCCGCAAGGCCACGACGCCTTCCTGATCCCGATCCCGCGTTACCTGCAGGGCTTCTCCAGCTACATGAACCGCATTGCACTCTGAGGACTCCATGAGAGCCGATTTGGAAATCATCCAAGACTGGATCCCCGCCGGCAGCCGGGTGCTCGACCTCGGTTGTGGCAACGGCGACCTGCTGGCCTGGCTGCGCGACCACAAACAGGTCAGCGGCTATGGCCTGGAAATCGATCCGGACAATATTGCCGAGTGCGTGAGCAAGGGCGTCAACGTCATCGAGCAGGATCTGGACAAGGGTCTGGGCAACTTCGCCAGCAACAGCTTCGATATCGTGGTCATGACCCAGGCCCTGCAGGCCGTGCACTACCCCGACCGCATCCTCGACGAGATGCTGCGGGTGGGCCGCCAGTGCATCATCACCTTCCCCAACTTCGGCCACTGGCGCTGCCGTTGGTACCTGGCCAGCAAGGGCCGCATGCCGGTTTCCGAGTTTCTGCCGTACACCTGGTACAACACGCCGAACATTCACTTCTGCACCTTCGAAGACTTCGAGGCCCTGTGCAGCGAGCGTCGTGCCCAGGTACTCGACCGTCTGGCGGTTGACCATGAACATCGGCATGGGTGGGCAAGCAAGCTATGGCCTAATCTTCTAGGGGAGATCGGCATTTATCGCGTCAGCAGCCCTGGCCTGCGAGATCACCAAATCGCAGTCTGACCCGAACCATTTCGAGGAGAACGATCATGCGTTGCCTAGCCGTATTGCTGTTCAGCCTGTGCCTGGCCCTCCCGGTATTGGCTGCCGATGCCGCCAAGCCCGAACGCAAGGAAGTCTTCGGCGACCTGACGGTCCACTACAGCGCGTTCAATTCCAGCATGTTGCAACCTGACGTGGCCGCGGCCACGGGCCTTGTGCGCAGCAAGAACCAGGGTGTACTGAACATCGCCGTGCTCAAGGCCAACAAGCCCAGCGCAGCAGCAGTCACCGGCACCGTCCGCGACCTGATCGGCCGCAGGGACACCCTGACCTTCAAGCAGATCAAGGAACAGGAAGCCATCTACTACATCGCCCAGTACCCGGTCCGTGATCAAGAAACCCTGACCTTCGATCTGAAAGTTCAGGCCGCAGGCACCACCAACAGTTTCAGCTTCAATCAAGAAGTCTTCCCGGACGAGTGATGAATTACCAGCAAATCGTATTGGCCAGCCATAACGCCGGCAAACTGAAAGAACTCCAGGCCATGCTTGGCGACACCATACAGTTGCGCTCCATTGGTGAGTTCAGCCTGGTCGAACCCGAGGAAACCGGCCTGTCGTTCGTCGAGAACGCCATCCTCAAGGCGCGCAATGCCGCGCGCATTTCCGGCTTGCCGGCGCTGGCCGACGACTCGGGACTGGCGGTGGACTTCCTCGCAGGTGCGCCGGGCATCTACTCGGCACGCTATGCCGACGGCCAGGGCGATGCGGCCAACAACGCCAAGCTGCTGGACGTTCTCAAAGACGTGCCACAAGAACAGCGCACGGCGCAGTTCGTGTGTGTGCTGGCGCTGGTCCGGCATGCCGACGATCCGCTACCGATCCTCTGCGAAGGGCTCTGGCATGGCCGCATCCTGACCCAGGCCAGCGGTGCCCATGGATTTGGCTACGACCCGCTGTTCTGGGTGCCCGAGCGCGACTGCTCGAGCGCCGAGCTGAGCCCCGCCGAGAAGAACCAACTGAGCCACCGCGCTCGCGCCATGGCCTTGTTGCGCCAGCGCCTGGAACTGGCATGACCACTGACTCGCCCACCCAGCCGCTGCATTTGAATGCGGCGGGCTTGAGCTCCGAAGCGCCTCGGGCTGCCCTGCCGACCCTGCCGCCGCTGTCGTTGTACATCCACATCCCCTGGTGTGTACGCAAATGCCCGTATTGCGACTTCAACTCCCACACCGCAAGCCCTGAGCTGCCGGAAGAGGAGTACGTCGATGCGTTGCTGGCGGATCTGGATCTCGACCTGCCCGCGGCGTACGGCAGGTCGCTGAGCTCGATCTTCTTTGGTGGCGGCACACCCAGCCTGTTCAGCGCCAAGGCGCTGGGACGCCTGCTCAAGGGTGTCGAGCAACGCATTCCATTTGCCAGCGATATCGAGATCACCCTGGAGGCCAACCCCGGGACCTTCGAGCAGGACAAGTTCGTCGCCTACCGCAAACTGGGCATCAATCGCTTGTCGATCGGCATTCAGAGTTTCCAGCAGGACAAGCTCGAAGCGCTGGGCCGTATCCACAATGGCGACGAAGCCATTCGTGCCGCCGAGATGGCGCGCCGCGCAGGCTTCGACAACTTCAACCTGGACCTGATGCACGGGCTACCCGACCAGTCGCTCGAAGATGCGCTGGATGACCTGCGCCAGGCCATTGCCATGGCCCCGACGCACCTGTCCTGGTACCAGCTGACGCTAGAACCCAACACGGTGTTCTGGAACCAGCCGCCCGTGCTGCCCGAGGACGACATCCTCTGGGACATTCAAGAAGCCGGCCAGGCCCTGCTGGCCGAACACGGTTACGCCCAGTACGAAGTCTCGGCCTACGCCAAACCGGGCAAGGCCGCGCGGCACAACCTGAATTACTGGAGCTTTGGCGACTTTATCGGTATCGGCGCTGGCGCCCACGGCAAGCTGAGCCACCCGGACGGGCGTATTGTCCGCACCTGGAAAACCCGCCTGCCCAAGGACTACCTGAACCCGGCCAAGGCCTTCAAGGCCGGCGAGAAACTGCTGCCGATCGATGAGCTACCCTTTGAATTCCTGATGAATGCCCTGCGCCTGACCGACGGTGTCGACGCTTCGTTGTTCAGCGAGCGCACCGGCCTGCCGCTTGCGCAGCTTGAGGGAGCCCGCCGCGAGGCCGAACAAAAGGGGCTTTTACAGGTCGAAACCCCGCGTCTGGTCGCCACCGCGCGCGGCCAGTTGTTCCTCAACGACCTGCTGCAGTATTTCCTGATTTAAGGACTCTGAATGGACTTGGTACTTGATCTGCTCGCAACCGTCTCGCGCTTCAGTCGCAGCAACCTGTCGGAGATCGCTCTGGCGCTGGTGGGTTGCCTGCTGGTGCTGTTTGGTGCGGATATCAAAGGCTGGCTGGAGCAACGCCTGGGTGGGCTGGCAGGCGCCTTGCGCGTGCCGTTCATGGCGCTGATCTGCATGCTGGGCAGCGGCGCGGCGCTGATCTATGCGACGCCGTGGATCGTGAAGGGCTTGAGCCAGTTCAACAACTACAGCCTGGCGCCGGTGCTGTTGGTGGTGCTGGTGTTGATCGGGGTGGTGGCGGATCGGCGTTGACCAGCCCACCCCAGTTTGCTGACAACCCCCTGTGGGAGCGGATTTATCCGCGAATAGGTTCACCATGGTGTGTCAGGCATACCGAGTTGAAGCTATTCGCGGATAAATCCGCTCCCACACAGGTACACATCAGTCACAGGAGTTGCGATCGGGTCAGTCGACCTTCTCGAACTTCAAATCCCAGACTCCATGCCCCAACCGCTCGCCACGACGCTCGAACTTGGTGATCGGGCGTTCGGCCGGGCGTGGCACGCAGCGGCCGTCTTCTGCCAGGTTACGGTAACCCGGCGCCACGTTCATCACTTCCAGCATGTACTCGGCATACGGCTCCCAGTCGGTCGCCATGTGCAGGACACCGCCGACCTTCAGCTTGCTGCGCACCAGTTCCGCAAACTCCGCCTGGACGATGCGGCGCTTGTGGTGGCGGCTTTTGTGCCAAGGGTCAGGGAAGAACAGCAGCAGGCGGTCGAGGCTGTTGTCGGCCACGCACTTGTTGAGCACTTCGATCGCGTCGCAATCGTAGACCCGCACGTTGCTGAGCTTCTGGGTCAGCACGCCGTTGAGCAATGCGCCTACACCCGGACGATGCACTTCAACGCCGATAAAATCCTGCTCCGGCGCGGCGGCGGCCATCTCCAGCAAGGAGTGGCCCATGCCGAAGCCGATTTCCAGGGTGCGCGGCGCAGAACGCCCGAAGACCTGATCGAAATCGACTGGCTTGTCACCCAGCTCCAGCACGAACAGCGGCCGGCCCTGGTCCAGGCCACGTTGCTGGCCTTCGGTCATGCGCCCGGCGCGCATCACGAAACTCTTGATGCGGCGGTGCTGGCGCTCTTCGCCGTCAGCGGTGATCGGCGTTTCTTGCGATTCAGTCATCAGGGGCTCTTACTTGATCAGACCATCCAGCGGCGACGAGGCGCTGGCATAGAGTTTTTTCGGCATGCGGCCAGCCAGGTAAGCCAGGCGACCGGCTTCGATGGCGTGCTTCATGGCTTGGGCCATCAGAATCGGGTTCTGCGCATGAGCGATGGCCGAGTTCATCAGCACCGCCTCGCAGCCCAGCTCCATGGCGATGGTGGCGTCGGAGGCAGTGCCCACGCCGGCATCGACCAGGACCGGCACCTTGGCTTCTTCCAGGATGATTTGCAGGTTGTACGGGTTGCAGATACCCAAGCCAGTGCCGATCAGGCCAGCCAGCGGCATGACCGCGATGCAGCCGATTTCGGCCAGCTGACGGGCGATGATCGGGTCATCGCTGGTGTACACCATCACGTCGAAACCGTCCTTGACCAGCACTTGCGCAGCCTTCAGGGTTTCGATCACATTGGGGAACAGGGTCTTCTGGTCGGCCAGCACTTCCAGCTTGACCAGGTTGTGGCCGTCCAGCAGCTCACGGGCCAGGCGGCAGGTGCGCACGGCTTCGACCGCGTCGTAGCAGCCGGCCGTGTTCGGCAGAATGGTGTAGCGGTCCGGCGGCAGCACGTCGAGCAGGTTCGGCTCGCCAGGGTTCTGGCCAATGTTGGTGCGACGAACGGCAACGGTGACGATCTCGGCGCCGGAGGCTTCGATGGCCAGGCGGGTTTCTTCCAGGTCACGGTATTTGCCGGTGCCTACCAGCAGGCGCGACTGGAAAGTACGACCAGCCAGCGTGAAGGGCTTGTCACTACGAACGTTGCTCATCGGAAATCCTCTTCGGGGGGCAGGGGGGCGGTGCGGGTGACGCGCGGCTGACGATCAACCGCCACCAATGGCGTGGACCACTTCAACCTGGTCGCCTTCGCGCAGAGCGGTGGCTTCGTGCTGGCTGCGCGGCACGATGTCCAGGTTGAGTTCGACCGCGACTCGGCGCCCCGTCAACTCCAGGCGGGTCAACAAGGCCGCGACGGTTTCGCCGTCGGGCAGTTCGTAGTGTTCACCGTTCAACTGAATGTGCATGCGGACAGCAGCCATCGTCTTTTTTAGGGGACAGCATTCTAGCCCGATCGGCCGGTATGACCAAGGCACATTCGTCTCGAACCGGACCGACGAGTCAACTCAAGCGCCAGGCTGCCAGCCCCAGGCACAACCAGCCGCCGAGAAAGGCCAGGCCGCCAAACGGGGTGACGATGCCCAGCTTGCTGAAACCAGTCAGGGTCAAGGCATAGAGGCTACCGGAGAACAGCACGATCCCCAGGGCAAACAGACCGCCGGCCCAGCCCACCAGCCGCCCCGACAGCTGCGTGCTGAGCAGTGCCACGCCCAGCAGCGCCAGCGTATGCACCAGCTGGTAAGTGACACCGGTATGGAAGATGGCCAGGTAATCGCTGCTCAGGCGGCCTTTGAGGCCATGGGCGGCGAAGGCCCCAAGACCCACGCCGGTGAAACCGAAAAAGGCGGTCAACAGCAAAAACGCACGCAGCATGGGCAAACTCCAGTCAAAGTCATTCGAACGCGCAGGGCCTGTATAATGGCCCGCTCAATCGGTTCGGCCAAGCCATCCTCTATGCTGCCTACAATTCTCCGCCGCCTCGCCCGGGCCCTCCTCTGGTTCGTCGCAGGCAGCGTCCTGCTGGTCCTGATCTTTCGCTGGGTGCCACCGCCCGGCACGGCGCTGATGGTCGAGCGCAAAATCGAATCGTGGATCGATGGCGAGCCCATCGACCTGCAGCGCTCGTGGCGCAGCTGGGATGAGATCTCCGACGAGCTGAAAGTCGCGGTCATTGCCGGTGAGGATCAAAAGTTCGCCGAGCACTGGGGTTTTGACTTCGGCGCCATCCAGGCCGCCTTTGCCCACAATGAACGCGGCGGCAGCATTCGTGGCGCCAGCACCCTCAGCCAGCAAGTGTCGAAGAACCTGTTCCTGTGGTCGGGTCGCAGCTGGGTGCGCAAGGGCCTGGAGGCCTGGTTCACCGCGTTGATCGAGGTGTTCTGGCCCAAGCAGCGGATTCTTGAGGTGTACCTGAACAGCGCCGAGTGGGACACCGGCGTGTTCGGCGCAGAAGCTGGGGCGAAGCATCATTTCGGCGTCAGCGCCGCGCGCTTGTCACGGCAACAGGCCAGCCTGCTGGCGGCGGTGTTGCCCAGCCCGCTCAACTGGAGCGCGAGCCGCCCGAGCACCTACGTGGCCCGGCGTGCCGGCTGGATTCGCAACCAGATGCGCCAGCTCGGTGGCAGCGGCTACCTGGTGCAGATGGACAGCGCCCGCAAGTCGCCCTGGGCGCAATAAATTCTCCAACGCCGTGCCCCCTGTAGGAAGCCAGGCTTGCCTCAATGCCGGTCAGTTAAGGAATAGAACGACGAAACCCTTGTAGGAGCGGACCTGGCCGCGATGGGCTGCGCAGCAGCCCCCGAGGCCGGTGATATCAACGACAAGCCTTGGGAGTGCGGGTGGTTTC
>NZ_JAAAMT010000009.1 GCF_009905435.1 Pseudomonas sp. R5(2019)
TTCTTGACGACCATAGAGCATTGGAACCACCTGATCCCATCCCGAACTCAGCAGTGAAACGATGCATCGCCGATGGTAGTGTGGGGTTTCCCCATGTGAGAGTAGGTCATCGTCAAGATTAAATTCCAAAACCCCTATCTGCATACGCAGGTAGGGGTTTTGTTTTTGCTCGCGAAAAATCCCCGGTTATTTTTGAGCTGGAACACTAGAATAGACCCACTTTTCGATTCAGAAGCTGAATATGCCTGAACCTGTCGACCCCGAGCGGCTTGCCCAGCTACCGCTAGACAAGCTGGTAGCTTGCCACGAATGCGATCTGCTGATGCACAGGCCCGCGCTTGCGCACGATGAGAAGGCCATATGCCCGCGATGCGGTTATGAGCTCTTCTCACACAGACACAATGTGGTGAATCGCAGCCTCGCATTAGTGCTCGCGGCACTGTTGTTGTACATACCGGCGAACTTTTTACCCATCATGCAACTCGATTTACTGGGCCAGGCTTCGCAGGATACGGTCTGGTCCGGAGTGCTCGGGTTGTACAACACCGGCATGCCAGAGATCGCTGTTGTAGTCTTCCTCTGCAGCATGGCCATACCGCTGCTCAAGCTGATGTGCCAATTGCTCGTTTTGCTGACCATTCGCTTGAACATGGGCCGTAGCTACGGGCTGCTGCTTTATCGCATTTATCACCATCTACGTGATTGGGGCATGCTAGAGGTCTATTTGATGGGGGTGCTTGTGGCAATGGTAAAACTGGCGGACCTCGCGCAGATAAGCCTCGGATTGGGCCTGGCCTGTTTCGTCGGGCTGTTGCTGGTTCAGGTCTGGCTGGAAGTGGTGATGTCCCCCCACCAGATTTGGGTGGCTTTGTCAGGGGAGGACACGCGTGCGGGCGATTGATGCAAACATTCTGATCTGTCATGAGTGCCATGAGCTTAACCGGGCGGATCCTGACAGCGATGGGCAGGTCTGCAGCCGTTGTGGTGCAATGGTTCATGCGCGGCGTCCCAACAGCATTATTCGCACCTGGGCATTGCTGATAACAGCGGCGATTCTCTACATTCCTGCCAATGTGCTACCGATCATGACGGTTAGCACCCTGGGGCAAGGCAGCCCCGATACGATCATGTCCGGCGTCATCACCCTGATCCATCACGGGATGTACCCCATTGCGGCGGTCGTTTTCGTAGCCAGCATCCTGGTGCCCACGTTCAAGCTGGTGGGAATTGCCTTGCTGCTGTACTCGGTCCAGCGCCATCAGCCGCTGTCGGCGAGGCAACGAATCTGGATGTATCGATTTATTGAGTTCATTGGGCGTTGGTCCATGCTGGACATTTTCGTGATCGCCATCCTCGTGGCGATCGTGAATTTTGGCCGCATCGCCAGCGTCGAGGCCAATCTGGGCGCAGTCGCCTTTGCCAGCGTGGTGATACTGACGATGTTAGCTGCTGTAACTTTCGATCCCCGACTGATCTGGGATAACACGGAGTCGGATGACGATCATGAGTGACTTGCCTACCGCCAAAACCCGCCCGGCATCGAACTGGTCGGCCATTTGGGTCTTGCCATTAATTGCTCTGATCATCGGTGGATGGCTCGGCTGGCGTGCCTACAACCAGTCGGGCATCGAGATTCAGGTGCGCTTTATCAGCGGCGAAGGCATCCAGGCCAACAAGACCGAGGTGGTCTACAAAGGCATGTCGGTCGGTAAAGTCGTTGCCTTAGCCCTGGACGATAAAGGTGACAACACAGGTGTGATCGCCACGATCGAGATAAACAAGGCGGCAGACGCCCATCTTCGTACCAATACGCGGTTCTGGCTGGTCAAGCCCAGTGTCACCCTGGCCGGCATCACTGGCCTGGAAACACTGGTCTCCGGTAACTACATTGCGGTCAGCCCGGGCGACGGTGAGCCGACCAAGAAATTCACGGCCTTGTCCGAAGCGCCGCCCTTGTCGGACAAAGAGCCGGGCCTTCATCTGATACTCAAGGCTGATCGGCTGGGCTCGCTCAACCGCGACAGCCCGATCTTCTACAAGCAGATCAAAGTCGGTCGAGTCAAAAGCTACGCATTGGCGGAAGACCAGCACACAGTTGAGATCAGAGCATTTATCGAGCCGCTCTACGCCAATCTTGTGCGCAAGCACACGCGTTTCTGGAATGCCAGCGGCATCAGTATTGATGCGGGGCTCAGCGGTGTGAAAGTACGCAGTGAGTCGTTGGCCAGTATCGTCGCCGGTGGCATTGCCTTCGCTACGCCGGAGCATCGTACGGACAGCCCACCCACAGATCCGAGCTTGCCGTTCCGCCTCTATGACGACTTCGACGCCGCGCAGGCAGGCATTCGAATCAAGGTCAAGTTGAGTGATTTCGAGGGTCTGCAGGCTGGCCGTACGCCGGTGATGTACAAAGGCATTCAAGTCGGTAGCTTGAAGGCTCTGAAAGTCGATTCGGATCTTTCCAGCGCAATGGCCGAATTGACCCTCGACCCACTGGCGGAAGATTACCTGGTGGAAGGCACCCAGTTCTGGGTTGTGAAGCCGTCGATCTCGTTGGCGGGCATTACCGGGCTGGAAGCTTTGGTCAAAGGTAACTACATCGCCATTCGTCCCGGCGACAAGGGCGGTGCACCGCTGCGTGAGTTTGAAGCTCGGCCCAAGGCTCCGCCACTCGACCTGCGCGCACCAGGCCTGCACCTGGTGTTGTTCAGCGACAGCCTCGGCTCCCTCGAAGTGGGGAGCCCAGTGCTGTACAAGCAGGTCAAGGTCGGTACTGTGCAGAGCTATCAGTTTTCACGAACCCGCAAGCAATTGGTGATTGGGGTTCATATCGAGAAGGAGTACGCCAACCTGGTCAACGGCTCGTCCCGTTTCTGGAATGCCAGTGGCATAACCCTGACCGGCGGCCTGTCCGGGATTCAAGTCAAGAGCGAGTCGCTGCAGAGCCTGATGGCCGGTGGCATCGCGTTTGAAACGCCACATCCGAACACACCATTGAAAAAGCGCATTCCACGTTTCCGTCTGCATGAAAACCATGAAGCGGCTAACCGGGTCGGTACTGCAGTGACCATTCGGGTAGACAATGCCGATGGCCTCAAGGTGGGCACTCCCATCCGTTTCAAAGGGCTGGACGTGGGCAAGGTTGAAGATGTCGACCTGAGCGATGACCTGGAGACTGTATTGCTCAAGGCGCAAATCACTGAAGTCCCGGACCGTATCGCTCGGGCCGGCACTCAGTTCTGGGTGGTCAAGCCGGAGCTCGGGATTCTCAAAACGGCCAATCTGGACACCCTGGTGACCGGGCAGTACATCGAGGTTCGGCCAGCGGTGAAGAGCAAGGGACCTCAGCGCGATTTTGTTGCGCTGCCGCAAGCGCCAGAAGTTTCCGAGCGTGAGGTAGGGTTAAGCCTGGTATTGAGTGCGCCGCGTCGTGGTTCGCTAAAGCCGGGTGTACCCGTCACCTACCGCGAAGTCACGGTGGGCAAGGTCACCGGTTATGAGCTTGGGCAGACAGGCGATCGGGTGTTGATCCGTATCCTGATCGAGCCGCGCTATGCACCGCTGGTTCGCGCTGGCAGCCGTTTCTGGAACACCAGCGGCTTTGGCGTGGATTGGGGGCTGCTCAAAGGCGTGACGGTGCGCACCGAGTCCGTTGAAACCCTCGTCGCCGGTGGCGTCGCGTTTGCGACCCCGGAAGGGGAGAGCATGGGGAATCCGGCCCGACCAGAACAAACCTTTGCCCTGTTCGATCAGGCCGAGGACGACTGGCTGAAATGGGCGCCGAAGATTCCACTCGGCAAGTAATAAAAAGGCCGCGATCGTCGCGGCCTTTTTATACCTCAGCGTCAGGCGGTTTCCGTTTCGTTCTCTTCGCTTTCCACTGTTGGCTGCGGTTCATCATGGCGACGGATGATCTTCCAGTCCGCCTCGTCGATATAGATGCCGTTAGGGCCGCTGCCGCCTTCCAGGTCGATGGCAACCCGCGCTGAAACTTGCGGTTTCACACTGGCCAGGATTGGCACGAAGCCCAATTGCTGGCTGGTTTCGAGCAGTGCGGTCTGGTTGCGCTCGTCGATGTCGGCGGCTTCGTCCAGGTAGTACGGCAGCCGAATTCGTCCGGCCAGGTCGCGATCCATCAGGTGCAGCAACAAATACATGTTGGTCAGCGCCTTGATGGTCATGGTAGTGCCATTGGAGGCCGCGCCATCGATATCGGTATGGATAACCGGCTGGCCGTTGACCTTGGTGATTTCGAACGCCAGCTCGAACAGTTCCTTGAGGCCCAGTTGGTTATGGTTGGCGGCCACCAGACGGGCCAGATACTCCTTGGCTTCTTCGTTCTTGTTGTCTTGCTCGGCGCTTTGGCTCAGGTCGAAGACGGACAGTGTCTCGCCCTCTTCGTATTGACCGGCGCTGTGAATAATCTGGTCGATGTGCTTGAGCGCTTCCTTGTTCGGTGCCAGCACAATGCGGAAGCTCTGCAGGTTGGAGACCTGGCGCTTGTTGATCTCGCGGTTGAACAGCGCGAGCTGGTGTTCGAGGCTGTCGTAGTCGCTGCGGATATTGCGCAAGGTCCGGGCGATATCGGTGACCGCCGCGCGACGGGCCTTGCCCAGGGTCAGGGCTTCGTCCTGGCGATGTGCATACGCGTTGATCAGCAGCTGCAGACGACGTTCCACGTCCTCTTCGCTGTCGAACTTGGCAACGCCCTTGAGCCGGACCTGGGCGTACAGGGCTTCAATCTGGCCGTCGCAGCGCAACAGGCCTTGCCAGCTGTCCTGGTAGTCGTTGAGCAGCGGCAGGAGGTTGTCCATGGAGTCATCGACCGGTTCCATGAACGGCGTGCCGAACGGCAGGTCTGCCGGCAGCAGCTGGCGACGGCGCAGGGCATCGTCCAGCGTGCGCTGCTTGGCTTCCAGGTCAGCGATTTGTCGGCCAACCAACTGCAGTTTGGCCGACAGTTGCTGGACGCGCTCGGTAAACGCATCACTGGAGCGCTTGAGTTCATCCTGGGCCGCTTCAAGCTGCGCCAGTTGCTCGAGCTTGTCACCTTCTTCGGCGCTCAGGGTCTGGCTGCGGCGGAAGTCTTCCAGTGCCTTCTGGGCATCGAGTACCTGTTGATACAAGGCCTCGGTCTGGGTCTTGCTCGCAGCGCGGTCGGCGGCGACGGCTTGTTGCGTCTTGAGCTGCTTGAGCTCTTTTTCCAGGCGGTCTTTCTGGTCGCGCAAGGCGGCGCGGTCGGCCAGTGCCTGCAGTGCGGGTGGTTCGATGTGCGACAGGTCGATGGACAGGCCTGGCACCTCAAAACGGTCGCCAGTGAAACCATCCAGCACTGCTTCAAGGGATTTGATCCAGGCGTCGCCGTCATTCAGGGCGATGCCGTTCTCGCCAAGCGGCAAGCTGAACAGCGCGCCGTTGAACAGGCGCATCAGCCGCTCCACGTCCTGCTGGGAAAACTCTTCGCGCAGACGGGCGTAGCTGTTGTTGTCGGCATGCTCAAGCTGTAGCCTGACCGATTTCAGGCGTTTTTCCAGGTCTCGCAGCCGCTCATCCAGGTCTTCGGCGCTGAACTGGCGTGATTGCGCCAGGGCACCGGCCAACTCGTCGTGCGCGTCCTTGGCCGCCAACAGTTGCTGCTCGAGCACACGGACGTCGTCGATCAAGGCGAAGCGGTGCTTGAGGACCGAAAGTTCGCCGAGCCAACGCTGAATGCCGCTGATTTCCCGCTCCAGGCGCATCAGCTCCTGGGTGCCGCCGCGTTGATCGTTTTGCAGCATGTCCTGCTCGCTGCGGTAGTGCTCGGCCTGGATGACCAGCTCTTCCTTGCGCGCCATCGAGTAGTCTTGCCAGGTGCCAAGCAGCGAGTCGAGCAGCGGCGAGAGGCGGTGCAGCTTGCCGCGCAGTACATCGCGCTGCCGGACACCGTTTGCCAGGGCTTCGACCAACGGGCCGGCAGACACCAGCGAATTGTAGTCCTGCTCCATTCGACGTACATCGCGGAAGGCTTCTTCGCACGCGGCGATGTAGTCCACGCTGCCCGAGCGCAAGCTGTGCTCGAAGGCATCGAGGAACAGCTGCTTGAGCTTGGCGGCGGTGATTTCACGCATGTGCAGCAGGTTGATGAACAGGGCCCGGAAGGTTTTCAGGCTTTGCTCACTGGTGGAGCGCAGCGGAATCAGGGTCAGATCCAGTGGTACCGAGGTGTGCCCGCCCACCAGCAGGCGACGCAGCTCATCGGGTTTCAATTCGTAGGCTTTGAGGCCATTGCGTTCCAGGTTGGTGAACAATTCTTTCTGGCGCAGGCAGGTGTCGTTTTTCTGGTAGTGGGCCAGGTCCAGTTCGCCGGCATAGGCGAAGAACTGGTGGCCGAAACCGCCACCCGGACCACGCCCGACCACGCCGATCACATGCGGGCCGTGAGGCAGCGAGACTTCGCAGAGGATATAGCTGGTGTCACTGGCGAAGTAGAAGCGGCGCGATTGTTCCAGGCTGTATTTGCCGAAGCTCATGTCCGACATGCGCGCCAGAATCGGAAACTGCAGGGCGTTGATCGAGGCGCTCTTGCCCAGGTTGTTGGCACCGTATACCGACAGCGGGTGCTCAAGGGGAAACAGACCCAGGCTGTAGCCGGCCGTGTTGAGCAAGGCGAAGCGGCTGATTCCGTAGCGTTCCTGGCTCATGCGTTCATCTCCTGTTGCTCGAGTGCCATGGCCCTGGCCAGCGCTTGTTCTTCGGTTTCTTCATCGGCATTGAACGGGCTCAAGTCGAGCGGGTCGTTGGTTTCAAGCAGCTTGTCGTCCGTCTCTTCGACCAGCACGGGGGTGGGCAGCGGCAGAGTGCTGTGCAGGCTGGCGGCCAGGTCGCGGTCCTGCTGGACCGAAAGGCAGACGTCGAGGAAACGGTGCATGGGTGGCAGAAAGCGGTAGATACCGTTTTCTTCGCTGGCGAAGCCCAGTTGGGTCATGCGCCGCATGATCTTTTCTTCGAGCTCGTCCTGGGTCTGGACTTCAGCCTGGAGGAACAGGTCACGGTACTTTTCCAGCAGCGATGGCAGCTCGTCACGGCCAATGCTGCCGCCGTCGAGCACGGCCATCGGGTCGCGACCCTGGTCGGCCAGGTGCTCGACCAGAATGAAGGTGAACAACGACAGGCGCTGGGCAGTCTTGTTGACTTGAGCGGCAGCCAGCTCCGGAACGAAGTAGTAGAAGCCACGGGTATCGCAGACCAGTTCAAAACCCAGGGCCTTGAACAGGCCGCGGTACTGGTCCTGAAAATTCGACAGTTGCGCGTAAAGCTCCGGGTCGCGGCGGCTGATGTGGAAACCCTTGAATAGCTCGCGGAAGATCGGCGCCAGATGGGACAGTTCGGAAAGATCAAGATGCATGAGGGGTGCTCGCAGAAGATTCCAGCGGCTCGGTCCGACTGGCATGCAGGGCGAAGGAGCGCAGGCTGACCTGATGCTCGTGCGTGTGGTAATCGCGGCGTTCCAGTCGCTCACGACCGAAGCGTTTCTCGCGCGACAGGCGCGAGAACCAGTAGAGCAATTCGTCGGTTGCGCCATCGGGCTCCTGTTCCAACAGCCAGGCCATCAGGTCCGGCATTGGCAGGGCGTTTTCGCAGCGGTCGAGCATTTCTCGAACCGTGCGCGGCGCACGCTTGGCGTCGTCCTTTTGAGTCTTGTGGGCCTTGGGGAACTGCGCCGGCTTGGGCTCGAAGCGGGCGAGGGCATAAACATAGGCCTCGACCTGGCTGGCGCTGCCCAAAAACGTGCTCTGTGGTCGCGTGAACAGCGGCATCGCCGCATGGGGCAACGCGTCGATGCCCTTGCGCCGGATCAACGACAGCGCCAGCGCCGCGCCACGGGTCACGGCATTGTGGCGGCGGGCTTCCTCGCGCAGCGGCAGCAGCAGCTCGCGGGCATGACGCAGGGTCAATTGCGCGCTGGTCTGCATTTCCAGAATCCGCGCATGGGTGCGCAATAACATGTCGTCGTCGACCAGGTGGCCGAGGCGCTGCTGCTCGCTCAACAGGCGCAGCAACACGTTCTCGACCTTGCGCACGCCCTGTTCGAAGGCGCCATCGGCGTTGACCAGCTGGATCATGGGTTCGACGTATTCGTCCCAGGTCGCCAGCACTTCGGCGTAACGCTGGCGCAGGGGGATCTGACGGTCGCTGGTCTTGGCCCGCTCCGCCACTGCAACCAGCGCTTGCTCATCGTTATCGAGTTTTTTCAGCACATCGCGTACGCGCATGTCGAGCAGGCGCAGCTGGCGGGCGAGGTCATTGCCATCGCGGATGTCGAAGGCGTCCTGAATGTGCCCGGCCAGGCGTTCGAGGTGGCGCAGGTAGGCTTCGATCTCAAGGCACAGCCCCAGCCGGTGCTCGCGGCGCAAGTACGCGAGGAAGTCGTGGATCTGGGCGTTGAGCTCGAAACGGTTCGGGCTCTTGGCGACCGGGACCAGGATATCCAGGCGTATCCACACATCCAGCAGGCTGGTGATTTCCTGAGGGGTACTGTCCACCTGTTGGGCGGCCAATTGCAGGCGCAACTCGCTCAGGCTCAGGGTGCCTTGGTCGAAGCGTTCGCACAAAGGCTCAAGCAATGCCCAGTGTTCGGCGAGGGCGCGCAGGACGCGCTTGGGTTCGATCATTGGATGGCCGACCTCGTTGCCAGCTAAAAAGGGGACGATTGTACTGCATCACACGATTCGCGATTCACCCCTGATCGCCCCGAGGTGTTACAACCGGCATTTCGATCGATCTACTGCTCCATCGGTGGACGAACAACGGTAGAATTGCCGGCTTAACTTATCCACAGATGGCTGACCCTTGCTGATCGAGTCCCGCCGCCGCGCTTATTTGAATGCCATGCAAGTGGTGCACTGGCTGCCGCGCGCCGAGTTGCCGTTCGCGGCGCCTTCCCGTGCGGACCTTTTGCTGCCGGTGGCGCCGCCCGAGCCCGAGGTTGAGCCGGTCGCAGCGCACGCCGCGCCGGTTGCCGCCCCAGTGGCACGTGCCGAACGGCCGAAAATCGAAGTGCCACGCCCGTCGACGGCGCCCAAGGCGGTAGCCAAGTCCGCTGCCGAGTCGGACGTTGCAGCGCCTCCCGCCAAAGTGCAGGTGCCGCCACCCCGATTTGCCCTGCAACTGCTGCGCTCCGGGCCGTGCCTGTTGCTGGTTGAACTGGCCACCGGCGAGCCCTTCCAGAGTCGCGACCCCTCGTATTTGTTGCTCAAGGACATGCTGCGCGCCGCTGGCCTGCCAGACAGCCCACAGATAGTCGGTGAGCCGGTGCGCTGGCCGCTGCTGGTGCGCGGCAATCTGGACCAGGGCCCGGAAGCAGCCCGGGATTTTGTCCAGGGCTTTGTCCAGGCCAGGCGCGAAGAAGCGCCTTGCAGCTGCCTGTGGTTGATCGGTGGTCCGGCGATCCGCTTTGCTGGCGAGGCCCAGGCCGATGCCTTTAACCAGGAACTGTCGGTCGAGGGCCTGGGGTTTGCCTGGACATTGCCCGGCCTTGAATTACTGATGGACGAGCCGCTGCGCAAGGCGGACGTCTGGAAAGCCATGCGTCGGCTGATGACGCGCTGGAAAACGACTGATGAGTGACGCTGTAACCTTTCGTGCGATGACCGAAGCCGATCTGGACGCTGTATTGAAGATTGAATACGCCGCCTTCAGCCACCCCTGGACACGCGGCATCTTTCTGGACGCGCTCAAGTCCTACGAGATCTGGCTGATGTTCGAAGGCGAGCAGCAGGTCGGGCACGGCGTGGTTAACGTCATCATCGACGAAGCGCACCTGCTCAATATCACCGTCAAGCCGGAAAGCCAGGGCCGCGGCCTGGGTTTGAAGTTGCTCGAGCAATTGATGAGGCGCGCCTACGAGATGGATGCCCGCGAGTGCTTCCTCGAAGTGCGCGCCAGCAACGGCCCGGCGTACCGTTTGTACGAGCGTTATGGCTTCAACGAAATCGGCCGCCGCCGGGATTACTACCCGGCGGTAGGCGGGCGCGAGGATGCGCTGGTGATGGCCTGCACCTTGGTCGACTGAGCGGCTCAGCGCTCCGGTTTGCCGTCCAGCGGGTCCTGTCGCGCCAGTTCCGCTTCGTCCAGGCCACGGCCGCCACCGATCTCATTGGCATCGACCACGCTGAGCTCCTGGTCGGCGGGGCCGCCAAAGCCTTCCTCGGTCGCTGAAAGCGCGCCATCTTCGTCGATCAGGGTTTCCGGGCTCATGTCGTCATCGGTGGGCTCATGGTCCGCTGTCGAGGCACCGGTCATGCCCGCTTCGCGGACGCGCTCCGGCGGTATAGTCTGTTGAAGCTCGTTCTCAGGGATGAGATCGCCGATCCGACCACTGGGTTCTTCAGTGTCGAAATCCAGCTCGCGGATCGAACCCATGCGATCTTCGGTGTCGTCGATCGGGGCGGGCTCGGGTGAATGCGGTGGGCGATGTGCTTGGGTCATGACAGTTCCTTGTAACAGTAGGGCTATATAGAGAAGACCCTCCACCGCGATGAAGATTCAAAGCTCATGCCCCAGCGGCGTGACCTCGGGCGCCTGGCGCCTGTCCAATTTGCGCATCCTTGATGAGGCTTGAATATGCACGACCTACAGGAACTGATTGATAACAATGCACGCTGGGCCGATGCGATCAAACAGGAAGATCCGGACTTCTTCGCCAAACTGGCTCGCCAGCAGACGCCGGAGTTTCTCTGGATCGGCTGTTCCGATGCGCGGGTACCGGCCAACGAAATCGTCGGCATGCTGCCAGGCGACCTGTTTGTTCACCGTAACGTGGCCAACGTGGTGCTTCACACCGATTTGAACTGCCTGTCGGTGATTCAGTACGCAGTCGATGTGCTGAAGGTCAAACACATCCTTGTTACCGGCCACTATGGCTGCGGTGGTGTGCGCGCCTCCATGCAGGACCGCCAGCTGGGCCTGATCGATGGCTGGCTGCGGTCGATTCGCGATCTGTACTACGAAAACCGCGAGGTGCTGGCGCAATTGCCAACCGAAGAGGAGCGGGTCGACCGCTTGTGCGAGCTGAACGTGATCCAGCAGGTGGCCAACGTCGGCCATACCAGCATCGTCCAGAACGCCTGGCATCGCGGCCAGAGCCTGTCGATTCACGGCTGCATCTACGGCATCAAGGACGGCCGCTGGAAGAGCCTGAACACGACGATCAGTGGATTTGAGCAACTGCCGCCGCAATATCGCCTGCGACCGCTCGATTAGTGAGATCGTGTCTGGATGTGTGAGGGACGATACGCCGCAAAGGTCTGATTTAGACTGCTCGCTTCTTACTTGGATGTAGTTGGAGGCGTAATGAAACGGTATCGATCCCTGGCATTTCTGGCGTTGTTCTGTGCTGCTGGCGCCCAAGCCGCGTCGAAGGACGTGGCCATCCACCTGGTCAGCGCCGATGGCCCGCCACAGCCGATTGGCAAGGTCACTGTGACCGAGACTGAACATGGGCTGCTGTTTGCCCCGCAGCTGACGTCGCTGGGCGCCGGGATTCATGGATTCCATGTGCATCAGAACGGCAGCTGCGACGCAGCGGTGGTCGATGGCAAGAAAGTCGCCGCCGCTGCCGCGGGTGGGCACTTTGACCCGGCCAAGACCGGCAAGCACCTGGGCCCCTATGCCAGCGGCCATCTTGGCGATTTGTCGGCGTTGTATGTGAATGCCGATGGCAGTGCCGACAACCCGGTGCTGGCGCCACGGCTGAAGAAGCTGACCGAGGTCGAAGGCCGCGCGTTGATGATCCATGCCGGAGGTGATAACCATTCGGACATGCCGCAGCCGCTGGGCGGTGGCGGCGCGCGGATGGCCTGTGGGGTGATCTGAGCGCTTCGTGTTAAAAAGGGGTTGCCTGAAAGGGCAGCCCTTTTTTATGGAGCCGGGAGCGATCTTGAACAGGTTGAAGCCAGCATTGATCGCAGCGCTGCTTCTTGTGGGGACAGTGGCGGTCGCTGATGAGCGCGACCCGGCAATGTTCGAGCAATGGGCCCGCGCCCACGATACCCAGGCGTTCATTCGCTTCTTGCGCGCCAACGCGGTTGATAACGTTGTTCCACTCTTCCAGTTACTGCGCAGTGCCAGTGACTGGCAAACCTGCAATGCCGAGCCTTTTGCAACGCCCCCCGAGCCGCTCTGGCCGTCGGTGCTGTCCACCCTCAAGCTGTTGCAGGCCTTGCGAGCCGAGCAAATTCTCGGAGAATTCGAAGTGGTCTCCGCCTACCGCGACCCCGCCTTGAACCGTTGTGCCAGTGGCGCCGGTAACAGTGCCCACCTGCGAGCCTTTGCGGTCGATATTCAGTTGCCGGATCATCAGGACGTCGCAACCCCGCTGTGTACCTTTTGGGCCAAGCAAGGCAAACCGTGGAAAATGGGCGTGAGCCGTTACGCCAGCGGCCGTATTCATATCGATACCGCCGGCTACCGAACCTGGGGGGATGACCTCAGCTCGAAAACTTCGTTCTGCCTGGCTCCGGGAGTGTTAGAGGGGGCTGGCGAAGTGCGTGGGGCACCTCGCTGAAAGGGTGAAAGTCAAACGCCAGAAACAAGCAAGCCCGCACTAGGCGGGCTTTCCGTATGCTCAATGAAATCGAAGATATCACTGAGCATGTACTGGGTGGTACACAGTCATTTGAACCCGTACGTGCGATTTTCACCGCATACGGCTCAAACCGTTAGTAATGTTCATTGGACGTTGCGGTACAGCATCAAGCGCGAACTCTCATGCAGGCCCCGCGTCAGCTCCACCAGGCGCTTGAACTCCTGCGGATTCTGCTCGGCAACATTCTCCGTCGGCGTGCTGGACGTCAAGTCGTGTAAGGTTGGCGAACTGCCATCATGTTCCATTTGCAGCAGGTGATGCCGAGTCACGCCACCGATCAGCGGAAAAGTGCCTTCACGCAGCACCAGCGGTACGACACGCTCGCCCTCCGGGGCCGGCTGCTGGATATCGCGACCCATCGCGCCATTGGTGAATGACATGCCGGCCATGCCCGCCACCGTTGGCAACAGATCCGCCAGCCCAACAGCGTCGTCGATCACCTTGGGCTGCAACAAACCGGGCGCGTGAATCAGCAGCGGTACGTTGTTGCTTTCCAGCCCCAACTGCTCGAAGGCCGGCGCCATATGGGGAATCTGGCTGATGCGGGTGTTGTGGTCGCCAAAGAACACGAAGATCGTGTTGTCGTAATAACCGCCCTCTTTCGCAATTTCCATCAGTCGACCGATATTGAAATCCAGCAGGCGCACGGCGTTGTATTGCTCGACACTGCGCGACCCGGCCGCCTGCACCTGCTCCACTGTCAGGTTGCTGACCTCAAAGCCGTCATTGTCCTTGGGAATGGTGAACGGACGGTGGTTGCCTGCGGTTTGCACGTAGGCAAAGAACGGCTGGTCCTTGGGCAGATTGCGAATGATCCGGTCGCTCTCCTTGAACAGGTCCAGGTCCGAGATGCCCCACACATCGACCGGCGTCGAGCGCCAGTCGCTTTCGTCATAGAGTCGCACGCCGTCGATACTTTGCTGGATCAATGCGTTGATATTGGCCCAACCGGCGTTGCCGCCAATCATGTAGAGCTTGTGATAGTCAGTGAACGAATTGATCAAGGTGTGCTGGCGGGTGATCATCGGATGACGCGTTGCCGTCTCCTGCCGGGTGACGTCGGGCACCCCGGTGATGCTGGCCCATACGGTCTTTGCGGTGCCGGTTACTGGTACGTAGAAGTGTTTGAAAAACCAGCTCTGACCCGCCAGACGATCAATGTTCGGCGTCGGGTTCAACGGATTGCCGTAGGCACCCACTGCGCTGGTGCCTAACGACTCGAGCATCACAAAGATGACATTCGGCGCGCGCTCGCCTGCCACTTTATAAGGCTGCACTGTTTGTCGGCGTTCGAAGGTCAGCGTTTGCGGGTCCGGTTGCTCCACACCGAGGTATCGAGCGACAGCCGGGTAATGCTGCCGCACCTGCGCTTCGTCGAATTGCGACTGTCCGGCCTTGAGCGTGTCGTAGAGAAAAATAACCGGATTGAGCCCCAACGCGGCGATCTGGCTGTTGCCGGAGAAAAACGCATCGCTCCAGCGCAGCGGCACCGGGTTTTGCAGATTGAGGTTCTCCACCCGCCCCAACAGCGCCAGCAGCACCGCGACCACTCCCAGCCCCGCCCCGAATGCGATCGATGTGCGGCGAATCACTGACGGCTCACGAGCAAGGGTCAGGCGTTCCAGACGAACAAGGCCATAGAACGACAGAGCAACCACCGCCAGCCAACCCGAGGTGATCCACAATACGGGGTAAGTCTGCCAGACCATCTCCCCGGAAATCTGTGCATCTTCCAGATAACGCAGCACCGTCGCGTTGATCCTCACACCGAGGTAGGCGTAGTGACCGAAATCGACGATATACACCAGCCCGACAACGGCCAGTGCCAGCAGCAGATAAACCCTGGCCGCCCAGCGCAGCGCAGGCGTACGGATCAGGTTCCAGCGCGGCAACCAGGCCAGCAAGGCCAGCGGCAGCACCAGCAACACCGCCAGGCGCAGGTCGAAACGCAGGCCGATGCCCAACGTCTCAAGCCATTGCGGATTGTCCGCAACAGCCCGGACATCGATCCCGGAAAACCCCAGCACAAACACCAGCCTGAGCATGGCAAACAGCAAGAACATCAAACCTATGGCACCCGCGCCATAGCGCAGCCGTCGTGATTGCAACCACCCCATCATTTACCTCTGCGTTGTTATTCATTCATCGGCGGATGAGTCAATCAGCCGTTCAGGGAAGGGTTCGGGACAACGTGCACGGGACGAGTCCTGCGCCAGAAACCGCCCGCCAAAAGCTTTGAGCCAGCCACTACGCAGTACCCCGCCAACAACGGGTCGATCAAATAGTCCCAGTAGTTTCCCGAAGCCTTTAGCCCCAGCGTGAATGCCAGCGTGCCGGCCGCCAGCATCCATACGCCCAAGGCGTTGCGCAGCCACAGCAGCGACAATGCTGCCAGCCCTGCAAGCACGATCATCGGACGCGGATTGAAGCCCCAGCGATAAGGATCGAAATAGGTCAGGCCCAGCGTGGCGGGATACAGAATCAGCCCGAACACACCAAACATCAGGAGCACCTGGCTTCGGTGCGCACGTTTCAACGGCTGGACCACGCCCAGGCGCAACAGACAAGCCCAACCCAAAAACACCAGGGTGCTGATCGCCAGATCATCGGTGTAGCTGCGCACATAAGCGGCGAGTGACAGACCATCGACGGGAATGAAGCTGACCAGCGCCAGCGCCGGCAACAGCCACGGACGCCAGGGCGCGGTGAAATTAAACGAACCCAGCATTACAAAAATCACCAGGGTGAAACTCAAGTGGGCTTGCCAGAGAGGTAGCATCAGAGGCGCTCCGCCAGCCAGGCATCATTGAAGCTGACATGTTTGATGAATGTGTTGTTCCACGAGTAGACCAAGTGATACATGCCGTCTGGACTGCGGCTGAAATACGGGTATTCGTACTCGAATTCACAGCCTGTGGGTTTGCACACCCGGTAATCCAGATTGCTCAGGAAACGCTGCTCAAGCGGCAAGCGCCGGGCACCGCTGGAGGCACGAAAGCCTTCAGCGATGATTTCCTTGTAGGCGTCCGGCGAGAACGCTTTGCCCAAGGGATCGGGAGACTGATCCAGTTCGGCCAGGTTGCGCCAATCGGCGAGCCCCGGGTCCGTGCCATACAGGCTCAATTTGAAGCGACCATCCCGCAGATCGTTGAGCGCCACCAGCAAACCGTCGTCGGGAGTACCGACCGCCGCCAGTGATGAGTTGGGATTGGCCGGCTCCAGTGGATAGGGTTCGGACCAGGTCTGCCCGGCATCTTCGGTACGGCTGGCGAGCACGCGATGATGGGTGTCGCCGGCATAACGCAGCATTGCCACGGCACGGCGCTCATCCTGAGGGACGATGGTCGGCTGCAAGGCGTTTGTGCCGCGGCTGATACGAAACTTGTTGATCACCTCTCCGTCAGCGCTCAGATACAGGTACTCGGCGAACTTGCCGAGGAACTCGTGATAGATCGGTAACCCGATCGAGCCGTCGGCATGAAACACCGGCGCGGCGCGCACCAGCGTGCTGATATTGAAGAACGGCGAGGTGATCAGTTGTCGGGGTGGCGACCAACTGCGGCCAAGATCATCAGAGACCATGGCGTTGATGGCGCTGCCGGCCCAGCCGCCGACCGACACCGAAACATAGAACAGCCACAGGCGATTGTCCGGCGCCATGGCGATCACCGGGTTACCCAGTTTACGAATGTGCTTGAGTGTGCCGGTGCGGGTCGACTCCCGCGTGGCCAGCACCTGCTCCGCCCCCCACTCACCACTGTTGGCGTCAAAGCGTGAAGCACGCACCTGAACGTCTGCCGCGCCCTCACGGGAGCCGGCAAACCACACCGCCATCAAGTTGCCACCGGGCAATGCGGTGACTGAAGACGAGTGAACAAAATCATCCAGGTGTGACGACACGAAACGACTGGTGTACAGCGCTGCGGGCTTCTGCGTCGGGGCCGGGTTCGACGGGCTGGTCTGGGCGAAATCCGACACTACATGTCCGGGATGGCTGCGCCACGCTGCAAAGAAAATGATAGTCAGCAGCAAACTGCTGGTAATGAAGATCAGGCGAAAAGAAAGGGGGTGCATAAATAACCTGTTGCAGGTGGGGGGCAAGCGAGCCGCGGCAAACCGAGGTCGAGTAGCAGTAGGTCAAGGTTTTCGCTGCGCAAGGCGTGCTGCGCACTGACCCCATCTTGCAACCAGTCGAGGGTGTAGCCTTCGGCGCTCAAGGCGACCCGAATGCCTTGGCCAAGGGCACGATCATCTTCGGCAAGCAACAGGCGCATGGACAGTTCTCGGTAAAAAGTAGACGGCGCAACGTCGGCATCATGCCCTCTCCGTGCGGCGCTGGCAGCCCCTTCACCGGGAAAGATGTAACTAAATGTTGCTAGCTAAGCTTGGTTTTGCACAGTGCAGTTTCCCTCTCCCTGCACTGTTGCTGACTATTCGGCCGCAGGTGACGATCGCGACGGGCAGCAATCGGCCGATTGTGTGCCGTGGGACGTTTCTTGATATCCCAGCGCAAAACGAAAGCTCCAGAAACAAAAAAGCCCGCACTAGGCGGGCTTCTCGTATGTTCAATGGCATCGAAGATATCACTGAGCATGTACTTGGTGGCTACACAGGGACTTGAACCCCGGACCCCAGCATTATGAATGCTATGCTCTAACCAACTGAGCTATGTAGCCAAGTGGCGCGCATTATTGGCTGAAAATCGGGATGTGTCAACACCCGGTTTGAAAAATTTATGCGAATGATCAACCGCTTAGCTTTCCTGAAGGTGACGGGGGCCAATTTCGGGGGTAGGAGGGGGCCGTGATCGGCGGCGCGATAAAATCGATAGCGCGATACCGAGTGGATTCCGGATAATTGGATCCCACTTCGCGGTCTGGAAATCCCACCATGTCTTCGAGCAGTACTACAGCGAATCCCGCCTCTGCGGCGACGGCTGTCCAGAGCAGCCCATTGGTCATGCGTATCATCGCCGCCTGTGCGCTGGCCCATCTGATCAATGACCTGATCCAGGCGGTACTGCCGTCGATCTATCCGCTTCTCAAGGCCAATTACGGGCTGACCTTCACCCAGGTCGGGCTGATTACCCTGACCTTCCAGGTCACCGCCTCGCTGCTGCAGCCGTGGGTGGGCTTTTATACCGACCGAAAACCCATGCCGAACCTGTTGCCGCTCGGCATGGTGTGCACGCTGGTGGGCATCGTGATGCTGGCTTTCGTGGGCAGCTTCCCGATGATTCTGGTGGCCTCGGCGCTGGTCGGCATCGGTTCCTCGACCTTCCACCCGGAAACCTCGCGCATCGCGCGGCTGGCCTCGGGCGGGCGATTCGGCCTGGCGCAGTCGACCTTCCAGGTGGGCGGCAATGCCGGCTCCGCCTTCGGGCCGTTGCTGGCAGCGGCGATCATCATCCCGTTCGGGCAGGTCAATGTGGTCTGGTTCGGCCTGTTTGCGGTCTTTGCCCTCGCCGTGACCTATGGCTTGAGCCGCTGGTACCGCGAGCACTTGAACAGCTTCAAGGCCAAACAAGGGCAACGCGCTACCCACGGGCTGAGCAGGTCGCGGGTGATTGCGTCGCTGGTGGTGCTGGGCTTGCTGGTGTTCTCCAAGTATTTCTACATGGCCAGCTTCACCAGCTATTTCACCTTTTATCTGATCGAGAAATTCGACCTGTCGGTAGCCAGCTCGCAGTTGCACCTGTTCCTGTTTCTCGGTGCGGTTGCGGCGGGGACCTTCTTCGGTGGCCCGATCGGCGACCGGATCGGGCGCAAGGCGGTGATCTGGTTCTCGATCCTGGGCGTGGCGCCGTTCACCTTGCTGTTGCCTTATGTGGACCTGTTCTGGACCAGCGTGCTGAGCGTGATCATCGGCTTTATCCTGGCTTCGGCATTCTCCGCCATCGTGGTCTACGCCCAGGAACTGGTACCGGGCAACGTCGGCATGATCGCCGGCATTTTCTTCGGCCTGATGTTCGGCTTTGGCGGTATCGGTGCGGCGCTGTTGGGGTACCTGGCTGATATCCACGGCATCGAATATGTTTACATCCTGTGTTCTTATTTGCCGTTGTTAGGCGTACTCGCCGTGCTGTTGCCATCGACTGGAAAACGCTGAGACTCGAGGTCAACCCACCCAATGCCCGAACAATGCGCTGCCGAGAACGCATCAGACAACCAGGAGCAGGATCTGCAGCGCAGCGTTTCTGTCGGCAGGTTTTTGAAGCGCAGTTGCCGCATGTGGGCTGTCCTGCCGGGCGCGTGACCGTCAGTGTCAGTGTGGCGGTTCATGCCCGCGAAGCTCAGGCAAACGAGGCTTGCGCCCGATTGCTGGGCAACGCCGACCGGGCCTTGTATGGCGCCAAGTCGGCGGGGCGTAACCAGGTCTGTCTGGGTTAAGGGTAACCCGCTATGACCACAGTTGGGAGAGTGCGCCCCAGTGTTCGTTGCGTACCAGGTACACCACTGCGCAGCTGAGCAACACCTGGATAACACCGTGCTTGAAGTGGAACCTTTGGCACAAACCCTGACGTCCCTTCGTGAACTCAGCCGCGTACCAAGTAGGCGCCGTATGGAACCCGAGATTGCAGCTTCTTGCACTTGCCGGGTGCCGGCTGATGCCCTGGTGGGCGATCAGGAAACCAGATTCGGCATTTGCCCGGAGGCGGCCAGTGACCGTGGGGAATATTGATCTCATCGTACGCGAGTTCTTGTCCGGAAGAAGCCGCTTGCCACCTTCCTTCGGAAGGTGGCTTTCCAACCGCCGGCGATCCCGATTCCCACGCTGCTTCTGTGGGAGCAAAAGTGCCAGAGCGGTCCTCGGATTCCATAAAGGATTGCTCAGCCGCGGCGACTTCTGCTTCGCGGCGCTTGATGGCTTCCTCCTCCAGCCCCTTCTGTACTGAAATCATGTCCTTTTCGGCGGTGGGTGGGATGCCCGAAACCTGTGCCTGCTGGGCCGCCCGGATCAGTTGGGAGTTGAGGTTGCGTAATTTCACGTTGCGCACAACCCGCATGTTGGAACGAGTCGCCAGCGCTTCAGCCTGCTGATATTCCCCCTGCTGAAAACGTACTTCTGCAAGATAGTGAAGCGTCTCGGGATTGCCCGGCTGGATGTTCAACGCACGCTCCAGCGTGGCTCCGGCTTGATCCAACTGGCCATTATTAAACTGCTGCGAGGCTGTCTCAAATAGAGTGACTAATGCGTTGTTGCTTTGAGGAGAAGCTCTTCGCTCGGCGGCAACCGAGAAAAGCGAAGCGGCCGCGCAGAACACCAGGATCAGACCTGACAGATAACGTTTGGATGGCATCAGGGGAGGCTCGGGTGGTCTCGGACGGCACGTAAAACGGGCTTCCAGCGCCGCTCGGCTGGGATTGCTTCAATGTCCCGTCTTTACCGATTATGGGGAGAGTTCTGACCTGATCAGGATCCTCAAGTTCCCACCGTAACGATTGCACTCACCCCAGCTTCTCAGCCACCACCAGCAACGACTGCGGCACAAGACTTTGAGGGTGCTGCGGCTCCTGCAGACCGGCCAGCCTAAAGCTGGCCATGTCCAGCGCATTGAGCCAACTGGACAAGGTGCGAAAGTACCACGGCATGGGTTTCCACTGCCCTTTGAACCCAGCGAAGGTCTCTTCCCGCCAACCATCCTGATAATCGCCCGCCGCCGCGGTCCACGGATGCAGCGTCTGGATCACCAGCGCGCCGCCAGGAGTAAGCAGAGCGTTCATGGCGTAGAGCAGAGGGATGATGTCCTGGTGCAGCAGGGAAAAGTTGGCGCAGATCAGGTCGTAGTCGTTGCCGATCTCCACTTTTGCCTCCACCAACTCTTCATAGCTCGCCAAGTGCACTTGTGAAGAGCCCGCCGCCCGTGCCGCCTCGACCAGTGTCGCGTCGCCATCTACACCGACCGCCTTGATAGCTCGTTCAGCCAGCGCACGCAACAGCCAGCCCTCGCCGCAGCCCAGGTCAAGCACGCGCTCTGGCTGGCGACTCAGTACCGCCAGCAGGATTGCCTGGTCGGTGACCTTGAGGCGGTTTTCGATGGTGCCGGTGCGGATGGCTTCGATCCAGGATTGGGCGTTGTGATGCCAACTTTGGAGGAGGGTGGACTCGGGGGCGGGCATTTCGATGTCCGGAGTTGTTGGTTGGTTCGATGGAAGGGTAGCTAGTCCGAAACCGTGCAGTAGGCCGAAGATCAATGTGTCCACCTTCGTATTTGGCTGAACGCCAAACCAGCGTTGAAACGCGCCCGGATTGTCGAGAGCCTTGTACACCACCGAAAAACCGATGATGGCGTCGATGACATACGAGCTAATACTGATTTCCGTCAGTACTCCCAGCAGCAGCGTTACGGAGTGCCCTACGGCGAATAGCGTGACGTAGAGACCCACATCCTTCATGCGATAAAGGAAGAAGATCACCCCGAACAGAAAGAGTAGGTGGTCGTATCCCGTCACCATGTGTTTGGCGCCCATATAGATGAATGGCAGCACCATCACGCCGGAGCTTTCCTGGATAAAGCCTTCATCACCCTCCGCGACGGCGTCAGCCAACGCTTCGGGGATGCCAAGACAAAGCGAGGCGACAAGCAAAAAAAGTAGCAATAGCGGTCGGTTGATCAGTCATAACAGCAACAAAGAGGACCGCCCTTTCATTGGACTGTAGAGAACATCAATCGCAACTCCTTGTCGAGTGAAGGCAATTGGCCATGCTCTGTGCCAGGTGGGGAGTACCACCTACAAAAAATCAAGCAGGGAGTTAGCCTAATGAAATTTGCTTCTATCCCCATCGCCGCTGTTCTTTCGTTCTCTTCGGTTGCCGCCTATGGACACAGCGGTGGAACCGATTCCAAGGGCTGCCACCGCAACCACAAAACGGGCGATTACCATTGCCACTAATGCGGGAAGGCCCGGTTTACACTGGGCCTCATTTAGTTGTGCGAGTTGATCGATGTGACCATAGTCAACATGCAGAGCTTTCGGCTATTTTGGACTTGAATCGTAACCGTCCGAACTACACCGCCCTGAAACTCAGACCTTAATATCCTTCAGCCACTGATTGACGCGCTCCCATTCGAAAGCCGTTGAATCAAAGCTATCCCCATGCCACTCCACCATGTCGTCGTGCTCTGGATGGTTGGGATCAGCAATCGCTTCAAGAAAATCGGCATAACCTGGCGCACCACCGATGTCTTCCGGCGGGCAAGCATTGGCACCGTCGACGCAGTACGGCACCTGAGGACACGACCCTGCAGGCAGTTTCTTTTCGACTTTGATCCGGTGATCCCAGCCGTCGCCAAAGTCGTAGAGATAGCTAAACGTCTTTTTCCCGGACAACGCTTTAATCAGGGTCTTGCGGGTTTCCGAGTTGACGGGTGGACCCCATCCATCGGGGTCGGGGATGCCGTACTTCTCATCGGCAATTTCAAACTCGTGCATATGCCCGCCCTCCCAGCCCATCGCGAACTGGATCACCGTGTGCAATGTGCCTAACTTGATGTTCTCGGGCACCGCTATGCGACGCCAGATGGTGGGCTCGACCCACTTCAACTCAATGTGCAGTAGCAACAAATCAGGTTCGGGTTTTAGCAAGCGAACATTTTTGGTCATGGGTCGGGCGGTCTCGCAGAGTTCTGTCAGTGTGAGAGAAACGTTCCAGGGCTACCCGGTTTTCAAAATCGGGTTTTGGGCGTCGAACCCGGAAGACTAGCCAAACAACGCTCGGATCTCAATGGATGAGGAGGGTGGCCCTTAAACGCAAAACCCCCGTATCGTCTGGCGATTACGGGGGTCTCAAGGTCCATCAAGCATCGTGGAAATCCACGGAAACCGTTAGACGTTGAAGCGGAAGTGCATCACATCACCGTCTTTAACGATGTAGTCCTTGCCTTCCAGGCGCCATTTGCCGGCTTCCTTGGCACCGCCTTCACCCTTGTACTGGATGAAGTCGTTGTAGGCGACGACTTCGGCGCGGATGAAGCCTTTTTCGAAGTCGGTGTGGATCACGCCGGCGGCTTGTGGTGCGGTGGCACCGACGCGGACGGTCCAGGCGCGAACTTCTTCGACACCGGCGGTGAAGTAAGTCTGCAAGTGCAGCAGCTCGTAGCCAGCGCGGATCACGCGGTTCAGGCCTGGCTCTTCTAGCCCCAGGGCTTCGAGGAACATGTCTTTTTCTTCGCCGTCATCGAGCTCGGCGATTTCCGCTTCGATCTTGTTGCACACCGGCACCACGACCGCGCCTTCTTCTTCGGCGATGGCCTTGACCAGGTCCAGGTGCGGGTTGTTTTCGAAGCCGTCTTCGGCAACGTTGGCGATGTACATCACAGGCTTGGTGGTCAGCAGATGAAAGCCACGGATCACGGCTTTTTCATCGGCGCCCATGTTTTTCATCAGGCTGCGTGCAGGCTTGCCTTCGGTGAAGTGCGCGATGAGCTGTTCGAGCAGGCCTTTCTGGACCACTGCGTCCTTGTCACCACCCTTGGCGTTGCGCGCGACTTTCTGCAGTTGCTTCTCGCAGCTGTCGAGGTCGGCGAAAATCAGCTCCAGGTCGATGATTTCGATATCGCGCTTGGGGTCGACGCTGTTGGAAACGTGAATCACGTTCTCGTCTTCGAAGCAGCGAACCACGTGGGCGATGGCATCGGTTTCGCGGATGTTGGCCAGGAACTTGTTGCCCAGGCCTTCACCTTTGGATGCGCCCGCTACCAGGCCTGCGATGTCGACGAATTCCATGGTGGTCGGCAGGATGCGCTTTGGATTGACGATGGCCGCCAGGGCCTCCAGGCGCGAATCCGGCATCGGCACGATACCGCTGTTGGGTTCGATCGTGCAGAAGGGGAAGTTCTCCGCTGCGATACCGGATTTGGTCAGGGCGTTGAACAAGGTGGACTTGCCGACGTTGGGCAGGCCGACGATGCCGCAATTGAAGCCCATGGTATATCCCCTCTTCGTGAAGTCAGGCCTTCTGGCTGTGCAGGTTTTTCATCGCGCGATTCCACTCGCCAGCGAGGATATCCGGCAGCACGCCGAGGGCAAAATCGATACTGGCGTCCAGTTTTTCCTGTTCGGCGCGTGGCGCACGACCCAGGACGAAATTGGAGACCTGGCTGCTTACACCCGGGTGGCCGATGCCAAGCCGCAGACGGTGGAAGGTATTTTGATTGCCGAGCTGGGCAATGATGTCGCGCAGCCCGTTGTGCCCGCCGTGGCCGCCGCCCTGTTTGAGCTTGGCGACGCCGGGAGGCAGGTCGAGTTCGTCATGCGCCACCAGGATGGCTTCTGGCGGTATGCGGAAAAAACCGGCCAGTGCCGCGACGGATTGACCGCTGCGGTTCATGTACGTGGTGGGGATCAGCAGACGAACGTCTTGGCCTTGATGGCTGAATTTTGCCGTCAGGCCGAAATACTTGCGGTCAGCCGTCATATTGACACGCTGGACGCTGGCAATGCGTTCTACGAAAAGAGCCCCTGCGTTATGCCGGGTCTGTTCGTATTCGGGGCCGGGATTTCCCAGGCCGACGATCAGTTGAATGGCGGTCACGTCAGGGGCTCTTCCTTGGAGTTGTGGGCCACGGCGCATAAGCACCGTGGCCGGGCAACACCGGCAGAGTAACGAATTACTCGGCGGTTGCTTCTGGTGCTACGCGTGGAGCGTGAACGTTGGCGACTGCCAGGTCGTTGCCGTGATCCAGTGCGACGAAAGTAACGCCTTTTGGCGCTTTCAGGTCGGACAGGTGGATGACCGCGCCGATTTCAGCGTCAGCCAGGTCGACTTCGATGAACTCAGGCAGATCTTTGGCTTCGCAGGAAACTTCGATTTCAGCCACAACGTGGGAGATCTCGCCGCCTTTCTTGACCGGTGCTTCTTCGTTGATGAAGTGCACAGCAACGGTAGCGGTCAGTTTCTGGCCAGCTACAACGCGGATGAAGTCAGCGTGCATGATGAACTGCTTGGCCGGGTGGCGCTGCATTGCCTTGACAACGACGTTTTGCTTGGTGCCGTCGATGTTCAGCTCGATAACGTGGCTGAAAGCAGCTTCGTTTTCGAACAGTTTGGCAACTTCTTTAGCCAGCATGGTGATGGATTCAGGGGCTTTGTCGCCACCGTAAACAACAGCAGGCACTTGGCTGGCGAGACGACGCAGGCGGCGGCTCGCACCTTTCCCCAGGTCGGTACGCGCTTGGGCGTTCAGAGTGAAATCAGTCATTTTGTATCTCCAAAATAGCCATTCCCGAGCAGCACTTGCGACCAGTGCTAAAGCGGGATGGGCAAAAAAGCCCCGCCCCAACATGAGTGTTGGGGCGGGGCGCTTTTCGTCAACGAAATTTCCGGGAAGGGCAGGGCCCTTAACGGAACATCGCGCTGATCGATTCTTCGTTGCTGATGCGGCGGACCGCTTCAGCGACAACCGGTGCGATATCCAGTTGACGGATACGCGAACAGGCTTGTGCAGCGGCGGACAGCGGGATGGTGTTGGTCACCACCAGCTCGTCGAGCACGGAATTCTCGATATTCTCGATGGCGCGACCGGAAAGGACAGGGTGCGTGCAGTAGGCAAAAACCTTGGCAGCGCCGTGTTCTTTCAGAGCCTTGGCCGCGTGGCACAGGGTGCCGGCGGTGTCGACCATGTCGTCAACGAGGATACATGTACGACCTTCGACATCGCCGATGATATGCATCACTTCGGATTGGTTGGCCTTCTCGCGGCGTTTGTCGATGATACCGAGATCGACGCCCAGGGATTTGGCAACGGCACGTGCACGCACGACGCCACCGATATCCGGGGAAACGATCATCAGGTTCTCGAAACGCTGGTCTTCGATGTCATCCACCAGAACGGGGGAGCCGTAGATGTTATCTACAGGAATATCGAAGAAGCCCTGGATTTGGTCAGCGTGCAGATCGACAGTGAGAACACGGTCGATACCGACAACGGTGAGCATGTCAGCAACCACTTTGGCGCTGATAGCTACCCGTGCCGAACGCGGACGGCGATCCTGGCGGGCGTAACCGAAGTAAGGAATCACGGCAGTGATTCGGGACGCTGAGGAGCGGCGGAAGGCATCAGCCATCACGACCAGTTCCATCAGGTTATCGTTGGTTGGCGCGCAAGTCGGCTGAATAATGAAAACATCTTTACCACGAACATTTTCATTGATCTCAGTGCTGATTTCGCCGTCGGAGAATTTACCGACAGAAACATCACCGAGGGGGATATGCAGCTGACGTACGACACGCCGAGCCAGATCGGGGTTAGCGTTCCCCGTAAAGACCATCATCTTGGACACGCGCAGTACCTGAAGGCTGAGGGTATACCTGGATGAGTATAAGGAAAATGGCAGGGGCGGCTGGATTCGAACCAACGCATGGCAGGATCAAAACCTGCTGCCTTACCGCTTGGCGACGCCCCTGTATCTGTTGCTGCGAGTGCCTGACACTCGATTCCTAGAGCAGACTTTGCAGCTTTCGATGCAACATCGAAACGTTGCTTCCCTTTGCTACAAACCCTGGCTGGGTCTCTGTAAGAAGGGCCAAAACTTTATCAGCTTCAGCTTTGCTTGGGAAGGCCCCAAACACACAACTTCCAGTTCCGGTGAGTCTAGCGTCAGTGAATTTGTTTAGCAAATTCAGTGAGTTACGTACTTCTGGGTAACTCTGCTCTACTACCGGTTGGCAGTCATTTCGACTGTTTCCCTTGGGAACGGGGCGCATCTTAATGGGGGATGAATCACGTGTCAACAACGGATGTGAAAAAATTTCTGCTGTACTAACAAATACTTGCGGGACCAATACAACGTACCAGGGTTCTTCGGGATCGACCGGGGTGAGCTTCTCGCCCACGCCCTCGGCAAACGCGGCGTGCCCCCGCACGAAAACCGGGACGTCGGCGCCTAGCGACAGGCCCAGCTCGGCCAGTGCATCTTCGCCAACACCCAGTTGCCAGAGATGATTCAGGCCCAGCAGGGTGGTGGCCGCATCAGAGCTTCCACCACCAATGCCACCGCCCATGGGCAGGATTTTTTTCAACCAGATGTCCGCACCCAGTGAAGTGCCGGACAATGCCTTGAGCTTTCGAGCCGCTTTCACGATCAGGTTGCTTTCGTGGGGTACGTCGGCGATTTCGGTTCGCAGATGGATTTCGCCATCCTCGCGCAGGGCAAAGGACAGTTCGTCGGCGTGGTCGAGAAACTGAAACAGGGTTTGCAGCTCATGGTAGCCATCCGGGCGGCGGCCAAGAATGTGCAGCATCAGGTTGAGCTTGGCCGGGGCGGGCAGGGTGAGGGTTGCGTTGTTCACTTCAACGCCCCCAGTAGCCGTGGCTGCCAGTCCTTGACCACCAGTGTCACGTCCAGGTCGCGGCCGTGCAGTTTGATGCGCTCCGGCAACCAATAGCCGTTCTGCTCGGTATAGCTCAGGTATTCGACGCTCCAGTCATCCTGTTCCAGATGAGCCAGGCGGCTTTCGCCATCCAGCGTCAGCTTGCTTTTGCTGCCCGGTGCCGGCAGGCCGCGGACCCACCAGACCAGATGCGAGACCGGCAGATTCCAACCCAGTTGTTCTTCGAGCAAGGCTTCCGGGGTAGGTGCCTCGTAGCGGCCTTGATTGGCCACTTCCAGTACCACCTGGCCCGGGCGTCCGGTCAGGCGGGCTGCGCCGCGACCCAGCGGGCCCGACAAGCGAATGTCGTAATAGTCCTGGCGTTGCAGCCAGAACAAGGTGCCGCTGCCGGAGTCCTTGGGGGCACGAATGCCGACCTTGCCGGAGATCTGCCAGCCATCGAGCTGGGTCAGGTGGGCTTTATGCGCGCGCCATTGCTGAGGATTGCCGTGGCCCTCCAGGGCTTCACGGGGGCCGAGACCGGCACAGCCGGCGAGCAAGGCGATCAGGGAGAAGGTGATGACGTAGCGCAAAAACATAGGCTTAAAGGGTCTCGGATCCGGTCAGGCGCAGCAACGTACTGCGCAGGATAGGGCTGTCGGGCTGGTCCTTGAGGGCTTTGCCCCAGACTTGCCGCGCTTCGCGCTGTTTGCCGTTGGCCCAGAGCACTTCACCCAGGTGGGCTGCGACTTCGTGGTCCGGGAAGCGCGCAAGCGCACTGCGCAACAGGCGTTCGGCTTCATCAAGATTGCCCAGGCGATAGTTGACCCAACCCAGGCTATCGAGCACGGCCGGATCTTCCGGGTTGATCTGGTGGGCTTTTTCGATCAGCGCCTTGGCCTCGGCATAGCGCGTGGTGCGGTCGGACAAGGTGTAACCCAGGGCATTGAGGGCCATGGCGTTGTCCGGTTCGCGCTTGATGATGTCGCGCAGGTCTTTCTCCATCTGCGCCAGGTCATTGCGCTTTTCAGCGAGCATTGCCCGGGTGTAGAGCAGATTCAGGTCCTCGGGATATTGCTTGAGGGCTTGATCGAGCACCTGTGCGGCTTGTTGCGGCTTATTGTGATTGGAGAGGGTCTCCGACTCGATCAGGTACAACTGGATAGCATAATCGGGCTGTTCGTCGCGGGCAGCGGCCAGTCGTCTCGATGCTTCGGCGGCGCGGCCGTTGGAAACCAGGATATCGGCCTGGCGCAGTTGCGCCGGCAAGAAGTCGTTACCCGGCCCGACCTGCGCATATTCAATCAGTGCGCCCTGTGGGTCATTGCGTGCTTCCTTGACCCGGCCGAGGTTCAAGTGCGCCGAATCGACATGAGCATCCCGGGCGATCAGGTCCTCCAGATACGCCGCTGCTTCATCCCAGGCCTTGGCTTCCAGGCTGACCAATGCCAATGAGTAACGCAACTCGTCATCATCGGGGTACTGCTGCAGCAGGCTGGCGAATTCGACCTTGGCATCGTCGATGCGGTCCTGTTCGACCAGGGTGCGCGCGTATGTCAGGCGCAGGCGCTTGTCGTCCGGGTATTTTTTAATGCTCTTTTGCAGCAGCGGCAGGGCTTCTTTGCCACGGTTCAGGCTTTGCAACAAACGTGCGCGCAACAGCACGGGGGCAATCTCGCCTTCTTCCGGCGGATTGTCTTCCAGCAGGGTCAGTGCCGCCTGGGCATTGCCGTCCTGTTGCAACAACAGCGCCTTGCCGAAATTCAGCTGGCCGTTGTTCGGGTATTTCACCAACAGGCGATCGAAGCTTTTGATCAGCCCGTCGCGGGTGTCCTGATCGGTCTCGGCTGCCGACAGGGCAAGGAAGTCGAAATGGGTGTCGCCCTGGCCTTGCAGCACTTTCTCCATATAGCTCATGGAGTCGTCGTAGCGACCGGCGCGGGCCAGCTGAATGGCGGCCGCACGCTGAGCCTCAAGGTTGTCCGGGTCGTTGCGGGCCCAGATCAGCGAAGTGTCCAGTGCCGATTGATCGGCGCCCAGGTATTCGGCGATGCGAAAGGCACGCTCGGAAATTCCCGGGTCCTGGGTATTGATGGCCTGGGTCACATAGTTGTCCAGGGCAATATCGAAGCGATTGCGCTGGCCGGCGAGCTCTGCCGTCAGCAGACTGTAGACAGTGTCCTGACTGAAGGAGCCGTAGACCTGCGGTTTGGCCGGTTCAGGGGCGGCTTGATCGACGGCGGCGTTGGCCTCGATCGATGAGTCGTCGTGCGCACCAGGCTTCCAGGCTTGGCAGCCCTGGAGCAAGACAAAGGCAAGGAGCAACGCGGAAGATCTATTCATATCGGGAAATTGGCGACTAACCTGCGGTCGGATCATCATGACACAAGCGCCCTGGCAAACCCACCTGCGGTGCTTTTCCAGGGATGGACTATTGAGACAATAGAGAGGGGTGGTTGTTCTCAATCTAGCGAAGTAGGACAATTGTCGGCTTAACGACATCATCAGCGACCTTGAATGGCCTTCCTTGCCCTCGGAATCAACCATAAGACTGCCTCGGTAGACGTACGCGAGCGCGTGGCGTTTACCCCTGAGCAGCTGGTCGAAGCCTTGCAACAGCTCTGCCGTCTGACCGACAGCCGTGAGGCTGCGATCCTTTCGACCTGCAACCGCAGTGAACTGTACATCGAGCAGGACCACCTGGCGGCGGACAGCGTGTTGCGCTGGCTGGCCCAGTACCACAAGCTGAGCCTGGAAGAATTGCGCGCCAGTGCCTACATCCATGAGGACGATGCCGCCGTGCGGCATATGATGCGCGTCGCCTCCGGGCTGGACTCGCTGGTGCTGGGCGAGCCTCAGATCCTTGGCCAGATGAAGTCGGCCTACGCCGTGGCGCGTGAAGCCGGCACGATCGGCCCGCTGCTGGGGCGCTTGTTCCAGGCGACGTTCAGTGCTGCCAAACAGGTGCGTACCGACACCGCGATTGGTGAAAACCCGGTGTCGGTCGCGTTTGCCGCGGTGAGCCTGGCCAAACAGATCTTCAGCGACCTGGCGCGTAGCCAGGCCTTGCTGATCGGCGCGGGTGAGACCATCACCCTGGTTGCACGCCATCTGCACGAGCAGGGAGTCAAGCGCATCGTGGTCGCCAACCGTACGCTGGAGCGTGCCAGTACCCTGGCCGAGCAGTTCGGCGCGCACGCGGTGCTGCTGGCCGATATCCCGACTGAACTGGTCAACAGCGACATCGTCATCAGCTCCACGGCCAGCCAGTTGCCGATTCTTGGCAAGGGCGCCGTGGAAAGCGCGCTGAAACTGCGCAAGCACAAGCCGATTTTCATGGTCGATATCGCCGTCCCCCGGGACATCGAGCCGCAAGTCGGTGAACTGGATGATGTTTACCTGTATACCGTCGACGACCTGCACGAAGTGGTCGCCGAAAACCTGAAAAGTCGCCAGGGCGCGGCCCAGGCCGCCGAAGAGCTGGTTTCGGTTGGCGCCGAAGACTTCATGGCTCGCCTGCGTGAGCTGGCAGCCGTGGATGTGCTGCGTGCCTATCGGCAACAAAGTGAGCGGTTGCGCGACGAAGAACTGCAAAAGGCCCAGCGGCTGTTGGCCAATGGCGCCAGCGCCGAAGATGTGCTGGTACAACTGGCGCGCGGCCTGACCAACAAATTGCTGCACGCGCCCAGCGTACAATTGAAAAAGCTGTCTGCCGAAGGCCGCCTCGATGCGCTGGCCATGGCCCAAGAACTCTTTGCCCTCGGTGAGGGCCCGACGGATAAACCCCCGCAATGAAAGCGTCACTGCTCAACAAGCTGGACACGATCCAGGACCGATTCGAAGAATTGACTGCCCTTTTGGGGGATGCTGAAGTCATTTCCGACCAGACGCGTTTTCGCGCCTATTCCAGGGAATACGCCGAAGTCGAGCCGATTGCCGCCGCTTACGAGCAATGGCGCAAGGTCCAGGCTGACCTGGAAGGGGCTCAGGCCCTGCTCAAGGACAGCGATCCGGACATGCGCGAAATGGCTGTCGAAGAGGTGCGCGAGTCCAAGGAGCAGCTCGTTGAGCTGGAAGGCCAGCTGCAGCGCATGCTGCTGCCCAAGGATCCAAACGACGGACGCAATGTGTTCCTGGAAATCCGCGCCGGTACCGGCGGTGACGAGGCGGCGATCTTCTCCGGCGACCTGTTCCGCATGTATTCGCGCTATGCCGAACGGCGTGGCTGGCGCCTGGAGATTCTCTCCGAGAACGAAGGCGAACATGGCGGTTATAAAGAAGTGATTGCCCGGGTCGAAGGCGAGAACGTCTACGGCAAGTTGAAGTTCGAATCCGGTGCCCACCGTGTCCAGCGTGTGCCGGAAACCGAATCCCAGGGTCGCATCCATACCTCTGCCTGCACGGTCGCGGTGCTCCCCGAGCCCGATGAGCAAGTGGCCATTGAAATCAACCCGGCGGATTTGCGGGTAGACACCTACCGTTCGTCCGGCGCGGGCGGTCAGCACGTCAACAAGACCGATTCGGCGATTCGCATTACGCACTTGCCGACCGGTATCGTCGTCGAGTGCCAGGAAGAGCGTTCGCAGCACAAGAACCGGGCGCGGGCGATGTCCTGGCTGTCGGCCAAGTTGAACGACATGCAGACCAGCGCCGCACAAAACGCCATCGCCAGCGAGCGCAAGCTGCTGGTGGGTTCGGGCGATCGCTCCGAGCGTATTCGCACCTACAACTATCCACAGGGTCGGGTCACCGACCACCGCATCAACCTGACCCTGTATTCCCTCGATGAAATCCTGGCAGGCAGCGTGGACTCGATCATCGAGCCCCTGCTGAGCGAATACCAGGCAGACCAACTTGCGGCACTGGGGGAATAATGACGATTATTGCCAGCCTGCTTCGCGGCGCGCAGCTGCCAGACTCGCCCACTGCGCGTCTGGACATCGAGCTGCTGTTGGCCGCCGCCCTGGGCAAGTCGCGCAGTTACCTGCACACCTGGCCGGAGCGCATTGTCACCAGCGAAGCCGCCGCAACCTTCTCCGACTACCTGCAACGGCGCCGGTCCGGGGAGCCAGTGGCTTACATTCTGGGCCAGCAAGGCTTCTGGAAACTTGACCTGGAAGTGGCGCCGCACACGCTGATCCCGCGTCCTGAAACCGAGCTGCTGGTCGAAACCGCCTTGCAGCTGTTGCCGATTGATCCTACCCGCGTATTGGACCTGGGTACCGGTACCGGCGCGATCGCCCTGGCCTTGGCCTGCGAGCGTCCGCACTGGCAGGTGACGGCGGTCGACCGGGTAGAAGACGCCGTCGCGCTTGCCGAGCGCAATCGTCAGCGCCTGCACCTGGATAATGTCACGGTGCGCCACAGCCACTGGTTCGATGCCCTGGCGGGTGAACGCTACCAGCTGATTATCAGCAATCCACCTTATATCGCTGCCGCCGATCCACATCTGGTGGCTGGCGATGTGCGCTTTGAACCGGCCAGTGCGCTGGTCGCCGGTGCCGATGGTCTCGACGATTTGCGCACGATCATCGCCCGGGCCCCGGCGCACCTCACCCCAGGAGGCTGGTTGATGCTTGAGCATGGTTACGATCAGGCGGCCGCGGTACGTGAACTGATGGCGCAGCACGACTTCGAGCAGATCGAGAGCCGGATTGATTTGTCTGGCCATGAACGCATCACTCTGGGGCGTCTGACGTGCTGACCGATCAGGAATTGCTGCGCTACAGCCGGCAGATTCTGCTGGCACAAATCGATATCGATGGCCAGTTGCGCCTCAAGGAAGGCCGAGCGCTGATCATCGGTCTTGGAGGGCTGGGCTCGCCAGTGGCGTTGTATCTGGCGGCTGCCGGTGTCGGCGAGCTGCATCTGGCTGACTTCGATACGGTGGACCTGACCAACCTGCAGCGCCAGGTGTTGCACGACACCACCTCGGTCGGCATCAGCAAGGTCGACTCGGCGATCGCCCGTTTGCAGGCCATCAACCCTGAGGTTCGACTGGTCGCGCACCGCAGCGCGCTGGACGAAGACTCCCTCGCTGCAGCCGTGGCCGCCGTCGATGTGGTGCTTGATTGCTCCGATAATTTCTCGACCCGCGAGGCGGTCAATGCCGCCTGCGTCGCGGCCGGCAAGCCGCTGGTCAGTGGCGCGGCGATCCGTCTTGAAGGGCAACTTTCAGTGTTTGACCCGCGTCGCCCGCAAAGCCCTTGCTACCACTGCCTGTACGGGCATGGCAGCGAAGCGGAATTGACCTGCAGTGAGGCTGGCGTAGTCGGCCCGCTGGTGGGGCTGGTCGGCAGTCTGCAAGCGCTGGAAGCCCTGAAACTGCTGGCGGGATTCGGCGAGCCACTGGTAGGCCGGTTGTTGCTGATCGATGCGCTGGGCAGCCGGTTCCGTGAGCTGCGGGTCAAGCGTGACCCGGCTTGTAGCGTCTGCGGTGGCTTGCATGCCTGACGTCCGGCAAGCGCCGGTGGGCGTTTTCGATTCGGGCGTCGGCGGCTTGTCGGTATTGGGTGAGATTCATCGCCTGCTGCCACAGGAGTCGCTGCTGTACGTGGCCGACTGCGGCAATATTCCGTATGGCGAAAAGTCGCCGGAATTCATTCGTGAGCGTTGCCGTCAGGTCGCCGAGTTCTTTCAGGCCAAGGGCGCCAAAGCGCTGGTGCTGGCCTGCAATACCGCAACCGTCGCCGCCGTGGCGGATCTGCGCGAGCGCTATCCGCACTGGCCCATCGTAGGCATGGAGCCTGCCGTCAAGCCGGCCGCTGCTGCCACTCGCAGTGGCGTGGTGGGGGTATTGGCCACCACCGGCACATTGCAAAGCGCCAAGTTCGCGGCCTTGCTTGATCGCTTTGCCAATGATGTACGAGTCATTACCCAGCCCTGTCCGGGTCTGGTGGAGTTGATCGAGGCCGGCGATCTGGCCAGCCCGGCCATGCGCCAGTTGCTTCAACGCTATGTCACACCGTTGCTGCACAGTGGCTGCGACACCGTGATTCTTGGCTGCACGCACTATCCCTTCCTCAAGCCCCTGCTGGCCGAAATGGTGCCCGCTTCGGTGGCAATCATTGATACCGGCGCTGCCGTTGCCCGGCAACTGAAGCGGTTATTGAACGAACGCCATTTGCTGGCTGACGGCCCCGCGCAACCAGCGCAATTCTGGACCAGCGCAAGTCCAGATCACTTCAGAAACATCCTTCCATTGCTGTGGAATAAATCCGACATTGTGCAAAGCTTTTAAGGTAAGAGAAAAAAACCGAACCAGGTCTTTTGCCAATGAACTAACGCCAATTTGTCGACTTCTGAAATGCGTCTGATGAGACAAAAAGACCTACAACAGCATTGGAACACAGGAAGTTTCTTATGAAGAAAATGTTGTGTTTGACTGCGCTTGTAGCCTTTTCACTGGGGCAAATTCTTACAGCGCAAGCCGCCGACGTGTCGTTTTCCGTCGGCCAGACCAGCGAGTCGACCATGACCTATCGGCTCGGGCTGCAGTCGAACTGGGACGTGAGTTGGTGGCAGACCAGCGTGGGCCGAGTGACCGGTTATTGGGACGCGGGCTACACCTTCTGGGAAGGCGATAACACTTCAAGCAACCACAGTCTGTCGTTTGCGCCGGTCTTTGTTTACGAATTCGCCGGTGAATCGGTCAAACCTTATATCGAGGTCGGTATCGGAGTCGCAGCATTTGCCAATACCGAACTTGGAAGCAACCAATTGGGCTCATCCTTCCAGTTCGAGGACCGCGTCGGTTTCGGCCTGCGCTTTACCGGTGGTCATGAAGTCGGTATTCGCGCAATCCATTATTCAAACGCCGGCCTGCAATCACCCAACGATGGTTTAGAAAGCTACGCGCTGCATTACCGCATGGCGTTGTAAGGGCCGGTTGTCTAACGCCGCAGGGCATCTGCGGCGTCAACCCGTTGAATGGGATCAGCGGGTTTGCGAAATCTTCCGACGTTAAGTAAATGCTGCGGGTGTCGGGCCCGGCAGGGGCCACAAGGTATCTACTGAAAAGGTCGGTAACTGGATATGCGCAGGCACCTGCTGCATGTTTTCCAGTACATGCCGAGCCGCGTCTTCGGGCGTCCAGGCTTTGGGGAGCAAGGCGTCCGGGGTCAGGGATGTTCCGACGTCTGCCACACCCGGTCCAACGACGGTCAAGGCAATGCCCGCCTGGGCGAGTGCCTCGCGCCTGGCTTCAAACATGTCCAGCAGCCGTGTGTGGTGTGTGGTGAAATCCGAGGTTGCCAAGGGCAGCGCGCTGATAGAGCTGACGATAGCGACCAGATGCGGCTGTTGGCCGGTCTTGAGCAAGTCCTGGGCAAACTCGGTGCAGTGGGTGCTCGCCAGCTGGTTGCTCTGCACGACACGCATGATCACGTTTTCGTCCAGTGTGCGGTCCTGGAGGTAGTCGCAGGTCCCGGCATTCAGAATAACGGCGTCCAGACTGCCCCAGGTGCTGGCGATCTGATCGCAGGCCCGTTGCGCCGCATCATGTTCACTGAGGTTGCCGCTGAGTGAAAGCACCTGGCCGGGATAACGCTGCATCAAGGCTGCGTGATGCCCAGCGTTGCCCCCACTGACTGCCAATTGCATGCCCTGGTCCAGTAACTGCGTGGCCAGGGCTGCTCCGATTCCATCACTGGCACCGGTCAACCAGAATCGACGTGGACTCATGTGTTGCTCCTTGTTCTTGAGGTGCACCTCTGGCGAGGTGTGTCGCTTATCCATAGTGGGCTCGAGCATCCTGCCGTTGGGGTAAGTCCTTGAAAGCGTTGAGCGCCCGTTCTCGGCTGCTATTCAAGTCGACGATGGGTGGTGGGTAGTCGGTCACGAAAAAAAGACCACCGTACGTCGGGTTATGGATTTCTTTTTTATCCAGCACCGATCCGGACGGAACGTGCGATACCGGCAGACTCGTGGGTAGCCCACCAGAATATGTTTATAGAACTCACGCCAGAGCAGTTCATTTACCCAGGTCATGACGCCGACATTGCCGCTGTCGAACTCGCCGAAACGTTGCTATGAGTGCCACGAGTGGCGCAGCGTTTCAGGGCGCCGCTCGCCAGCACCTGTTGCCAGTCGGCGTAGGCCAGAACCCGGGTGTCTTCACCGGCGAGGCAAGCGCTGATGGCGATCTTCGGCTTGGGGGCTGATTGAGCGCTGGACATGGTTAACCTCAGATAAAAACTTGTACATGGCGAGGCCGATGTACAACATTACTTCATCATAGGTTGATAGCTATACGAGTCAAACGGACTGTAGAAGTTTTGTAGAGGAGGGGCAAGCTGCAAGCCAAGCATTGCTTGCAGCCTGGGGGTAGCGGTTCAGGCATCCAGCCGCTCAAGCAGGCGGCGCGCGGCTTCCTGTCCGCTCAGCCAGGCACCTTCGACGCGACCGGAAAGACACCAGTCGCCACACACATACAGGCCCAGGTCCGCATCGGCCAGGGCGCCCCATTCGCGAGCGATGGCGGGGCGGGCATAGAGCCAGCGATGGGCCAGGGAAAGCACGGGGGCTGGAGTGTGGCCGAGCAGCTCGGCAAAGGCGCCGTGCAAGTGTTCAATCACCGCATCCTTGGACAGGTCAATATGGTGTTTGCTCCAGGTACTCGTGGCGTGCAGCACCCAAGTGTCCTTGGCGCCATCGCGCCCGGGCTTGCTGCGGTTGCGAGCCAGCCAGTCCAGTGGGCTGTCTTTGACGAAGCAGCCATCCATGAGCGTATCCAGTGGCGTGTCGAATGCCAGTGCCACGGCCCAGGTCGGCTCCATTTGCACGCCAGCGGCGATGGCGGCGAGCTTGGGCACCACCGCCAGCAGAGCAGTGGCCTGCGGGGCCGGTACGGCAATCACCACCTGCTGGAAAGGGCCGTGGGTATTGCCTTCGGCGTCCTGCAATTGCCAGTGATGCTTGCCGCGAATGACTTCGGTGATGCGGCAGGAAAAGTGCGTTGGCAAGGCGCCGAGCATGGCGCGGGTAATCGCGCCCATGCGCGGCACGCCGACCCAGCGCGTCTGCTCATCGGGTGAGGGGAGGAATTCCGAGCCGTTGTGGTTGTAAAGCAGCGGCTCCCATTCCTTGACCCAGCCCATGCTCTGCCACTGCTGAACCTGGTTGGCGAAGCGCCGGTCACGGGCAGTGAAGTACTGGGCGCCAAGATCAAGCGAGCCGACGTCGCTGCGCTTGCTGCACATGCGCCCGCCAGGGCCGCGGCTCTTCTCGAAAAGCTGCACGTCGTGCCCAGCCCTATGCAAGGCTTGAGCAGCTGAGAGTCCGGCGATGCCGGTCCCGATAATGGCAATAGGTACAGTCATAGGGGTAGGGGCCTCGTTACCTCTGTACACAGACTACGCTGACAGGAAAACCTGTACAATCGCTCGTTCGAGTATAAGTTACGCTCTTCCGAATCTGACAGGTTGACCTATGGTTTATCTGAGAGCAGTGGGTGAATAAAGTGCCTTGCTTTTAAAAATAGACCAGCGACGTGAGTTAAACGCTACACGAGGACGCAGTGATGCACATATTGCTGACCGGCGGTACGGGTTTGATCGGGCGCCAGCTCTGCCAGTACTGGCTTGGCCAGGGTCATCGCATCACGGTCTGGAGTCGACGGCCCGAGCAGGTCGGCAAATTATGTGGTGCAGGGGTAAAAGGCATCGGTAAGCTCGAGGCGCTGACAGACGAGCCGCTGGATGCGGTTGTCAACCTGGCCGGTGCGCCGATTGCCGATCGCCCCTGGACCGGTGCCCGTCGTGCGTTGTTGTGGAACAGCCGCATCAACCTCACGGAGCAACTGATGGCTTGGCTTGAAGCTCGCTCTCAGCGTCCGCAGGTGTTGATCTCAGGTTCGGCGGTGGGCTGGTATGGCGATGCGGGTGAGCGTGAAATCACCGAATCGTCCCCTCCGGTCAAAGAAGATTTCGCCAGTCAGTTGTGTATCGCCTGGGAAGAAACCGCCCAACGTGCCGAAGCCTTGGGCATCCGCGTAGTGCTGGTGCGGACCGGGTTGGTGCTCGCTAGCGAGGGCGGGATGCTGTCGCGGATGGTGCTGCCGTTCAAGCTCGGCCTGGGCGGGCCGATCGGCTCGGGGCGACAGTGGATGCCTTGGGTTCATATCAATGACCAGGTGGCCTTGATCGATTTTCTGTTGAATCACAACGACGCTCGCGGCCCTTACAACGCTTGCGCACCGGAGCCGGTACGCAACCGCGAGTTTGCCAAGCGCCTGGGCAAGGTCTTGCACCGGCCGGCGTTCATGCCATTGCCGGCGTTGGTGCTCAAGGCGGGCTTGGGCGAGATGTCCGGGCTCTTGCTCGGTGGCCAGCGGGCACGCCCGGTGCGTCTGCTGGCGGCAGGCTTCACCTTCCGGTTCAATGATGTGCAATCAGCCCTGGACGATCTGTCCAGGCGCCTCTGAAATAAAACATAGGACCTTGCATGACTGATCGTGCTTTGCTGCTGGTCAACCTGGGCTCACCGGCGTCTACTGAAGTCGCGGATGTACGCCGTTATCTCGATCAGTTTCTGATGGACCCTTACGTTATCGATTTGCCGTGGCCGATCCGTCGGTTGCTGGTGTCGCTGATCCTGGTCAAGCGTCCGGCACAATCAGCCCATGCCTATGCCTCTATCTGGTGGGACAAAGGCTCGCCGCTGGTGGTGCTGACCCAGCGACTTCAACAGGCCATGGCCGAGCACTGGACGCACGGGCCGGTGGAAATGGCCATGCGCTACGGCGAGCCGTCGGTGGAAACTGTCCTGACCCGGCTGGCCGCCCAGGGCATCACGCAAGTCACCCTTGCGCCGCTGTACCCTCAGTTTGCCGACAGCACCGTAACCACCGTGGTGGAAGAAGCAAAGCGGGTGATTCGCGAGCACAAGCTGGCGCTACAACTGTCGCTGCTGCCGCCGTTCTATGAAGACCCGGACTATATCGACGCCCTGGTCGCCAGCGCCAAGCCCTGGCTTGAGCAGCCGTTCGATCATTTGTTGTTGAGTTTTCACGGTTTGCCGGAGCGGCACCTGAAGAAGCTCGACCCCACCGGTGACCATGATTTTCAGGCTGACAACTGCTGCAAGGGCGCAAGCCAAGCCATGCGGGCGGTGTGTTATCGCGGCCAGTGCCTGCGCACTGCCGAACTGTTTGCCAGGCGCATGGGTATACCGCAGAGCAAGTGGTCGGTGTCGTTTCAGTCGCGACTGGGGCGGGCGAAGTGGATCGAGCCCTACACCGAAGCGCGCCTGGAAGAACTGGCAGCCGATGGGGTGAAAAAGCTGATGGTCATGTGCCCGGCGTTTGTCGCCGACTGCATCGAGACGCTGGAAGAAATCGGCGACCGTGGTCGTGAGCAGTTTTGTGAAGCGGGCGGGGAGGAGTTGGTGCTGGTGCCTTGCCTGAATGATCACCCCGATTGGGTGCAGGCGTTGAAGGGATTGTGTGAACGCGCGCCGTTGATGATCTAGTGCTAAAAAGTTCTACTGGCATGGCTTTTGTGGGAAATTCTATGCTCAAGGGCAATTCCCATTACTGAGGCATACCCTCTGTGGGAGCGGATTTATCCGCGAATAGCTTCACCGCGGTTCGCCTGACACACCGGGCGAGGCTATTCGCGGATAAATCCGCTCCCACAAGATTCCCCAGGCCCGGAAGCTGAAATCAGAGTTCTGGCTCTTTCTTCCAGCTGTCATTCCCCGGCAGCAGCAGGTTCAATGCAATCGCCACGATCGCGCACAGGGCAATGCCCTTGAGCCCGAAATCATCCGGCCCGGTGCCTGTGCCGACCAATACCCCGCCGATACCAAACACCAGCGTTACCGACACGATCACCAGATTGCGTGCTTCGCCCAGGTCAATCTTGTGGCGGATCATGGTGTTCATGCCCACTGCGGCAATCGAGCCAAACAGCAGGCAGAGAATCCCGCCCATCACCGGCACCGGGATGCTTTGCAGCAGCGCACCGAACTTGCCGATAAACGCCAGGCTGATGGCAAAGATCGCCGCCCAGGTCATGATTTTCGGGTTGTAGTTCTTGGTCAGCATCACCGCGCCCGTCACCTCCGCGTAGGTGGTGTTGGGTGGCCCGCCGAACAGGCCGGCGGCGGTGGTGGCAATACCGTCACCCAACAGCGTGCGGTGCAGGCCCGGCTTCTTCAGGTAGTCACGGCCAGTCACGCTGCCGACCGCAATCACGCCACCGATGTGTTCAATCGCCGGCGCCAGGGCAACCGGGACGATGAACAGAATCGCCTGCCAGTTGAATTCAGGTGCAGTGAAGTGGGGCAGGGCGATCCAGCTGGCGGCGGCGATTTTTGCCGTGTCCACCACGCCGAAATAAAACGACATGCCAAACCCGACCAGCACGCCCGAAATGATCGGCACCAGACGGAAGATGCCTTTGCCGAACACCGCCACGATCAAGGTGGTCAGCAGCGCCGGCATGGAAATCATCATGGCGGTGCGGTACGGGATCAGCTCGGTGCCGTCACCGGCCTTGCCCATGGCCATGTTCGCGGCAATCGGCGCCATTGCCAGGCCAATGGAAATAATCACCGGGCCGATCACCACCGGTGGCAGCATGCGGTCGATAAAGCCGGTGCCCTTGATTTTCACCGCCAGGCCCATAAAGGTATAAACGAAACCTGCCGCCATCACCCCGCCCATGGTCGCGGCCAGGCCGAATTGGCCCTTGGCCAGAATGATCGGGGTAATAAAGGCAAAGCTCGACGCCAGGAACACCGGCACCTGACGGCCCGTGACCAGTTGAAACAGCAGAGTCCCTAAACCTGCGGTAAACAGCGCGACGTTCGGGTCCAGACCGGTAATCAGCGGCATCAGTACCAGTGCGCCGAAGGCGACAAAGAGCATCTGCGCGCCGGAAATGACCTGTCGCCAGAGCGGGTCCTTGAACTCGTCCTGCATTGTCAGGCGTCCTTCTGCTTGGTGCCGAAGATCCTGTCACCGGCATCACCCAGGCCCGGGATGATGTAACCATGATCATTGAGGCGCTCGTCGATGGACGCGGTGTAGATGCGCACATCGGGGTGGGCTTTTTCGACCGCGGCGATGCCTTCGGGCGCGGCGACCAGGACCATTGCACGGATATCCTTGCAGCCGGCTTTTTTCAGCAGGTCGATGGTCGCAACCATGGAGCCGCCGGTGGCCAGCATCGGGTCAATGATCATTGCCAGGCGCTCGTTGATTTCCGGCACCAGCTTTTCAAGGTAGGTGTGCGCTTCCAGTGTTTCTTCGTTGCGGGCAACACCGACGGCGCTGACCTTGGCACCCGGGATCAGGCTCAGCACGCCTTCGAGCATGCCGATGCCGGCGCGCAGGATCGGCACCACGGTGATTTTCTTGCCGGCGATTTTCTCGACCTGGACCGTGCCGCACCAGCCATCGATGTCGTAGCTTTCCAGTGGCAGGTCCTTGGTCGCTTCATACGTCAGCAGCGCTCCGACTTCCTGGGCGAGCTCGCGAAAATTCTTGGTGCTGATGTCGGCGCGGCGCATCAGGCCGAGCTTGTGGCGGATCAGCGGGTGGCGGATCTCGAGGGTGGGCATAGGAAAAGGCTCCGGAAGGCGGGCAAAAAAACGGCGCTAGATTAATCTATTCAGCCATGTGTGTCCTGTGGGCATCATGGACGTTAGTCCAGAAACGCTTGATCTGATCCGAACGGATGCGTACCTTTGCCCGCTTTTCTTCCACAGCACCCCTGGAGAGCGACATGTCCGCTGATCTCGAGCACATCCGTCAAGTCATGCGAGAGGCCGACTGCCTGTACGCCGAAGCCAAAGTCGAAGCGGCTATCGCCCGTGTTGGCGCCCAGATCAGTGCTGAACTGGCCGAAAGCAACCCGGTGGTGTTCTGTGTGATGAACGGCGGCCTGATTTTCGCCGGCAAGCTGCTCACGCACCTGCAGTTCCCGCTGGAAGCTTCCTACCTGCACGCTACCCGTTATCGCAACGAAACCAGTGGCGGCGAGCTGTTCTGGAAAGCCAAGCCGGAAGTTTCCTTCATTGACCGCGACGTGCTGATCATCGACGACATCCTCGACGAGGGTCACACCCTGGGCGCCATCATCGATTTCTGCAAGCACGCCGGCGCCCGCGCGGTACATACCGCTGTGTTGATCGACAAGGATCACGACCGCAAGGCGCGCCCTGACCTCAAGGCCAACTACGTCGGCCTGCCGTGCGTCGACCGCTACATTTTCGGTTACGGCATGGACTACAAAGGCTACTGGCGCAACGCCAATGGCATCTACGCAGTCAAGGGTCTCTAACCATGAGCCAGCCCGGTTTTCTCGATCAGTCGCTGTTTGCCGAACTGGCTGAAAAGGCCGCGGCCAGTCCGCGCGGACGTCAGCACCATAACTTCCACCAGATGGAAGAGCCCTGCCACCGCATGGCGGTCGGGCTGCAGCCCGGCACTTATATTCCGCCGCACCGGCATCTGAACGCCGACAAGGCGGAAACCTTGATCGTACTGCGGGGTACGCTGGGCCTGTTGATCTTCACTGAAACCGGTGAAGTGGTGGCCAAGCGCGTACTCAAGGCGGGTGGCGATTGCCTGGGCGTGGATTTGCCTCCCGGCACTTTCCATGGCCTGGTGGTTCTGGAGGCCGACTCGATGATGTTCGAGTGCAAGGCTGGCCCCTATCGCCCGGTGGGCGAGGGCGAAATGGCCAGTTGGGCGCCGCGTGAAGGCGAGCCTGGCGTGGCCGAGTATCAGGCCTGGATGCGCGCTCACTTCGACTGATGTTGTCCGCTTCACCGATGGCAGGGCCGTGCTAGAGTGCTGAGCCGCTTTCACGGAGCCTGCCATGCGCCTGTTCACCCTGTTGTCGTTATCGCTCGCCCTGTCACTGACCGCCACGCTCGCCCCGGCAGCGCCCATGCACAGCCAGTTCCTGCCGCCGGACGACCAGAGCTTGCGCGAGGGCAACCCTGAACAGCAGCAACTGTTGCAGATCACCGATTACAGTGTGGTGGTCGGTAACCAGCGCCAGTCCAACCAACAACCGATTCCGGTGACTTCGCCCTTATTGCTGCGCATGAAAGGCAAGCCCTTGAACAAAGGCGCCACCGTCAGCCAGGTGTTGATCAGTTTCGACGCCGAAAGCAAAAGCCTGAAAAAACCCCTCTTCGATGACAAAACCCGAGTCCTGACCCTCAACTACCCGTTGAGCCAGTACCGGGTGATTCTCGACTTGTTGCGCAACGACACGGTGTACGTGCAGTTCCTCAGTTACGCCAACGGCCACGTCTGGGCCGATTTGCACACCGGAGCCGTACGCGCGCGTTGAGCCTTGTGCCTGCCGGGGGGTAAACTGCCGGCCCGTGAAAATGTCCGCGATCGTTCAGTTGGAGTCGGCAATGCGTAAAGACAAGAAGCAGGTGATTGGTGATGAGATCGGCGATGCGCAGATCAAGTTGTTCCTCGAGTTCGAACCGGTCGAGGCCACTTCGCCGTCGCTGCACAAACTGATCAAGGCCTACCGTGGCCTGCGCATCGACGATTTCGAGCGCTTTGTCGGTTTCTTCCTGGAGGCCGGTTACGACCTGAATGGCAAGGATGAGCACGGCAATGACTTCGTCGCCATCATCAAAGACCAGCGCAATGCGCCGGAGTACATCGAAATCATTGAAAAAGCCCGTGGCTGATTGATTTCGAGCCATAAAAAACGCCCCGAAGGGCGTTTTTTTATGGGCGCGAACCTTACGCGTAGTGCTCGGTCGCGCTGTTCTTCTCGACCAGCTCCAGCATTTCGTCGCTGTGGGTGGTGACCTTCCGGTACAGCGCCGCATCGGCTTCCAGCGCCTTTTCACGGGCCGGGAAGATTTCCTTGAGCTTGGCTGCCCAAGTGCTGCGGGTTTGTTCGGGGAAGCAGCGCTCGATCAGTTCCAGCATGATAGAGACCGTAACCGATGCACCAGGGGATGCGCCCAGCAGTGCGGCAAGCGACCCATCCTGGGCGGCCACCAGTTCGGTACCGAACTGCAAGACGCCGCCTTTTTTCGGGTCTTTCTTGATGATCTGCACGCGTTGGCCGGCCACTTCCAGGCGCCAGTCTTCTGCCTTGGCCTCTGGGTAGAAGCGACGCAGGGAGTCCAGGCGCTGTTCCATGGACTGGCGCACTTCGCTCATCAGGTAGCGGGTCAGGTCCATGTTGTCGCGGGCCACGGCCAGCATCGGGCCGATGTTGCTGGCGCGAACGGACAGCGGCAGGTCAAGGAACGAGCCGTGCTTGAGGAACTTGGTGGTGAAGCCGGCATACGGCCCGAACAGCAGGGACGTCTTGCCATCGACCACGCGGGTGTCCAGGTGCGGCACCGACATGGGCGGCGAGCCGACGGCGGCCTGGCTGTAGACCTTGGCCTGGTGCTTCTTGACCACTTCCGGGTTGTCGCAGCGCAGCCACTGGCCGCTGACCGGGAAGCCACCAAAGCCCTTGCCTTCCTCGATGCCTGACAGTTGCAGCAGCGGCAGGGCCGCGCCACCGGCTCCGAGGAACACGAAGCGGGCATCGACGTCACGGCTGTTGCCGGTGTTGACGTCCTTGATGCTGACCGTCCAGCCATCGCCCTTGCGGGTCAGGCCGGTGACGCGCTTGCAGTACTTGACCTGCGCATCCGGCGCGCTGGCGAGGTGCTTGAGCAGCTTGTTGGTCAGGGCGCCAAAGTTGACGTCGGTGCCGTTCATCACGCGGGTGGCGGCAATGCGCTGGTCGGCTGGGCGGCCCGGCATCATCAGCGGCATCCACTCGGCCATCCTGGCCTTGTCTTCGGTGTATTCCATGTCAGCGAACGCATGGTGCTGCTTGAGCAGCTCAAAGCGCTTCTTCAGGAACGCGATGCCCTTGTCGCCCTCGACATAGGACAGGTGCGGGACCGGATTGATGAACGAGCGGCACGACCCGAAGGTGTCCTTCTTGGCCAGATAGGCCCAGAGCTGCTTGGACACTTCGAACTGGGCATTGATGTGCACGGCCTTCTTGATGTCGATGGAACCATCGGCAGCCTGAGGCGTGTAGTTCAACTCACACAGCCCGGCGTGTCCGGTCCCGGCGTTGTTCCAGGGGTTGGAACTCTCCGCGGCACCCGAGTCCATCAGCTCGATGACTTCCAGCTTGATCGCCGGGTCGAGCTCTTTGAGCAGTACTGCGAGGGTGGCACTCATGATGCCGGCCCCAACCAATACCACGTCGACTGTTTCGTTCTGCGCCATTAACGCGTCTCCAAAATCTTTCAGCACCAAATTGACAGCATAGGATCCACAGGCCTGCAACGATTGCCGGGTATCCCACAGGTCAGGCTAACGCTCGCCCGCGGACCACCCATGGCCAGGATCGCCATGTCCGATTCTTCGCAATGTTCTGCAACGTCAGCGGACGCCACCAACCGGGCTTTGCGTTCCCTATGAACGCATTTTGCGACCGGTGCGGCAATTCGACTTATGGTCGAGGCATCCGTTTTGCGTAGTGGACAGGCATCAGACTCCCAGGGTGAGTGAGGAATCCATGCAGCGCATAAGGGCTGATCGGGACGCCGAAAAAGCATTTACACATGCCAAACTGTTCATTTGCTCGCCACACTCTTGTGAAGTAGTGAATAACCGTTTTTTCACGCTCTTTTGGATACGTGAACCTCAAAAATGGAGCTGCGCGTGCGCAGATCCGGCAGGTCAGTGCGAGTGGGGAGCGCTGAAAAACAGCGGGCACGCCAGCGTCACATCGCCTGTGTGGGCGGCTCTCTGTGGGCGGTTCGGAAGTGCTTATGCGGGGCATGAGCGGTGGTGCGAGGCCCGATCAGGAGACGTCCTTATAATCGGGGGGAGATTATAGCGATGAAACGCGCGGAATTGATCTTAATTAATGGACTTTTATCGCCTGGCGTATCAAGCGGCCAAGGCACGCGACAGGCGGGAGCGTGGCGCAAGGCTCTGGACGCGGGCGTTGGCGGGTAGAAACGGGTTGAGCCAGTGCGGGCGAATCTCTTCGATTTCGACCCGGCCCAAGCGCATGGCGGGCCTTCCTTCTTCGATTGCCTGCAAGATTACCCGACGCCGATGAGATGAAAATGACAGCGGCCTAACGCACGGTTACCACGCGGCGCGGTCCATAGCTGGTGAGGCAGGGCTCTGGCCCGTTATACTGCGCCCCTGTCAATGCCTATTCCCGGAGAGATGAGCATGTTGCAACGCCTGTTGTTCGGTTTGATCGCTGTGACCAGTCTGACCCTGGTCGGTTGTGCCCACAGCCCGCAACAACTTAGCCCGCAACCGAAACTGACGGCCCAACTGGCGCCGGTCGGTCATGGTCAGCCGGTTGTGGTCCGCGTGGTCGATGGCCGCACCTCGCAAGCCTTGGGCACTCGCGGTGGCCTGTACCCGGAAACCAGCGCCATTACGGTCAGCAGCAAAGACGTGCTGCCCAAGCTGCAGGCCCAGGCCGAGGCCGCCGTGCGGCTGCTGGGCTTCACCCCGACGCCGAACGCCTACAACGCCCCTCAGTTGACCGTTACCCTGGCAGACTTGAAGTATCAATCGCCCAAGCAAGGCCTGTATGTGACCGAGGCGACCATCAGCGCCACCTTCCGTGCCGATGTGAACAACGGCGGTCGTCGTTACAGCGGTCGCTACGGCGCGTCCCTGGACCAGCGCTTCGGCATGGCGCCGAACCAGGAGACCAACACCAAGCTGGTCGGCGATGTCCTCAGCGATGCGCTGACTCGCCTGTTCAAGGACCAGACCATTGGTCAGGTGCTCGGCCAGTAATCAGCTCGCGCTGACATGAAAAGCCCGATGCCGCCCAACGGCATCGGGCTTTTTTCATGGATTCGTTCAGGCCGCTTCGCTGTAGAAGTCGAGCATGCTGATACCCGTATGCAGGTCGACTTCGGGCAAATCGAAATGCTGAAGGCCGCCCAGGGCGCAGTACACCAGCCACTGTCGGTCCTGAACGTTGATCGACAAGCCGTTGATCAGGTCTTCCTGTTCGTCGCTCGGGGTGATCAGGTAAAGGCGATCCTGGTTCTGTGCATGCAGCATGACAAGGCTCCTGTCGGGTCGGGGTGCAATACCTTCGCTTGTCTGGATGACGAGCGTATGACGGCCTGAATTAATCGCTGGCCGGTTCGTCATTGGTCGTATGGCTGCAGGCTTTTGCGAGCGCATTGCGTAGAATCGGCGCCGCTCGATACGTTTCAGGATTTATGCCGAGGTTTTTCGATGTCGCTGCAAGTGTTGTGGACCCTGTTCAACGCCCATCCAGCCAAGCTGGTGAACATTCTGGCGCTGCTGTTTGCCTGCCCGGGCGGCTGGCTGCTGCATGCCACGCGCTGCCGCGAACTGCGGGCACAGGCCAATCTGGCGGGGCAGGGGGAGTCAGCGGTGGCGCTGCTCGATGCGCCGACCGTGCGCATGAACCGGTTTTTCTACCGTTTCGGGTTTGCGTGCCTGGGGATGGCACTGCTGGTGTCCTGGATCAGCACCCGCCTCTAAATCTCAAAAGCTCGCGGCCAGGCCGGAACGCCGGACCGCCGCTCCTACATGAGACCGCGTTCTCATGTAGGAGCGGACCTGGCCGCGATGCGGCCCGCAGGGCCGCCCAGCGATCTGAAGCTTAAAGCGACAACCCCGCCTTCACCCGATACTGATTACGCACCGGCATCGCATACTGCAGCACCAGGTACGGCCGATGCTCGGCCGGGCATGCGTCCAAACGCCGTTGCCATTCAGCCTTGGCCTTCTCCAGCTCATCCTTGGCGAACACCGCTTCCGCCTTGGGCACGCCCAGCGCAGGGTCCGCATCGGCCCATTGCGCATACGCCAGGTAATGCACCGGAAACAGGCGATAGCCGCCCAGAATCTCGCGGTCCACTTGTGCGGCCAGCTGCTTGGTGTCGTCGAACGACTGGGTGATCGGCGCGGCGAAGTTCACGTGCACCCGGCCCTTGTAGCCGGTGATGCCCTGGGCGATGCTCACGTCGTCTTCGCCCGGCGCTTTGGTATAGCTACCGGTGGTGGCACGGATGTACAGCTCGCGGGCCTTGGCCTGGTCGCACGGGTCGTATTCATAGCTGATCGACACCGGCGTCAGGTTCAGCGACTGGATCACTTCACCGAACGGCTCGTCCTTGCGGCTCATGTGGAACATTTTCAGGATCGCCGAATCGGTGCGGTCATCACCGTCCTTGGCGCGGCCTTCGGCCTGGGCAATCCAGATCGATTGGCAGTCAGTGCGAATCGAGTGGTTGATGTACGCCGAAAGCAATTGATAGGCCGCCAGCTTCTCGCGGCGCCCGCTGATCGAGCGGTGCACGATAAAGCTTTTGTTCAGGCGCATCAGGTCGCTGACAAACGGCTTTTGCAGCAGGTTGTCGCCAATGGCAATGCGCGGCGTCGGCAGGCCCGCGTGGTACACCGCGTAGTTGACGAAGGCCGGGTCCATCACGATGTCGCGGTGGTTGGCCAGAAACAGGTAGGCGCTGCCGGATTTGAACTGCTCCACGCCCGTGTAGGTCACACCGTCAGTGGCTCGTTCAATCGTATGATCGACGTAGAACTCGACTTTATCTTGCAAGGTCGCCACACAATTGACTTGGGCGAACTCTTTGCGCAGGCGCTTGGCTATCAGTGGGCGCAGCGCCCAGCCGAAGGTTGTGGCCATGCGCGGGAAGCGAAAGTGGGTGAGGATATCCAGAAATGCCTGATCGCTGAGCAGCCGCGCCAGCACGGCAGGGACCTCGGCGTCGTTGTACGGTCGGATGGCATCGAATTCGCCCATCATGCTCTCTTGTTGGAAACGGCTAGGGTAATAGGTAAGGCTTCGGTCTGAAAAATGACCCTCAGACACGGAACGGGCCTTCAAATAGACCGGCGATTATACGCACAACTCACTGCGCAGGCCCCAGATGCTGGAAACTACACACTATGAATGTCCCTATTGTGGCGAAGAGGTGGAGACCACGCTCGACCTGTCCGGGGGCGATCAAACCTATATTGAAGACTGCGCGGTCTGTTGTCGGCCGATCACCTTCATTTTGCAGGTTCACGGTGACGAATGGATGCTCGAAGTCAAAAGCGAGAATGAATGATGCAGCGGATCTACGAGCCGGAAGACCTGCTGGAAGGCGAACTGCTGCTGTGCATGCTGGCCAGTGAGGGCGTGGAGGCGCACCTGGCCGGCCGTGATCTGGTCGGTGGAGTGGGTGAGCTGCCGCCGTTGGGCTTGCTGTCATTGAATGTCGAGAATGACCAGGCGCAATACGCACGCCAGCTGATCGCCGAGTACAATGCTGCCTTGCCACTGCCGGGCGACGAGCCGGACAGTTTTCCCGGTACGCTGGTTTGTTGAAAGAGAGTTTCTTGCCTGATGTGTGGACGTTATGCGCTGTTCCGTTGGTCCCCGGCCTTTGCGGCGTTGCCCGGTTTTCCGGCCGACCAGCGGGCGCAGTGGAATATTTCCCCCGGTGATTCGGTGCTGATTCAGCGCCAGGATGAAAACGGCCTGAATCTGGCGCGAGCCCGCTGGGGCCTGACCCCGCCATGGCTGACCGACCTGTCCCGCACCCCTGCCCACGCCCGCGCCGAAACGCTGGCCGAGCAGCCCATGTTCCGCGAACCCTTCAGGCTGCGCCGTTGCCTGCTGCCGGCCAACGGCTTTTACGAGTGGCGCGGCTCGGTGCGCAAGCGCCCTTACTGGTTGACGCCCGGGGAGGGTTCGTCACTGTTTTTTGCGGCGATCTGGGAAGCCTACCCGGTGCAGGAGCAGGTCTGGCTGAGCGTGGCGGTGGTCACCCAAGCGGCCATGGAGCAACGCCGGCCATTGATTCTCGATGCGGCGGGCCAGGCCGCGTGGCTGGCGGCGGATACGCCGCTGCCGGTTTTGCAGACACTATTGGCGGCCCCGCAAGCCAGCTTGCGCGAACGGGTGCTGGCCAATCTGGTCAATGATCCGAAACTCAATGCCCCGGAATGTCTGACCCCGGCCTGACGGCACTTCCTGCCCGGGACACTGTCTTATCGCGGTAGCGCGCAGGCCGACGTGGGCCTAGCATACGCGCCAGGATTCCAGGGAGTGATGTCATGCGTAAGTCTTTTGTAATCGGCGCGCTGAGCGCCAGTGTGCTGCTCGCTGGTTGCCAACCGGTGAACACCACCAGCGGCGGCGCGGTGGGTGTCGAGCGCCAGCAATACATGTTCAGCATGCTGTCCACCGACCAGGTGAACCAGATGTATGCGCAGTCCTACCAGCAGGCGGTGGGGGAGGCGAGCAACAAGGGCGTGCTGGATAAAACCAGCGCCAATGCCAAGCGGGTGCAGGCGATTGCCAACCGGCTGATCGCCCAGACGCCGAAATTCCGCCCGGATGCGGCGCAGTGGCAGTGGGAAGTCAATCTGATCAAGAGTGATGAGCTCAACGCCAACTGCGGCCCGGGTGGCAAGATCATTTTCTACAACGGCCTGATCGACAAGCTCAAGCTCACCGACGATGAAATCGCCGCGGTCATGGGCCATGAAATCGCCCACGCCCTGCGTGAACACGGCCGTGAAGCCATGTCCAAGGCGTATGGCGTGCAAATGGCCAAGACAGGTGCCGGCGCCTTGCTCGGCCTGGGCCAGGACAGCCTGGCACTGGCCGACACCGTGGTTCAGTACAGCCTGACCTTGCCCAACAGCCGCAGCAACGAAAACGAAGCCGACTTGATCGGCCTGGAATTGGCCGCCCGTGCCGGCTACAACCCGAATGCCGCGATCACCTTGTGGGAAAAGATGGCGCAAGTTTCGGGCGGCTCCCAGCCTGAATTCATGAGCACTCACCCGGCTTCCAGTAGCCGGACGGCATCGCTGCAAGCGGCGATTCCGAAGGTGATGCCGCTTTACGAGCAAGCCAAGTAGGAGCCGGGCTGAACCCAATGCCGGTTAAGGCGAGATCCATGTGGGAGCGGATTTATCCGCGAATTCAGACACCGCGGTTTTTCAGGCATTGCGCGGCGCCTGGATTCGCGGATAAATCCGCTCCCACATCTAGGTTTTCGGCGCTCCATTCCTTAACTGACTGGCATTGGGGCTAGACCCGCGATGAAAGCGACGCGATCTTAGGTAAGACCGCGTCGTGGCCATCGCCAGCAAGCTGTGCTCCTACACCCAGCCACTCACCTTCATCGCCGAATACACCGCCACCACCGCCAGCACGAAGAACGCACAGGCCGCCAACCGGCGAATCAGCGTCAACGGCAGCTTCTCGGCCGCGAAATTACCGGCCAATACCACCGGCACGTTGGCAATCAGCATGCCCAGGGTGGTGCCGATAATTACCATGATCAGATACGGGTACTGCGCCGCCAGCATCACGGTGGCGACTTGGGTCTTGTCGCCGATTTCAGCGATGAAAAACGCAATCAGGGTGGTCAGGAACGGGCCGAACTTGCGGGCGCTGCTGGCTTCGTCATCGTCCATTTTGTCCGGGATCAGGGTCCAGAGCGCGGTGGCGGTGAAGCTGGCGGCGAGGATCCAATGCAAGGTGGCTTCGGAGAAGAAACTTCCGACCCAGGCACCCACGACGCCGGCAGCGGCATGGTTGGCCAGAGTAGCGGCAATGATGCCGGCAATGATCGGCCAGGGTTTTCGAAAGCGTGCAGCAAGGATCAGCGCGAGCAATTGGGTCTTGTCGCCAATTTCGGCCAAGGCCACGATCGCGGTGGGTACGAGAAGGGATTCGAGCATCAGGGTTCCTACGGGGGCGGGTCGACACGGCTATGACACGTACAGCCTTCCCGCCCCGGGTAAGGTGTGCGTGTCATAGGTCTTGTCAAACCCGTAGGCCCGTCTGAGCGGACCTGGGTCGCACGCGCCATGGTCTGTGGACCAAGTATGTTGACGCGGGCCGGACGAGCCGAGGGCTCGTGGGAGACTACTCCCCTAGGACGGAGCGGATTCTGCCTAGCCAAAACCGATTCGGCAAGCGAAGTTTTCAGCCGCGGGTGGCGCGGTAGATCCGAAAACCCTGGCCTTCGGCGCGCAGTTCACAGTTGCCCATGGTCGCTTCGATCAATGGCTGATAGCGCAGGAAGCTGTTGGCTACCAGCCGAAGTTCGCCGCCTTTTTTCAGATGTTCTGCCGATTTTTGCAGCATGGTTTCCGAGGCGCGGTAATCGGTATGCACCCCGGTATGGAACGGCGGGTTACTGAGAATCGCATCCAGATACCGTGGCGCCGCATCAATGCCATCGCCGCAAATGACCTCACCTTCCAGACCGTTGGCGGCCAGCGTCAGGCGGCTGCTGGCGACCGCGAAAGCGTCCACGTCGAGCAAGGTCAGTTGGCTGGCCGGGTACTGACGCTTGACGGCTGCCCCGAGCACACCGGCCCCGCAACCGAAATCCAGCAGGTGTCCCTTCGGCAGCTGCTGCAGATGTTCCAGCAACAACGCCGTGCCGCGATCAAGCCGACCATGGCTGAACACCCCCGGCAGGCTGACAACCGTCAGCGGGCCGTCGTTTAGTGCCAGTTCGTAGCGCTGGGCCAGGCTTTCCAGCGCCACCGCAGCGGGTGCGTTTTCAACAGTGACCTGCCAGAGCTGGCAGTGGCGGGCACTGTCGAGCTTGCGTGGCTTGCCAAAGGCATGCAGCTGTTTGGCTGCGCCCTCGATGCCAGCGCGCTTTTCCCCGACCAGAAACAGCTCGCGGCCTTGCAGCTGCGAGGCGAGGGCATTGAGCAGGTAGCTGGCCAGGTCCCGGGATTTGGGCAAGAACAGCACGGCGCCATCGAACGGCTGTTGTGGCACCTGCACGCCAAAGTGGCTTCGCCCGGCGAAGCGCGCCTCAAGGGCTGCCTGATCGCCGGCGTGCCAGCACCAGCCTTGAGCGTGCGGCAGTTTGCCCAACAGGTCATCGGCGGGCAGGCCGGCCAGCATCAGCCGACCCTGGAACAAGTCGGCCTGACGAAGCAACACTTCACTGCGCGGGTCCATGGCGGGCTCCTGAAAAAAGGGCGAAGTCTACCAGACCCGTGGGCGTCAGCTGACCACTCGGCGTGGGCTACCGGCAAAAAACGCCTGAGCGTTTTCCATCAGCTGGTCGACGATGCGCTGGCGTGCCTCGCGGCTGCCCCAGGCGCTGTGCGGGGTGACGATCAAGCGTGGAATATCGGCGGCCAGCAGCGGGTTGCCGTCCACCGGCGGCTCGACGCTCAGTACATCGGTCGCGGCGCCGCCCAGGTGACCGTTACGCAGGGCATCGGCCAGCGCCTGCTCGTTGATCAGGCCGCCGCGCGCGGTGTTGACGATATAAGCCCCCGGTTTGAGCAGCGCCAGTTCATCGGCGCCGATCATGTTGCGCGTGGCGTCGTTGAGCGGGCAGTGCAGGGTCAGGGCGTCGACCTGCGGCAGCAGTTCATCCAGTGGCAAACGGTCCGCGCGCGACGGTCGGCCCGGCAATTGCCCGAGCAGCACGCGCATGCCGAAGGCTTCGGCCAGCCTTTCGACGGCCCCGCCCAGTTCGCCATGGCCGAGCAGGCCGAGGGTTTTGCCTTCCAGTTCGACAATCGGGAAATCCAGCAGGCAGAATTGCTTGGCCTGCTGCCAGCGACCGGCGGCCACCGCCTGTTGGTAATCGGGCAAGCGGGTCGCCAGTGCCAGCAACAGAGCCAGGGTGTGCTGGGCCACCGATGGGGTGCCGTAGCCCTGGCAGTTGCTGACGCAGATCCCTTGGGCGCGGGCGGCCTCCAGGTCAACGTTATTGGTGCCGGTTGCCGCGACCAGAACCAGTTTCAGGTCAGGGCAGGCGGCCAGGGTATCGGCATCCAGTACCACCTTGTTGCTGATCGCCACCGTGGCTCCTTTCAGGTGCTCGCGAAGCTGGTGCGGCGAAGTGCTGGGGTACAGCTCAAGGCTGTCGAAGCACGCTTTCAAGCCGGAAAAGTCCAGGTCGCCCAGGTCCAGCGAACTGTGATCGAGAAAAACGGCGTGGTGGGTGCTCATCGGTCAAACTCCATGTGCGCTGAGGGGCGGGCGGGGTGTTTATCCTAGCGCGAGTGTTTGCTGGAGGGGAGCGGCGACGCTCGGGAAAATCCTCGGTAACTGTACCTGTCGCCCAGTGACTCAAACGGCGTACTGTTATGTTCTGGAAATAGTTTGTTACTTGGGAGTGCCTGATGTACTGGACGGAATTCTTGACCGTTGCCCTGATTCACCTGCTCGCCGTGGCCAGCCCAGGCCCTGACTTCGCCGTGGTGGTGCGCGAAAGCGTGACCCACGGGCGCCGCGCGGGTACCTGGACGGCCTTTGGTGTGGGCAGTGCGATCTTCCTGCATGTGGGTTACTCGCTGCTGGGGATCGGCTTGATCGTGTCCCAGTCGATCGTGCTGTTCAACGCCCTCAAATGGCTGGCGGCAGCGTACCTGGTGTACATCGGCATCAAGGCCCTGCGCGCCGGCCCGGCAGCGGCTGGCAGCGAATCCCTTGAAGTCGACAAGACCGAGCGCACCCCACGTGCCGCCTTCGTCGCAGGCTTCATGACCAACGGCCTGAACCCCAAGGCGACGCTGTTCTTCCTGTCGCTGTTCACGGTGGTCATCAACCCGCACACGCCACTGGCCGTGCAGGCTGGCTACGGTGTGTACCTGGCGGTGGCAACGGGTGTGTGGTTCTGCCTGGTGGCGATGCTGTTCAGCCAGCAACGGGTACGCGCAGGCTTTGCCCGCATGGGCCACTGGTTCGACCGGGCCATGGGCGCTGTGCTGGTGGCGCTGGGCATCAAGATTGCCCTGACCGAGATGCATTGACCCGTCAAACGTCGACACGCCCCGGCGGGCAAATCATACCTTTGGCTGATTTGCCCGCCGTCGCTGCGCTCTACAGTAGAAACCTCTTGTCTAGTCTTGTGCACTTTGAAGAGGGATTTCCATGTTGCAGACGCGCATTATTCCGCCGGCCGAAGGCGCCTACGAGTTCCCTCTATTGATCAAGCGCTTGCTGATGTCTGGCAATCGCTATGAGAAAACCCGCGAAATCGTCTACCGGGACCAACTGCGCTACAGCTACACAACGCTCAACGAACGGATCGCCCGGTTGGCCAACGTGCTGACCGAAGCCGGGGTAAAGGCTGGCGACACCGTGGCGGTGATGGACTGGGACAGCCATCGCTACCTGGAATGCATGTTCGCCATCCCGATGCTCGGCGCGGTGGTGCATACCATCAACGTGCGCCTGTCGCCTGAGCAGATCCTGTTCACCATGAACCACGCCGAAGACCGCTTCGTGCTGGTCAACAGCGATTTTGTCGGGCTCTATAGCGCCATCGCTCCGCAACTGACCACCGTCGAGAAAACCCTGCTGCTGACCGATGGCGATGAAAAAACCGCCGACTTGCCCAACCTGGTCGGCGAATACGAGCAACTGCTCGCCGCCGCCAGCCCAGACTACGACTTCCCGGATTTCGACGAGAACTCGGTCGCCACCACCTTCTACACCACCGGTACTACCGGCAACCCCAAGGGCGTGTACTTCACCCACCGCCAGCTGGTGCTGCACACCCTGGCGGCGGCCTCGGTGGTCGGCGGCATCGACAGCATCCGCCTGTTCGGCACCGACGATGTGTACATGCCGATCACCCCGATGTTCCACGTGCATGCCTGGGGCATCCCGTACGTGGCGACCATGATGGGCATCAAGCAGGTCTACCCGGGCCGCTACGACCCCGAGTTGCTGGTGAAGCTGTGGCGCGAGGAAAAGGTCAGCTTCTCCCATTGCGTGCCGACCATTCTGCAAATGCTGCTGAACGCCAAGACCGGCCCGGCCGATTTCAACGGCTGGAAAATCATCATTGGCGGCAGCGCGCTCAACCGCGCGCTGTACGAAGCGGCCAAGGCCCGTGGGATTCAGCTGACAGCGGCGTATGGCATGTCGGAAACCTGCCCGCTGGTGTCCTGCGCCCACATCAACGAAGAGCTGTTGGCTGGCAGCGAAGACGAGCGCATCACCTACCGCATCAAGGCCGGTGTGCCGGTGCCGCTGGTGGAAGCGGCAGTGGTTGATTGCGATGGTAATTTCCTCCCCGCCGATGGCGAGACCCAGGGTGAGCTGGTGCTGCGCGCGCCATGGCTGACCATGGGTTACTTGCGCGAAGCAGAGAAGGGCGCCGAACTGTGGAAGGGCGGCTGGCTGCACACCGGCGATGTGGCAACGCTCTGCAGCATGGGCGTGATCGACATCCGCGACCGTATCAAGGATGTGATCAAGACCGGTGGCGAGTGGGTCTCGTCGCTGGAGCTTGAAGACTTGATCAGCCGCCATGCGGCCGTGCGCGAAGTGGCGGTGGTCGGCATCCCTGACCCGCAGTGGGGTGAGCGCCCGTTTGCCTTGCTGGTGGCGCGTGAAGGCCAGGTAATCGAGGCCCGCGAGCTCAAGGAGCACCTCAAGCCTTTTGTCGAAATGGGGTTGATCAACAAGTGGGCCATTCCCAGCCAGATCGCCCTTGTTACTGAAATTCCCAAGACCAGTGTCGGCAAGCTGGATAAAAAGCGGATCCGCATGGATGTCAGTGAGTGGCAGGCCGCCAACAGCCCCTTTTTGTCCACCCTTTGAACGACCCTGCGCCGTGCCCGCTCGGGCACGGCTTCCTCAGCCAAGCAAGCGCTTGGCTTGTCAAGCCGCGATTTTGAGCGATTCCTGGCCTGTGCCAGCCTGCGATGTCGCGCCACAATAGGCGTGCCAGACCGGCGCAATCTGCAAATCACACTTTAGAGGGATCAAGCCCTACAACCCGTTGGCTATAGTCGGCTCAGAGGATTTTTAGGAACGGGGCCACGTGCAACCCAATGCACATTGCCACTTTGACCGACCAAAAAACTGTCCAGAACAAGGTCGATCGATGCGTTTTTAAAAGGACTCCTGCCATAACAAAAAGTACATGGAGTAGCGTCGATGACAACTGCAAAACCCTTTTGGCGCCGGGCACGACTGCCCCTGGCCGTCAGCCTCGCTTCCACGCTCGCAGGTCCCGCCTTCGGCGTCAGCTTCAACATTGGTGAGATCGAAGGCCAGATCGATTCGTCGCTCTCCGTGGGGGCCAGTTGGTCGACCGAGAAAGCCAACAAGAACCTGATCGGCGTCAACAACGGTGGCAGTGGCCTGTCCCAAACCTCGGACGACGGTCACCTGAACTTCAAGCGCGGGGAAACCTTCTCGAAAATCTTCAAGGGCATCCACGACCTGGAGCTCAAGTACGGCGATACCGGCGTGTTCGTGCGCGGCAAGTACTGGTACGACTTCGAGCTCAAGGACGAAAGCCGCGAGTTCAAGGACATCAGCGACAGCAACCGCAAGGAGGGCGCCCAGTCATCCGGCGGGCAGATCCTCGACGCCTTCATCTACCACAACTATGCGATCGCCGATCAGCCCGGTTCCGTGCGCTTTGGCAAACAGGTGGTGAGCTGGGGTGAAAGTACCTTTATCGGCAATGGCATCAACGCCATCAACCCCATCGACGTGTCGGCCTTCCGTCGCCCTGGCGCCGAGGTCAAGGAAGGCCTGATCCCGGTCAATATGTTCTATGTGTCCCAGAGCCTGACCGACAACCTCTCGGCTGAAGCCTTCTACCAGCTGGAGTGGGACCAGACCGTTGTGGATAACTGCGGGACCTTTTTCTCCCAGCCGGACATCATTGCCGACGGCTGTGACAACAACCTGCGGGTGCTGAACAAACGCTCCACCTTATCGCCTGGCGCGCAGGCTTTCCTGGCCTCGCGAAACGTCAATATCAACGAAGAAGGCGTCCTGGTGCGTCGCAGCGGTGATCGTGATGCGCGGGACAGCGGCCAGTTCGGCGTCGCATTTCGCTACCTGTTTGATCCGCTGGACACCGAGTTCGGCGCTTACTTCATGAACTATCACAGCCGTGCGCCGATCTTCAGCGCCACCAGTGCGTCGGCCCAGACCTTCCAGAGCCTGGGGGCTCTACAGGGCGCCCAGCAAGCGCTGGCCCCGATCATTGTGGCGGGCAACTCCAGCTACTTTGTCGAATACCCCGAAGACATTCGCCTGTATGGCCTGAGCTTCTCGACCACCCTGCCTACCGGCACGGCCTGGAGCGGCGAGATCAGCTACCGGCCCAACGCGCCCGTGCAGCTGAACACCACCGACATCCTCTTCGCCGGTGTACGGCCAATACCGGCCCTGACCAACGCCTCCTTGCTCAGTGGCCCTGCGGGACAGGATCTGCACGGTTACCGTCGCAAGGAAGTCACCCAGTTCCAGACCACCCTGACGCACTTCTTCGATCAGGTCATGGGCGCCAGTCGCCTGACCCTGGTGGGTGAGGTCGGCGTGACCCACGTCGGTGGGCTGGAAAGCACTTCGGACGTGCGTTACGGCCGCGATCCGGTCTATGGCCCCGGTGCCCTGCCTGCCACCGGCGCGGCCAACACCTGCTCGGCGATCCTCAATACCAGCACCATCAACGGTGCAGGCCCAGGTGCGGCCACCAACAACCGCAGCCGCAACTGCAACAACGAAGGCTTCACCACCGCCACCTCCTGGGGCTATCGCGCCCGGGCGATCTGGGACTACAACGACGTCTTCGCCGGCGTAAACCTCAAGCCCAACGTGGTCTGGTCCCATGACGTCGACGGTTATTCGCCAGGCCCTGGCGGCAACTTCGAGGAAGGCCGCAAGGCGGTGAGCCTGGGGGTCGATGCCGAATACCAGAACACCTACACCACCAGTCTGTCCTACACCAACTTCTTCGATGGCAAGTACACCACCGTGGACGACCGCGACTTCGTTTCGCTCAGCTTCGGCGTGAACTTCTAAGTACAGAGAATTCGGGGCAATCATGAAAATGAACACAACCAAACAGCTGTTGCAGGTCGGTGTACTGGGGGTGTCGATGCTGGCGACCAGTGTGATGGCGGCGGTCTCGGCCACTGAAGCGGCCAAGCTGGGCACCACCTTGACGCCCATGGGCGCCGAAAAGGCCGGTAACGCCGCCGGCACCATCCCGGCCTGGACGCCGCTGTCGAAAACCGCCGGCAGCGTGGACGGCAAGGGTTTTTTGTCCGACCCATACGCCAACGAGAAACCGCTGTTCACCATCACCGCGCAGAACCTCGACCAGTACAAGGACAAGCTCGCGCCCGGGCAGATCGCGATGCTCAAGCGCTACCCGGAAACCTTCAAGATACCGGTGTACCCGTCCCATCGCGGCTCCACCGTGCCGGATGACGTGTTCGCCGCCATCAAGGAAAACGCCACCACCACCAAACTGGTGGCAGGTGGTAACGGCCTGGAAAACTTCAAGTCTGCCATCCCTTTCCCGATCCCCCAGGACGGAGTTGAGGTTATCTGGAACCACATCACCCGCTACCGTGGCGGCACCGTGACTCGCCTGGTGACGCAGGCCACGCCACAATCAAACGGTTCCTACAGCCTGGTGAATTTTCAGGACCAGTTCGTGTTCCGCGACAAGATGAAGGAGTACGACCCGAACAACCCGGGCAACATCCTCTTCTACTTCAAGCAGAAAGTGACCGCGCCGGCGCGTCTGGCCGGTGGTGTGCTGCTGGTGCACGAGACACTCGACCAGGTGAAAGAGCCGCGTTCGGCATGGGTCTATAACGCTGGCCAGCGCCGCGTTCGCCGCGCGCCGCAAGTGTCCTACGACGGCCCGGGCACCGCCGCAGACGGCCTGCGCACTTCCGATAACCTGGACATGTACAACGGCGCGCCGGACCGCTACGACTGGAAGCTGGAAGGCAAGAAAGAGATGTACATCGGCTCCGACGCCTACAAGCTCGACTCGCCGTCACTCAAGTACGCCGACATCCTCAAGGCCGGCCACATCAACCAGGACCTGACCCGCTACGAGCTGCGCCGGGTCTGGCACGTCGTTGCCACCCTGAAGCCGGGCCAGCGCCACATCTACGCCAAGCGTGACTTCTACATCGACGAAGACACCTGGCAAGCGGCGGTGATCGACCACTACGACGGCCGCGGCCAACTGTGGCGCGTGGCCGAGGCCCATGCCCAGCAGTACTACAACGTGCAAGTGCCGTGGTACACCCTGGAAACCCTCTACGATCTGCAGTCCGGCCGCTACCTGGCACTGGGCATGAAGAACGAAGAGAAGAGGGCGTATGACTTTGGCTTTACCGCCAATACCAGCGAATTCACCCCGGCGGCGTTGCGCCAGGAAGGGGTTCGGTAATAGCTGTATTTTTGGGGCCGCGCAGCGGCCCCAAATATCACCACCGATTCAACCGCCAGCCTTGTCCTGCTCAGCCTCCAGCCCATCCAGCAAGCCATCCACCAGCGCCTTGGCCATCTCGGCCGAATGCACCGCAGACCACAACATCCCACGACCTGCTTCGCCGGTGTGGGGTACGGCTTCCTGCGAGGTCGCCAGCACACATCTGAGGTACAGCGAGGTATGCACCAGCGCGTCGTGAATCCCGATACCGCCGAGGACGGCAAACAGCGGACCGTGCGGGGCATCGCAGGTACCGAAGGGGGTGAGAACGGTTTTGATTGAAGTGAGGGGTGGGTCGGGTACTGTTTTTTTCATGGTGGTTATCCTCTTGGGAGCGCCACCCAGCCGTTTCCACAACGTTGGGTGACAGCTGTGCGCGGGGTGGAAAACCGGTGTAACCACCAAACCCGGCAGGGCCGAAGCCCTCCCGCGCGCAGCCGCCATTGAGCGACATGCCAGAATGGTTACATCCGGGTTTCCACACCCGATCGCTGAACATTCAGCGACCGGAAAAGCCTAGGGATGGAGCTTCCCGGGGACAAGTTCATGGCAGGCGACAGGGTTCGTAGGATATTTCCGGTGGCTTGCCAGTCGTTAGAGGAATGCGGAAATCAGCAGAAAGATTGCTGCCCTATTTATGTAGGAATATTCGAGATTGTTGGGGCTGCTTCGCAGCCCATCGCGGCCAGGTCCGCTCCTACAAAATCCCCGTTTGCCATAAATGTGCGGGACAACGCGGAGTTTATGTAGGAGCGGACCCGGCCGCGATGGGCCGCGCAGCGGCCCCAATGCCAACCCAAAACATCTTGTCATAGACATTTGTTGTAAAAGAATCTTCAACTCCCGCGATATAACCGCTAATCTGCGGGCATCTGCACTGCCGACAACAGCACTTTCGACCTGAGCCGGAATATGACTGATCTGTCCCGTATGCAAGGCCTCACCGGGCGCGCCACAGCGTCACCGGAAGGACGGTTCTTTCGACCTCCGCTGCCCCAGGGCCATGTCCCCAGGGTGCGGTTGTGCGAGCGACTGGCCGCGGGGTTGGACGGGCGGTTGCTGCTGGTCAGTGCACCGGCCGGGTTCGGCAAAAGCTCATTGGCCATCGAATTCTGTCAGCATCTGCCCGACCACTGGAACAGCTTGTGGCTGGGCCTTAGCCGCCGCGACAGTGACCCCGGGCGTTTTCTCGAACGCTTGCTCGAAGGCCTTCAGCAATACTTTCCCTCACTGGGCAGCCAAGCCATTGGCCTGCTGAAAATGCGCCAGCGGCACCAGCCGTTCGCCTTCGAAGAGTGGCTCGACAGCCTGCTCGACGAATTGGCCGAACACCTGGTTGAGGCCCGCCCGGTACTGCTGGTGCTGGACGACTACCACCTGGCGCAAGGGCCCGTGCTGGACCGTTGCCTGCAGTTTTTTCTCAACCATTTGCCCGCAGGGCTGGTGTTGCTGGTCACCAGCCGCCAGCGCCCGGACTGGCATCTGGCGCGCCTGCGCCTGTCACGTCTGTTGCTGGAACTGAACGAGCAAGACCTGCGGCTGACCGACGCCGAGTCCATCGCCGTGCTCGGCCAGCATTCCTCCAGCCTGCACGGGCAGGCCCTCGACAGCCTGCTTCAGCGCAGCGAAGGCTGGGTGGCCGGGTTGCGCTTCTGGCTGCTCGCGGCCGCCGGGGGCGACGCCGTGTTGCCGCAGGCCATGCATGGCGGCGAAGGCCTGATTCGCGACTACTTGCTCGAAGAAGTCATCGACTGCCTGCCGCCTGAGGTGCAAGCCTTCCTCTTCGATACGGCCTGCCAGGAGCGCTTCAGCGCCGAGTTGTGCGATGCCATGCGCGAGGCCCACGACAGCGCTGATATCCTGCGCTATTTGCAGGCCCACCAGGTGTTTCTGGTGCCCCTCGATGCCCAGGGCCAGTGGTATCGCTACCATCACCTGTTTTCTGATCTGCTGCGCACCCGCTCCAGCGGCACATCGAACGCCAGCCTGCATTTGCGCGCCTGCCGCTGGTTCAACGGCCAGGGGCTGCTCGATGAAGCGGTCGAGCAGGCCCTGCGCGCAGGGCACCTGGATGTGGCCGCCAACCTGGTGCAGAACCTCTCCGAAGAGCAGCTGCTGGCCGAACAGAACGTCGGCATGCTGCTGCGCTGGAAAATGGATTTGCCCGACAGTCTTCTTGTCAGCACGCCACGCCTGATCGTGCTGTACAGCTGGGCGCTTGGCCTGGCCTGCCAGTTGGATGCCGCCGAAGCGCTGGCCAGCCACCTGAGCCGCTTTCTGCCGGCACCGACGGCCACCTCGCAGAAGTCGATGCTGGCCCAGTGGCTGGCCTTGAGCGGCATCATTGCCCGCGGGCGTGGTGACCGCGAGCGCACGCTGGCGTATTGCACCGAGGCGCTGCAGAGTCTGCCGAAAAAGCGCTACGGCCAGCGCCTGATGTGCCTGTCGACGCTGTCGAATCTGGCGATCGTCGAGGCCGATTTCTGGCGGGCACGGCGCTGGAACCGCGACGCGCTGGAGCTGGCCCAGCGGGTCGACAATCCCTTGTTCGAAGCGCTCGCCCACTACGACCGCGCGCGCGTGCTGCATGCCCGGGGCGAAGTGCTGCGCGCCCTCGACGAAGTGCGCCAGGGCCTTCTGCGCCTGCAAGGCTTGTCGGCCCAGCGCCTGTACGCGGCGCGGGCGCGCCTGACCCTCTACGAAGGCTATCTGTTGGTGATGCGCTTGCAGCCCGAGGCCGGCCGCCAGCGCCTGCAGGCGGGATTGAGCGAGGCGCGGGCCTGTCGCGACATCAGTGTGCTGATCGGCCACTGCGTGATCGCCGGCCTGGACGGTCGCCACGGGCGATTTGCCGAGGCCTTTGCCGAGCTTGCCGAGGCCGAGCGGCTGATGCATATCTGGGACGTGCCGCCGATTTTCTACCTGGCGATGATTACCCTGATCAAATGCGAACTCTGGCTGGCTCAAGGCCGCACCGACCTTGCCGAGGCCTGGCTGCTGCGCCTGGGCCAGACCTACGGTGGCGAGCAGGCGGCAGCGGCACCGGAGTTCCACCCGCAACTGCCGCTGCATATCGAGTTGCAACAGGCGCTGCTGGCGCGGGTGCAGCAACGTCCGGCCGATGCTGAACAGCAGTTGCGTCAGCTGGATGCCCAGGGCCAGGCCAGCGGCGGCCAGTTGCTTTCGGTCATGGCCTTGAACCAATGGATCGAATTGCTCCTGGGCAACGGTCGTGAAAGCGAGGCCCGGACCCTGCTCGGCCGCAGCCTTCAGGCCGCCCAGGGCGGTGCGCTGCAACCGTTCCAGCGGCTGATCGGCGAGCATCCTGACTGGCTGCGTGAGCAACTCCAGCACAGCCCGTCCAGCCCGACCCAGCAGTCTTTGCTGGCGGCTGTGCCTGCCCATCAGGCACAAGAGCCTGCCAGCGGCCATACTGAACAACTCAGCGGCCGCGAGCTGGCCGTGCTGGAGTTGATCGCCCAAGGCTGCTCGAACCAGCAGATCAGCCAGCAGCTGTTCATCTCCCTGCACACGGTGAAAACTCACGCCAGCCACATCAACAGCAAACTGGGCGTCGAGCGCCGCACGCAGGCGGTGGCAAAGGCAAAATCCCTGGGCTTGCTATAACGCCAGTTCACCCTGTAGGAGCCGAGCTCGCTCGCGATGGCTTCACCGCGGTGTATCTGGGGTAAGCCGCGGTGAAGCCATCGCGAGCAAGCTTTGCTCCCACAGGGTATGCCTGAGCATTGTGTATTGCCCATGGAGATAGATACAGGTGGGACGCGTGGTAGTTGTCATTGGGTTTACGTTAACGTAAATATGGTGGCCATTGCCGTAGCGAATTCGCAGAGCGACAAGACCATGACAAAAACAATAAATTACCCGCTACCCGACGATGCCCGCCTGGCGCGGGAACACTTGCACCACGACGGCCATCTGCCCGACGGGATTCTGCGGGCCGAGATCGATGCCTCATGGCGGCGCAGCCTCGGCCATGGCGTGCACTGTACCGAGCGCCATGACCTGGCAACCGAGTCGGCCGCAAGCCTGGATATCCTGTTATCGAGCAACCGCCTGCTGCTGGACGCGGCCAGCGCCGAGCTGGATTACCTCAAGGCTCGGCAGGGCAAGGATGGCCTGATCATCCTCTGCAACAGCGATGCGACCATCCTCGCATTGGAAGGCCAGGCCGATGCACTGCGTGCCAGCGGCCTGAGCGATATCGCCTTGGGCGCCTGCTGGAGCGAAGCGGCCCGCGGCACCAATGCCCTGGGCACGGCGCTGGTCGAAGCGCGGACCATGCTGATCGACTGCGGCGAGCATTACCTTGACCGCTTGAGCCCGTTTTCCTGCACTTCGGTACCCATTCATTGCCCGCAGGGCGAGTTGGTCGGCGTGCTCGACCTGACCCGCGAAGGCCCGCTCGGCCGCGTGCAAGACAGCACCGCCTTGCTGTCGATGGCGGTCAGCCAGATCGAAGGCCGACTGTTCAATATCAGCTACCCGGACGATATCGTGCTGGCCTTCCACAGTCGTCGGCAGTACCTCGATTCGCCTTGGCAAGGGCTGTTGGCGATGAGCCTGGACGGGCGCATCGTCGCGGTCAGCAATCAAGCCTGCCAGTTGCTCGGCGATTCGCGTACCCGCCTGATCGGCCAGCGTTGTGACAGCTTTCTGGGCAAGCGCCCCGAGCAGTGGCTGGCGCGGGTACAGCAAGGCAGCGCCGGCACTGTCGAGACCGCCAAGGGCAGCTTTTTCTACAAGACCTTGCACGTGCCGTTCCGCCCGCTGGCGGTGGCCGGCACGCTCAAGCGCCCAGCGCAGAAGGAACCCCAGGCAGCGGAACTGGACCTGCTCGGCGCTGGCAACAGCCGCTACGCCCGTGCGTTGCAGATGGCCCGCCAGGCCTTGGCCAATGACTTGCCGGTATTGCTGCTGGGCGAAACCGGTACCGGCAAGGAAGTGGTCGCCCGTGCGCTGCACACGGCCGGTGCTCGGCGCGACAAGCCCTTCGTCGCAGTCAACTGTGCGGCGATTCCCGAGGGGCTGATCGAGTCCGAATTGTTTGGCTACCGCGAAGGTGCCTTCACCGGCTCGCGCCGTGGCGGCATGGTCGGGCGTTTGCAGCAGGCCCATGGCGGGACCCTGTTTCTCGATGAGATCGGTGACATGCCGCTGGCGTTGCAGGCGCGCCTGCTGCGGGTGTTGCAGGAGCGCAAGGTCGCGCCGCTGGGCGCCGGTGAAGAGCAGGACCTGGATGTGGCAGTGATCTGCGCCACCCACCGCGATCTCAAGCGTCAGGTCGAAGACCGGCAGTTTCGCGAAGACCTCTACTACCGCGTCAATGGTGTCGGCATCCAATTGCCGGCCCTGCGCGACCGCGATGACCTCGACAGCCTGATTGCCGGGCTGCTGGCGCGACTGGGGGCCGTCAATGTCACGCTCGCCAGCGACTTGGCAGGGTTGTTCGCCGACTACCACTGGCCAGGCAATATCCGTCAGCTGGAAATGGTCTTGCGCACCTTGCTTGCCATGCGCCTGCCGGATGAAACCGAGCTTGGCCTGCAGCACCTGCCCGACAGCATGCTGGACGAATTGAGCACCACCGAGCGACCGCAAAGCGGGCGTATCCGGGACAATGAACTGGAACTGATTCGCCAATCGCTGGACCAACACCAGGGCAATGTCTCGGCGGCTGCCGATGCGCTGGGGATCAGCCGCGCGACCCTCTACCGCAAACTCAAACAGCTGCGCGCCTGATGCGGCGCCTGATGACGCGCCTGATCGACAGCAACGATCCTCAGGCGCTGGAGCATTCGCTGCACTGGCTGTACAGCTTTGTGCGTCCGCACCGCTGGGCGATCGCGGGCCTGCTCAGCTTGTCGCTGTGCGCATCCTTGCTGGTGCTGGTGCAGCCATGGCTGGTCAAGATGCTGATCGACGATGGACTGATCGCGCGCCATTTCCCGACACTGGTCTGGGTGGCCGGACTGATGATTCTGGCCGGTTTGCTCGGCACGCTGTTGTCGGGCGTGAACCGCTACCTGCACACGCGCCTGTCCGGGCGCATTCTGTTTTCCCTGCGCGATGAGCTGTACCGGCACCTGCAAACCCTGTCCCCGACGTTTTATGGCAAGCGCCGGATCGGCGACCTGATGTCGCGCCTGGACGGCGATGTGGCCGAGATTCAGCGCTTTGCGGTCGACTCGCTGTTCTCGGCGGTGTCCAGTGTGATCGGCCTGGTGTGCGCGGTGGCGATGCTGCTGACCCTGTCGTGGAAACTGTCGCTGCTGGCGCTGGTATTGATCCCGCTGGATGTGCTCTGGCTGCGCTGGATGCGGCGCAAGGTCGAACGGGAAGTGCGGCAGTTGCGCGAGCGATCGGCCGATGTGTCGTCGTTTCTGGTCGAGACCTTGCCGGCGATGAAGTTCATCCAGACCGCCGGCCAGCAACAACGCGAATCGCGCCGTCTGGAAGGGCTGGGGCGCGGCTATATGAGCCAGTTACTGCGCTTGCAGGTCACCGAGTTTTTCACCCAGGCGGTGCCCGGCACCCTGACCTCGCTGTCGCGGGCCTGCGCGTTTTTGATCGGCGGTTACTGGGTGGTGCAGGGCACCTGGCAGCTCGGTGCGCTGATTGCCTTCTCCACCTATCTGGGCATGGCGGTGGGGCCGGTGCAGAGTTTGCTCGGGTTGTATGTGGCCTTGCAGCGCATGACGGTCAGCCTGGGCCGGGTCATGGAACTGCGCAACGAGCAGCCGGGCGTGGCCAGCGTCGCCAAGCCCAAACCGATGCCGACGGTGGGCGATCTGACCTTTGAAGCCGTTGAGTTCAGCCACTCGGGGCGCTCGGCGATTCTGCGCGGTGTCGATGTGCAGATTGCCGATGGCAGCAAGGTGGCGCTGAGCGGCGCCTCGGGCGTGGGCAAATCGACTTTGATCGACCTGCTGCTGCGATTTTACGACCCGCAACAGGGCCGCATTCTGTTGGGCGGGGTTGATCTGCGTGAGCTGGAACTGTTCGAGTTGCGCCGCCGCATCGCCGTGGTCAGCCAGGAGATCGTGCTGTTTCGCGGCAGCCTGGCCGATAACCTCTGCTACAGCAACCCCTCCGCCAGCCGTGAGGCGGTGATCGAAGTGGCGCGGCTGGCGCGTCTGGACAGCCTGATCGAATCCTTGCCCGAAGGCCTCGACAGCCCGCTCGGCGAGCGCGGCCAGCAGCTTTCGGGCGGGCAGAAACAACGCATCGCCATCGCCCGGGCGTTGCTGCAGGACCCGCTGATCCTGGTGCTGGACGAGGCCACTTCGGCCGTGGACGAGGCCACCGAGCGTGAAGTCATTGCCGCCATCGATGGGCTGTTTGCCGGTCGTACGCGCATCCTGATCAGCCATCGTCCCTCCACCCTGGCCGATGCTGATGTGCGCCTGGAACTGGTGGACGGACAGCTCAAGCGCATTGAGGTCGCCCATGCGTCCTGACCTGCGGATCGGCATTGTCGACAGCGGCTACACCCCCTCGCAAGGGGTGGCGGCGGCCCAGCGATTCTGGCTGGTTGAAGCGGGATTGGCGCAAGGGGATGTGGAGCCCGACAGCCTTGGCCACGGCAGCGCGGTGCTGGCGGCGATTGCCCAGCGCGCCCCAGAGGCTGAACTGTATGTGGCGCAGGTGTTTGATGGCCGAGGGGTGACCAGCGCGCTGCAAGTGGCGGCGGGTATCGATTGGCTGGTGAACTGTGGGGTGCGGGTGATCAACCTGAGCCTGGGCTTGCGCCACGACCGTGAAGCGCTGCGCTTGGCGTGTGCGGCGGCGCAGGCCAGCGGCGTGCTGCTGTGCGCGTCAAGCCCGGCCCAGGGCGCCGGGGTGTTTCCGGCCAGCTACCCGGGCGTGGTGCGGGTGACCGGCGATGCCCGTTGCGGCCCGCAGCAATGGTCGTGGCTCAACAGCGCCCAGGCTGATTTTGGCGCCTGCGTGCGCGGTGACCGGCCGGGTCAGTCCGGCGCCAGCCTTGGCTGTGCGGCGCTGTGTGGGCATATCGCCGAGCGTCTGCTGCAAGCGCCAGAGGCCAGCAACGAGGCGGTGCTCCGATGGTTGGTCGAGCATGCCAGCTACCGGGGCATTGAGCGCAGGGCCGGGCCATGACGCAGATTGTGGTGCTCGGCGCGGGGCCGGCCGGTGCGACGGTGGCGATCGGCTTGCGCCGCCTCGGTTACCGCGTGGTCGTGGTCAGTGAATGGCGACGCTTTGCAGCGCTCGAAGGCGTTTCACGCCGGGTACTGGAGGGTTTGCAGGCGGCGGGCCTGCACCGGGCCATGGCCACGGCGGCGGCACCGATCCAGCGCCGTGTGCATTGGAACGGCGAGCAACCGGCGCCCAACGTCGAATTTCTGCTGGATCGGCCGCGCTTTGATCAAGGCCTGCGTGAAGACGTGCGCGGCGCTGGCGTTGAGTTGATTGAAGGGCGTGTCTTGAACGTGAGCGAACAGTGGGTCGAAATTGACGGCGCCGAGCCTGTACGAGCCGATTTCATCGTCGAGGCCCGAGGGCGTCAGGCGCCGCAGAACAGCCGGACCGGCAAAGCCCGGCGCGGACCGGAAACCCTCAGCCTGCTGAACCGCTGGCAAGGCGTGCCTGGCGGACCCGCCAGCGCCATCGAAAGCCTGCCCGACGGCTGGGCCTGGATGGCCCGGCATGCCGATGGCAGTTGTTATTGGCAACTGACGGTGGATGTTGCCAGTGCTCAACTGCCGGAGAAAAACCAACTGCTCGAATTCTGCCGCCAGCGGCGCCGACAGTCTGCGCTGGTGCACGACCTGTTTGGCGATACCGAGGAAACCGGCCTTGAACTGCATGCGCGCAGCAGCACGGCAATCCTCGCCCAGCCGGTCTGTGGCGAGCGTTGGCTGCGGGTGGGCGATGCGGCGATGGCGGTGGACCCGTTGTCGGGCAATGGCATCTTTCAGTCCCTGTCCTCGGCGCTGCAAGCGCCGGCGGTGATCAACACCTTGCTGCAAAAGCCCGAGCGCGCAGCTTTGGCGCGCCAGTTTCATCAACAACGGGTGGAGCAGCTGTTCTGGCGCTTTGCCCGCACCGGGCGGGACTTCTATGCGCTGGAGCAGCAGTGGGGCGAGCAGCCATTCTGGCAGGCCCGCAGCCATTGGCCGGATGCGCAGGTGGCGCATGCGGCGCCTGACTTTTCTGCGCTCAAGGTGGTCAAGGCGCCGGTGCTGCGCGATGGCTGGATAGATGCGGCTCAAGTTGTCATCACGCCCGATCAGCCTTTGGGTATCTGGCATCTGCAAGGGGTCGAGTTGGCGCCGCTGGTGCAACGCTTGAAGCGCGAACCCGCTCAGCAGGTGCTGGCGCATCTGAATCTGGAGCAACAACGCAATGTCCGTAGCTGGCTTTTGAGCCAAGGGTATCGGCCCTGATAGCTTCACCCTGTCTCAGTGTGGAACACCTGTCGCAAAATCAAACGCCCATCCCCCTCTCCCGGCACGGCCTAAACTCACTGCAGCCGTTGCAATCCGAGGCCCCCAGGGTTCTGGCACACAATATGAATTGCCCTGTGCAACAAGCAAGCTGCGCCTTGAAAACGATAAGAAAAAGTCCGTGGAGGTCCGACGTTGATGAAGAGAAAACTCCGCTTGGGTGTGACCAGTGGCGTGTTGGCGGTTGCCGCCTGCCTTGGGCTTCACGCTCAAACCAGCCAGGCCCGTGAAGCCCAGGAGATCCTCAAGCAAACCTGCATGGGGTGCCATATCCCGGAAGGCGAGAACGCCCTGAGCCGCATCAGCCACCAGCGCAAGACACCGGAAGGCTGGCTGATGAGCATCGCCCGCATGCAAACCATGCATAAGCTGCAAATCAGCGACGAAGACCGCCGCACGTTGGTCAAGTACCTGGCCGATACCCAAGGCCTGGCCCCCAGCGAGACCGATGGCGTGCGCTACGCCCTGGAGCGCCGGCTCAACACTGTCGAACAGTTCGATGACCAGACCAAGCAAATGTGCGGCCGCTGCCACTCCGCCGCGCGGGTGGCGCTGCAGCGGCGCCCGGCCCAGGAATGGGAACGGCTGGTGAACTTCCACCTGGGGCAATTTCCGTCGCTGGAGTACCAGGCGCTGGCCCGCGACCGCGACTGGTTCGACCTCGCCCGCAAGGAGATGGTCCCGCTGCTGGCCAAGCGTTATCCGCTGGACAACCCGGCCTGGCAGGCCTGGCAGAAGTCCATGCCCAAGTCCGAGGCACTGGTGGGTGACTGGAGTTTCAGCGGCCATCTGCCCGGCAAGGGCGAACTGCACGGCAACATGAACGTCACAGCCACCACCGGCGATCAGTTCAAGGTCGTCGTCGACGGCCAGTACGCCGATGGCAGCCCGTTCAAGGGCGAGGGTAGCGCGATCCTCTACAGCGGTTACGAATGGCGCGGCAATGTGCAGATCGACGGCGTGACCATGCGTCAGGTCTTCGCTGCCAACGGTACCGAGCTCAAGGGCCGCATGTTCGACAAAGTCCATGACGAGCAAGGCTTGGACTTCATCGCCGCCAAGCACGGCAGCCAGCGCTTGCTGGCGGTGCAGCCCGGTTATGTGAAAGCCGGTACGGAAGCTGAAGTGACCCTGATCGGCAGCGGTTTGGCCGGCAAGCCGGTGTTCGGCCAGGGTGTCGAGGTGGTCGAAGTGCTGGAGCAGAGCCCGCAGCGCCTGCGGGTCAAGGTCAAGGCTGCCGCTGACGCCGCGGCCGGGCTGCACGCGGTCAGCGTCGGCACGCTCAAGGGCGTGAACCTGGCGGTGTACCGCGACATCGCCGAGGTCAAGGTGGTGCCGGCCTTCTCGGTGGCACGCGTTGGCGACGGCGGCGGGTCGACGCCCAAAGTCCAGGGCCGCTTCGATGCCGAAGCCTGGGGCCAGGGCGCCGATGGCAAGCCTTACCGGATCGGGGTGTTCCCGGCGCAGTGGAAAGTCGAGCCGTTCGATGAGCGTGCCCGCGAAGACGAAGACGTCAAATACGCCGGCACCATGCAGGCCGATACCGGCGTCTTCACCCCCGGCGATGCCGGCCCCAACCCGCAACGCAAGATGTCCACCAACAATGCCGGCAACCTGAAAGTGATTGCCGCCGTGGACGACGCCGGCAAGGCACGGGTGGGCGAGGGGCAGATGATCGTCACCATTCAACGCTGGAACAACCCGCCGATTCCTTGAGTACCGGGCGAACGTTCTGAAGGGCAGGCGTTGAGTATTCAGTGGGAAGGCCAGGCACTGCCGGCCTTTCCGAGGAGGTTGCGATGGGCGTTATCTTGAATCTGGTAGAGCGTAATCTGCACGAAGTCAGCGTCGATGCAGCGCGCATGTTGTTTCACATTCCCAGCAGTTCGCTGTTTGCCAGCGATGAGCTGACCGGCAGCATCATCGATGCGCTGCGCGGGCACGGTTGCTCGTCCGAGCAGTTGCAGCAGCAACTGGCGGGACGTTTCGATGGCAATGAAATCAATGAAACCCTGCGCGAGTTGATCGCGCTGGAACTGGTCAGCGACGGTTCGCCCTTGAGCCCGGAAACCGCGCTCAAGCGGGTCGAGCGCACGGCACTCAATACCGTGGTGTTGAACGTCAACACCGGCTGCAATTTGAGCTGCACCTATTGCTACAAGGAAGACCTGGACAAGCCCTCCCAGGGCAAGCGCATGGATGTCGAGACGGCGGTCGCCTCGGTGGAAATGCTGCTCAAGGAATCCCCCGACGAGCCGCGCTACACCGTGGTGTTTTTCGGCGGCGAGCCGCTGAGCAACCGCAAGCTGATCGAGTACATGGTCGACTACTGCGAAAAGCGTTTTACCGAAGTTGGCAAGCAGGTGGAGTTTGTCATGACCACCAACGCCACCTTGCTGACCGAAGAAATCGTCGACTACCTCAATGCCCATCGCTTCGGGTTGTCGGTGAGCATCGACGGGCCCAAGACCGTGCACGACCGCAACCGCATCACGGTGGGCGGGCAGGGCACTTATGACGTGGTGCGGCGCAAGGCCCAAATGCTGCTGTCGCGCTACAACAGCCGGCCAGTCGGTGCACGGGTGACCCTGACCACCGGCGTCACCGACGTTGAAACCATCTGGGATCACCTGTTCAACGAGCTGGGTTTTGCCGAGGTGGGCTTCGCCCCGGTGACCTCCGGCGACGTCAGCAGCTTCAACCTGACAAGCGAGGAGTTGGTGCAGGTGTTCGCCAACATGAAGGCGCTGGGCCGGCGCTACCTGGAAGCCGCGCTGGAGCACCGCAACATCGGGTTCTCCAACCTGCACCAACTGATCACCGACATCCACGAAGGCCACAAAAAGGCGCTGCCGTGTGGCGCGGGGCTGAAGATGCTGGCGGTGGATCACAAGGGCGAGCTGAACCTGTGCCATCGGTTTACCGGCTCTTCCTTGCCGACCTTTGGCAACGTGCACAGTGGGGTCAAGCAGGTCGAGCTCAACGACTTTCTGTCCCAGCGACTGGACCGCACCCATACCGGTTGCGACAGCTGCCGGATCCGCAACCTCTGCTCCGGCGGTTGCTATCACGAAAGCTACGCCCGTTACGGCGACCCGGCTCACCCGACTTACCACTACTGCGAACTGATGCGTGACTGGGTCGACTTCGGCATCGAAGTGTACAGCCGGATCATGGCCGGCAACCCCGCGTTCATCAGCCGCTACATCACCCCGCGCAAGGCCCACTGACATGAAACATCTAAAGCCCATCAACAATAAAGCGCTCAAGCTCGAACAGGCCGCCGATGAAAACCGCATCGAAGAGGTGCTGGCCATGAACTCGGTCGCAGGCTGTGCCTCGACCACCGACCCGGGCTGGGAAATCGACGCCTTTGGCGGTGTTGCTTCGCTGTGCCAGCCGATGGAGGCGGACCTCTACGGCTGCTCCGATCCGTGCTGGTGGCCAGCCCAGGTGCCGGACATGATGAGCACCTACCCGGACTGGAACAAAGACGCCCAGGCCTCCAACGACAACTGGCGCAATCTGGGAACCGTGTTCCCGAACGACAAATAAGCGAGCCGACCCACAGGAGTTTCAGCATGCTGCACACTGCTACCCGCGGTCTGGCCGCCATGGCCGTTCTTGGCGCCTGCACCTTCAACGCCCAGGCGGCGCTGGATGAGAGCAAACCGCTGAATGCCGGCCATGAGTACATGGCCGTTACCAACTACCCCAACAACCTGCACATCATCGACCTGCAGACCGACAGTCTCTACAAGACCTGTCAGATGCCCGACGCCTTCGGCCCCGGCAGCGTGCAACTGTCGCCGGACCGCAAGATCGCCTACGTGCTGAACAACCACTACGCCGACATCTACGGCGTGGAGCTGGACAGCTGCAAGCAGGTCTTCCACGCCAGCATCAGCCAATTGCCGGGCGAGAAGGCCCGTTCGATGTTCGCCTTTACCGTCAGCCACGACGGCAAAGAGCTATACACCATCGCCAACCCCACCCAGATACTCAACGACCACTACGTGGTCAAGCAACCGCGCCTGGACGTCTACGCCGCCGACGCCGGCCTCGACGCCAAGCCCGTGCGCAGCTTCCCGGCACCACGCCAGCTGACGATCATGCAGAGCGGCGACGACGGCACCCTGTACGTGGCGGGCGCGGACATCTACAAGGTCAACGTGCAGAGCGGCAAGTTCGACGTGCTGATCCCCAGCCGGCACTGGAAACGCCCGCTGTACAGCGCCCCGGACGTGCTCTACGTGTGGAACCAGCAAACCTGGCGGCACGATTTTTCCTTGCTCTACACCACCGCCAAATTCAAGGACGACAAACAAGACCCGGCCACCGCCGACTACCTCTACGGCTTCTTCAACATCGACCTGGCCACCGGCAAGACCGAAACCGTCGACTTCGGCCCGCTGACCGAGGTGTACTTCAGCGGCATGCGCTCGCCCAAGGACCCGAACCTGATGTTCGGCGTGCTCAACCGCCTGGCCAAGTACGACATCAAGGAGAAAAAGCTTTTGCAGGCGGCGACGCTGGATCACTCGTTCTACTGCATTTCGTTCAACAAGGCAGGGACGAAGATCTACCTCAGCGGGACGTTCAACGATGTGGCGATTTTTGATGCCGATACGATGAAGCAGGTGGGGAATATCAAGCTGCCTGGAGGGGATATGGCAATTACCACGGCGCAGATTTTCATGCGGTGAGGGGAGGGCTGATGAGGGGCGCATCTCTGACGAACGATCGCCCTTCGACCCCTGTCAGTTGAGGTGCTCCGGTGCCGAGATTGATCAGGGGTTCTGGCTTTTATACCCTCCATCAGGCTGTGATTTAAATTTGGACCATATTCAGGTTATGGTGGCGATGTTTGAATCGATCTGTTGGAAAAGGTAAACCTTATGCGAGTCGAAACCATCAGCTACCTCAAGCGCCATGCAGCCGATCTTGACCTATCTGAGCCAATGGTCGTGACGCAGAACGGCGTCCCAGCGTATGTCGTTGAGTCCTATGCCGAACGGATGCGGCGGGATGAGGCCATCGCGCTGGTTAAATTACTGGCAATTGGCTCGCGCGAATTTGCCGAGGGCAATCACTTGACTGCTGAAGAGCTCAAAGCCCGCATTGCCAAGCGGCGCGCACGCTAAGTACAAACACAAGGACGCGACCCGTGCAGATTTTTTTTACTGCCTCTGCCGAGCGAAGCATTGACGACCAGGAGCATCACCTTGCCGAATCCCAAGGTCAGGAAATTGCTGCGAATCTAATCGACGCTGTTATCGATACCATTCTGGAAAAACTCTCCAATACGCCTCTGGGATACCCTATCAGTCGGCAGGCCAGTGAACTCGGTGTCGTTCACTACCGTGAGCTGAATACGGGTGTTTACCGAGTGATTTATGAGTATCACGAAGAAGATCAGGCCATCGCCGTATTGCTCGTGTTAAGACAGAAACAGAGTGTTGAGAAGCAATTGATACGCTACTGCCTGGTTGGACGTTTGGATTAAAGGCTCAATGTGTTCTCATTCAATCATTAGCCTTCAGGAACACCTATGGAATCCCAGAAAAGCACCCTCATCCGCGAAACCTTCCCCGTCGGCCCCTTGCAGTGCAACTGCACCATCATCGGCGACCCGATCACTAAAAAAGCCATCGTCGTCGACCCGGGTGGCAACCACGAATTGATCCTCGCTCGCCTCGATGCGCTGGGCCTGAAGGTGGTCAGCATCATCCACACCCACGCGCATCTGGACCATTTCCTCGCTTCCGGGCAGATGAAAGAGAAAACCGGCGCGACCCTGCATTTGCACAAGGGCGATCAGTTCTTGTGGGACAACCTGGAGATGCAGTGCCAGATGTTCGGCGTGCCCTACACGCCGGTGCCTTCGCCGGATCGCTGGCTGGAGGATGACGAGGAGCTGGCCTGCGGTTGCGGGGTGGCGCTGCACACGCCGGGGCACACGCCAGGTTCCATGAGTTTCTGGTTTGCCGAGTCTAAGCTGTTGATAGCCGGTGACACGCTGTTCCGTCGCGGCATTGGCCGCACGGATTTGTGGGGCGGTGATCAGCCGACCATCGTGCGTTCGATCAAGCAGCGGCTTTACAGCCTCGATGAAGAGGCGACGGTCGTGACCGGCCATGGGCCGGATACCCGCTTGGGTGATGAAATGCGTGAGAATCCGTTTGTGCGTGCCTGAGGGTAGCCACGGAATTTTTTTGCCTTGCTGTGTTCAAAGGCCAGCAGAGGTCCGCAGCAATACGCTGCACCACCGAATGAAAGATCAGGAGCTTTTCCAATGTTCACCTCGCGTCGCATGATCATTGTCGCCACGGCCGTGGCCTTGCTGTCCGGCTGTGCATCGCAGAACCCCTATGACAGCCAGGGTGGCCAGGCGCAGGATTCCACCGGCATGAGCAAGACCGCCAAGTACGGCGGCCTCGGCGCGCTGGCCGGTGCCTTGGCCGGTGCGGCCATCGACCACAACAACCGTGGCAAGGGTGCGCTGATTGGCGCCGCGGCCGTGGGCGCTGCTGCCGCCGGTTACGGCTACTACGCCGACAAGCAGGAAGCCGCGCTGCGAGCGAGCATGGCCAACACCGGGGTTGAAGTGAAGCGTGAAGGCGATCAGATCAAACTGATCATGCCGGGCAACATCACCTTCGGCACCGACTCCTCGGCAATTGCCAGCAGCTTCTACTCGCCACTGAACAACCTGGCGAACTCCTTCAAGCAGTTCAACCAGAACAACATCGAAATCATCGGCTACACCGACAGCACCGGCAGCCGCCAGCACAACATGGACCTGTCGCTGCAGCGCGCCCAGGCCGTCAGCACTTACCTGACGTCCCAAGGGGTTGATGGCACCCGCCTGTCGGTCCGTGGCGCTGGCCCCGACCAGCCGATCGCCAGCAACGCCGATGCCAATGGCCGTGCGCAAAACCGTCGGGTCGAGGTCAACCTCAAGCCGATTCCTGGCCAGCAATACCAATAACCGTAATTGCTGATAAAAAATCCCGCTCTACGGAGCGGGATTCAGACTGCTGACAAACCCAAATCTACCGCGCCTGCGGCATGCGCCAATTCTAGAGGTCGACGATGCGATTGGCCTGAATGGCAGTCAGGGCAATGGTGTAGACGATGTCGTCCACCTGGGCGCCGCGCGGCAGGTCGTTCACCGGTTTGCGCAAGCCTTGCAGCATAGGCCCAAGACTGACGCAGTCGGCACTGCGTTGCACCGCCTTGTGGGTGGTGTTGCCGGTGTTCAGGTCCGGGAACACAAACACCGTGGCGCGGCCGGCCACCGGGCTGTCCGGAGCCAATTGGCGGGCCACGGTTTCGTTGGCGGCGGCATCGTACGGCAAGGGTCCATCGATCTGCAGGTCACGCTGGGCTTCACGGGCCAGTTGCGTCGCCTCGCGGACCTTTTCCACTTCGTCGTCACCCAGGGTGTTGCCGCTGGAGTAGCTGATCATCGCCACCCGTGGGGCAACGCCGAAGGCGGCAGCCGAGTCGGCACTCTGCAGGGCGATTTCAGCCAGCTCGGCAGCGCTTGGGTGCGGGTTCATCACACAGTCGCCGTACACCAGCACCTGCTCGGGGAACAGCATGAAAAACACCGAGGACACCAGCGTGCAACCCGGCGCCGTCTTGATCAATTGCAGTGCCGGACGGATGGTGTTGGCGGTCGAGTGAATCAGGCCGGACACCAGCCCGTCGACTTCATCCAGAGCCAGCATCATGGTGCCGATCACCACCGGGTCTTCCAGCTGTTGCTCGGCCATCGGCGCGTTCAGGCTCTTGGTCTTGCGCAGGGCCACCATCGGTTCGACATAGCGTTCGCGGATCAGATCCGGGTCGAGAATTTCCAGGCCTTCGGGCAACACGATGCCTTGGGCCTGGGCAACGGCATGCACCTCCTCGGGCTTGGCCAGGAGCACGCAGCGGGCGATGCCGCGAGCCTGGCAAATTGCGGCGGCCTGGACGGTCAGCGGTTCGCTGCCTTCAGGCAAGACGATGCGCTTGTTGGCCTGCTGGGCACGCTGGATCAGTTGATAGCGGAACACCGCCGGCGACAGCCGCAGCTCGCGCGGGGTGCCGCAGCGCTGGTGCAGCCAGGCCGCATCCAGATGGCTGGCGACGAAATCGGTGATGATTTCCGCGCGCTCGCGGTCATCGATCGGGATTTCCTTGTTCAGGCCATTGAGGCGGTTGGCGGTGTCGTAGGAGCCGGTGCTGACCGACAGCACCGGCAGGCCAGCCTGCAGGGCGCCGCGGCACAGTTCGAGGATGCGCGGGTCGGGCACCGTATCGCTGGTCAGCAGCAGGCCGGCCAACGGCACGCCATTGATCGCTGCCAGGCTGACGGCAAGAATGATGTCGTCGCGATCGCCGGGGGTGACCACCAGCGTGCCGGGCTTGAGCAGCTGCAAGGTGTTGAGCACGGTGCGGGCGCAGATGATGATCTTGTTCATGCGCCGGGTTTCGTAGTCGCCGGCGTTGAGTACCTGGGCACCCAGCAGTTCGGCTACATCGCGGGTGCGCGGGGCGTTCAGGTCGGCCTGATAGGGGATGCAGCCGAGCAGGCGGAAATCACCGCCGCGCAGCAGCGGCGAATGCTCGCGCAGGCGCGCGGCGAAGTCTTCCATGCTTTCGTCGGTGCGGACCTTGTTGAGGATCACTCCCAGCACTTTCGGGTCCCGTGGGCCGCCGAACAGCTGCGCCTGCAGTTCCACCCGCCCGGACAGTTCGCCCAGCACTTCATTGTCGGGGGCCGAGACCAGGATCACCTCCGCATCCAGGCTTTTGGCCAGGTGCTGGTTGACCCGCGCCGCATAACTGGCGTGACGGGTCGGCACCATGCCTTCGACGATCAGCACGTCTTTGCCGACGGCCGCCTGCTGATAGAGGCTGACGATTTCTTCCAGCAGCTCATCGAGCTGGCCATCGCCAAGCATCCGTTCAACATGGGCCAATGCCAGCGGTTTGGGTGGCTTGAGGCCATGGGTGCGGGCGATCAGTTCGGTGGAGCGCTCCGGCCCCGTGTCACCCGGGTGCGGCTGCGCGATCGGCTTGAAGAAGCCGACTTTCAGGCCAGCGCGCTCCAGGGTGCGCACCAGGCCAAGGCTGATAGAGGTCAGGCCGACGCCGAAGTCGGTCGGCGCGATAAAAAAAGTTTGCATGCGAGCTTCTCGAAATGAGCTGTGCAAAGGGGGACGGTTTGACCGTCCTCAGAATCAATTGCCTAGGGTATCGCTATCGGCACCCTGCGCGCACCAGCCGCAGGCAAATGCGCGGCCGATCCGCTGCTGGCGCTGCAAAGGGTCCAGCACCCAGGGGCGCGCCTGCCACGGCGGCTGGTGGCGCAGGTGTTGGGTATGGCCGCAGGAGAGTTCGACCACCCAGTGCCCGTCTTCGTCCTGATGAAAGCCGGTGACAGTGCTTTGGGCCCGTCTGTCAGCCTTGCGTTCGCTTTCAGGCGAGGGCTTGGTTACACTTGTTGTTTCTACATTCTTATGCAAAAGGTCTCGCCCCATGCTGATCGCTGCCAACAAGGCTGTGTCCATCGACTATACCCTGACCAACGACGCTGGTGAGGTCATCGACAGCTCCGCCGGCGGCGCGCCGCTGGTCTACCTGCATGGCGCAGGTAACATCATCCCGGGTCTGGAGAAGGCCCTTGAAGGCAAGCAAGCCGGTGATGAGCTGAAGGTGTCCATCGAACCGGAAGACGCCTACGGCGAATACCTGGCCGAACTGGTCAGCACCCTGAACCGCAGCATGTTCGAAGGCGTTGACGAGTTGGAAGTGGGCATGCAGTTCCACGCTTCGGCGCCGGACGGCCAGATGCAGATCGTCACCATTCGTGACCTGGACGGCGACGACGTTACCGTCGACGGCAATCACCCACTGGCCGGTCAGCGCCTGACCTTCCAGGTCAAGATTGTCGATATCCGTGACGCCAGCCAGGAAGAAGTCGCTCATGGCCACGTCCATGGCGAAGGTGGCCATCACCACTGATTTCTGCTGCTAAGCTGAGAAAGCCGTAAAGGCGCCCGAGCAGGTCGATGCAGCCTCCCTTGAGTCTGCCATTGGCCTGAAAGGGCGTTTTTTTTGTCTGTTAGTGTTCCTTGTAGCAGTCAGGGGCTTCAGGGATCTGATAGGGGATATCGTCATGAGTGCTTTTCACGACCTTAAGTTACAAGCGTTGAATGGCCAGGAACTGCCGTTGGCGCCCTTCAAGGGTCAGGTCGTGCTGGTGGTCAACGTGGCCTCCAAGTGCGGGCTGACGCCTCAGTATGCGGCCCTGGAGAACCTGCATAAGCAGTACAAGGACAAAGGCTTCAGCGTGCTCGGCCTGCCGTGCAATCAGTTCGCCGGACAGGAGCCTGGCTCCGAGGCCGAGATCAAAGAGTTTTGCAGCCTGAACTACGGCGTGAGTTTTCCGTTGGGCGGCAAGCTCGATGTCAACGGGCCGGAGCGCCACCAGTTGTACCGCTTGCTGGCAGGTGAGGGTGCGGAGTTTCCCGGCGATATCAGCTGGAACTTCGAAAAATTTCTGGTAGGCAAGGACGGCCGGGTGCTCGCGCGTTTTTCACCGCGTACCACCCCTGATGACCCTGCCGTGGTTCAGGCCATCGAAAAAGCGTTGGCTTGACGGCGGGCAACCGGGTGCGTCCAGCACCCGGTCTTTTCTCCCTTTATCACTCCGATCAATAGTGCTGGGCCCAAGTGGCCACGGCGACCTATGCTGCGCCTCTCTATTTCCGCTACCTGCTCGGAGAGTGCCGCATGCCGGTCAACGCCTTGTTCCAACCCTTCAGCCTGGGGTCGCTTCAATTGCCTACACGCGTGGTCATGGCGCCGATGACGCGTTCGTTCTCGCCCGGTGGCGTGCCTGGCGCCAAGGTGGTGGAGTACTACCGTCGACGTGCTGCAGCCGGTGTCGGCCTGATCATCACTGAAGGCACCACGGTCGGGCACAAGGCGGCGAACGGCTACCCTCATGTACCGCGCTTCTACGGCGCCGATGCGCTAGCGGGCTGGAAAGAGGTCGTCGACGCTGTCCATGCCCAAGGCGGCAAAATTGTCCCGCAGCTGTGGCATGTGGGCAGTGTGCGCCGCAAGGGCACCGAGCCGGATGCCAGCGTGCCCGGCTTCGGCCCGAGCGAAAAGATCAAGGACGGTGAAACCCTGGTGCAGGGCATGAGCCAGGACGATATCCGTGAGGTGATCGCTGCCTTCGCCCAGGCCGCCTGCGACGCCAAGGCCATCGGCATGGACGGCGTCGAAATCCACGGCGCCCACGGTTACCTGATCGACCAGTTCTTCTGGGAGCACAGCAACCGCCGCACTGACGAATACGGCGGCAGCCTGGCCAATCGCTCGCGGTTTGCCATTGAGTTGATCCGGGCCGTGCGCGCGGCCGTCGGACCTGGCTTTGCGATCATCTTCCGCTATTCCCAGTGGAAACAGCAGGACTACAGCGCCCGCCTGGTGCACAGCAGCGAGGCGCTCGGCGAGTTCCTGCAACCGCTGGCCGAGGCCGGCGTGGACATTTTCCACTGCTCGACCCGCCGCTTCTGGGAGCCTGAATTCGAAGGCTCGGAGCTCAACCTTGCCGGCTGGACGCGCAAGTTGACCGGCAAGCCGACCATTACCGTCGGCAGCGTTGGCCTGGATGGCGAGTTCCTGCAATTCATGGTGTCGACCGACAAGGTGGCGCAACCGGCCAGCCTTGAGAACCTGCTCAAGCGCCTGAACGATGAGGAGTTTGATCTGGTGGCGGTGGGCCGCGCATTGCTGGTCGACCCGGATTGGGCACTCAAGGTGCGCGAGGGGCGCGAGCAGGACATCCTGCCGTTCAGCCGCGAGGCGCTGACGACTCTGGTTTGACCGTCAGCCGCGGCTGAACCTCGGCCCGGGCGCCTGCCGATCTGCAGGCGCTGCGCAGAAACCCCTCGAACTGCTCGATGACCGCCGGCCAGCCCTGGCGGCGGGCGTGCTGCCGGGCATTGAGGCGCACCCGGCGCAAGGTTTCAGCCTCTTCGAGCAGCCAGGTGGCGGCATCGATAAACGCCGCCTCATCTCCAGGCATCGCCAAGGCGCCATTGTGGCCGTGGCGTATGTGCTGGGCGGCGGCGGCTTCATCGTAGGCCACCACGCCAAGCCCTGCGGCCAGCGCTTCAAGCACCACGTTGCCGAAGGTTTCAGTCAGGCTTGGAAACAGGAATATGTCGCCCGACGCGTAGTGTTCGGCCAGCGCCTCCCCCCGTTGCGTGCCACAGAAAATCGCCTGCGGCAGTTGCTGTTCGAGGGCGGCCCGTTGTGGACCGTCGCCGACGATGATCAGCTTGATGCGGCGGCCAGGGTAGGAGAGGGTCAAGGCGTCCAGGCTGCGCTTGAGCAACCCCAGGTTCTTCTCCGGCGCGAGGCGTCCGACGTGCAGCAGGGCAATGTCATCATCCGTCAGGCCCCATTGCTCACGCAGGGCGGACGAACGCTTGCTGGGGTGAAACAGCTGGCTGTCGACCCCACGAGACAACAATGCCAACCCTTCGAAGCCACGTCGCTCCAACGCCACGGACTGGCTCGGGCTCGGCACCAGCGTGATCTGGGTGCGGCGATGGAACCAGCGCAGGTACTGGGTCAGCACCCGGTTCAGTAATCCCAGCCCATAAATCCCGGAATATTGCTGGAAATTGGTGTGAAAGCCGCTCACCACCGCAATCCCCAAGCGCCTGGCCGCGCGCAGGGCACTGAGCCCCAGCGGGCCCTCGGTGGCGATATAAAGCACATCCGGGCGCTGGCGCTTCCAGCGCCGCAGCAGCTTGTGCATCGACGCTTGCCCCCATTGCAGGCCCGGATAGCCCGGCAGTGGCCAGCCGCGGCAGAGCATCAGGTCATCGTCGGCCGACGCCTGCGTATCAGCGCTCTGACGCGGTCGCACCAACTCCACCCGGTGTCCGAGCTGGCGCAAGCCCTCGCTCAGGCGACCAAGGGTATTGGCCACGCCGTTGATTTCAGGTGGGAAGGTTTCGCTGATCAGGGTGATGTGCAGAGAAGGCGCGGTCATGACTGTCAGTTTCGACCGCGAGCATTGCGCTTGTGTGACGGTTGCAAGATGGATTGATGACTTTTAGTTCCCTCTCCCAATGGGAGAGGGTTGGGGTGAGGAGATGGAGCCTGCGCCGATCTCAAACCTGAGAGACAGCCCCACGCTCACGCACCCAAAACAACGTTGCCCCCGCCACCGCGGCCGGCATCATCACGATATTCACCAGCGGAATCAGCAACGCCAGGTACACGCTGCCGCCAAAGCTCAGGCTCTGCCAGCGTTTGGCGCGCAGCCAGGCGAGCATGTCCTGCCAGCTCATCTTGTGGTTGTCGGCCGGGTAGTCGATGTACTGATAAGTCTTGTTACATCGGCTGCAAGCCACGTAAAGCACCGCCCTTTCCCAAAGGAGTGAAAGGGAAATGTATCAGCTAAGCGGATGCCCTGAAAAGATCGGACAAGGGGCAATGTGCGGCTGCCTGTCTTACTTATAGGTTTATCTGATGCAAGCCTAAGAGGGACGACGACTCACGCCCAAGCTGTCATGGGGCATGCTTCAGGTACGATTACGTTTGACACCTACGGCTGAGGGGTTCCGATTGAGACCATCGCAGAGCTGCTGAAGGAGCTTTTCGCGGTTGCTAGCAAATGGGCGGGTGGCAGCCTGAGCGAGGGCTAAGAGCCGCTGTAAAATCACTGCGAGTTAGACTAACTCAGGTGGCAGTCCTGGCAGTGGCTGGGTGGGGCGCTTCCACTCTATAGAGTCCTTGACTCTAGGAGGATTTCTTGCTCAAAAATATCGAAGTGGGACAGCGTTTAGGCACACCTAAGTAGTGCACCTCAAGCAGTGTGTTAGCGCGTCCTTCTGTTCGATATCCATTTCTCATTACCGCCGCGTGACTTTGAGCTTGTCTGAGCCACTGCGAGCCTGAAGGGCGCTTTGGTGATGACAGGAGCACGGTATCAATTACTAGTGGGCGGTTCGGGTGGCTGTATGACATCATGGCTCATTCTTGACATCGGAGTGTCTGAAGTGAGTATTGTGAAGCTGGGGCTTGAGAATTTTAAAAAGTTTGGCTCGCTTGAGCTTGATCTCTCGAAGCCGCTAACGTTGATCTATGGTGAAAACAGCTCTGGAAAAACCTCCGCTATCCGGGCGTTGCTGGGTTTGATGCAAACATTCTCGCGCCAGAACAAGTATCATACTTGGCATACTCATGGAGAGTATGTGGATCTTGGCTTCTATAAGGACTATGTAAAAGATCATAATGTAAAGAATCGCTTTAGTATTTCGATTTCATCGGATAGTCAGGGCTTTGTGGGTGCTCGTTCGAAAAGGGGTCAGTTGACTACTAAGAGATATACTTACGAATACGAGTCAGCGAGTAATCAGGCAAAGCTTTTCTCTTACCATGAAACTGCGGATTCCAAATTGTTTGAGGAGGCCATTAAGACTGCTCATCCTAGTTATAATCTTGAATATGCAGACGGTCCAGTCGAGTTAATAAGTATAACTAGACCGAAAACTCGTAGCTATTTCCATATGGCTATCCATCCAATTTGCTATTCTGGAATATTTGGTGATATGGGGTCGAGCAATGAGAGGCTCAGGCAGTTAGTTGCGGCGGGGGCTATCAAGGTGCAGTTGGAGAATAGATTTTCCCTCGCTCCCCATAATAGGAAGCCAAATAGCTTTGAAGAGTTTAGTCATCTGAGTTATTACGTATTTCAGAGATCCATGGAAGCGACTGATAGGACAATGTCTGGGTTGCATTACCTCGGTCCGCTTCGGATGACTCCATCAAGGAGTTATAAGGTTTCAGGTGCGTCTGCAGATGTGGGAGTTAATGGTGAGCATACGCCTCATGTCTTAGCTTATCTGTATAACTTGCATGCTAGGGCTAAGAATAAGTCTGGGCAGACTAAGTATAGTAACTTTATATCTTGGTTCAAGATGGTGTTTCCTAATAATACTGTGGAAACGGAGCCGTATGAAGATATAGTGCGGCTTAAAGTTTCAAGAAATGGCAGGGCTGACTCAATTTCTGATGTCGGCTTTGGCTTTTCGCAAGTTCTTCCAATTATTGTCCAGGCAGCCGCGATGGACCCGGGGGAAACACTAATTATTGAGCAGCCAGAACTTCATCTTCATCCGAAAGCTCAAGTGGCCTTCTCAAGCTTTTTGACCGCTGCGATGAAGACTGGTATTAACTTCGTAATTGAGACGCATAGCGAGCACATCCTAAAAGGACTGCAGCTTCAAATTTCGAGCACATCTGTTCGTGAGTTTGAGGATGGTGCTGCGACAGACATGGTTAGTCTGTCGCCCGATAAAGTTAAGATTTATTACTTCAACAGGGATGAGTCGATTCGGGAGATGAAACTTAATAAGTGGGGGGAAATCGAGGGCGGGTGGCCTGAAGGTTTTTTTGATGAAAGTTACCATATCTCTAGTCAGATAGTTAAGAATAAAATGAAGTCTACCTTTAGTTCTCGTAAAGTTCGTGAGACTAAGGGGGAGATGTGAGGATTACAATCGATGCTGAGAGTATAATTTCCGCTTTCTCCGGCAATTATCATGAATTTGAGGATTCTATACGTTCGGCGATTCTGGCAATAACTCCACTGATAATGGATGACTATGAGGCTAAAATCTTGCTGGATGGCAGTGGTTTTGGCAAGGAATGGTTAAATCGAGTATATGGCAACCCGGTGAGAATGCGGATGGTTACCGGTGAAGAACTCGAGGATTATGATATTCCTAGTTCGGGATGCCTTGAGAGCCATTATGTAGGGGCTGCCTATCATCACGGTCATCATATGATCTTGGGGCGACGAAATTCGACCTATGCAGCAGTGTCGAAAAAATACGGTATCAGGAATCTTTCTGCCCCAGTTGTCGTAGATCCTTCCAATCCTATTGGGGTAAGGATAATAGAGTCTCACCTTCTTAACTCTGCTACCTCAAAGAAGCATTCAATTATTCGTGATTTCTTTCATCAAGAGAATTCTGTCGTTGTATATGATAGGTATCTCAAAGAGGCAAGTCTGGTTTTACTGGAAACGCTGTTGAGGCAGGTGTCGCCATGTGCCGTGATAAATATTATTAGTGAGTTTGAGGCGAACTCTGTGTATACGGCGGAGGATGTATGTGCAAGACTGAAGAAAGTTAGGCCGCATGCAGATATCCATTGCCTGTATCCGAATTTTAAAGAGCAATCAGATAAGCATGATAGGCATATCCACTTGGGATGTAGGTTGCAAATATCGTTCTCTAGTGGTTTAGATTGCTTTGGTCTCGCTCCAGGTTGGAATAACAGTGAGTGCGATATTCATGTTTACTATTTAGATTCAGAATCGCCGGTTCGCCGCTACGCCGTTAAACGAAGGCCGACGGATAAGAAGGGTTTCTTTGTGGAGGCATGCTCAAAGATCTAGTAAGCTGACTATCTTGGTCCAGGGTGGTGAGTGGATCCTTAACGTCGTCATTGACGTTCATCGAGCCTCGCTGCCGGACCCAGGTGCTCAGTTCATCTGCTCACGCTTGTTTGGCAGGGACCTCCATGGGGATGATCAACGGTCCTATCAACTGCACCGAGGACTTACAATTCAAAAAATTTGGTAATTGTGGAGCCCCAGGTAGACCACACCTCTGCGAGACCACCAACGGCTCCAAGCCCAGTCGCTATACCCACGAGCAACGCTTTGATAACCCCAGAAGAGGACCGCTGGTCTGGGGCAAGAGTAGCTTGTCGGCTGATTTCTTCCAGTTGATCTAGAAGCTCGCTTTGCTGACGTTCCGATAACTCATGGCTCTTGGTCACCGCCTCAGTAAGGTGTCTTATGGCTTCTGCAGCATCGGAGCCACCTGATTTCTCCAGTGTCGATATGTTCACTGAGATACGCTCTACCTGTTTGATTTCGCCAGTATTCAGTATGCCAATCGGACTATGGGAAATATTGATTTTATTGATGATGAAATTGGTATGACCTTTAGATGGAGTATCTCCAGAATCTGACAACGGATCCAACCAACTATGGATATGTCTCAACAATACTTCTGCTTGATCTGGCTGGTGGATTGAAGTTCGCTCCTTCACTAGGGCAAGGATGTTCGATTCTGCCACACCAACTTTACTGGCAAGTTTGAAGAGGTTACCCAGGGCAGTACCACTTTCGGCCTGAGTGGCCTCATCATAGGCGCCCAGTGCATAGCCGAGACGAATTGCGGCCGCCAGATCTTTTTTTCCTGCGACTGTAAGCCGCAGTGTCACCTCAAATATAAAGCGACTACGGGCCTCACGGTCAGACGGTATTAGCAAGTTGCTCAGCCCGATGGTATCCAGAAGCACTCGAACCGGGAGGATAACTCGCTCGTCGTCCGGCGAATCCGAAAAGCTGGCACCATAAAGACCAAGGAGATCTACCCCCAATTCGATGGCATTGATGATGGGGCGGGTCAGCCGTTTCATTTGTGAAGGTCTCCCACTCTGAAGCCGAAATCCTATTAGGCATGCGACATGCCATGTCGCGATGGCTTGTCGTATAACGCTCCTTGTCGCCCTGTAAGCCCTTGTCTAGTTTAGACGTGGTTGCGGCAAACGCGACATCGCCCGGAGAGAAACACGACAAGGGTGACGGCAACCCCTGCTGCCTTCTAGATTCGAAAGCAGCATCGGTGATGATGACCATTTGCCATCACTGAGTCCACCGTCCGGTCCTGGGCGACTGCTGCCTGTCGCCGCCACCGGCAGCAATGTGCAGCTCTCTGCCGTTCATGGTTACGATGAGGCGTTTCTCGGGTGGTTTGAACACTTATGAATGTTGCAGTCAGCGGCACTTTTCAACTCAGCTCCACACGGAATTTTTTAAAACCCATGGCGGTCATTGGACTGAATATCAGGACGTCGCAGAGGGACGAATATCAATGAGGCTTCTGACAATTGGCTGAAATGTCGCTTTGGGTGGGGAACACCTTAACGCCGTAAAACCGGAGGTGGTCCAAAATCGGTCAACTTCTGCCGAATATCCAAGGGGCTATGAGCCACTGCCCCCCTAGATCACGTAGTAGAGAGCTTTACAGGGGTTCACAAGGGGGAGTCAGCGCTGCCTTCACCTTCTGAACGGTGGTGGTGCTGCACTCCAGTAGTTCGGCTACTTTGCGGACGCTCTTCCCATCATCTAGCAGTTGCTTTATGCGTCCATGCAGCTTGGTATCCACTGGGCGCCCCTTGTAAGCGCCCTCAATCTTAGCCTTCTCAATACCCTCAGCCTGACGGCGGCGGCGGTCCTCGTAATCCTTGCGGGCTACAGCGGCCAGCATGTCTAGCAGCATGTCGTTAACAGCGCTCAGCATCCGGCTAGTGAACTCGTCTACAGCACCAGCAGCGGCTAGGCACTGGTGAGAGGTAGGCAGGTCTAGGGCGACGACAAGCACACCTTTGGCCTTAATGGTGGCGCGGAGTTGGTTCCAGTCCTCTTCTTTCAACCGGCTCAGCCGATCCACTTGCTCCAGCAACAGCACATCGCCGGGTTGGGCATCACTCAGCAGGCGGAACAGCTCAGGACGCTGGAGAGAGGCACCACTCTCGTTCTCGACGTAGAAGCTGGCGATCTTGTGGTTGCGGTCGGCAGCGAACGCCACCAGAGCATCCCGAGCACGGTTGGCATCTTGCTCAGTAGTTGAGGCACGAAGATAAGCACGGATAAACATGGCTAGGCCCTAAGTGTCACTTTGGATGTATCACATATTAGTGTGGCGCTTTGAGTATGTAAAGTGATTTAGTGACACGATCTAGAGCATGGATTTGATCATTCCTTGTATAGTTTCAGTGTGTTTTCTCAGGTATACCCGTAATGACACGGGCAGTTCTGCGGCTGTGAGCACTGACCTACCTCAGAATGGCTGATCATGCAAAAGCCCACCAATTGGCTGAGGCAGTGAGAGGTTTTCGATGGAAATCTGCGGCTACAGCCGGTGTAGCGCTATCGAGGGGGCTTGGCTTAACCAGTCCTGGCCAAATGCCCGTAAATAGGGGGCTTCAGCTAACGGAGGGGCAGATGCACCTGTAGGTGTATTGCTGGAGTCAGTCATATGTAATTAGATAACCAATGGATGTAAGTTATCTAGTGCAGAGTGGGCATAGCTGAGTGTAGCTGCATGTATACGTGACTAGGGTCACAAGATAACTAGGTTATGCCTTACGGCAAGGTGAGTTACCCAGTGGGCCAGCAGAGGCAGGCGCCCACAACCACAAGATTTTACTGTGCATGGGGAATGTGTGACGGTCCCGTCACGAGGTAGTTATTGTTATGCCTCTCGGCATGGTTAAGATCAAGACCAAGATCAACATCAGGGTGGTGGCTGCACCCCTATCCACCCTGCTAAATAGAACTGTTATCTTGCCTCACGGCTTAATGTAATCATTGGGGTAGGGGCAGAAAAGCCTCGAAAGCTTTTGAGTTTAACTGTGCAGGTGTATTGTGACGTGCCGTCACGTAGTGATAATTTCTACAGTATTCAGCACGGGTGATACTAGTTTATAATTGTGGAAAAAACCTCTTAAAGAATCTTTAAGAAGAAATTTCTACTTGGTCTGTTTTCTGTAACTGGCGGTACGGGTTGAGCCAGCTACTTACCGTTCTCTTTGTCTTCCCGATCTCTTTGGCTATGCTCTCGATGTTGTACTCCTGCTCCCATAGGCTGATGGCCTTCTGCTTTAGACTCTCTCTCTTTATTCTTGATGCTGACTCTGGTGCTATGTAATCTTCAGAGTAAGCTTCGTTAATTGTGCAATTACCTATCTTTTCTACGAGGAAGTTTGCGATATCAAGGTCTTGCACAAATAGCAAGATGTTGCTCTGGCTTGTTCTTGATCTCAGTGCGGTTCTGCAAACGGATTGAAGAGTTGACTCGTAGAATCTTTCATACTTCACTGCATCCTTGATTTCATCGGAAGAAACCGTATCTTTGATAGAGAGTAGTTCTGCAAGTGTGTACAAGTTCCTGCCTTCTATCGGGGTTATGTTTCCGTGTTGTAGGCAGATGGCAATGTTGTATTCGGAGTACTCATTGATGCCTCTGTTGTCGATAGGGATAAATTTTATATTGCTATGATCGTGGCCTTGCGGAACTGGTAGGTTAGGTTTGCACCACTGATGTGCCACTAGGATCGCTCTTCTGTTTCCGATAACTCTAAATACATCGACTTTCAGCCATGCATCTAGCAAACAATCTTCTTGATAGTCTGGATAAAGCTTACCTGCCTTCATGAGTGCTGCACTCTTTGAGTAAGACCTGTTCCTGAAGAACGGGTGAATCTCTACTTTGTTTCCATACCCAGTAAAGTCTATGGTCGCCTCGATGGGGCGAATACACCAGCCTGCGCCCTTTAGGGTGATTCCAAGAAGCGTTTTCTCTACTTCAGCCCCCATGATTACCGTTTCCTCTGCTGCATCGAATGCAGGGATGTAATGCTTGATCCCAATGATTCTTACAGTTCGCTTCAGCTTTGCGTCGAGTTCTTCAACTTCAACAACATACCTGCAATCTAGTAATGCCTTGAGAATGCTGCGTGCATCAGCGGAAAGAGTTGAATCGTCTCCATTGGCTAGGCCTTCAATTAGCGTACGGCAATCGTCCTTCGCATTTACTCTGCTCTTGTCACCTGCTTTGGTTACGTCAGTGATGCTGTCAAATGCCTTGCGGTAGGAGAGGTCGGTGAAGCTGTGTGTTGAACAATCCCAGGTTGTCGGAACTTCATCTACGTACAGTCTCCATCCATGCAGGGTCTCAGGGTTGATCAGACTCAGTGACGCATGGGTGCAGATGAGAATCCTGTGGGTGCGGTTGAGCAGGCTATCCTCCAAGCACTGTACGACAGACCCTTCTACGGTATTGCTATCGATGGCATTGAAATCCATCTTCAGGTCCTGCATTCGGTTCTGCACTTCCGCCGAAAGAATCTTGGTTGGAAATACAAGTACAGAGCATTGGTCGTTTAGCTGGGAAAGTTGCTTGATTAGCCATGAGGTTTTTCCTGCACCTGGCGGTGCAATTAATGCGTGTATGACTTTCATAAACGTTTCGGCTTTGAAGTGATTAGATACTAACTGGTTTAACTGATTTCAGGGCGGCACAATGCACTGCCAGAGTTTTGAGTCTCTGGTTAAAAGTATGTGAGGTCTCAACGACGCTCTGGCAGCTTTTGATGATGCTTATCGCTTGGGAATAATCGTAAACAAAGTTTTCCGGGCTCAGCGACCTTTGGAGCTAGGGCTGGTGGTTAACGAAGGTTCGCTGATTGTTAGTGTAGGATGATATTAATCATCATTTGAGATGTTTTCTTGGTTTAAGTACTGCTCTCTCAATTTGGATGTCCGGTCTTTACGATAGTAAAGTAGGGATGATAGCGTGGGCGTAAGGTGAGGGTATTGATTAGTAAATAATTTAAGAAATTCAATGTCGGAATTATCCGCAGTTACCGAAAAATACTCTTCATGATCATCGTAATCATGCGTTACACCTCTTACTTCTCCGCTGGGTGTGATCTGCAGGTAATAAGACGGACGAGTGAAAAAGTCATCGGGATCGTAATTGTTGGGTTCAATTAGGCTAACGTCAATTACTGTGGCCCACTCAATTGGGTGGAGCTCTCCATGTTCAGGATTAATGAATGGCAAGTTGTCATAGATAAAGTGATCTTTGTGGTTTGCTGTGGGGAATGGTGTTTTATTTTTCATAGGGTAATACCTGTCAGGCTCTCACAAAACTTCATGGTTATGCTTGAAGTGAGAGGGGTTAGTGGTTGTTGTCAAAGGGTTGTCTTAGATGGTTTTCTTTGTGTGTACGTAAATAGGCTCTACTTAGTGTTGGAATGACTGCACGGTTGTCGAGCTAAGTTTTTGGATTGCTGGGCATGTTAGTCCCCTCCGGAAATAAGTCCCAATCAAACTAGATTCTGGTCTCGCCGATGTGGCACGACCATGTTATGTCATACACCGAAAAAAGTGCTCGGGGAACAAGTGCCGTAGTGCTTTCAAGAAAGTGACAAAGAGTCAAAGGTAGGTGTGTTGACGTTGTTATTAGTCTGGCCGATGAGGGCGCCTGTTTTCCTGTTAGCCAAAGAAAGATGCTCGCTTATAGTTTGGACCTTTGCTGTGTGGATGTCTGCTTGGGACACATTCTGATCCACGATTTATTCATCTGTCAACCCGATTTTTCATCTTTTTTTTCGCTAGTTTAGTTAGTCTATTGGTTTTTCGTTATTGTTGCAGTGCGCATGTCTTAGTTAGTGTATTAGTTTTTCCTTATTGCTGCAGCGTGCATGTTTTAATTAGTGTATTAGTTTTCTGCATTGTCGCACTAGAGAGGGTGTAGCAACATTGGTACTTCAATTGCACTGGGGTTATTGCTGAAGGCCGATGTTATTGGTTGGCGCGGCAAGCCGTGTGCCGTCAGTTTAAATCAAGGTCTAAGTTTATGTTTTTCCATGCTTAATTCATGCCTTTCAAGGACTTCGGCTGCCACAGATGCTAAACATTACAGCCCCGTTTTCGTGCTCGGCTATCCGTATTAGCAACGAGTCCTGGACACCAGCATCCCGCAGATCGTCCATGAGCGTGTGTGGAGACTGTGGAACGTTTCCCTTAGGTCCGGGATGCTTCGTTTCGTCTAGTGGCCTGTACGGGTAGTTCGTTAATCTAAATCACCAAGAAACAGGCGACCAAATAATTTAAATAGATAAACTAATTAAACAAACAGGCCACTAGTGGCGACCGAACCATTTCGATGGTGCGTGACCCAGCTTCCCCCGCACGGATTCCAGTTCAGCGAACAGTCGATCTTCTCCGGTGCTCCTGACTGTCTCGGCATGTTGCATCAGCCCCAAGGCGATCAGGGCAGGGTGCAAGGGGAGAATGCGGCGGCTGCTGGCGTTCTTCAGGTTCTGGCCTTCACGACTGTCATCGATGCGGATGGACACGATACTTTGCTCCTCGACAGAGTCTGCAGAGGCGTGGGCAAAGCTCTTCCAGTCGTGTTCCAGCGGCTCGACCAAGGAGGAGAGGGCAGTCGCGCCATGGGTGCTTGCGAGCTTCAGCTGCGAGTAACAGTCGAGACCGCCAAGCTTCGCAGCTGCCACGCTTCTTTATTCATTTGGAAATAGTCCGGCGGCCTTCGCAAGGCTCGGAAGTTTCTGTATTTCTGCGGCCATTCGGGAGAGCGGGTTGATGCCGTAGCTGTCCCCGATGTGTCCGGATGCATGACCGGTGATCCAATCGCTAACCTCCTTGGGTATCCCGTGCTCCCTTGCTAGGGTCTTGAAGCTGTGTCGGAAAGCGTGAAGTGGATGGCGGCCTGGTTGATACACCCCACACCGTTGAGTAATCGGACGCCATGCTTTGGAAACGATCCCTGCAAAACCGTCAGAAACCTTAATCAGTTGGGGGAATACCCTTGATCCCGGCGTTCGACCTTGCACCAGCTTCAACAAACCGAGGGCGATCAAATCATCATGAACGGGAATTTCCCTGCGGCTGCTGTCGGTCTTGACTGACTTGTCGGGACGGTCGTCGATGATCCGGATGAACCATGAGCCGCCTTCGTGCTGATGGATATCCTCTATATATAGTTGAGCCAGTTCCTCGCGGCGGGCGCCCGTGTAAGCCGCTATTACTGGTAACCAGTACACGGCATTGCCCGGACGGCCTTGTGCATGTCGAAGCTGCTGAAACTCGGCATGACCAAATAGCGTGACCAGTTCGTTCCAGGTGTACCCCCTATTATCGTCCAAGCGGCGTTTCGGCTTGGTTGGTCCTAGGCGTTTGTGAATCCGTGAAGCAAGGACGGGATTCGACTCAAGCCAGCCGGAATCCACCGAGAAGGCCAGGACCGATGACAACCTCGCCAGCAACAATCGAGTGGACGATGTCGCAAGCGGTTTTATGGTGGCGTCAGTAGGTTGGACCAGGTTGGCAGCGAACGCATGGATATCGGAAGGTTGGATCGCCGCAATGGGCTTATCGCCCACGTCGGTGATGAACCGCTTGACGGCACGGCTGTAGTCGACTGCGTGCCGCCGCGAAACGTACTCAGACCTGCCTGACATGGAGATGGATTGGACGTAGCGGCTAAGCGCTTCTGACAGCTTTATGCTGGCTTTTGAAGGTGTTGGCGGCGATAGGGTAGGGAGTGGCTCCCCGATTGTATCCGGTTGATGGGGCCCGATGCAGAGGCCATTACGGGCATCGGAGAACAGCCGCTCAGATTCCGCATACGCGATGGCAAAGGCAGCCTTGGCTTGCTGGTGATTTCGAGTGTTCAGCGACCGACGGATTTCGGTCTTGCCGATGATTGGCCGTAGGTCATCCGGCACCCTGCGCCTGAGGTAATAGATACCCGACTCAGGGTGCCGGAACGGTTGTGCTATCAGTGCCATGTGTACCAGCCTTGTGTATCAGTTGGCTGGGAAAGGGCACTGCCTTTGTGGTTAACGGACGGTCTGAGTGGACTGCTTTGCGACGACGGAGTCGCCACGCTCACGCACCCAAAACAACGTTGCCCCCGCCACCGCGGCCGGCATCATCACGATATTCACCAGCGGAATCAGCAACGCCAGGTACACGCTGCCGCCAAAGCTCAGGCTCTGCCAGCGTTTGGCGCGCAGCCAGGCGAGCATGTCCTGCCAGCTCATCTTGTGGTTGTCGGCCGGGTAGTCGATGTACTGGATCGCCATCATCCACACACCGAACAACAGCCACAGCGGCGCAGCAACGATATTGACCACTGGGATGAACGACAGAATGAACAGGCCAATGGCGCGCGGCAGAAAGTAGCCAAGCTTGCGCAGTTCCCGACCAAAGGTACGCGGCACCATGGCAATCAGTTCGCCCCAGCTGAACGCCGGGAAGTCGTCAGTGCCTCGGACCACCACCTCGACCTTTTCCGCCAGAAAACCGTTGAATGGCGCGGCGATGACGTTAGCGAGCATGGTGAAGGTGAAAAACACCATCAGCACCACCAACACCACAAACAAGGGCCAGAGGATATAGCTCAGGAAGCTGAGCCAGTCGGGCAGGCTTGGCATCAGGCTGTCGACCCAGAGGCTGAACTGATTGCCAGCCAGGTAGATCAGGCCGCCAAACAGAACCAGGTTGATCGCCAGGGGCAACAGCACAAACAGCCGCAGGTTGGGGCTGAGGATCAGTTTCAGCCCTTCTTGCAGGTATTGCGGGCCGGAAAGTACGGGGGCTTGCATCGCGAGCTCCAAGCTGTGGAAACGCGCCGACCTTACCGAGTTACAGCGCTTGGCGATAGATACGAAACGCGTTGTAACAATGCCGAATCACTACATAGAGGTCGCCTATGAGCTGGATTGTGAATGGGTATTTCTCTAATCTCTGCCACCTCGCTACAGTGCGCACACCTTTTAAATCCCTTCGAATTTGATCTTCAAGGAGTTCCCATGAGCATTCTGGTCAATAAACAGGCCCCGGATTTCGACGCAGCCGCCGTGCTGGGTGACGGTTCGATCGTCGACAGCTTCAAGCTGTCCTCGCTGCGCGGCAAATACGTCGTGCTGTTCTTCTGGCCGCTGGACTTCACCTTCGTCTGTCCATCGGAAATCATTGCCCACAACAACCGCATGGACAAATTCCGTGAGCTGGGTGTTGAAGTGGTCGGTGTCTCGATCGACTCGCAGTTCACCCATCACGCCTGGCGCAGCACCCCGGTCGAAAAGGGTGGCATCGGCGAAGTCGAGTTCACCATGGTTGCCGACGTCAAGCACGAAATCACCCGTGCCTACGGCATTGAACACCAGGATGGCGTTGCATTGCGCGCCTCTTTCCTGATCGACCAGCAAGGCGTGGTACAGCATCAGGTGGTCAACAACCTGCCACTGGGTCGTGAAGTAGACGAGATGATCCGTCTGGTTGAAGCCCTGCAGTTCACCGAACAGCACGGCGAAGTCTGCCCGGCGGGCTGGCGCCCAGGCCAGAAAGGCATGAAGGCTGACGCCAAGGGCGTTGCCGACTACCTGGCCGAGAACGCCAAGAGCCTGTAAGCCGTACCCGAACCGTTTTCAGGTTTGGCAATCTTCCTTCCCCAAGGCGTTGTCGGACCTTTTTTAATTTCCATTACGAGCCTGGTGCAGCCAGGTTCGACAGGAGTGTTTCATGTCTGAAGTACGTCATTCCCGCGTGATTATTCTCGGCTCTGGCCCTGCCGGTTACAGCGCTGCCGTCTACGCTGCCCGTGCCAACCTCAAGCCGCTGCTGATCACCGGCATGCAGGCCGGCGGCCAGCTGACCACCACCACCGAAGTCGACAACTGGCCGGGCGACGTTCACGGCCTGACCGGCCCGGCGCTGATGGAGCGGATGCGCGAGCACGCCGAGCGTTTCGAAACCGAAATCGTCTTCGATCACATCAATGCCGTTGACCTGGCCGGCAAGCCGTTCTCCCTGACCGGCGACAGCGGCACCTACACCTGCGACGCGCTGATCATCGCCACCGGCGCCAGCGCTCGCTACCTGGGCCTGCCATCGGAAGAAACGTTCATGGGCAAGGGTGTTTCTGCCTGCGCCACCTGCGACGGTTTTTTCTACCGCAACCGTGAAGTAGCAGTGGTCGGTGGTGGTAACACCGCGGTTGAAGAAGCCCTGTACCTGGCCAACATCGCCAGCAAGGTCACCCTGGTTCACCGTCGCGAAACCTTCCGCGCCGAGAAGATCCTGATCGACAAGCTGCACGCCCGGGTTGCCGAAGGCAAGATCGAGCTCAAGCTCAACGCCACCCTGGACGAAGTCCTGGGCGATAACATGGGCGTGACCGGTGCGCGCCTGAAGAACAACGACGGCAGCAGCGACGAGATCAAGGTCGACGGCGTGTTCATTGCCATTGGCCACACCCCGAACACTTCGCTGTTCGAAGGTCAGCTGGCATTGAAGGACGGTTACATGGTCGTCAATGGCGGCCGTGACGGCAACGCTACCGCTACCAGCATCGAAGGCGTGTTCGCTGCCGGCGACGTGGCTGACCACATCTACCGTCAGGCCATCACCTCGGCTGGCGCTGGCTGCATGGCGGCACTGGACGCAGAGCGCTACCTGGACGGGCTGCAGAACGCAGCACTGTAAGCAGTAGCGAGGCATAAAAAACCGCTTGGCCGCGATGCGGCCAGGCGGTTTTTTTATGGGCGCTGAAAAGCGCAGTTATCACGGAATATTGAAGTTTGTGTGAGGATTTCGTGAACCGGCCAGCACAACAATGGGTGCCTACGCTAACCACACATTGAACTGCAGGAGCACCTCATGAAAACGTTGACCGCTACCACTCTTTCCCTGTTTCTGGCGCTGGGTGCCACCAGTGCCTTTGCCGCGCAAGACATGGCCAAGGACACCATGCACAACGACAGCATGTCCAAGGACTCCATGAAAATGGATGCAATGAAGAAAGACGATATGAAAATGGACGATATGAAAAAGGATGGAATGAAAAAGGACGACAAGCACATGGAGTCGATGGAAAAAGACACCATGAAAAAAGACGGGATGTAAAAACAGCTGCAGATTCGTGTAGGAGCGGACCTGGCCGCGATGGGCCGCGCAGCGGCCCCTTGGGCCAGTGACATCTGCGACTCAGCTTGCGAGTGCAGATGGTTTCAGAATCGCCGGGGCCGCTTCGCAGCCCTTCGCGGCCAGGTCCGCTCCTACAGGGTGAGCGCGCTTATGACTTGCGCTGCAGCGGCTGGGCGGCGAATTTGACGCCAGCCAAACCATTGGCAATCAACGCCCGAATATTGCCATGGTCGCTGCCCTCAGGCGTAGCGACTACCGAGCGGTAATGCTCGCCAAAAGCCAACAAGGCCTCTTCATCGCTCAAACCTTCCAACAGCGCCAGACCCAAGGTCTTGCAGGACCCTTCGTTCTGCCCGGCGGCGTTTTCCACACCGCCATTATTGAAGGCTTGAGGCTGGTAGTCATAGCCTGCGGCAATAAAGGCCAGGGTGTCGGCAAATGCGTGTTCGCCGCTCTTGAGGCTGGCGCGCAGGGTGTTCAGATCAGTCATGCTGTTTTCCTTTGACGAACGCCGCCTGTTGGTCGGCGCTGGCTTCTTTCTGGTATTGGCTTTTCCACTCGCTGTATGGCATGCCGTAGATCCGCTCGCGCGCATCATCGAGGCTGACCTCGATGCCACGCTCGTCGGCGGCGGCCTTGTACCACTTGGACAAGCAGTTGCGGCAGAACCCGGCCAGGTTCATCAGGTCGATGTTCTGCACGTCGGTACGACTTTGAAAGTGCTCGACGAGGCGGCGGAAGGCGGCCGCTTCGAGTTCGAGTTGTTCCTGGTTGTTCATGGCGTTCTCACAGGGGTTGTTGCAGGCGTTGGCAATCAGTCGTGGGTGATCGGCTTTTTCAGATGCCGGCCACCGTTGATCACCACGCTGCTGCCGGTGCTGTAATGGGTATTGAGTAAAAAGAAGACGGCGTCGATGAGCGGTTGGGCACCGGGTTCGAACTCGAGCAAGGCCTTCTTCAGGGACTGGCGGCGGTACTGTTCGTCGCCGTCTTCCTTGAACATCAGCAGCCCCGGCAGTACGGCGTTGACGCGGATGTCGGGTGCATATTTCTCGGCAAACGACAGCACCATGTTCTGCAGCGCGGCCTTGGTGGCGGCGTAGGCGATATGGCTCTTGCTGCCGCGGGTCGAGGTTTCGTCGCAGATGTGAATGATGTCGGCCTTTTCGACCTTGGCCAGGTGAGCGCCCAGCGCAATATTGAGGTGATATGGCGCTTCGACGTGCAGCTTGAACATGGTGTTGAGGTTGTCCAGGCCATCGTCCAGCCACAGCGAAGCGTTATGGATAATCCCTCGCAGCCCGTCGTACTGGCGAGTGATGTGTTCGATCAAGGCCAGGCGATCGGCTTCCTGCTCAAGGTTGGCCTGGAACTGCACGATATTCGGGTGCGCGGCAGTGGCGCTGGGGTGGCGGCTGGCGCTGATGACCGTATGGCCAGCCTGGGCCAGTTGGATAGCCAGTTCGAGGCCTACCCGTTGACTGGCTCCGGTGACAAGGATTGGGCTATTCATGTAATGGCTGTCAACTTCAGAAATTACCGGGTGCGAAATGGTCCCAGCATAACCGAAGTTTTCCACCCTGCGTGCGCCCAATGACCCGACGGGCCCCGGCTTTTATTGCGCGCGCAGTGCTTCGCGAGCCGCTGTGGACGGTGTCGGCGCAGCATTCAGCCAGCCGGCCAGGCAGCGGGTCGACAGAGGGATGAACAGGTACACCATCAGTGGGGTCAGGGCCACGGTGCCGAGCAACACCCGAGGCAACAGGCTGAGCTCTGCCAGCCAATGACCGAAGAGCAAGTTGAACAGCAGCGATACCGGAAAAAACGCCAGCCAAATCGCTACTGCCTGTTTCCAGCGTGGCGGGCGTTGCGGCCCGGGCGCGCCGAACCAGCCGTCGATGCCGCTGACACGGCGCTCCAGCGGTTGCTCGAACAGACCACTGCCTCGCAGCAACCAAGCCTTGCGCGAGACCGAGTGTTCCCAGGCGTGCAGGGTGGCTTCGTCGGCGAAGCGAAAAATGATCTGGAATTCGTCGTCTTGCGGCGGTGGCGCAAGCACGCCAGAGCCGAGGTAGCCGGGGAAGTCGGTCGCCAGTTGTTCGCCTTCGTGCAGCCAGGCGATCAGGTCTTCATAGCGGCCATTGGTAACGCGGCGGGCAACCATCAGGGTGACGGGGGTAGACATTGTGTATCTCCTTGCAGATGGGCCGTCCGGGTAGGACCGCTCACTCAACGCAGCGCCGGGGTGGTGGGCTGCGCTTGAAATCAAGCAAGGATTATTCCCGAAAATCCGCAAATGACCAGAGATCTTCGTCGCATGCGCGGATTTAGCGCAGGTCCGCAACTCGCGTTACACTGTCGGGACCCTTCACTGCGGCGGTACACATGGCTACTTCAGACTCATCTCCATTACTTCACGCCCAGGGTCTGGTTCGTGAGGAGTTGTTTCCGATCCGTGAAGTTTCCCGCCTGACCGGTATAAACCCGGTCACTTTGCGTGCCTGGGAGCGTCGTTATGGGCTGATTCAGCCCACGCGCACCGACAGTGGGCACCGTTTGTACTCCCAGGCCGATATCGACGAAGTGCGCAGCATCCTCGGCTGGATTGAGCGTGGTGTGGCGGTGAGCAAAGTGGGCAAGATCCTCGCCCGCAATCACAGCGCCGAAGCCGAGCCCCGGCCGGTGGCAAAACAACAGCCCGCCGAGCTGCATCAGTGGCAACAGCAAGTGCGCCTTGCGGTGCGCAATTTTGATGAACAGCGACTGGACCAGCTCTACGGCCAGATTTTTTCCGGTTATCCGCAGATCGTGGTTTTTCAGGAGATCCTGATGCCGGTCTGGCAGCAGCTGCTGGGCGACCGCGATGCCATTGGCCACACCAGCGAGTGGCTGTTTCTCGACAGTTTTCTGCGCGCTCGGGTCGCCCAGCGGCTGCAGATGAGCCGCGACCGGCAAGAGCTGACGGTGCTGGTGGCCGCAGGGCCTGGGCACAACCAGGAACTGGAACTGTTGGTGGCCGGGTTGCTGCTGGGCTCCAGCGACATTGGCATTCGAGTTCTGGCCTTGGGGCAACCGCTGGATGAGTTGAGCCTGATCTGTGAAAAGGTCCAGCCCCATGCGCTGGTGCTGTTCTCCAATCACTCACCGGCCGCGGACTTTGCCAAGCGCATGGCCCGGCTGGCCCTGGGGCTTGAGTGCTCGTTGTTGCTGGCCGGCGATGCGGCGGATTTGGCGCAGGACAGTCTGGTCGATTCGCAGGTGGCGTGCCTGGGCAGCGACGGTCGCTTGATGCAGCGGCGCCTGCAGCGTTACCTGGCACGCCATCTGGATACGTGACCCTTCGCCAGGCTCTGTAATTGGCTGCCGGACTGTTAATATCCCAGGTATTTACTCAGCCACAGGATCTTTCATGAAAGTCGCCATCTTTTCCGGGTCGGTCTACGGCACCGCTGAAGAAGTTGCCCGCCACGCCCAAGGCCTGCTCAAGGCCGCCGGCTTCGACACCTGGTACAGCAACCGCGCCACCCTTGAGGATCTGAAGGGCTTCGGGCCGCAAGCGCTGCTGGCCGTGACGTCGACCACCGGCATGGGTGAGCTGCCTGACAACCTGCAGCCCTTGTATCACCAGATTCGCGATGAGCTGCCAGCCGCCTGGCGCGGTCTGCCGGGTGCGGTGATCGGCCTGGGCGACGCCAGCTATGGCGACACCTTCTGTGGCGCCGGCGAGCAGGTGCGCGAGCTGTTCGGCGAGCTGGGCGTGCGCGAAGTGCTGCCGATGCTGAGACTGGATGCCAGCGAAAGCGTGACCCCCGAAACCGACGCCGAGCCCTGGATTGCGGAACTGATCACGCTGTTACACGCCTGAATCATCAAGGAGACATGCCTGACTCGCCAGGCCAGTAAGCTGGCTGCCAATGCAACTACCCTTGCGCCTGGCTCTGACTAGACTCAGCAGCCAGGAGAGCACATCAAAGTGCCGAGGTGATTGTCATGGCGTTAGCTAATGTCTTGCTGATACACCTGTGGGAGCCCATCAATACCCAGTGCGCGAGCCTCTCTGCCGACAACAGTCGCGAGGAGATCCGGTAATGCCACTGTCCGAAATCCCTTTGTGCGTCTGGCGTACCCGTGGCCAGACGTTTCAATTTCAGGGCCACAACATCCGTTACTGGACCGCAGGGCAAGGAGAGCCACTGCTGTTGATCCATGGGTTTCCAACCGCCAGCTGGGATTGGCATTACCTCTGGCAACCGCTGGCGCAGCGCTTTGGGGTGATTGCCTGCGACATGCTCGGCTTTGGCGATTCGTCCAAGCCGGTCAGGCATGCGTACAGCCTGATGGAGCAGGCTGATCTGCAACAGGCATTGTTGGCGCACCTGCAAATCCGCCAGCCGGTTCATTTGCTGAGCCACGATTACGGTGACAGCGTGGCGCAGGAGCTGCTGGCGCGGCACCACGAACAGCGAGCCAGTGTCGCCAGTTGTGTGTTCCTCAATGGCGGTCTGTTTCCCGAGTGCCACCGCCCGGTGCGGGCCCAGAAAATGCTGCTCAGCCCTCTGGGCTGGCTGGTCGGCCGGACCTTTTCACGCGATGACCTGGTCAAGAACGTCGTGCAGATCTTCGGGCCGCATACCCGTCCCAGCGAAAGCGCGCTGGATGATAGCTGGAGCCTGATCGAGTCCAATCGCGGCACGCGGATCCTGCACAAGCTGGTCGCTTACCTGCACGAGCGGGTGGAGCAGCGGCCACGCTGGGTCGGCGCCCTGCTGCAGGGCAGCGTGCCCTTGCTGTTTATCAACGGTGCTGTCGACCCGGTGTCTGGCGTGCACATGCTCGAGCGTTACCGCCAGGTGGTACCGGAGCCCGATACCGTGTTGTTGCATGGCATCGGCCACTACCCGCACACCGAAGCGCCAGGATTGGTGTTGCGCCATTACCTGACGTTTCGCGAGCGTAATCCAAGCCTGTCGCTGCAGGTGGCTTGCTCCTGAGAGAGCAATCACCGGGCTTGCGGATGCTTACAGCGGACTATCCCGCTGCCTTATCGCCTGCCATTCAGCCGCAGCCGTCTTGATTGTGGCCGGCCCTTGCGTGGTCGACACTCGGCGGCACTCAGGATCTATGGGAGTCACGTATGAATGATTCAGTGCGCTTTGAAGACAAAGTCGTCGTCGTTACCGGCGCGGGCGGTGGCCTGGGGCGAGCTCATGCCTTGCTGTTTGCCCGGCAGGGCGCGCGGGTGGTGGTCAACGACCTCGGTGGATCGGCCCACGGCGATGGCGCCAATGCTTCGGCAGCCGACCGGGTGGTCGCTGAAATTGTCGAGGCCGGCGGCACGGCGGTCGCCAACCATGACTCGGTCAGCGATGGCGCCCGGATCGTCGAGCAGGCGCTGGACACCTTCGGGCGGGTCGATGTGCTGGTCAATAATGCCGGGATTCTGCGTGACAAGAGCTTCCACAAGATGGACGACGCGGACTGGGATTTTGTATATCGCGTCCACGTCGAAGGCGCCTACAAGGTGACCCACGCTGCCTGGCCATACTTGCGCGAGCAAAATTACGGGCGGGTGATTTTCACCTCGTCGACTTCGGGAATCTACGGCAACTTCGGCCAGTCCAACTACGGCATGGCCAAGCTCGGCCTCTATGGGCTGACCCGTACCCTGGCCATCGAAGGGCGCAAGCACAACATTCTGGTCAACGCCATCGCGCCCACCGGCGGTACGCGCATGACCGAAGGGCTGATGCCGACCGAAGTGTTTGAACAACTCAAACCGGAACTGATCAGCCCGCTGGTGGTGTATTTGGGCAGTGAACAATGCCAGGACACGGCGGGTTTGTTCGAAGTGGGCGGCGGCTGGATCGGCAAGCTGCGCTGGGAGCGCAGCCTGGGGGTGGGCTTTGACCCGCACCAGGGCATCGCCGTAGAGGATGTGGCCGCCAATTGGCAGCGGATCGGCGATTTTGAAGGCGCGGTGCACCCGCAGGACACGCCCGAATCACTGCAGCAAATGATGGCGAACTTGCAACAATACGTCGGTCGGTAGGAGCAAGGCTTGCCTGCGATGAGTGCACTGCGGTCCGTGGTGAACGCAGCGCAGGCAAGCCTTGCCTACAGCGGTGCTCAAATAAAAAAGGCCGCTGCATAGACAGCGGCCAAGCAAGACGTTCGATCAAGGAGCTTCAAAATCAACGTCGGTGAACCCTTGGTGTTACCGGCGAGGACACTACACTCGAGCCATTAACAACCGATTAACCCTTCATCACAACCTGCCGTCTGTGCTGAAAGTCCGACAATAATAATCAGACTTCTCCTACCGAAAAATACCGCTTTGCGACATTCACTTTTACCGTGCTCGCAACAGTCCGGTGCCCGCCTTATGGCTCCCCATCCATGCGTTTTATAAGCGGCTGCCGCACTGCGGCCCGGAGCTGCGCGGCCGCGTGCCAGATAGGGCATTCGCCTTGGGCATTGCCTGGCACAACCCCACCGAATTGCTCCAAGACCTCGCCCGGCATCCGCACCCCACCTGGCTTTTTCTCGACGACTACTGCCGCACGCCGCATCCCGAACTCGACGCGCTGCTGCAACACAGCAACGCCCATATCAGTTGATGGATCGCGGGCCGCCGTCGCCCGGACTGTCACTGGCCACGGCTGATGCTGGACGCTGAACTGCTGAAGCGGAGCTTGAGTTGTTGGTGGCGCAAGTGGCGTTTCTCACCGGCGATCAGCCGATGGCGCGCGAGGCCCTGGCGCGGGGGACGGAGCGCTGTGTGCAGATGGGCTTGCAGCAACCGCTTTGTGAGCTGCGCTTGCGCGAACCTCGGCTGTTGCAGATCGAGTCAGCCGCAGCAGAGGCTGAAAGCCCGCTCAGCCTGCGCGAACTTCAAGTGCTGCAGCTGATTGCCCAAGGCAGTTCCAACCAGCAGATCGCCGAGCAGCTGTTTATTTCCCTGCACACGGTCAAGACTCACGCGCGCCGCATTCACAGCAAGCTCGGCGTCGAACGGCGCACGCAAGCGGTGGCCATGGCGAAGACGCTGGGGTTAATGCCTTAGGGCTCGTAGCCCATGCGCCAGCTGATGGCCTGAGTCGCCGCCAGCAGTTTTTTCGCTGCCGGGCCATGCTCGTCGGCATGGAAAATCGAAGTGGGACCCACAATCGTCACCACCGCCACAATGTGTCCGACCGCATTGAACACCGGCGCCGACAGCGCATCCACACCCGGCATCAACAAGCCGTGAATATGGTGCAGGCCGCGCTGGCGAATGGTCTCGAACTGCGCTGCATAGTCATGGGCATGATCAGGGCCCAGGTCATGAAGTTCCTGCGCCAGTAGCGGTGCGGTTTCCCGCGAGGGCAGGTACGCGCCGAACACCAGCCCTGTGGACGAACCAAGCAGCGGCAAGACCGAACCGATCTGGGTCACCACCGTGACCGCACGCGCCGCCGGCTCGATGCTGACGACGGTTGCGCCCTGATTGCCCCACACCGCCAGAAAGCAGCTTTCATTGATGTCATCGCGCAGCTGAGACAGGGGCAGGGCGGCGACTTTCAATACGTCCATCGAGCCCAACGCCGCCAGCCCCACCCGCAGCGCCTCACGGCCCAATCCATAATGGTTGGTGGCCGGGTTCTGTTCGGCAAAACCGCTGGCGATCAGCGCCTGGAGATAGCGGTGGACCTTGCTCGCCGGCATTTGCACATGTTCGGCCAGGCGCGACAGCGAGGTGGAGGGCGTCAATTGCGCCAGCGCCTTGAGAATGTCGGTGCCGACTTCCGCCGAGCGGACTTTCTGTTTGCCGGAATCGGCAGGAGGGCTGGCTTTGTCCATGGGGCTTATCGATCCGGGAGACGAGAGGGCGTCTTTATAGCTTGACGCTGAATCCCAATCAAATTACGTTATTCGTAATTGGATTACGATAAAAATAACGCAGCCAGGCGTACACCGCCCAACTGCCACATACCGGCCTGTTGGCCAGGAGGCTCAATGAACCTCGATTCCACCCCGCCCGCGCTCACTTACCTGAGCGGTTTCGGCAATGAATTTTGCAGTGAGGCCCTGCCCGGCGCCTTGCCGGTCGGCCAGAACTCGCCGCAAAAAGCCCCGTATGGCCTCTACACCGAACTGTTCTCCGGCACCGCTTTCACCATGGCCCGCAGCGAGCAGCGGCGCACCTGGCTGTATCGCATTCGGCCCTCGGCGCTGCACCCGGCGTTCGAGCGGCTGGAGCGGCAACTGGCCGGTGGCGGGCTCGGCCCGGCCACGCCGAACCGCCTGCGCTGGAACCCGCTGGACATACCCGGCGAGCCCACCGATTTCATCGATGGCTGGGTCAGCATGGCGGCCAATTCGGGCGCCGAAAAACCGGCCGGTGTCAGCGTCCATGTTTACCGCGCCAACTGCTCCATGCAGCGGGTGTTTTTCAACGCCGACGGTGAGCTGTTGGTGGTACCGGAAACCGGTCGCCTGCGCATTGTCACCGAGCTGGGTGTGATGGACGTCGAGCCACTGGAAATCGCCGTGCTGCCGCGCGGGTTGAAATTCCGCGTCGAGCTGCTCGACGACCAGGCCCGCGGTTACATCGCCGAAAACCACGGCGCACCGTTGCGCCTGCCTGACCTTGGGCCGATTGGCAGCAATGGCCTGGCCAACCCGCGTGACTTTCTGACCCCCGTTGCGCATTACGAAGAAAGCGCGGGCCCCGTGCAGCTGGTGCAGAAATTCCTCGGCGAACTCTGGGGCTGCCAGTTGCAGCACTCACCGCTGGATGTGGTCGCCTGGCATGGCAACAACGTGCCGTACAAATACGACCTGCGCCGTTTCAACACCATCGGCACGGTCAGTTTCGACCATCCGGATCCGTCGATTTTCACCGTGTTGACCTCGCCCACCAGCGTGCATGGCCTGGCCAATATCGACTTCGTGATTTTCCCGCCGCGCTGGATGGTGGCCGAAAACACCTTCCGTCCACCGTGGTTCCACCGCAACCTGATGAATGAATTCATGGGCCTGATCCAGGGCAGCTACGATGCCAAGGCCGAAGGCTTTTTGCCCGGCGGTGCTTCGCTGCACAGCTGCATGAGCGCCCATGGCCCGGATGGCGAGACCTGCACCAAGGCCATCGCTGCACAGCTTGAACCGCAGAAGATCGACAACACCATGGCCTTCATGTTCGAGACCAGCCAAGTGCTGCGCCCGACCCGTCATGCCCTGGAGTGCCCACAACTGCAAGCCAGCTACGATGCTTGCTGGGCAACGTTGCCGACCACTTTCAACCCGAATCGGAGATAACCCATGAACCAGCCAGTCATCCCGCGCAGCTGGGTCGCCAGCGCCAACGGCCATGCCGACTTCCCGCTGCAGAACCTGCCACTGGGCATCTTCAGCCACGACGATCAGCCCCCCCGTTGCGGCGTGGCCATCGGTGATTCGATTCTCGACCTTGAGGCGGTGCTGGCGGCAGGGCTGTTCGAGGGCCAAGCCCGGCGCGCCGTGGAAGCCACCCGTGGAGGAGCGCTCAACGCCTTCTTCGAACTGGGTCGCCCGGCGCGGGTGGCGCTGCGCGAGCGGCTGCTGCAACTGCTCGGTGAAAACGCGGCCGAGCAGGCCCAGCTGAGCGATTTCCTGTGCCCGGCCACGGCCTGCACCCTGCATCTGCCAGCGCGCATCGGCGACTACACCGACTTTTACGTCGGCATCGAGCACGCCAAGAATGTCGGCAAACTGTTCCGCCCCGACAACCCATTGTTGCCCAACTACAAGTACGTGCCGATTGGCTACCACGGCCGCGCTTCGACCATTCGGGCTTCCGGTGCCGACGTGCGCCGCCCCAAGGGCCAGACCTTGCCGGTGGGGCAAACCGAACCGAGCTTCGGCCCCTGCGCACGGCTGGACTATGAACTGGAACTGGGCATCTGGATCGGTCGCGGCAATGAACTGGGCGAACCGGTGCCGGTGGCTGAAGCGGCCGAGCACATTGCCGGCTACTGCCTGCTCAACGACTGGTCGGCGCGCGATATCCAGGCCTGGGAATACCAGCCGCTGGGGCCATTCCTGTCGAAAAGCTTTATCACCAGCATCTCGCCCTGGGTGGTGACGGCCGAAGCGCTGGAGCCGTTCCGTTGCGCCCAGGCACCGCGCCCGGAAGGCGACCCGCAGCCGCTGTCGTACCTGCTGGACAACCGCGACCAGGCCAACGGCGGTTTCGACATCGAACTTGAAGTGCTGCTGCTGACCGAGAAAATGCGCGAGCAAAACCTGCCGGCCGAGCGCCTGACCCTGAGCAACACCCAGGCGATGTACTGGACCGTGGCGCAGATGGTCGCCCACCACAGCGTCAACGGTTGCCAGTTGCAAGCCGGTGACCTGTTTGGCTCGGGCACCTTGTCGGGCGCCAACCCCGGCCAGTTCGGCAGCCTGCTGGAGATCACCAACGGCGGCAAGGAGCCAATCAACCTGGCGTCCGGTGAGGTGCGCAAGTTTCTGGAAGACGGCGACGAAATCATCCTGCGCGCCCGTTGCCGGGCTGACGGTGTAGCCTCCATCGGCTTCGGCGAATGCCGAGGCAAGATCCTCTCGGCACACTGAGGGCCGTGATCATGGAACTGTTCACTTACTACCGCTCCACGTCCTCGTATCGCGTGCGTATCGCCTTGGCCCTCAAGGGGGTCGATTGCCAGTCGCGGCCGGTCAACCTGCTCAAGGGCGAACAGCGCGAGGCCGGTTTTCTCGCCATCAATCCACAAGGCCGTGTACCGGCCTTGCGGGTCGAATCGGGCGAATTGATCGTGCAATCGCCGGCGATTATCGAGTACCTGGAAGAGTGTTACCCAACACCAGCACTGCTGCCGGCCGATCCCGTGCAGCGGGCACATGTGCGGGCGGTGGCGGCGTTGATCGGCTGCGACGTGCACCCGTTGCACAACGTCAGCGTGCTCAATCAACTGCGCCAGAGCGGGTTTGATGAGGGCAAGATCGAGGGTTGGATTAGCCACTGGATCAGCCAGGGTTTGGCGGCGGTGGAGCAGTTGATTGGCGATCAAGGCTATTGCTTCGGCAGCGAGCCGGGGCTGGCGGATGTCTACCTGATCCCGCAACTGTATGCGGCAAATCGGTTTAAGGTTGCGCTGGAGGCGTATCCGCGGATTCGCCGGGTGGCGGAGCTGGCTCAGTCGCATCCGGCGTTCGTGAAGGCGCATCCTTCGAATCAGGTGGATACGCCAGCCTGAGAAGTCGTTGATGTGGGTGCGGGCTTGCCCCATTGCCAGCCACTTAATGTGGGAGCGGATTTATCCGCGAATAGATTCACCGCGGTTCGCCTGACACACCGTGGGGAATCAATTAGCGGATAAATACGCTACCACAGAGTCTACGCCTTGAGTGACTGGCATTCAGTGCACCGACGGCGCCGCCGTCGGCGGCAAATGGCTCAACCGATTCGTCAGCCGCAATCGTTGGATCGGATCGTCCGTCAGCAACAACGCTCGCTCCAGGTCGAACCGTTCGGCCTGCGGGCAACCCAGGTGTTGATACAGGGTCGCCCGTGCCAGGTAATCACTGGCATTGGCTGGCCCCAGCTCCATCACTCGCTCGGCATCCTTGAGCGCGGCCAAATCGTTGTCGTTGGTGGAATGCAGTTGGCGCAAGTTGCGCGACAGGCGTTGCAGCATCTGCCTGGGGCTGGCTTCGAGCAGGTGATCGGCGCTCAGGGCAATCTGCGGACCGAACTGGCGGCCCAGCAGTTCGCGGCAATCACTGGGATACAGGCGGCGCCCACCGCAGGGGTCGAGCAGGTGGTCGGCACCTGGCACCCGCAGCAGAAAATGCCCCGGAAAATTCACCCCTGTCAGCGGAATGTCCAGCCGCCGCGCCAGCTCAAGGCTGATCAGCGCCAAGGCCAGCGGCTGCCCGCGCCGGCGGTGCAGTACTTTGTCGAGCAGCGCCGCCTGAGGCCGCAAGGGGTGAAATTCATCCTGCTGAAAACCCAGGTCATTCAGGCGCCGCAGCAACGGTTGGGCCAGCTCGCAAACCGGCAGCATCGGCAAACCGACGCTGACCTGCTGCGCGAGCGTGTGGACATCGCGCAGCAGTTTCTCGGGCTCGACACTGGCATCGTGTTCGGCTGCAATCCACAACGCCGCCTCGAAAATCGCTGGCGGGTCGCGGTCAAGGCAGGCAAGACAGGCTTGACGTGGGTTCATGAAAACCTCCGCTGATGCTTTCCTTTTAGCGCTGCACTCGCGGTTAGTCCAGTGCCCTGGCGGTTATGTCGTAAAACCCCTCCGGCTATCGGCCTTATCACCGGGCGTTCGGCCGGTTGGCCCGGCGCCGCCTATACTTGAAACAGCACCTGATCGGGAGCCGGTTGATGTTTGCTCTCATGCAAAGCACGCGTACACAATCATTGCACCTGGCCGTTGACCCGGCGACCGGGCTCAAGGCTGTGATCGCGATTCACAACGAGAGCGCGGGCCCGGCGTTGGGGGGCTGCCGTTACCTGGCCTACCCTGATGATGAATCAGCGATGATCGACGCCATCCGCTTGGCCCAGGGCATGACCTACAAGGCTGCCCTGGCCGGCTTGCCACTCGGTGGCGGCAAGGCGGTGATCATTCGCAACCCGCACGTGGAAAACCGCGCCGCGTTGTTTGAAGCCTTCGGGCGATTTGTCGAGACGCTGCACGGGCGTTATATCACCGCCATCGACAGCGGCACCTCGACCATCGACATGGATTGCATCGCCCAGGCCACCCAGCATGTCACCAGCACCACGGCCCAGGGCGACCCTTCGCCGCACACGGCCATGGGCGTGTTCGCCGGGATTCGCAGCACCGCCCTGGCGCGCCTTGGCAGCAGTAACCTGGAAGGCTTGCGCGTGGCCGTGCAGGGGCTGGGCAATGTGGGTTTCGCCCTCGCCGAACAGCTGTATGCAGCGGGCGTCGACCTGTTGGTCAGTGATCATGACGAAGGGCGCGTGCAACTGGCGATGCAGCAACTGAACGCCAAACCGGTGGCCGCCGAAGCCTTGATCAGCACCCCGTGCGATATCTTTGCACCGTGCGGCCTGGGCTCGATCCTCAACGGCCAGAGCGTCGCCCAGTTGCGCTGCGCAGCGGTTGCAGGCTCCGCCAACAACCAATTGACCAACCTGCAGATTGCCGACCAGCTTGAAGCCCGCGGCATTCTTTACGCTCCGGATTATGTGATCAATTCCGGCGGGCTCATCTATGTGGCCTTGAAGCACCGGGGCGAAGACCTCAGCATAATAACCGCGCACCTGTCACGGATCCCGTTGCGCCTGACCGAAGTCTACGCTCACGCCCAGGCTGAAAAGCGCTCACCGGCGCGGGTGGCCGAAAGCCTGGCCGAACGACTGGTCTATCCGCACTCGTAGCCTGTCAGCTGGCGGTTGCCCAACGATGGACAACCCACGCGTGTCACGCGTGACAGGAGTGCTGCCGATGACGGCGAGCCCATTCGAACTGCCCTTCACCCGTTATCTGTCCGCTCAGGGGCAAGCCTGCGGCAAGCTGCCTGGCTGGGCTGACGACTTCAACCTGCTGACGCACTTGTATCGGCAAATGGTGTTGACCCGCCTGTTTGATCAAAAGGCCGTCGCCCTGCAGCGCACGGGACGCATCGGCACTTACGCGCCAACCCTGGGCCAGGAAGCGATTGGCGTGGCGGTCGGCAGCGTGATGCACGCCGAGGACGTGCTGGTGCCCTATTACCGCGACACCGCCGTGCAGCTGATGCGTGGCGTGCGCATGGAAGAAATCCTCTTGTATTGGGGCGGAGACGAACGCGGCAGCGACTATGTGGACCCGGCCGCGGCTCAGGACTTCCCCATCTGCGTGCCGATTGCCACCCAGGCCCTGCATGCCTGTGGCGTCGCCACGGCGTTCAAGATCCGTGGCGAACACCGGGTGGTGGTCACCACCTGCGGCGACGGTGCCACCAGCAAGGGCGACTTTCTTGAAGCCCTGAACGTCGCCGGGGCCTGGCAGCTGCCAGTCGTATTCGTGATCAACAACAATCAATGGGCGATTTCGGTACCGCGGCGCATTCAGTGCGGCGCGCCGACGTTGGCGCAGAAAGCCATTGGTGCAGGCTTTGTCGGCGAACAGGTCGACGGTAACGACATCATCGCCGTGCATGACCGTCTGCTGGGGGCGCTCGACCGCGCGCGTCACGGCAAGGGTCCGGTGCTGCTCGAATGCATCAGCTACCGCCTGGGCGATCACACCACTGCTGATGACGCGACCCGTTACCGCTCGGCCGATGAGGTCAAGCAGGCCTGGCAGCAGGAGCCGGTCAAGCGCCTGCAGGCGTTTCTGGTCAGCCAGGGGGTGTGGGATGAAGGCCGCGAGCAGGCGCTGGTCAACGACTGCCAGGCCCAGGTCCAGCAGGCGGTCGAGCGCTTCGAGGCCGCCGGGCTGCAACCGGCCGAGTCGTTGTTGGAACACGTCTATGCCCGCTGGCCCGCTGCTCTGGCCGAACAGCGTGAAGAGCTGCTGGAAAGGGTCGCCCGCCACGCGGCAGGAGACGCCCATGGTCACTGACAAACTGACGTTGCTCGAAGCGGTCAATCTGGCCCTGCACCGGGCCATGGCTGAAGATGAAAACGTCGTTGTGCTGGGTGAGGATGTCGGCGTCAATGGCGGGGTGTTTCGCGCCACTCTGGGCCTGCGCGACAGCTTCGGCTTCAAGCGGGTCATCGACTCGCCGCTGGCTGAAAACATGCTCGTGGGCCTGACCGTGGGTATGGCCGCCCAAGGCCTGAAGCCGGTGGTGGAAATCCAGTTCATGGGGTTTATCTACGCCGCCATGGAGCAGCTGGTTTCCCACGCCAGCCGGCTGCGCAACCGCACCCGTGGCCGGCTCAGTTGCCCGATGGTACTGCGCACGCCCATGGGCGCCGGCATTCGTGCGCCAGAACATCACAGCGAAGCAACCGAAGCGATGTTTACGCATATTCCCGGCGTGCGGGTGCTGGTGCCGTCTTCACCGGCACGCGCTTACGGCCTGCTGCTGGCGGCCATCGACGACCCTGACCCGGTGATTTTCCTGGAGCCCACCCGGCTCTATCGCATGAACCCGCAGACGCTGCTCGATGATGGCCAACGCTTGCCGCTGGACAGTTGTTTCACCCTGCGCGAAGGCAGTGACCTGACCTTGATCAGCTGGGGCGCCAGCGTGCTGGAAAGCCTTGAAGCCGCCGAAGCCCTGAGCGAGCAGGGCGTGGAGGCCGAGGTGATCGATGTCGCCTGCCTCAAGCCGCTGGACATGGCCACCCTGGAAGCCTCGGTGCGCAAGACCGGCCGCTGCGTGATCGTCCACGAAGCGCCGCGCAGCGGGGGGCTGGGTGGCGAGATCGCGGCCAGCCTCTATGAGCGCGTGCTGCTCGATCTGCAGGCACCGATCCAGCGGGTCACCGCGCCCGACATTCCGCCACCGCTCTATCGCCTTGAACAGCTGTACCTGCCCAGCGTGGAAGACATTCTCCACGCCTGTGACCAAGTGCTGCATTTCGCCTGAGGAGGCCTTGATGAAACATTTCAAACTGCCCGACCTGGGTGAGGGGCTGCAAGAAGCGGAGATTGTGCACTGGTATGTACAGGCTGGTGAACAGGTCAAGGCCGACCAGTTGCTGGTGTCGGTGGAAACCGCCAAGGCAATTGTCGACATTCCCGCGCCGTACGATGGCGTCGTGGCGAAAACCTACGGTGCTGCAGGCGACATCCTGCATGTGGGCGAACCCTTGCTCGGGTATGAAGGCGATGCCGACGCGGGCACCGTGGTCGGCCGGTTGGAGGGGGGCGGAGAACGCAAGGACGACCGTTTTTTTGTCGGCGCCGCGCCTTCGACCCGTGAGCACCTGGCCGTGCGCGCGACCCCGGCCGTTCGCCAGCTGGCGCGGCAACTGGGTGTGGAGCTTGGCAGCTTGAGTGGTTCAGGCAGCGACGGGCTGATTACCCGCAGCGATGTCGAGGCCGCGGCCAGCGCCGAGCAGTCACGCTTTGGCGGCGAAAAACTGCGAGGCGTGCGCCGCAGCATGGCCTTGAACATGGCCCGTTCCCATGCCGAAGTGGTGCCCGTGACCCTGTTCGGGGATGCCGACCTGCACCGCTGGGCGAGCGCGCGCGAACCGCTGATTCGCCTGGCCCAGGCCATGGCCGCCGCTTGCGCGGTCGAGCCGGTGCTCAACAGCGGTTTTGACGGTCGCAGCTTGTTATTGCGCCACTCTGAGCAACTGCATCTGGGCATTGCCGTCGACACCCCCGACGGGCTGTTCGTACCGGTGTTGCGAGACGTCGGCACGCGCAGCGCCGAAGATTTGAAAGACGGCATCAGCCGCCTGCGCGCTGATGTGCAGGCACGTTCCATCCCGCCGCAGGAAATGATGGGCGCCACCTTGACCCTGTCCAACTTTGGCACGCTGTTCGGCCGCTATGCCAATCCGGTAGTGATTCCGCCGCAGGTGGCGATCCTGGCGGCAGGGGTGATTCGCGACGAGCCGGTGGCGGTGAAGGGTGAAGTGCGCGTGCACCCGATCCTGCCGCTGTCGCTGACCTTCGACCACCGGGTGGTGACCGGTGGCGAGGCGGCGCGGTTTCTCAAGGCACTGGTGCAGGCGCTGGAGTTGCCGGGGTAGGAAACTTCTGTAGCATTTGGGGCCGCTTCGCGCCCCATCGCGGCCAGGTCCGCTCCTACATCTGCGCGGTCCTTGTAGGAGCGGACCTGGCCGCGATGGGCTGCGAAGCAGCCCCAAAAGCCGATACCGCCTACTCGCCTTTCCCCTGAACCAACTCAGCCAACGCACCCGCATTGCTCTTGAACGCCGCCGCAAACACCGCGCGGTTCTTGGCCATGAAGATGCCGGTGTCTTCAGCCTGCTTTTCGGTCAGGTCGGGGATATTTTTCAGGAGCACATCTGTCAGCGACTCGGCCAGCTCAAGCATTTGGTCGTGCGCGTCTGCAAGTTTGCGATCCACGAATGTAGTCTCCAAGTCGCGGGTACTGCGATACAGGGTTTCAACAGCCATTTTCGGCCTCGTCATCGGGTACTGTTAATTTATACAGTGCTCAGGATAAGCCAATCACGAGCATTTGAGTAGTGGCATCTTAGCCTTTGCTCATTCAGACGTGCCTTGCGGCAATCCGTCACCTTCTCAATCCACGCCTCTGGCCTTTTAACTGCATGGCACACGAAGCGTCATCTACACCCCGCATCATCCCTCTCCGAGCCGTGGAAGGGCTGCTCAATTTTTGTACAGGATGAATAAGTAATGTCAGAACTGAAATGGGCTGAAAAGCTGCGCAAGAACCTGCACTCGCAAGCCGACTCACTCGGCAACCTGTGCGTCGAGGCTTTTCACTACCTGGCGCTGTTCGGGATTGGGGCAATCACTGCCTATGCGGCGGTGGCAACGTTCATCGATATGGTCGAAAAAGGCAGCGTCAGCGTCGACGATATCCTGCTGTTGTTTATCTACCTTGAACTCGGCGCCATGACCGGGATTTATTTCAAGACTAACCATATGCCGATCCGGTTTCTGCTCTACGTGGCGATCACCGCATTGACCCGGCTGCTGATTGGCGACGTATCCCACCACAAGGCGCCGGATGCCGGGTTGCTGTATGTGTGCGGCGGGATTCTGCTGTTGTCGTTCTCGATTCTGGTGGTCAGGTTCGCGTCGTCCAAATACCCCTCGACGAAAGCCATTGATGCCAGTGGTAAAGAGATCGAAGCGGAGGGGCGTTGAAAGCGAGGTGATGGGGTGGAATCACCGGGTAGGCGCGGAGCCAGCCCGGTTTATTGTGCGATGTCAGAGTTCCATGAAGTAAAGCAGGGCACCTTTCACAACCCGGACGCACTATTGGTGCGTTCTGCCTGGCGGTGGCTGTCGGTCATGGTACCGAGGATCTCCAGGGCGCTGTGGCCTTGTTCGATGGCAATGCCGAACTGGATGCTTTCGATCAGCCGTTGCAGGCGCTTGGGGTCGTTGCGCTGGGCGGGGCTGATCAGGCGTTTGGCGACCACGCCGCCCTCGTCGGAGAGGGTCAGGGTGATGCTGCCATCCAGGCGTTCGATGCACAGGTTGACGCGGTAGTCGTCGGCGAAGGCATCGTTGATGAGCTGAAACGGGTTGTCCATGTTAGGCACCTGGCTTTTTGAGACACGGAGTCATTGACCGGGTGAACCGCCGTTTAGTTCGGCGCAGTTCATCGTGACCAATCAGTCCGCAGAATCGTTGCAACCGTCATGCCGGAAATGAAAAAGGCGAGCCAGTGGCTCGCCTTTTGTGATGCAGTGCCGATTGGGCTATGTGCCGGTACGGGCCTGCTCGTTTTCCAGGAATTCTTCTTCCAGCAACGCGTCGTTGCGCGCCGGTGCGATCTCCACGGTTTTGCCTGAACGCTTGCTGCGCAGTTTGCCGAACAGGTGTTCCAGCGCGTGTTCGAGTTTGGTGGCAGCGCCTTCGATGGCCTGATCCAGAGTGTCGGCGGTGTGACTGACGGAAATCGGTTGATGGCCTTTTGGCCGAGCCTCCATCTGACAGCGGTTATCGTGCGGGCCTGGCTTGTCGCCATGTTCATCTTTGAGGTGGACTTCGACGCGGGTCAGGTCCTCTTCATAACGGTCGAGCGTGCTTTCCACGGTACTGCGTACCCACTCCTCAAGCCGGATGCTGCTTTGAATATGGTTGTCGCTATTGACTTGGATTTGCATAGTTCATCCCTTATTCAGCTAGCTCGCCAGGGCTGCGCGGCGTTTGAAACAATCCGGCGCCCTTGACTACAAGGTCAGGCAGCCAGAGAAGTTTTTCAACCCCCTCATGAAGATAATTTTTTTGTCGCACAAAAAAATCGCGGATAAATCCGCTCCCACAAAGCCCTCACAGGATGTGAGCGGGGAATGTGGGAGCGGATTTATCCGCGAATTGAAATCACCGTCATTTCAGATCAAAACGCAACCGACGTCTGCAGGTAAACCGTGCGCGGCTCACCCACGTATTTGCCCTTGTTGTTGTCGTCGTACGAGCGGGTGAAGTACTCGTGGTTGAGGATGTTTTTCACGCCCACTGCCACGTTCAGGTTCGACAGCTGCGGGCCGAACGAGTAGCCCACGCGGCTGCTGAACAGCATGTAGCCGGGGATGCGGCCGGTGCTGCCGTCGGCGCTTTCAGAGGAGGTGTTGGCGTTATCGGCGAACTGGTCGCTCTGGTAGGTGCTATCGACGTTGGCCTGCCATGGGCCATCAGTGTAACCGATGCCCAGGGTACCTTTATGGCGCGACGAGAACGGCACACGGTTGCCCTTGTTCGGTCCGTCTTCGCGGATTTTAGCGTCAACAAACGCATAGGTGGCGTAGACGTCGAACCCGGCCAAAGCCGGGCTCAAACCGTCCAGAGCATATTTGATGCTGGTCTCGATCCCCTGATGGCGCGTCTCGCCGCGGGCGATCACGGTGTCGTTGGTCTGGTTGCTTTCGTACTGATTGTCGAAATTGATCAGAAACGCGCCGATCTCAGCCTGCAGGTTACCGTTGTCGTAGCGCGTGCCCAGCTCCCAGGTGCGGGCTTTTTCCGGTTTCACTTCGTCACCTGCGACGCGGTTGGGCATCTGGCTGTACTGCACGCTGCCGAACGAGCCTTCGGTGTTGGCGTAGAGGTTCCAGCTGTCGGTCAGGTGGTACATCACATTGAGGGCAGGCAGGGCGGTGTTGTAACTGCCCTGGTAGTCCTGATTCGTCAGATTGTTGGCCTGGCGGGTGTCGATCATTTCGTAGCGAATCCCCGGGGTGACGGTCCAGTTACCGATGTCGATCCGGTCGTCGAGGAACAGCGCGTGCGCTTCAGTGCTGCCACGGGTGTCGCGGTCGTTGCGGCTGGCGGTGGTCGGTAGCTCGTTGCTGGTGATGGGCGTGCGGTAGCGCAGTTCGTGGCCGGCTTCGTTGACGTAGCGGTAGCCCAGGCCCACTTCGTGCCAGCTTTCGCCCAGCGCAAAACCCTGGGAGAAGCGGGTTTCGATTCCGCGCACCCAGTACTCGCGCGGCGACAGCGACAGGAAGCTGCCCTGGTCGAGGTAGCCGCTGCGCAGGGTCTTGGTGAAGAAGCTGTTGACCGTGAACTCGCGGGCATCCTGCTGGTAGGTGTAGCCGACATTGAACATCGTCCGGCGGCCCCAGAACTGGTCTTTCAGGCGGGTCGACTGGTACGGGTCGGCGTCATAGTCGGCCGCGCTCAAGCCGCCAGGCATATCCGCTTCGCCTTCGTAATACTGGGCCATGGCGTGCAGGCTGTTGGCTTCGTCGATGGCGTATTTACCCTTGAGAATCAGGTCGTCGATCTGCGTGTCGCTGTGTTCGCGCCAGTCACCGCCGCGGGTGCCGGAATACAGGATCGCGCCGCCCAGGCCGTTGTCGGCGGTGCCGCCGGCCAACAGGTTGCCGGTGGTCTTGAAGCCGTCGTGGCTGGAAGACGGTGAGGTCTGAGTCTGGATGCCGCCTTTGACGGTCGGCTCATCGGGGATGGCGCGGGTCACGAAGTTGACGATGCCACCGACGTTCTGCGGGCCATAGCGCACGGCACCGCCGCCGCGCACGACGTCCACGGCGTCCATGTTGCCCATGCTGATCGGGGCGAACGACAGCTGTGGCTGGCCGTAGGGTGCGAAGGGGACGGGAATGCCGTCCATCAACACCGTGGAGCGGGCCGCCAGGCGCGGGTTGAGGCCGCGAATGCCAAAGTTCATCGCCATGTCATGGCTGCCGGTGCCGTTGTTTTCCGGGGCGTTGACGCCGGGGATGCGGTTGAGCACTTCGCGCGCGGTGGTAGCGCCCGTGCGTTCCATTTCCTCGCGACGCACCACGTCACGGGCACCGGGGTGTTCGAAGACGTTGCCTTCCTTGGCTTCTGCCAGCCAGTCGCCGACCACGCTAGAGGCGCCAAGCTCGATCGGAGCACTGGCAGGCGTCGGCGCAGTTTGCACGCTGAAGGCATTCTCGGCTTGCGCCTGGGCGCTCAGGCCCGTGCCTTCGAGCAGGGCCGCGAGGCCATCCTGCGCCGTGTAAGTGCCGTTCAGGCCAGGGCTTTGCTTGCCTTGGGTCAGGTTCGAGTCAAAGGCGATAAGGATGCCGGCCTCACGACCGAACTGGTTCAACGCCGCTTCCAGTGACGTGGGGGCGATATGGAAGGCCTGAGGCTCGGCGGCCATCGCCAAGGGCAAGCTGCCCAGGGTGAGGCTGGCGCCGAGCAGCCATTGACGCAAAGTACGAGCGAGGGGCGAAAGCGTGGCTGACATGCAGGAGGTCCTTGGAAACGTCGGATCAAGGGGGTGATTACCCTCTCTGTCACGCGAGATGAAAAAACAGCTCACCCTTGAGCGAAATAAATCCGAATCGTTTTCAGGCCCGTGCCTGGACAGTGACCCAATAGCGCGTAAAGCGCCGCACCCGCACGGGCAGCGCGACTTCGAGCACGTCCAGAATTCGTTCGCTGTCGGCCAGTGGGTAGCTGCCGGAGATCAGCAGGTCGGCGACCTGCGGTGCGCAATTGAGCTGGCCACGGCGGTAGCGGGCCAGCTCTGCCAGAAAGTCACCCAGGCGTATGTGAGCGGCCACCAGCATCCCGTCGACCCAGGCGGCGCTGTTTTTGTCCAAGGCTTGCACCGGGCCTTGTGCGCTGTCGCTGAAACGGGTTTGCTGGCCGGCCAGCAGCCTCATCGACTGGCCCTGAAAAGCTCGCGGAGCCAGGCTGACCGTACTGTCGAACGCCGCCACTCGGGTGTGCTCGGGCATCTGCCGAACGCTGACGCGCCCGGCCTGGGGTTGCAGCAGGCCTTGGGCGGTGAGGATGCGAAGAGGGCGGCTGTCGACAGCGCTGTGCACCAGCAACTCACCTTCGAGCAGGTGAATCAGCCGTTGCTGGCCATCGAAGCGCACATCCACCGAGCTTGCGGTATTGAGGTGCAAGCGGCTGCCGTCTTCGAGCGCCAGGCGACGCTGTTCGCCCACCGGGCTGCGGTAGTCGGCCAGCAGCGGCACCAGCGTGTGGTTGCGTTGCAGGGCCAGCCCGGTGGCGGAGCCGACGCCGAGCAGCAGCAGGGCCTTGAGCGCCCGCCGTCGGCCTGGCGAACGCGGGGCGCCGAGCGCGGCGTGGGCCAGTGGCGAGGACACCCCGCGCAAGCGTTGATTGACCCGCTGGATATGCTCCCAGGCGCGTTGATGCTCGCTGTGCGCCTCCAGCCAGCGCTGCCACTCCTGCTGCTGACGCGGGCTGAAGCCGCCACCCTGCATCTCGATCAGCCAGTGCACCGCCTGTTCGGCCACCTGCGGGGAAAACTCGGGGCTGCTCATCGATGAACTCACAGGGCGAAGTAACAGCGCATGGCTGCCTTGTTCAGGTGGCGCTTGACCGTGGCCAGGGAGATGCCCAGTTGGCTGGCAATTTCGCCGTAGGGCAGGCCATCGACCTGGGCCAGCAGAAACGCCTGCTTGATCTGCGGCGCCAAACCATCGAGCAGGCGGTCCAGTTCAAGCAGGGTTTCAAAGATGATCGCCCGGTGTTCCTCGCTGGGTTGCAATGCTTCGGGCAATTGCGCGAGGGCTTCCAGGTAAGCACGCTCAACATCCTGGCGACGGTAGTGGTTGAACAGCACGCGCTTGGCCAAGGTGGTGAGAAAGGCCCGGGGCTCGTTCAGTTGCGGTGTTTCGCGCGCCTGCAACAGCCGGATAAAGGTGTCCTGGGCCAAATCCGCGGCACTGTCCGGGCAGCCCAGACGGCGCCGCAACCAGCCGGTCAGCCAGTTGTGGTGGTCCAGGTAAAGGCCTTCGACAGTTTGCGAAACGATGGGCAGCGCGGTTGGCACCGTGAACACTCCGGCGCCAGGGGATGCGCTAAAGAATAAGAATTGTTCGCATTGTAGGGATGGATGGGCAGTAGGGCAATCGTCTTAAAGGTCATAGCGCATGAGAATATTTATCATTAATATTGGCGCCTCATAATGCTGGGTGCAGAAATGAAAAGCAAAATCGGCCGGATGCCTGTTTCCTATCGACTGGCAGTGGCCTCGCGGGTCTTCGCGGCGGTGCTGGGCGGCTATCTGCTGGCAGCACTGGCGAGCGTATGCATGACGCTGCTGTTGCCCATGGCCAGGACAGAAGCGGTGGTCAGCGGCATGATGCTGTCATTCCTCTTCTACCTGGTGGCGATTCTCTGGTGTTTTGCCTGCCGCACCGCCTTGCAGGCATGGCTGGGCGTGCTGGCGCCAAGCCTGGTGCTGGGGCTGATCAACGGCGCGGTGTACTGGATGAATCAGCCATGAGAGAGGGCTTTCGCCAAGCCATGGCCTGGCTGCATACCTGGGCCGGGCTGGTATTTGGCTGGCTGTTGTTTGCGATTTTCCTGACCGGCAGCCTGGCCTATTTCAAGAACGAGATAAACCACTGGGCCCAGCCGGAGGTGCCATTTCATCGAGTCGACGCCGCCGTCAGCCTGGCCACTGCGCAGTCGTACCTGCAAAAAAATGCGGCAGACGCTGCCAGCTGGTACATCCAATTGCCCGACGCGCGGCAGCCAGCCATGACCCTGGCCTGGCCGCCAACCGAACCCGATGGTGGCGGGCGCCGGCGATTTATCAACAAACAGGTCGACCCGGTTTCGGGCGAAGCATTGCTGGTGTTGCCGTTCCACCTGATGATCAGCTACAGCAGCTTGGTGATTTTCATGCACATGGTGATGCCGGCGAGCATTCTCGCGACCTACGGCACCGATACTCGCGGCTTCTTCGACGATGTCTTCCCGCGTGCCGAGATACCCAGGGCGGCGGGCACACTGGCGCCTCAGATGCCGTTGCCGGTGCTGCACGAAAAGGCCCTGCAGCAGTTGCAGAGCGAGCGAGTCGGCAGCGTCGAAGTGGACAACCCTGGCGATGCCAATGCGCGCGTGTCGTTCAGCCCATCGGCCAGCGGCCAGATTGCCCGGCGCTCCAACGACAGCGTGGTGTACGACGGCGTCAGCGGCGAGCTGACCAATACCCCTGCACCGGACAAGACGCCGATTGTGATCGCCGACAGCCTGTATGGCCTGCACATGGGGCACTTCGCCGGGGCTGGCCTGCGCTGGCTGTATTTCCTCTGCGGCCTGGCGGCCACGGCGGTGATCGGCACCGGGCTGGTCATGTGGCTGAGCAAGCGTCAGCTCAAGCATGCCAAGAGTGGTGTTCGGCCGCTGGAATTGCGCCTGGTCGAGGTGCTGAATATCGCCAGCATGTCCGGGCTGGTCCTGGCCGTGGCGGTATTCTTCTGGGCCAACCGCTTGCTGCCAGTGCAATTGGCCACCCGTGCCGACGTTGAGATTCAAGCATTCTTCCTGACCTGGACCCTGGCCCTGATTCATGCAGTGCTGCGCCCGGGGCGTCAGGCCTGGGTTGAACAGCTGGGGCTGGCGGCGCTGCTGTTGGCGGGCCTGCCGCTGCTTAATATCTTGACCACCTACGCGGGGCTTACGCATTCGCTGGCGTCGGGCGACTGGATCATGGCCGGCTTCGATCTCACCGCACTGGGCTGCGGCCTGTTCCTCGCCTGGGCCGCCTGGAAAGTTCGACGCGGTGGCACGCCAGCGCTACGCGCGGCACGTCACTCCAGCGCCCGGCTGATCGAAGAGGAGGCCGCATGATGCTGGCCCTGGCGATGTTCAGTTATGCCGGTTTCGCTGCCCTGTGCCTGGCGATGGAAAAGCATCACCACGATCTGCTGGGCCGCAAATCCAGCCCTCGTCAGCGTCTGTGGCTGCGTGTCAGTGGCTGGGCATTGCTGTTGTTGGCGTTGACCATTGCCGTGCGTGACCAAGGCTGGGCCATGGGCCTGGTGTTCTTCACCGCGGCGATCATGGCCAGTGCCGTGGTACTGGTGTTCCTGATGCCGTACTGGCCGCGCCTGGCGTTGGGGTTGGCAGGCCTTGGCTCGTTGTTGGGTCCCGTTTCTTCGCTGATGCGGTTCTGAGGTCAGGTCATTTGGACGAAATGCGCAATCAAGCTGTCGACCCGCAGGCCATGGAGCCTGCGGTCAGTCGCGCGCAATTTCTCAAGGTGTTCATCTCGCAGCGAGCGCAAATGGAAGCGCTGGTGAGCCGGCGAGTCGGCTGCCGGGCGACCGCCGCCGACCTGGTGCAGGACTTGTTCCTGCGCTTTTGGCGCCGGCCCTTGGTGCAGGTCGAAGAATTGGGCACCTACCTGCTGCGCTGTGCCGGCAACATCGCCATCGACCATTTGCGCAGCGAAGGCGCCCGCGTGCGGGTCAACGAAGGCTGGTTGCCAGAGCAGCAAGACAGCGACAACAGTGAGCCGCAAGCGGCCCTCGAAGCCGGCAGTGAGTTACGGCTGGTCGAGGCCGCCTTGCGCGAGCTGCCCGAGCGCACCCGGCAGATATTTCTGCTCAACCGCATCCATGGCCGCACCTACGCGGACATCGCCCACGCCATGGGCCTTTCCCAGAGTGCGGTGGAAAAACATATGATGCGTGCCCTCAAGGCGTGCAAGGCCAGCCTGCAAGCACCGCCATCGCCACGCATGCCAGGGAATGCCGGCCAATGAACAACCCCATCCACGTCACCCCCGAACAGGAAGAAACCGCACTTGGCTGGCTGAGCCGCCTGCACAATGCGCCTTCGCGCGCGGACCAGGCCGCCTTCAGCCGTTGGCTGCTGGCCAACCCCGCGCACCGCGAAGCCTACGCCCAGGCGCAGGTGCTGTGGGAGTTGTGCCAGCAGCCCGCAAGCACCCTGGCCATGGAAGACGATGCCGCGCTACGAGGGTATTTGCAGGCGATGGACGCAAGACCTCCACGAACCCGTCGCTGGGCCGGTGCACTGGCCACGGCCGCCTGTTTGCTGGTGATGATCGGTGTGGGAGCAGGCTGGCAGCCGACCCACTGGCTGCAGGATTTGGATGCCGATTACGTCTCGACCCCGGGAAAAACCCGCACCGTCACCCTGGCCGACCACTCGCAACTGACCCTGGATGCCGACAGCGCCGTGGCCGTGGATTTCGACCACGGCGAGCGACACGTCCAGTTGCTGCGTGGCGCGGCGTTTTTCCATGTGACCCACACCGGCCAGCCCTTCGTGGTCGAGGCCGAAGGTGGCGACACCCAGGTCCTCGGCACCCAATTTGAAGTGCGACTGCAACCGGCCGGCGCCCTGGTCACGGTGCTCTCCGGCCGAGTCGGCGTGACCGCCGCCCAAGGGCAGGCGCAGCAAGTGCTGGTGGCCGGACAACAGCTGGGCTATGCCGACGGCAAGGCGGCCAGCGTTCACGGGGTCGACAGCGAATCGCAACTGGCCTGGCGCGACGGCTGGCTGAACTATTACCAGGCGTCATTGGCCGAGGTGGTTCAAGACCTGCAACGCTACTACCCGGGGCGGATCCTGTTGCTGAACGAGCAGCTGGCCCAGCGCAAGGTCAGCGGCAGCTTTCGCAGCGATGACCCGCTGGCGGTGCTTGATTCACTGCGGGGGGTGATGGGGTTTGAGGAGCATCGGTTGGGGCGTTGGGTGGTGTTGCGCTAATTTTCGCGCCTGCGCCGCGCCTGAACGATCATGGCTGGCGCAAAATGCAACACGATCATCCGCACCAGATGGTGAGACAGGATAAATACGACGTTCAGCCCGCCACTGAACGCGACAATGGCGATGGTCTCGATAGCGCCAGGCAAATACGCCATCCACAACGACAAGGGATCACTGCCTAGAACCCGCCCGGCCACCACGGCAAATACCGCGGCGATCAGCAGCATCAGAGCGACAGAAATCAGCCCGGCCCATCCGTGGCGAACAAGCTCTGTCAGAGAGATGTCCTTGAACTTTGATCCAACCAGCACACCAAGAATGACCGCCGCGGAATCAACACTCCATTGCGGCATGCGGAATGCCTGGAGATAACCCATCTTGATATAGACCCCGGTGATAATGATCGCTGTGAGCATGAACGGTGCAGGAACGCCGACGCTCAATAAGAAGCGCCCGAACAAAATACACAAGGTGATCAGCGACAGCAGTGACAGCAGAGTGCTCATGGTCAGTGGGCTGCGTTCGCCAAGTGCAACTGACACTTCGGTTTGCCCCGGAATGCAAAAACTGACCAGCAGGGTGATCGACAGCAGTCGGATCAGATGCACGACCATCACTTTGCCGGACGCACGTTCGGACTCCAGCAAATCGAACACCGCCGCGAGTGCACCCGGGTAGACGGCCAATAGCGAATCCTTGAGATTCCATCCCGAGATTTGGACCAACCAAAAAGCGGCCACCGTAATCTGCGTCATCAGGCACAGCAGCAGAAAGGCCAGGCTGGGTAACATGGCCACCATTGTTTCATTGTCCCAAGACTCGAACATCAGGCCGGTCGCGATCCCCAGTACAACTTGCAGGTAGCCAAGGCCGAAGCGCAATGTGGGAGCAAAATGAAAGTTGCTGGCAATCACTGCCGTTGCGAGTATCGAGCCGAGTAGCAGGCCATGGGGGACGCCGGCGAATGCCAGCACGGTGCCGGCTCCTGTGGCGATGAGCAAGCACAATATCGTCTTCATGTTTTTCTCAGATGCTTAGTGTACGAAGGTTCCGGAATATGAGTTCTGCCTGCATCTGTAGGACATCGATATTGCTGACGGCATAGAACACTCCCGTAGTGGGGGCGCCGAGCGCGAAGATATTGGAGGGGCCATGTCTGTTGATTACCCGGCAGTCCTCATAGTGCACGTCAATTCCACCGTACTGATGTGGTATGCACATTCCACAGGCCGCCATGTTCTTGAAGAGCGTGCCCTCCATCGAATCGCCCGCGCCTGTTGCGTTGATCACGTAGGAAAATGAGCATTCGAAATCACGACCCCGTGCCACGAACCGATCCCTTGTGACGCTAACATCGACCAAGCCGGTTCGACAGGCCAGTCGCGCGGCGCTGATATGTTGATTAATTCTTCTCCAGTTCTCCTTGGGAATAGGCACTCGCAGTTGACGCCAGGCGCCCCTGAATTTTGCGAGGAAAATGTTCCTTTCGCGCTCGGATAACAGGTTCCAGATCAACGGCACGATTAGATTGGTTGATGAAAATACTGAGTAAAGTGCATCTCGGGCACCCGCAGCCTGAGAGTGATCGCGCATTAACTCTTCGATGTTTAGGTCGATGCCCTGCACCTCAAGCTCTTCATTGAACATTGCCCTCACTGTGTTCAGAGTGGAACTACCACCTTGAAGTCGTTGCAGGAGATTATTCGCGGTTAACACTTTAAGAGAGCGCGGATGATAATGCTCGACGTAGTTGGGGATCTTGCTGCTGCGGGTTAGCATCGTTACGTGGTTGTCAGGATCGGCGTCGAGCACGGCAAGCGCCGCATCGATAGCCGATAACTGATTGCCAAGCACGGCAATGCCGTCCGAACGGATATCAGCAAGGTTTGACGTCGGATAGGGAGTGTTGACGTAGCCTTGCGCGCCAGTGAGCCGATATATATCGGTCGGCTCGGCATTGCCGGTTGCCAGTACGACAGCGTCGTATCCCGCGCGCTCACCTGTGACTGTTCTCAACGAATATCGCCCTCGTTGCATTGTCATTTCATTCACACGCTCGTGATAACACTGGATGGATGAGTGTTTGTGCAGAGATGACTTTAGCGTCTCCTCAATGAACTTTCCGAATACTGATCTCGGTTGATAGGCGTTGGCTTGCTTCTCCCGATAAATTTTCAACCATTGTTCGAAATCACCGCGATTTCGAAGGTACATAAGATTGGTCGGGCGGTTGACTAGGTTACTTAGGTCATCCTGTTGGTAAGCCAAGCCAGCTCCGAAGCTTCCGGTTGTATCGTAGATGTCAATTTTTAACGCGGGAGTCAGATGTTTCAATCGTTCCACAATAATAGCTCCGCTATAACCCATCCCAATGACTGCAACCTTTCCCATATCTATTCTTGGACCCGTTTTAGATGGGGCGAGTTAACGCCATGGAATTTGCGTCATCATGATCGATAAGGCGAGCGTCGATGACGGTTATTTTTCGATTTTTAACGGCGCGGATTTTCCTGGCTTACTCCCAGATAAACTGTTCTGCGACCCAGCTATCAAGTTTGTCGAGATTATCACTTACTGCTTTTTCACTATTGCCCTCAATAATAGCGGAAACTATTTCGCCATTGGTCATCGTCATTCCTGAATATTCCGCGCCCTTTTTTGCTGTGACCGAGTGATAGCGAATGAACGGCAAATCAATGTGCGCCGGAAACTCGACCAACTTGCCTGTACGAGGCGGAATATTGAGCTGTCCAAGCAAGCGCCGCGGTTTGATCAGTTTATTGACCCTTGCCGCTGGTCCGCCCCGTTCGGCATCGATCAGAGTCAAACGCGGGTTAATACCGAAGGCTTCGGACAATTCCTGGTTGACGCTGCAGCCACCAAGACGACAGGCTATTTCGCAGACGATCAAGCTCTCGCCGTCGAGAAAAATCTCAAGATGGAACAGCATCGTGCCGAGTCGAGGCAGCGCATGTTCCACGATGTCTCTGGTCAGCTTCACGCATCGTTGGTAAAGCGGATTGCTTTCGGCCAACATCTGGAAGCCGAGACTTTTCCCATCCAGAAAATCAAGGCAGGTAACCGTTGAGCGCACAGGCGAAATGATCACCGGTCTGCCGTTAACATAGAGCCCATTGACGTTTAATAACGGCGCATTGATATATTTTTCGATCATCAAATTGTGTAGGGTTGTGCCTGTCTGTTCTTGCAGATACCCGAGCAAGTCTGTGTTCTCCCGCAGCAAGCGAACGCCACTTGATCCGCGCCCGTCACGAGGCTTGACCACCACCGGATAACCATACTGCTCAATGAAGTCGTTGATCTCGCAAGCTGAGCGGACCACCGACATGGGATTGACCCTAATGCCATGTTCCGCCAGCTTTTGCTTCATCAGAAATTTGTCCCGATATAACAAGGTCATCTCTTCGTATCGCGTCACGAAACCACTGAGCCGGTCTTTGATCCGTGCAACCCTCAATAAATCGACCTCGGCCAGAGCGACAATTGTGTTCGTGCCGAGTGCCTTTGCGGCGGCCAGTGCATCCAATTCTACGAGCAGCGAGTCATTGAAGTGTGTATAGAGCCGGAATGCGGGGGCCAAGGCGGGGAATTTTGTGGTCAAACAATCCTTGGCGGACTGGTCGCTATAAATTAGAGAGTGAGTTCCTAACACGCTTAACCACTCATCTTCCGTATGCTGAAGTAAAATTTTTTCCGGTGCAAACAAAACTACAGGTTTCATAGAGAGGTCTCCGGTAGCGGAAATGTTCCCGTGGAACGTCAAGGTGTGAGCTGCGGATGTTTTTGGAAAATACATTATTTTTCTGGTCTGTAAATGGTTATGTATTTGTGGTGGCGGGGGTGGTTTGAAACTTTTTATTTCGATCTGCTCTATGTGGGAAATATCTGTAAGTTTGCTCTCTGTTTAGCGTTGAAGATAAATTTTTTCTTGATGGGTGTTATAGAAGCTGAGATATTTCTATGTTTTTTAACCTCAGTGCCTCGTTCTGTTTGCTCAGTGACTGTCAGTCCACTCAAACCTCCTCGAGAATTTGCCTCCCAGGCCACGGTTCGTGCCATTTCGTACAATGCCTTCAGAAATTTTTTTTCAAAACCGATGAGGTCCGCTCACGCCGCATCCGTGTAGTGGGTGAAAGTGCGATTCATTCGCATAAACCACTTCCACTCTCAGGTCACCAGCATGAAGTACAGGGCAAAACCGGCGGCATCGCGTTCAGTTAAAGGTTGGTTGGGGGCATCGGCCTTGGTGGCCTCGAGCTGGGTCGGCGCGCCGTTGGCGGCCAGTGCCGCCGAGGTGGTGCAGCAGAGCCAGGTGTTTGCGTTTGCGATTGCTGCCAAGCCCTTGCCGCAGGCCTTGAGTGACTTCAGCCGCGTCACCGGCCTGAGCGTGGTCTACACCGATGCTGCGCCGTACCGGGTCAATGCCCCGGCGCTCACTGGCCAGTTCAGCGCCGAGCAGGCGCTGCAACGCTTGCTGGTGTCTTCGGGCTACACCTTCCGCCGTGTCGATGCTCGCACCCTGACCCTGGAACCGCAGGTTACTGACGGTGCACTCAATCTCGGCGCCACCACCATCAACTCACAAGTCGCGGCCGACACCAGCTACCAGCCGCCGTCCACCAGCTCGGTCATGCGCAGCCAGGCGCCAATCCAGGAAATTCCCCAGGCCATCAACGTGGTGCCGGCGCAGGTGCTCAAGGACCAGGCGCCGCGCAACCTCGACGATGCCTTGGCCAATGTCAGCGGCATCACTCAGGGCAACACCCTGGGCAGCACTCAGGACACGGTGATGAAGCGCGGTTTCGGTGACAACCGGGACGGCTCGATCATGCGTGACGGCATGCCGATCGTGCAGGGCCGCAGCCTCAATGCCACCGCCGAACGGGTCGAAGTGCTCAAGGGGCCGGCATCCTTGCTATACGGTATTCAGGACCCGGGCGGGATCATCAATGTGGTCAGCAAGCGCCCGCAACTGACCACCTACAACGCCCTGACCGTGCGCGGCTCGACCTATGGCGACGGCAAGAACGGCAGCGGGGGCGGCCTGGACAGCACCGGCGCGCTGGGGGATTCGGGGCTGGCCTATCGGTTGATTCTCGACCACGAAGATGAGGACTACTGGCGCAATTATGGGGTGCACCGTGAATCGTTGGTCGCGCCGTCCCTGGCCTGGTACGGCGAACAAACCCAGGTGATGGTGGCCTACGAGCACCGGGAGTTTCTTTACCCGTTCGACCGCGGCACGGCCATCGACCCCAACACCAATCACCCGCTGGACATCCCGGCCACCCGCCGCCTGGACGAACCGTTCAACGACATGGAAGGGCGCTCGGACCTGTACCGGCTGGAAGTCGATCATCAACTCAATGACGACTGGAAAGCCCACTTCGGCTTCAGCTACAACCGCGAGACCTACGACGCCAGCCAGGTGCGGGTCACGGGCGTGAACACCAGCACTGGCACCCTGACCCGCAGCATGGACGGCACGGCAGGCGCCTTGAGCACCGACCGCTTCGCGACCTTCAGCCTGGCCGGTAATGTGCAATTGGCAGGGATGCAGCATGAGCTGCTGGTCGGCATCGACGATGAGTACCGCAAGATCTACCGTGCCGATCTGATCCGTCAGAAAAGCCTGACCACTTTCAGCTACCTGAATCCGGTGTATGGCCGTGAAGTGGAGGGCACCACCGTCAGCGCCGCCGACAGCAACCAGAGCGACAAACTGCGCAGCGACTCGTTGTTCTTCCAGGACTCGATTCACCTGACGGACCAGTGGATTCTGGTCGCCGGTGCGCGCTTTCAGGAGTACGACCAGCTCGCCGGCAAGGGCCGCCCCTTCAAGGCCAACACCAACAACAACGGCCAGACCTGGGTGCCGCGCGCGGGCCTGGTCTATCGCTACACCGACGCGTTGTCGTTCTATGGCAGCTACACCGAGTCGTTCAAGCCCAACTCCAGCATCGCAGCGCTGACCGGCGGCACCATCCTGGACTCGGCCATCGAGCCCGAAGAAGCCAAATCCTGGGAGCTGGGCGCCAAGCTCGATTTGCCGGACGCGGTCACCGGCACCGTGGCCCTGTTCGACATCAAAAAGCGCAATGTGCTGGTCGCCAACTTCGACGCCGTGACCGCCAATACCCTGTACAGCAATGCCGGTGAAGTGCGCTCCCGTGGGCTGGAAGTCGATATCACCGGCCAGTTGAGCGAGCGCTGGAGCCTGATTGGCAGCTATGCCTACACCGACGCCGAAGTCACCAAAGACCCGGACCTGGAAGGCAACCGCCTGCAAAACGTCGCCAAACACAGCGGCTCGCTGTCGGCGGTGTATGACGTCGGCAGCCTGTTCGGTGGCGACCGCTTGCGGGTCGGCGCCGGAGCCCGCTACGTAGGTGAGCGCGAGGGCAATGCCACAAACGACTTTGTACTGCCCAGCTACACCGTGGCCGATGCCTTCGCCAGTTACGAAACCCGGTTCGAAGGGCAAAAAGTGCGGTTTCAGCTGAACGTCAAAAACCTGTTTGACCGGACGTACTACACCTCGAGTGTGAACAAGTTCTTCGTGTCGATGGGCGATTCGCGGCAGGTGAGTTTGTCGAGCACGTTGGAGTTCTGATGCTGGAAGGAATGCCCTGCCTTGGCTGCAGGGCAATTTCTCGAAGGAACAATCGGTTACTGGCGTTACCCACAATTCCAGTGGGCCTGGCTGTGGATAACATGTAGACCGATGGCGCTAGCTGCCGGCCCGCCTGGCTGGGGTCGGATCTGATCGAAATTTGTACAATGGTTATCTGTTCCTCAGTAGGAGCCGAGCTTGCTCGCGACAAAGGCGACGCGGTCTGTCCGGAAGACTGCAATTGAAAGCAAAACAACCGCTTACTGACCTTACCCACAATTCCAGTGGGCCTGCCTGTGGATAAGATGTAGACCAACCGCGCAACCCACCGGCCTGCTTGGGGCAGACAGGTATTGGTCATATTTTGTACAAAACCCTTCCACCTCATCCATGGGCAGGCTATGTCTGACTGTCGCGCTCATCCTCTTCTTTCTGTGTGCTCCAGCGCAGCGGTGCGAGCAGCAGCAAAAACGTCATGCCCACCAACGTTGCCGGCCCAACGATAAAAAAGACCAGGCTGGCAACAAGCCCGGAAACGGCATCACCTATCACCGCCGTGAAGTAGTACAGCGAAAAATTTCTACCGACTTCGCTCTGGTTGGAGAGGTATTGAATGTTCGTAACGATAGCGATGTCGACAAAAGCGCCCACAAAGCCCACAAAAAATAAAACAATCAATGCTATCCAAATGTTGAGCTCGAACAAAACGGCTGCCAGAAAAAACAAAATCCCATACAGCATCCAATACTTGAAGACGGACCGTGCCGTTGTGACCTTGTTAAGCCTTTCATACAACGTACCGCCTAACACTGTACCCACGGCCATCAAGGAAAACACATAACCTACTGCCGCCTCTGAATGAAAGTGTTCCAACACCGATGCAGGTAATATGAAGCGCAATAGGGAAGTGGCAAACATGGCGCAGATAGTTGTGCAGCAGATTACCCTGAACAAGGGTGTGTTGACCTCACGAAGATGAGCGACAGCACTGGCAGTTTCCCTTATAAGGGCAAGGCAATTGAAGGGAGCGGTCTCCCGTTTGCTGCGGGCCGAGAGTGTTGACAATGAGACAGTGGATAATAATAAAAAAGCCGCAAAAAACAAGAATGTGAAATGGGGTGATATTAATAGCGTGATGAGTGAAAAAATGAGAGGCCCGAGGATGGAAGAGGCGTCCTCGATAACCTGTACGCCACTGTTTGCCGAAGACAGATCCTCCTTTTTCAGGATGTCCGGAAAGTAGGCGCGAAAGGTCGGGACGTATAAACAGTCCAGCGCAGTCATTACCATGGCCGCTGCGACGATGGCGATGATATTCGCTTGTGAAAACTGGAATATAGCAAAAAACAAGAGTGCGATAAGGCACTTCAAAAACTCGACGACGACGAGGGTTCGTTTCTTACTGAGATTGTCAGCTAGCCAACCACCCAGAGGTGAGAATAACGCGCTCGGCAAATACCGCAGAAAATACACGAGGCCAATCAGCAAAATATCCGCCTTGACCAAAGTAACCACGGCGACCGCGAAAGCAGTTTCAAACGCAAACTCTCCGCACTTTGACAAGAAATAGGCAGACGAAAGGGTTTTGGTGCTGGAGTTTAATGCCAGTGCTTGCATGCTTACATTGCCTTCTTGGCTCGTCTATCGGCACAAAGTCTATGGGTGGGGTTTCCTGGGGACAAGTTCATGACTGGCGAAGCAAGGTGTAGGTAGTTTCCCAAATTGGATCACTATGCAAGCGGGTAATGGAGATCTTTTAGAGGATTGCAGAAGTAATTCAGTAGGAATAATGATCCGTCAGTTAATACCGCGGTGAATGCTTCGCGAGCAAGCTCGGCTCCTACAGGACCGCGTTAATCCCAGCATCACCGCATCCAGGTAGGAGCCGAGTTCGTCGGGGCGCCGAACCGTCGCGATATAGGCGACGCGGTGCGTCTGACCGACTACCGAACGCTGCACTCAACCAGTGGGCGGCTTGTCATACAAAGCCTCAATCGCATCCAGCAGCGAATCGACCAACGCCTTGGCCAGTTCCGCCGAATGCACGGTCGACCAGATCATTCCGCGTCCTTCTTCATTGGTATGCCTGACAGCTTGATTAGAAGTATCCAGCACACATTTGAGATAGAGGGACGCATGAGTCAGCGCGTCTTCGATATCGACACCACCCACCACGGCAAACAGAGGCCCATGCGGAGCGTCGCATGAGCCGAACGGGGTGGTGACGGTTTTGAGGGTAGTGAAGGAATGGGGTGGATCGGGAACACGCTTTTTCATATCAAAGTCCACGGTTGGGCGTCGCCCGCTCGTTTCCACACGATTGGGTGACAGCTGTACGCGGGGTGGAAAACCGGTGTGGACAAGCCCGGCAGGGCCAAAGCCCTCCCGCGCACAGCCGCCATTAAACGGCAGGCAATGCGCAAAAATGCGCAAGCTGGCCGCAGGCTCGTGCAGCAATCCACAGCCGGGTTTCCACACCCGATCGCTGAACATTCAGCGACCGAAAAAGCCTAAGGGTGGGCGGTCCCATGGACAAGTTCATGGCTGGCGACGCGGGTTGTAGGGTATTTCCTGGCAGCAGGACTATGCGAGAGGCTTATAGAAGTAAAGTAGAGGATTAGGGAATTACTTCTGTAGGAATAGTCGGTTACCTACCTTACCCACAATTCCAGTGGGCCTGCCTGTGGATAACATGTAGACCGATGGCGCTAGCCTCCGGTCTGTCTGGGTTAAACCGGAGTTGATCGAATTTTGTACAGGCGCCTTCTTGCTGTCAGTCATACCGCGGTGAATTCTTCGCGAGCAAGCTCGGCTCCTACAGGATCGCGTTAATCCCAGCATCACTGCAATCCAGGTAGGGGCCAAGCTTGTCGGGGCGCCGAATCGTCGCGATATAGGCGACGCGGTGCATCTGACCGACTACCGAACGCTGCTATCAACCAGTGGACGGCTTGTCATATAAAGCTTCAATCGCATCCAGCAGCGAATCGACCAACGCCTTGGCCATTTCCGCCGAATGCACGGTCGACCAGATCATTCCGCGTCCTTCTTCATTGGTATGCCTGACAGCTTGATTAGAAGTATCCAGCACACATTTGAGGTAGAGGGACGCGTGAGTCAACGCGTCTTCGATATCGACACCACCCACCACGGCAAACAGAGGCCCATGCGGAGCGTCGCATGAGCCGAACGGGGTGGTGACGGTTTTCAGGTTAGTGAAGGAATGGGGTGGATCGGGAACAAGCTTTTTCATGTCATTTACTCGCGGTTGGCGCCATCCGCTCGTTTCCACACGATTGGGTGATAGCTGTACGCGGGGTGGAAAACCGGTGCGAGTGTCCCGGCAGGACCGAAGCCCTCCCGCGCACAGCCATCATTAACTGACATGCCATAAGGCACGCCAACCATGGGCTGCTACACGCTCGCCGCCGGGTTTCCACACCCGATCGCTGAACATTCAGCGACCGAAAAAGCCTAAGGGTGGGCGGTCCCATGGACAAGTTCATGGCTGGCGACGCGGGTTGTAGGGTATTTCCTGGCAGCAGGACTATGCGAGAGGCTTATAGAAGTAAAGTAGAGGATTAGGGAATTACTTCTGTAGGAATAGTCGGTTACCTACCTTACCCACAATTCCAGTGGGCCTGCCTGTGGATAACATGTAGACCGATGGCGCTAGCCTCCGGTCTGCCTGGGGTAAACCGGAGTTGATCGAATTTTGTACAGGCGCCTTCTTCCTGTCAGTGATACCGCGGTGAATTCTTCGCGAGCAAGCTCGGCTCCTACAGGGACCGCGTTAATGCCAGCATCACCGCACCCAAGTAGGAGCCGAGCTCGCTCGCGATATAGGCGCCACGGTGTGTCTGAACGACCGCGAACGCCTGCTCAGCAGGCCCGGCTCTTGATTACATCCGATACCCGCCCCCCGGCGTACCTTCATGCAAATCTACCCAGCGAGTATGTTCGCGACTTGCTTCGAGGCCTCACCCCAAAAACGCCCCCCGATATTCCCCCGGCGTCACCCCCAACCCCTGCCGAAACCGATTCGCAAAATGACTCGCACTGGCAAACCCGCACGCCAACGCCACCTCACCCAACGGCAAACTGCCGTACCGCAGCAAATGCCTGGCCCGAGCAAGCCGGCGAGCCAGAACGTATTGGTGTGGCGGCAGGCCGAAGCTTGTGCGGAACATGCGGGCAAAGTGGTATTCGGAAAGGCTACACAGCCCGGCCAGTTGCCCAAGGCTGAGCGGTTGGTCCAGCTGCATTTCGATAAAGTCCACCAACTGGCGCCGTTGGTGCGCCGCCAGGCCGCCTTTGAGTTTGAGGCCCTGGCGAATGCCGACCTGGCTGAGCAGGGCATGGCCGAGCAGTTCGTGGGCCAGGCTGCTGGTGAGCACCCGCTCGCCCGGCTCGTTCCAGTTCAGGTTGATCAACTGGTTAAAACGCTGGGTTTGCACCGGGTCGTCGAGGAAGGTGGCTTCGCGCAGTTGCAGTTCCCGGGGTTCGCGGTCGAGCAGGCCGATGCAGCCCAGGGCGAATTGTTCCTGGCTGAAGTACAGGTGCACCAGGCGGATCTTGCCGTTGATGATCCACGCCGATTCATGCCCGGCTGGCAACACGCAGAGTTTGCCCGGTGCGCCTTTGCTGGCCGGGCTTTCGCGGCGAAAGGTCTCGGTGCCGCCGTCGATGTAGCACGACAGCGTGTGGTGGCTCGGCGCCTGGTAGTCGCGGGCGTCGTGGTGGTTGTTCCACAAGGCCGCGCCCATGCCGTCGCCCAACTCGGCGCTGTGCTCAAGGCGAGCATTGGGCGAGCTGTTCAAGGATTGGAAGACTTGTAGTTGGGCCAGGTTGGTCATGGGCATTACCTCAGGGCTCATCCTACTCCGAGCACCAGGCCCTGCCAGCAGCGCCAAGGAAAAAAGCGCAAGTTTGTGCAAGTCGAAAATTTCGATGGCAAAGACACTGAAGGCTCTGTGGAGGAGCCTGAGTATGAACCTGTCTTTGTATCTGTTGACCGTCCTGATCTGGGGCACCACCTGGATCGCCCTGAAATTGCAGCTGGGCGTGGTCGAGATTCCGGTGTCGATCGTTTATCGCTTTGGCCTGGCCGCGCTGGTGCTGTTTGTGATTCTGCTTATCGGCCGCCGCCTGCAGCCGATGAATCGGCGCGGGCACCTCATTTGCCTGGCACAGGGGCTGTGCCTGTTCTGCGTGAACTTCATGTGCTTCCTCACCGCCAGTCAGTGGATCCCCAGCGGCTTGATCGCAGTGGTGTTTTCCACCGCCACCTTGTGGAATGCGCTCAATGCCCGGGTGTTTTTCGGCCAGAAAATCGCAGCCAACGTACTGGGTGGCGGTGCACTCGGGCTGTGTGGGCTTGGCCTGTTGTTCTGGCCTGAACTGGCCGGGCATGCGGCCAGCCGTGAAACGGTGATCGGGCTGGCCCTGGCCCTGTTTGGCACCCTGTGTTTCTCGGCGGGCAACATGCTGTCGAGCCTGCAGCAAAAGGCGGGCCTCAAGCCGTTGACGACCAACGCCTGGGGGATGCTCTACGGCGCGTCGATGCTGGCGGTGTACTGCGTGGTCAGCAGCATTCCATTCGCGATGGAGTGGAATACCCGCTATGTCGGCTCACTGCTGTACCTGGTGATCCCGGGTTCGGTAATCGGCTTTACCGCCTACCTGACGCTGGTCGGTCGCATGGGGCCGGAGCGCGCGGCCTACTGCACGGTATTGTTCCCGCTGGTGGCGCTGAACGTGTCCGCGTATGCCGAAGGCTACCAGTGGACCCTGCCGGCATTGGCCGGGCTGGTGCTGGTGATGTTCGGCAACGTGCTGGTGTTTCGCAAGCCCCGGCCCGTACAGCCGCTGCCGCCCTTGCAGGGCAGTCTGAAACCGCAGTAAGCGAGGCTCGACTACACTGGGTGGCGGCGGCGATCATGGCGGAGGGTGATTGCCCTCTTCATGAGGAGACATGATGGGCCGCAACTCACTGTTCGATCGGGTGCTGTCACCGCGTGAAACGCTGGTGCTGTTTGCGGTTGCCGCGTTCGTGTTTGTCTACCCCCTGATACTCGCCGACTTTTTCTACATCGATGACAGCTGGCGTTCGCAGCTGGCCGGCACCGGCTGGCGCGAAGAGGGCCGGTGGTTCAATGAGCTGTTTTATACGGCGCTGACCTTTACCGGGGCAGCGCCGAATATCTTCCCCCTGCCGCTGTTGATTGCCACGCTGGCGATGGCTTTTGCCTTGCGCCGGCTGACTTTTCATTATTTCCCGCAGCCCACGCTCAGCGCCTGCCTGGTGGTGCTGCCGCTGTGGTACAGCCCTTATTTTCTGCAGAACCTGTCGTATCAATATGACGGGCCAACCATGGCCTTGAGCGTGGTGGCGATGGTCTATGCGCTGACGTTCCAGTCCCGCCACCGCTGGCTGCAGATACTCTGGCCAGGCGTGCTGATCGCCGTGGCCATGGGCTTTTACCAGTTGAGCCTGAATGTGTTTATCGGGCTGTGTTGCATCGAGGTGGTGCGCGTCGTCGTCGAGCGCCAGCCGCCGGACCGGGCCTGGCGATTGGCGCTGTACAAAGTGGGGCAACTGTTGGCCGGCGGCCTCGTTTATTACCTCACGGCCTACCGTTTCATGACGCAATTGCGGCAGGGCTTGCTGGGTATCCAGCCAGACCTTTTCAGCGAGTTGGGCACGCGCCTGGCACTGGTCGCCGCCCGCGTCGGCTTGCTGGTCAATGACGGCAACCGCTGGCTGTGCCTGCTGTTGGGAGTCGGCGCTGTTGTCGGCTGGCTCTGGGCAGTCTGGCGAATGCGCGGCCAGCCGCGTCTGCACAGCGCGGTGGCGCTGGTGTTTTACCTGTTGAGTCTGCCGCTGATCCTGGTCTGCATATCGGGCATCACCTTGCTGTTTCGCGACTTCAACGACGGCGCGCGGACGCTGATGGGCCTCTCCAGCGTGCTGGTGCTGGTGTTGTACCTGAACCACAGCGTGCTGCATAAAATTCAGCCGCGCCTAGGCTTGCTGCTGATCGTGCCGGTGCTCTGCCTGTTGTCCTTCAGCTACGCCTACGGGCGCGTCCTGAATGTGCAAAAAGAGCTGACCAACACCGTGTTGCAGCAGCTGAGCCACGACCTGGGCAGCCACCGCGAACTGCGCGAGGCGCACACGCTCTACATGCTCAATATTGGCACCACCGCGGCGTGGCTGCCGGCGGCCAGAGGTTCGAACACGCTGATGCCGGCCTTGAAGTACGTGCTGAATATCAACTTTTTTGTCCTCCCGGAAATGCTCCCCCGGGCCGGCTGGACCAACGTGATACAAAGCAACCCGCCTTACTCGGCGGCGCAACTGGCGCAGAATGGGTTCTTGCCACTGGTGCAGGGCAGGTTCTATGACCTGTATGCACTCCAGGGCGACGGCTACATCGTGATGAAGCCGGTGACCGACGCCGAGAGCTATCAGTGGTAAACCTGTCTCCTGCGAAGAGGCCACTTCATGACCCAGTTGTTCGGCCGTTACTTTGCGGTGGGTTTGCTCAACTCCGGCATTCACTGGCTGGTGTTCCTGCTGCTGCATTGGGGCCTTGGCCAAGCCCAGGCCGTGAGCAACCTGGGGGCTTTTTGCGTGGCGGTGAGCTTTTCCTATATCACCAATGCCCGCTTCACCTTTGGGGTTCGCCCATCAGGCCTGCGCTATGTGCTGTTTATCGGCTTCATGGGGCTGGTCAGCCTGCTGGTCGGCCACAGCGCCGACCGCCTGACCCTGTCACCGTTGTTTACCCTGGTGCTGTATTCGACGTTCAGCCTGGTGGTGGGGTATCTGTTTTCGAAATTCGTCGTGTTCAGGAGAGCCTAAGCCGTGAAGATTTCCCTGATCGTTCCCGTGTTCAATGAAGAGCAGACGCTTGAGCTGTTCTATCGCGCCGTACGGGATGAGCCGGCACTGGCCGGGCTGACGGTAGAGATTATCTTCGTCAACGATGGCAGCACCGACCGCACCGATGCCATCACCAGGGCCCTGGCTCAGGACGATGACTACGTGCTGGTGATCAACTTTTCCCGCAACTTCGGCAAGGAATCGGCACTGTTCGCCGGGCTGGAATATGCCAGTGGCGAGGCGGTGATCCCGATCGATGTCGACCTGCAAGACCCGATTGCCGTCATCCCGATGATGCTGCGCGAATGGCACAACGGCGCCGACGTGGTATTGGCCAAGCGCCGCGACCGCTCGGCCGACAGCTACCTCAAACGCCGTTCGGCGGCGATGTTCTATCACCTGCATAACAAGATCGCGTACACCAAGATCGAGGAAAACGTCGGCGACTTCCGCCTGATGGACCGCAAGGTGGTGCAGGCCATCCTGCAACTGCCTGAGCACCAGCTGTTCATGAAGGGTGTGCTGTCGTGGGTGGGTTTCAGGACGGTGGTGGTCGAATACGACCGCGCCGAGCGGGTGGCGGGAGAGAGCAAATTCAACGGCTGGAAACTCTGGAACCTGGCGCTGGAAGGCATCACTTCATTCAGCACCGTGCCGCTGCGCTTGTGGACCTACGTAGGCGGGGCGGTTTCGCTGTTTGCGCTGGGCTATGCGGTGTACATGGTGCTGGACAAGCTCATCAACGGCAACGGCGTGCCGGGGTACCCGTCGCTGATGACGGCGATCCTGTTTCTGGGTGGGGTTCAGCTGATCGGGATTGGGGTGCTGGGGGAGTACATCGGACGGATTTATATGGAGACCAAGCAACGGCCGCGGTATGTGGTGAAGAATGTGGTGGGGCGGGATCGGGTGCATCGGTAATTACATGGACTCGCCCACGATGGCCGCACCGCGGTGCGTCAGATACACCGCAGCGCCTGCATCGGTAGGAGCAAGGCTTGCCTGCGATGGTCTCACCGCGGTGTATCTGACACACCGCGGCGCCTGCATCGCGAGCAAGCTCAGCTCCTACAGAGCGCCGGGGTCAGCCCTTCCAGACCTGCGGGTTCACCAGATCCCGTGGCCGCTCACCCAGCAGCGCTGCGCGCAGGTTGTCGATGGCGCGGTTGGCCATGGCGTCGCGGGTTTCCGAGGTGGCCGAGCCGATGTGCGGCAAGGTCACGGCGTTCTTGAGCTGGAACAGCGGCGATTCGGCCAGCGGCTCTTTCTCGTACACGTCCAGCCCCGCGCCGCGAATGGTGCCTTGCTGCAAGGCCTGAATCAGCGCCGGCTCATCTACCACCGGACCACGGCTGATGTTGATCAGGAACGCGCTCGGTTTCATCAAGGCCAGTTGCTCATGGCTGATCATGTGGCGGGTTTTTTCGCTCAATGGCACCACCAGGCAGACAAAGTCCGATTCGGCCAGCAGTTGCTCAAGGCTGCGGTACTGCGCGCCCAGTTCTTGTTCCAGCGCGGTCTTGCGGCTGTTGCCGCTGTACAGGATCGGCATGTTGAAGCCCAGCCGGCCACGGCGGGCGATAGCTGCGCCGATGTTGCCCATGCCGACGATGCCCAGGGTCTTGCCATACACGTCGCTGCCGAACTGGGCCGGGGCAACGGTGGCTTTCCACTCGCCGGCCTTGGTCCAGGCGTCCAGCTCGGCCACTCGGCGGGCGCTGCTCATGATCAGCGAGAAGCCAAGGTCCGCGGTGCTTTCGGTCAGCACGTCGGGGGTGTTGGTGAGCATCAGCCCGCGTTCGTTGAAATAGGCCACGTCGTAGTTGTCGTAACCGACCGAGACGCTGGACACCACTTCAAGGTTTTTAGCCCCCTCAAGCTGCGCACGGCCCAGCGGGCGGCCGGCGCCGATCAGGCCGTGGGCGTGGGGCAGGGCTTCGTTGAACTGGGCGGCGATGTCGCCCTGTTTCGGATTCGGGATGATCACGTTGAAGTCTTGCTGCAGGCGCTCGGCCATGGGTGCCGTGATGCGGCTGAAGGCAAGGACAGTCTTTTTCATCGGGCAAATTCTCGGCGGACGGTGGAATGAAAGCGGCTAACAGGTAGCACGCTAACATTCTCTCCCGCCATTCTCCATTGCCAGAGCGCATCCCGATCTCAATTGGCGACCATCAGCACATGGGTCTTCAGGTCGGCCTCATGGGCCGCGAGGATCTCCGGCAACGAGTTGCGCAGGTATTCGACCCAGGTCTTGATCTTGGCATCCAGGTACTGGCGCGACGGGTAGATCGCATACAGGTTCAGCTCCTGCAACCGGTACTGCGGCATGACCCGCACCAGCGTGCCGTTGCGCAGCCCCTCGATGGCCGAATAGATCGGCAGCACGCCGACGCCCATGCCACTGCCGATGGCAGCCGTCATGGCATCGGCGGAGTTCACCTGGAAGGGCGCATTGGGAATGGTCACCATTTCCTGGCCTTCCGGGCCGTCGAACACCCACTTTTCCAGCGGGATCACCGGGCTGACCATGCGCAGGCAAGCGTGCTTGAGCAGGTCGCTGGGCTTTTGCGCGATGCCGTGGGTTTGCACGTATTCGGGCGAAGCGCAGACGATGCTGTAGGTAATGCCCAGGCGCTGGGACACGAAGCCCGAGTCGGGCAGTTCGCTGGCCAGCACGATCGACACGTCGTAGCCCTCGTCGAGCAGGTCTGGCACACGGTTGGCCATGGTCAGGTCGAAGGTCACGTCAGGGTGCGTCTTGCGATAGCGGGCGATGGCATCGATGACGTAGTGCTGACCGACGCCGGTCATCGAGTGCACTTTCAGCACGCCAGCCGGGCGCGCGTGGGCGTCGCTGGCCTCGGCTTCGGCTTCCTCGACATAGGTGAGGATCTGTTCGCAGCGCATCAGGTAGCGCTTGCCCGCTTCAGTCAGGGCAATGCGCCGGGTGGTGCGGTTGAGCAGGCGGGTTTGCAAATGCGCTTCAAGATTGGAAACGGCTCGCGAAACGTTGGCGGTCGTCGTATCCAACTGCACGGCGGCGGCAGTGAAACTGCCGACCTGGGCCACGCAACTGAAGGCACGCATGTTTTGCAGGGTGTCCATGGGTCGCTCTCTGAATAGACGACAAATTGTGACACGAAGTGTCAGGTTCAGTCTTCAGACTAAAGCCGGATTATCACCGGATCTGTAATAAAGATTCGCAGTAATCCCGGCTTATCGCCAACCCGTTGCGCCCCCTAGAATTGTGCCTCTCAAAGCGTTATCCACCTCTATCGGGAACTCGCCGTTGTGCCGCGTCGCATCAAAAGAAAGCTGAACGCTTTCAGTGTATGGGCTTTAACCTTGACCCTCAGCGGCTGCATCGGAACCGGAGGTATCGCGCCACAAGGCACGGCGTTGCAAGCCAATGCCCTGGCGACAGATGAAGCCATCCAGGCCGCGGCCAAGGATGCGCACTGGCCAACCCAGCATTGGTGGTCGGCCTATGGTGACCCGCAACTGGACCGCTGGATCGCTCTGTCGGTGCAAGACAGCCCGACCCTGGCCATGGCCGCCGCGCGGGTCCGCCAGGCCAAGGCCATGGCCGGCGTGGTCGAATCCGCCGAGTCCTTGCAGATCAATGGCGAGTCGACGCTCAAGCGCCACAACTGGCCAGAAGATCAGTTCTACGGTCCCGGCGCGCTGTCCGGCGCCAACACCTGGGACAACAATGCCGCCATCGGCTTCAGCTATGCGCTGGACCTCTGGGGCCGTGAGCGCAATGCCAGCGAGCAGGCCGTGGACCTGGCCCACATGTCCGTGGCCCAGGCCCGCCAGGCCCAGCTTGAACTGCAGAACAACATCGTGCGCGTGTACATCCAGCTGTCGCTGCACTACGCCCAGCGCGACATCGTCAAGGCCACGCTGGCGCAGCAGGAACAGATCCTGGAGCTTGCCGAGCGACGCCTGAAGGGCGGCATTGGCACCCACTTCGAAGTCAGCCAGGCGCAAACGCCATTGCCCGAAACCCATCGGCAACTGGACGTCCTCGACGAAGAAATCGCCCTGAGCCGCAACCAGTTGGCCGCACTCGCGGGCAAGGGGCCGGGGGCGGGCGCACAACTGCAACGCCCGACGCTGTCGCTGAATACCGCCTTGAAACTGCCGTCGGCACTGCCGGCCGAACTGCTCGGCCAGCGCCCGGATGTGGTTGCCAGCCGCTGGCAAGTCGCGGCCCAGGCGCGTGGCATCGACGTGGCCCACGCAGGCTTCTACCCCAATGTCGACCTGGTCGGCAGCATCGGCTACATGGCCACCGGTGGCGGCGCGTTGGAGTTTTTGACCGGCAAGAAGCTCAACTACAACATTGGCCCGGCGATCACCTTGCCGATCTTCGATGGCGGCCGTCTGCGCGGGCAGTTGGGAGAAGCGTCGGCCGGTTATGACATGGCGGTGGCCCATTACAACCAGACCCTGGTCGAGGCGCTCAAGGGCATTTCCGATCAACTGATCCGCCGCGAGTCCATGGACAAGCAACAGCACTTCGCCGAGGAGTCAGTAGCGTCGGCCCGGAAAACCTGTGACATCGCCCTGATCGCCTACCAGCGCGGCTTGACCGACTACCTCAATGTGCTCAACGCCCAGACCTTGCTGTTTCGCCAGCAGCAGATCGAACAGCAGGTTCAGGCCGCGCGCCTGAGTGCCCACGCCGAGCTGGTTACCGCGCTCGGCGGCGGCCTGAATGCCGGCGCCGATGTGCCGACGCAAGACCAGACCCAGGCACCGAAAACCCCGGCGGCCCTGGCCGTGTTCGATCACTGAGGCGGTGGCGATGAACCTGTGGTTGATGCCGTTTCGCTGGCTCGGTTCGCTGGAATGGCGCCGGGGCTTTTTTGAATGGGCGCGCAGCGATGGCGTGACCTGGGTGTACATCTTCAAGGTGCTGACCGCGGCGTTCCTGACGTTGTGGCTGGCCATGCGCCTGGAATTGCCGCAGCCACGCACAGCGATGATCACGGTGTTTATCGTGATGCAGTTGCAGAGCGGGCATGTGTTCGCCAAGAGCTTCTATCGGTTTTTGGGTACCCTGGCCGGTTCGACCGTCACTGTCGGGCTGGTGGCGTTGTTCCCGCAGAATACCGAGCTGTTTCTACCGGCCCTGGCCATTTGGGTCGGCATCTGCACCGCTGGTGCCGTGCGCCAGCGCAACTTTCGTGGCTATGGCTTCGTGCTGGCCGGTTACACCGCGGCCATGGTCGGCTTGCCGGTGTTGTCGCACCCGGACGGGGCCTTTATGGCGGCGGTCTGGCGGGTGCTGGAAATCAGCCTCGGGCTGGTGGTGTCCACCGCCGTCAGCGCCGCGATCCTGCCTCAGTCGGCCAGTGCCTCGATGCGCAACGCCTTGTACCAGCGCTTCGGCGTGTTTGCCGGCTTCGTCACCGAAGGCCTGCGCGGCAACAGCCAGCGTGACCGCTTTGAGAGCAGCAACGTACGCTTTATCGCAGAAGCGGTAGGCCTTGAAGGCCTGCGCGGGGTGGTGGCGTTTGAAGACCCACACATGCGTCGTCGCTCGGGCCGGGTCAGCCGCCTGAACAGTGAATTCATGGCCATTACCACGCGCTTCAATGCCTTGCATCAGCTGCTGGAGCGTATTCGCGGGCGTGGCCATGCCGAGATCGTCACGGCCATCGAGCCGGGCCTGCACGCCTTGGCAGACCTGCTCGACGGTTTCAGTGGCCGTGCCCTGACCGACGCCGATGCGGCGCGCCTGGCGACCCAGTTGGCGCAGTACAAGGACGACCTGCCGGGCCATGTGCGCCGCCTGCGCGAGCGCTTTGTCGAAAGCGGCCCGCAGGATGATGACCTGTTGGATTTCCACACCGCGTACGAGTTGCTCTACCGCTTTGTCGACGACCTGTACAGCTACGCCCAGACCCACGCCTCGCTGGCCGATCACAGCCACGATCGTGAACGCTGGGACGAACCTTTCATGCCCCAGACCAACTGGTGGGTGTCGTTGTCAGCGGGCTTGCGGGCGTCCTCGATCCTGCTGATCCTGGGCAGCTACTGGATCGCCACGGCCTGGCCCAGCGGCGCCGTCATGACCCTGGTGGCAGCCGCCACCGTCGGGCTTTCGGCGGCCACGCCCAACCCCAAGCGTATGTCGTTTCAGATGGCCTGCGGCACCTTGCTGGGCGCATTGGTGGGCTTTGCCGAAACCTTCTTCGTGTTCCCGTGGATCGACGGCTTTCCCTTGCTTTGCATGGTGCTGGCGCCGGTGTTGATTCTCGGCGCCTTCCTCGCCTCGCGACCGTTGTATGCCGGCTACGGCGTCGGCCTGCTGATCTTCTTTTCGATCGGCTCGGTGCCCGACAACCTCACCGTCTACAACCCCTACGCCTTTATCAACGATTACATCGGCATGGTCATTGGCATGCTGGTCTGCGCCGCTGCCGGCGCGATCATCCTGCCACCCAACAGTCGCTGGCTGTGGCAACGGATGGAGCAGGACCTGCGGACGCAAGTGGTGTTCGCCATCAGTGGCCGCCTGCGTGGCCTGGGTTCAGCCTTCGAAAGTCGCTCGCGAGACGTGCTGCACCAGGCCTATGGGCTGGCCGCCGGCAAGCCCCAGGTGCAGCGCGACCTGCTGCGCTGGATGTTCGTGGTGCTGGAAGTCGGCCACGCGATCATCGAGCTGCGCCGTGAACAGGCGATCCTGCCGGTGCACCCGGCCTATGCCGAATCCCAGCCCTGGCGCCAGGCGATCCGGGTGATGGGCAGGGCGCTGGTGCGGCTGTTCATTGCGCCCAGCGCGAGCAATCTGGAGCGGGCACTGGTGGCGGTCGATCATGCCATCGGCCGGGTCCAGGCCACCGATGAGCCCTTTGCCCGTCACTTCGATACCTCGGCCCTGCGCCGGGTGCAGAGTTACCTCCACTTTATCCGCACCTGCTTGCTCGACCCGCAATCGCCGCTGGCCGAGCTTGCGACCGGCCGCGTGGCAAGCGTGCCTTGCGGTTTGACCCCGTCTGGATTGATCCATGCCCCGTGAATTCGCCTTCCACGGCATCTACATGCCGACCGTTTCCTTGATGTTCCTGTTGGCTGCGGTGGTGGCCTGGGGCTTTGACCGGCTGCTCAGCGGCCTGGACCTGTACCGCTTCTTCTGGCACCCGGCGCTGCTGCGCCTCTGCCTGTTCGTGTGCATCTTCGGCGCCATGGCGCTCACTGTTTACCGTTGAGAAACTGACCGATGAAAAAGCTTTTCAGCCTGCTCGGGACCTTGCTTGTACTGGCCGTCGCCGTGGTGATCGGCCGCGAGCTGTGGGTCAACTACATGACCACGCCCTGGACCCGCGACGGGCGCGTGCGTGCCGACATCATCAACGTGGCAGCCGACGTGCCCGGTTATGTGGTGGACGTACCGGTGCGCGATAACCAGCGGGTGAAGAAGGGTGATGTGCTGCTGCAGATCGACCCCGAGCACTACCAGATCGCGGTCAAGCAGGCCGAAGCTTTGGTCGCGTCGCGCAAGGCGACCTGGGAGATGCGCAAGGTCAACGCCAGCCGCCGCGCCGACCTGGACAACCTGGTCATCTCCAGGGAAAGCCGCGACGACGCCAGCAACATTGCCAACTCCGCCCAAGCCGATTACCAACATGCCCAGGCGCAGCTGGAGGCGGCAAAGCTTGACCTGGCGCGCACGAAAATCCTCGCCACCGTGGATGGCTACGTCACCAACCTCAACGTGCACAAGGGCGACTACGCCCGGGTCGGCGAGGCGAAGATGGCGGTGGTCGACAAGGATTCGTTCTGGGTCTACGGCTTTTTCGAGGAGACCAAATTGCCCCACGTGAAGGTGGGCGATCAGGCCGAGCTGCAGATGATGAGCGGGGAGATGCTCAAGGGGCATGTGGAGAGTATTTCACGCGGGATCTACGACCGGGACAACCCAGAGAGCCGCGAGTTGATTGCCGATGTGAACCCGACATTCAACTGGGTCCGGCTGGCGCAGCGGGTGCCGGTGCGCATTCATATTGATGAAGTGCCGGAGGGGTTTTTGTTGGCGGCGGGGACGACGTGTACTGTTGTGGTGAAACCTCACGAGGGCTAAAAGCTTCGCGGATAAATCCGCTCCCACGAAAAGCCCTTGCACATCATGTGAGCAGGGTATGTGGGAGCGGATTTATCCGCGAATGAGGCCCTCAGCCTCCACACAAATTACTGGGCGATGGTCCTGATCGAAACCCCACGCTCAATCGGCGTCGAGCGCCCATAGATATCTTCAAACCGCTCGATATCGTCCTCACCCAAATAGCTGCCCGACTGCACTTCGATGATCTCCAGCGGGATCTTGCCCGGGTTGCGCAGGCGGTGCACCGAGGCGATCGGGATATAGGTCGACTGGTTCTCGGTCAGCAGGAACACGTTCTCGTCGCAGGTCACTTCGGCTGTACCGGACACCACGATCCAGTGCTCGGCGCGGTGGTGGTGCATCTGCAGCGACAGGCACGCCCCCGGCTTGACCGAGATGCGCTTGACCTGGAAGCGCCCGCCCATGTCCACCGAGTCGTACGAGCCCCACGGCCGGTACACTTCACAGTGGCTCTGCGTTTCGCTGCGGCCCTGTTCGTTGAGGGTGTTGACCAGTTGCTTGACGCCCTGGACCTTGTCCTTGTGGGCAATCATCATGGCGTCCTTGGTCTCGACCACGACGATGTTTTCCAGGCCAATCACCGACACCAGTTTGCCGTTGCCGTGGATCATGCAGTTGCGGCTGTCCTGGACTACCACGTCGCCCTTGGTGACGTTGCCGTTGTGATCTTTTTCATTCACGTCCCACAGCGACGACCAGCAGCCCACATCGCTCCAGCCGGCAGTCAGCGGCACCACGCAGGCGCGCTGGGTTTTTTCCATCACCGCGTAGTCGATGGAGTTGTCCGGGCAGCAGGCGAAGGTGGCTTCGTCGATGTCCACGCTGTCGGCAGTTTCGACGCTGCGCTCAAGGGTCAGCAGGCAGGTGTCGTAGATGTCGGCGTCGTGCTTTTTCAGCTCTTCGAGGTAGCGGCTGGCGCGGAACAGGAACATGCCGCTGTTCCAGAAATAACCGCCGGCCTGGACGAACTCGGTGGCACGTTTTTCATCGGGCTTTTCGACGAACTGGGCCACCCGGCTGACGCCTTCGGGCAGCAGTGCATCGTTGCTCGACTTGATATAGCCGTAGCCGGTTTCAGGCTTGGTGGCCGGTACACCGAACAACACCATCTCGCCACGCTCGGCGGCCACGGTGGCCAGGGCCAGGGCGCGTTGCAGGGCTTTCTGATCGTCGATCACGTGGTCGGCCGGCAGCACCAGCATCAACTCATCACGACCTTCGTTGACCAGCTTCATGGCGGTGATCGCCACCGCCGGTGCGGTGTTGCGGCCGAACGGTTCCATCAGGATCGCCTGGGTTTCAAGCTTCAGGGCGCTGAGCTGTTCGTTGACGATAAAGCGGTGGTCCTTGTTGCAGACCACGATGGGCGTGTCCATCCCCTCGAACACCAGGCGCGAGAGGGTTTGCTGGAACAGCGTGTGCTCGCCGGTCAGGGCGAGGAACTGCTTGGGGAACTGCTTGCGCGACAAAGGCCACAGACGCGAACCGCTACCACCAGAAAGAATGACCGGGATCATGGGTGTATCTCCGTAATGAAGTGGGCTGTTTAAGCTGGATCAGCGGGTCGAAACCGGGCGCTTGACCCAGACCGGGTTCAGGCTGCTGCCGGAGCCTGTGACGTACAGCACGGCCGCTTCACCGCGCTCCAGGGCCACGGGCTTGAGGTCGCTGACTTTCTTGTCGCCCTCATACAGCGCCAGGCTGACTTTCACCGGGTTGATTTCGCGTTCGCCACGGCCGTTGGCGGCCACCGGCTTGACCACTTCGGTCTTGCCGTCGGCGGTCTTGAGGGTCAGCGCCTGGTCGCTCAGGTTCTGCACCCGTACCAGGGATTTCTGCTTGTTCTTGAACGGCGGCTCTTCAACCAGCTTCGGCTCGCCACTGCTGTTGTTGACCAGGGTGTAGTAGTGGTCGGAGGCGAGCTTGACCGGCACGGTCTTGCTGCCCAGCCTGGCGCTGTAGTCGCCCTGGGGCATGAAGCTGAAGTCGCTGCTGGCCTGTGGCCCGATGGCGTTCATGTTGGTGTTGCCAACGGTGGCGCTGACTTCCTGGTTGCTGGCGTTGTAGACCCGCACAAAGGTCGAGCCTTTCGGTGCGGTAGGGCCGTAGAGCGCGGCGTCGGCGCCGGCGAAGGCTTGCAGCGACAGCACGCTGAGGCTGGCGGCCAGGGCACAGGCCTTGGCAATACGGGTGGTACGGTTGCGACGTTGGGTGGTGTGCAAGGTCATGTGCGTTTCCTCTCAGTGTTCCGTCCGATTGGACGACAGGGCCAGGTCTTGATTGGCATTGCGGGTTTTTTTCAAGCCAGCGATCCACTGCGGATCGAACTCGCTGAAATCGTTTTTCATCGGCAGGTAGCGTTCCGGGAATTCCCAGATCAGCACCTGCGGCGGGTTGCTCTTGAAGGCCTCGGTTTGCAGATACTTGAGCATCGGCAGCAGCGGGCCATGGCCGTCTTCGGCGTAATTGACCACGTCGCTCTTGAGCGCTTGTTGCAGCGCGCCGAGGAAGTTCCAGTGCGGGTTGGCGCTGTAGCTGGTGCCGACCAGTGCCACCGGGATTTCGCTGTCGACAAACAGCGCGTCGCCCGTGTCGCCAGCGTCGGTGGCGCGGGTGGTGCGTTGTTGCAGGCTGTCAGGGGCCGGCAGCAGGTCACTGAACAGCGGGTCGAGCGGCAGGAAGTTGGTCAGGTCGCCTTTGTACGGCGCACTCTTGGCGGCCTCGGTGACGAACTGCTGCGGCTCGCCGCTCAGCGGCAGCTGGCGGGCAATGGCGGCGCCCAGTTCCTGAGCGACCACTTCGGCGCCCAGCGGCGTCCAGTGGGTGTCGGTGCGCAGGAACACCTGGCCACGTTCCTTGGCCTGCAGCAGCGGCGTCAGCAGATCCGGGGCATAAATGCCGGCCTGGCGCGCCTGGGCATGGAACTCGTTGTAGAGGTCGGTGTGCAGGCTGGCCGGGGCCTCTTCGCCGATGTACTCGGAGTACAGGCGTGCCTTGGCCGGGACGATGGCCAACACCAGCTCCACCCCGTGTTGCTTGAGGGTGTCGCGCACGCCGCGCATCAGCGCCAGGTTTTCCTGTTCGAAGTGGTCGCTGTTGGCGACCGGCTTGAACTCTTCATCGCTGAACAGCCATTGCTCGCGACCGAGCACCACGCCCGGGCGGCCTTCGTTGAACAGTTTGAAATCCAGCGCGGCCCAGAGGTTGGTGCCCAGGCGCTTGACCGGGAATTCGGCGTCGTAATGGGTTTCAGTGGCCTTGGCCCACTTGCCGTTGAGCACGGTCATCTGGCTGGTGCGCTGCAAGCTTTGGAAAGCCCCCAGCGACCACAGCCCAAGCGCCACCAGCAGGCCGAGGAACAGGGCGATGTAGAGCAGTCGTAAGGATCGGGTCATGGTCGCCTCGCTCAAAACTGGAAGTAAAGGAACGGCGAATAGCTTTGCGCCGAGAGCTTCAGGATCGAGGCCACGAACAGCAGCAGCACCATGGCGCGCACGGCGTAGCGGGACCAGTCGATGGCTGCGGCGCCACCCGCGGTCGGCAGCATGATCTGCACCGGCTCGCGGGGTGCAGGCTTGGCGTTGCGGTAGAAGTCGAGCAGGCCGTAGATCGCCAGGGTCAGGTAGGCCACCACCAGGGTTGCCACTTGCAGACCGGTGAGGTTGGCGCGGTTGAGCTCCGACAGCTGCCAGTCACCGAAGCTGAACATGGCGCCGTACATGCGGCCGGCGACGTGCAGGTTTTCGGCGCGGAAGATCACCCAGCCGACCACCACCAGCAGGAAGGCGAAGGCCCAGCGGATCGGGTTGAAGCGTTGCGGCGCGGCATTGATGCCCAGCGCGCGCTCGATCGCCAGCCATAGGCCGTGCCACATGCCCCAGATGATGTAAGTGAAGTTGGCGCCGTGCCACAGGCCGCCCAGCAGCATGGTCAGGAACAGGTTGCGGTAGGTGGCGAAGCGACCGCCGCGGTTGCCGCCCAGGGTGATGTACAGGTAATCGCGCAGCCAGGTCGACAGGCTGATGTGCCAGCGCCGCCAGAATTCGGTGATCGATTGGCTGATGTACGGCTGCTTGAAGTTCTCCATGAAGCGGAAGCCCATCATCAGGCCCAGGCCGATGGCCATGTCGCTGTAGCCGGAGAAGTCGAAGTACAGCTGTGCGGTATACGCCAGCGCGCCGAGCCAGGCATCGCCAGTGGTCGGGTGTTGCAGTGCGAAGCAGTGGTCGGCGACGACGGCCAGGGTGTCGGCAATAAAGACCTTTTTGACAAAGCCCTGCATGAACCGGGTGCAGCCCTCGGAGAACTTGTCGAGGGTGTGGGTGCGGTTGTTGAACTGGTCCGCCAGGTCCTTGAAGCGCAGCACGGGGCCGGCGATCAAGTGCGGGAAGATCGCCACGAACGCGGCAAAGTCGATGAGATTGCGCGTCGCCGGGGTATCGCCACGGTAAACGTCGATGATGTAGCTGATCGATTCGAAGATGTAGAAGGAGATACCGATCGGCAGCAGCACGTGGGTCAGGATGAACGGCTCAAGACCAAACGACGTCATGATCGCGTTGAGGCTGTCGACCCCGAAATTGGCGTACTTGAAGTAGCCGAGGATGCCCAGGTCCACCGCCACGCCGAGCAGCAGCCAGCGCTGGGCGGGCTTGGTGCGCACGCCGGCGGCGCCGACTTTGAGGCCGATCCAGTAGTTCCACAGGGTGACGCCGGCAAACAGCGCCAGGAAGTCCACCCGCCACCAGGCGTAGAACACGTAGCTGGCGATCAGCAGCAGCAGGTTGCGATAGCGTTGTCCGCTCAAGTAGTACAAGCCGAGAAAGATCGGCAGGAACAGGAACAGAAACACGTTGGATGAAAACACCATCCCGATCTCTCCTTGTTGTATTCCGAATCAAGGGCCGCAGCCCCCCAAACCCCCCACTGAAATCCGGGGGGGAAACCAAAATTACTGTCTTGCGCTGTTCGCCTGTCCCTTATGGGAACGGGCTTCTAATGTGGGAGCGGATTTATCCGCGAATTGCCTCACCGCGATTCTTCAGATACACCGCACTGCATTCATTCGCGGATAAATCCGCTCCCACAAAAGCAGCTCCAACGGCCAATGCCGGTCAGTTAAGCAATTGAACGACGCAACCCTTGTAGGAGCGGACCTGGCCGCGATGGGCCGCGCAGCGGCCCCTGAGGCCAGTAATATCTGCGACTCAGCCAGCGAGTGTCGGCGGTTTCAGAATCGCCGGGGCCGCTGCGCGGCCCATCGCG
>NZ_JAAAMT010000090.1 GCF_009905435.1 Pseudomonas sp. R5(2019)
GCGGATAGATGCCTTTGCTCCTACCGGCCTTCGAGGCCTGACTGTAATCGGCATACCGCGAGCTCAACCAATGTTGGCCAGAAGCCGAAGACGGCTTCCTCGAATAGGCCTGATACATAGATGCAAGGCTTGCCCCAATGCCGGTCAGTTAAGGGCCGGAGCACAGACGTCCATGTAGGAGCGGACCTGGCCGCGATGGGCCGCGCAGCGGCCCCTTGGGCCTGTGACATCTGAGAATCAGCTTGCGAGTGCCGGCGGTTTCAGAATCGCCGGGGCCGCTCCGCAGCCCATCGCGGCCGGGTCCGCTCCTACAGGTGCGACGTTCAATTCCTTAACTGACTGGCATTGGGGCTTGGCCGCGAAGTTTTTCAGCGGTGGGCTGGCAACTTTTTACACCACTTCGTAAAAATATCGTTACACATCACCCGCCTAAGCTTGCCGCTTTTCCCCGATACCCTCGCTTGTAACAAATTCCTGCCAAATCCGACGGCCAATCGGCTGTCGCCTCATTTTTGCCCCCTTGTTCAGCGAGCGCCTTAAGGATCAGATGCGCCATGGCCAAACGTCGCATCACGCCCGAGCGGGTTCGGGCGTGTACAATGCGCGCGTTTTGACTGTGACTACACCGCGTACCGCGCACCCCTGCGGACGTCGAGCCCCGGCTCAAGTCCAAAATCCAAGGTTATCGCCTTGCTCACTCCGCCGCGCCACGAGCGCAGCGGGTCCGATTCCGTCACAGATAAAAACAAACAGGTGACTTAGTTAATGAGTGGACAATCTTCCCCCTCGGGCGAGCTGAAACGCGGCCTGAAGAACCGCCACATCCAGTTGATCGCGCTGGGCGGCGCCATTGGCACCGGGCTGTTCCTGGGTTCGGCGGGCGTGCTCAAGTCGGCCGGTCCGTCGATGATCCTCGGTTACGCCATTTGCGGCTTTATCGCCTTCATGATCATGCGCCAGCTCGGTGAAATGATCGTCGAAGAGCCGGTGGCCGGCTCCTTCAGCCATTTCGCGCACAAATACTGGGGCGGTTTCGCAGGCTTTTTGTCGGGCTGGAACTGCTGGGTGCTGTACATCCTGGTCGGCATGTCGGAACTGACCGCGGTCGGTAAGTACGTGCACTATTGGTGGCCAGAGATTCCGACCTGGGCCTCGGCAGCGGTGTTCTTCGTGATGATCAATGCGATCAACCTGGCCAACGTCAAAGTCTTCGGTGAAGCCGAGTTCTGGTTCGCGATCATCAAGGTATTGGCCATCGTCGGCATGATCGCCCTGGGCAGCTACATGCTGGTCAGCGGCAGCGGCGGCCCGCAGGCAGCCGTGAGCAACCTCTGGGAGCACGGCGGCTTCTTCCCGAACGGCGTCAGCGGCCTGGTCATGGCCCTGGCGATCATCATGTTCTCCTTTGGCGGCCTGGAAATGCTCGGTTTCACCGCAGCCGAAGCCGAGAAGCCGAAAACCGTGATCCCGAAAGCGATCAACCAGGTGATTCACCGCATCCTGATTTTCTACATCGGTGCCTTGGTCGTCCTGCTGTCGCTGACCCCTTGGGACAGCCTGCTGACCTCGCTTAACTCGTCCGGCGACGCCTATAGCGCCAGCCCGTTCGTGCAAGTGTTCTCGATGCTGGGCAGCGGCACCGCAGCGCATATCCTCAACTTCGTGGTGTTGACGGCTGCCCTGTCGGTCTACAACAGCGGCACTTATTGCAACGCCCGCATGCTCTACGGCATGGCCGAGCAGGGCGACGCCCCGCGCAGCCTGGCGAAGATCGACAAGCGCGGCGTTCCAGTGCGTTCGATCCTCGCCTCGGCGGGCGTGACCCTGGTTGCGGTCCTGCTCAACTACTTCATCCCGCAGCACGCGCTGGAACTGCTGATGTCGCTGGTGGTTGCCGCGCTGGTGATCAACTGGGCGATGATCAGCTTCTCGCACCTCAAGTTCCGCCAACACATGCAGCGCACCGGCCAGACCTCGCTGTACAAGTCGCTGTGGTACCCCTACGGCAACTACATCTGCCTGGCGTTCGTGGTGTTGATCCTTGGCATCATGCTGCTGATCCCGGGCATCCAGGTGTCGGTCTACGCCATTCCGGTGTGGCTGGTGGTGATGTGGGGGTGCTACAGGCTCAAGACCAAACGCAGCGCAGCGCAGCAGGGTGCTGGTGCGGTGGGCGTGGTAGCGAAGTAAGCGGTTTGCGCTGAAACGGTTGTGACACAGGAAGCCCCGGCTTGATGAAAGCCGGGGCTTTGCTTTTTTCAGGGGATGGAAGCGCGCAAGGCGGTATCCTGTCGGCATCAACACGGGAGTGCATTCATGCTGGAAATTTCAAACGCGGTGCAGATACCCGATGACGAGATCGAGTTGACGGCCATTCGTGCTCAGGGCGCCGGCGGGCAGAACGTCAACAAGGTCTCGAGCGCCGTGCACCTGCGTTTCAATATTCACGCATCGTCCTTGCCGCCGTTCTACAAGGAGCGCCTGCTGCTGCTGCGTGACAGCCGTATTACCGCCGATGGGGTGATTGTCATCAAGGCGCAGCAATACCGCACGCAAGAGCAGAATCGTGCCGATGCACTGGAACGCCTGCGGCTGCTGATCGTCGCCGCCGCCAAGGTCGAGAAGGCCCGGCGCCCGACCAGGCCGACGCTGGGCTCGAAAACCCGGCGGCTTGATACCAAGAGCAAGCGCGGGGCGATCAAGGCCGGGCGCGGGCGAATCGACTTTTAAGGATGGACCTCGAAGACGCGTGGGGTACGTGCCGCTTGGCAATAGAGATAAAGGCTCAACAGTAAGCCACAGGCTGCCGCAACGGCGGCAAACAGGAAGATCGAGGCAAAGCCGAAGCCTGCGGCGACAGCGCCGGCCAGTGGCCCGGTGATGCCCAGCGACAGGTCGATAAACAGCGAATAGGCACCCACTGCCGCACCGCGGCTGGAAGCAGGTACCAGGTTGACCGCTTCCACGCCCAACGCCGGAAACACCAGCGAAAAGCCAAAGCCGGTCAATGCCGCGCCCGCCAGAGCCATTTCAGCGCTGGGTGCAACCCACAGCAGCAGCAAGCCCAGGGTTTCAACCGATAGACAGGCAATGGCCACGCGAAAGCCGCCGAGGCGGTTGATCAGGTTGCCGAACAACAGCCGCGCACCGATAAAGCAGCCGCCGAACAGGGTCAGGCACAGCGCGGCGTTATCCCAACTGTGGCTGGCATAGTAGAGGGTAATGAACGTGGCAATGGTGCCAAAACCGATCGAGCCCAGTGCCAGGCCTGAACCATGTGGCAACACGCGGCCCAGCACATGCAGGAATGGCAAGCGCTCACCGGCAACGATGGGCGCGGCCTTTTTCGGCCAAGCCAGAGCCACGCCCAACGTACATAGAACAATGATGCTGACGCCCATGCTCCAGAGCCCCAGGTGCTTGACCAGAATCACCCCCAGCGGTGCGCCGATGGCCAGTGCGCCGTAGCTGGCGATGCCGTTCCAGGAAATCACCTTGGCGGTGTGTTGCGCGCCGACCCGGCCAATGCCCCAGCCGATGGAGCCGGAGCCCACCAGGCTTTCAGCGCTGCCCAGCACCAGTCGCCCGACCAGCAGGCTGATCAGGCTCCAGAGTGGAAACGTTTGCAGGCTGCTTGAAAGCAGCATGAAGACACCGCTCAGGCCGCAACCCGCCAAGCCATAGATCACCGCTTTCTTGGGGCCCAGGTTATCGATGATACGGCTGGCATAGGGGCGGCTGAGCAGCGTGGCCAGGTACTGGACGCTGATCACAAGGCCGGCGATCACGGCGCTGTAGCCCAGGTCGTTGTGTACGTAACCCGGCAATACAGCCAACGGGATGCCGATATTGAGATAGCCGATAAAGGTGAACAGAACAATGGAGACGACTTGCAGGGTGACCGCCATGGGGCGCGGTGAGTCAGGCATAAAAACGGTATCCGGTGTGACCCGAGCAGGAAGGTGCAGGGTGTTTGACGCTGGCTATGATAATTGCGCGGGCGGTGATGCGGGGCGTGAAGAATGAAAAAAGTGCGGGAGTGGTGCGCTGATCGACCGCTTTATGCGGCGCGGCGCAAGGGCTGTGCGAAAACCCAGTGGCGCATCAGCAGCCGGGGTTTCCACACACGCCCTGTCGGTAGCGTCGGTCAGTCTTGACGTTCGCAGACGGCGGGTTCTTCGTTCTCGGATTTGGCCGAGTACGCCGGCTCATGCCCGGCAGTGGTGGATTGTGCCTGTTCAGGTTGCTGCAGGCTCGGGAAGGGGAGGTTGGGGATTTCGTGCATCGTCATCGCTCCTCGCAAGTTGATTGAAGGGTTGCTGGATAGCGTGGTGCTTTCTCGAAAAGCCCGGGGAGGATACAGCAGTCTGGATGACAATCAGACGTTTACTGTGCATTTGCTGATGAAAGGTGGTAGAGAATCTATTTCGCATTTGTAGGAGCGCCGGACCGCCGCTCCTACATTCAGTGCGTATTTCAGCAGACTGCTGCGATTGCTCGGGCCAGCGCATCCAGCCGTGTCGCATCAATGCCGGCCACGTTGGCCCGGCCAGTACCGACCATGTACACGCTGTGCTGGTCACGCAGTTGTTTGACCTGTTCCGGCGACAAGCCGGTGTAGGAAAACATCCCGCGTTGCACGCCGATATGCGCAAAGCGCTCGCGCAAGCCGTAGGGTTCCAGCGCTTCCAGCAGGCCGCTGCGCAGTTGAGCAATGCGCAGCCGCATGCCTTCGACCTCATCAACCCACAGTTGCTTGAGTGCCGGATCACCGAGGATCTGGGCGACGATTGCCGCGCCGTGATCCGGTGGCGTCGACCACAGGTTGCGGGCAATGAAGGCCAGTTGGCTGCGCACGTCCTGCAGCTTTTGGGCATCCTGGGCACACACCAGCAAGGCGCCAGTGCGTTCGCGGTACAGACCGAAGTTCTTCGAGCAGGAACTGGTGATCAGCAATTCCGGCAGCTCGGCTGCAAACAACCGAACCGCCCAGGCATCCTGTTCCAGGCCATCGCCAAAACCCTGATAAGCGAAGTCGATCAGCGGCAGCAAATGCCGACGCTGAACGATCCGGAGTACCTGGCGCCAGTCCTCATGAGACAGGTCAAAACCGGTCGGGTTATGGCAGCAGGCGTGCAACAGCACGATGTCCCCTTCAGGGACCTGCTCCAGCACCTCCAGCATGGCCGCTACATTCAGGCGGTTGTCCGCGCCCACGTAGGGGTAATGGCTGACCTTCAGGCCCGCTGTGGCGAAGATGGTTTCATGGATCGGCCAGGTCGGGTCACTCAGCCAGATTCCGCGCCCGGGCAAGCACTGCTTGATGAAGTCGGCGCACAGGCGCAGGGCACCCGTGCCACCCGGGGTTTGCGTGGCACCCGCGCGCTGGTGTTGCAACACCGATGAGTCGGCGCCCAACACCAGTTCGCTGACCAGTCGGCCGAACGCCGCATCACCATGACCACCGACGTAGCTCTTGCTGGTCTGACGCTCCAGCAGACGCTGTTCGGCCTGTTTGACCGACTGGGGAATCGGCGTCAGGCCCATGGCGTCCTTGTAGACGCCCACGCCCAGGTCGAACTTGACCGGGCTGGGGTCCTTGGCGTATGCCTCGATCAGGCCGAGAATCGGGTCCCCCGGGACCCGCTCGATCGCACTGAAGTGCATTACTTGCGACCCTCGGCGTCCTTGGCCACTTCGTCGGTGCGCGCCGCCATGATGAAGTCATTGCGGTGCAGGCCCTTGATCGAGTGGCTCCACCAGGTAACGGTGACTTTGCCCCATTCGGTCAGCAGGCCTGGGTGATGGCCTTCAGCTTCGGAGATTTCACCGACAGCGTTGGTGAATGCCAGCGCGTGCTTGAAGTTCTTGAACAGGAAGATCTTTTCCAGCTGCATGACGCCGTCACGCACTTCGATATTCCAGTCCGGGATCTGCTTGATCAGTACCGGCAGTTCTTCGTCGCTGACCTGCGGGGCGTCGGCACGGCATGCTTCGCAATGGGCTTTGTTCAAGGCATTCATCGAGGTTATTCCTGATTGAGTTGTTATAGGGTGGCCGGTCGCGTCAGGCGGCTTTCGGCGGGAATTTGGGGGCGTGCAGGCCCATTTTCATGGCTTGGTGGACCATGCTCATGATGTCTTCGTGGGCCAGGTCGAACAGGCGCTTGAGGCTCGGCAGCTCAAAGTAGACCGGCTGCAGAATGTCGATCCGGTACGGGGTGCGCATGGCTTCCATCGGGTCGAAGGCCTGATGTTCCGGTACATCTGAAAGACAATAGACGGTTTCCTTCGGCGAGGAGAGGATGCCGCCGCCGTAGATCCTGCGACCCTCGGGCGTTTGCACCAGGCCAAATTCGATGGTCATCCAGTACAGGCGGGCGAGGTAGACGCGTTCTTCCTTGCTGGCGGCCAGGCCGAGCTTGCCATAGGTGTGGGTGAATTCGGCAAACCAGGGGTTAGTCAGCAGCGGGCAGTGGCCGAAAATTTCGTGAAAGATGTCGGGTTCTTGCAGGTAGTCCAGTTCTTCTACGGTGCGAATAAAGGTCGCGACCGGAAACTGCTTGCTAGCCAGCAGTTCAAAAAAGGTCTGGAAGGGGATCAGTGCCGGTACCCGGGCCACTTGCCAGCCCGTGGTTTCGCCAAGCACCTTGTTGATTTCAGCCAGTTGCGGAATACGGTCCATCGGCAGGCCGAGCTGCTCGATTCCGTCCAGGTATTCCTGGCACGCACGCCCCTGGACCACCTTCAATTGCCGGGTAATCAGGGTGTTCCAGACCGCGTGTTCTTCGGCCGGGTAATCGATAAAACCTTGCGCATCGGGCTTGCGGGCCACGTAGTGCGTCTGTTTCATGCTGCTCTCCTGAGGGAAGCCATTATTGTTCTGTGCTGCGATGGTTTAAGTGATAACCCTCTTTCGCGGCTCCGTGTAGTCGCGGCAAGGGCTGAGGCAGGCGCACGAACCTTGGTTTTGTAACGATTGCTTTACAGGTTTGCCGGAGATTCGAATTTTCGCGGCTTGGATGCGTTGAAAATTCCTACATTTGTAACGTATTCTTGACAACATTCGGCGCCCGATTGCAAATTTTTCCGGCCAATCGCGGCCCGCCGCCCGCCAATATCCACACATTTCCAGGCCCTTCCATGCGTATCAAAGTGCATTGCCAAAACCGCATAGGCATTCTTCGCGACATTCTCAATTTGCTGGTGGAGTACGGCATCAACGTGGCCCGTGGTGAAGTGGGCGGCGAGCACGGCAATGCCATCTACCTGCACTGCCCGAACTTGATCAACCTGCAATTTCAGGCCTTGCGCCCCAAGTTCGAAGCCATCGGCGGGGTGTTTGGCGTCAAGCGGGTGGGCCTGATGCCCAGCGAGCGTCGGCACATGGAGCTCAATGCCTTGCTCGGTGCCCTGGAGTTTCCAGTGCTGTCGATCGACATGGGCGGCTCTATCGTCGCCGCCAACCGCGCGGCAGCGCAGTTGCTGGGGGTGCGCGTGGATGAAGTGCCGGGGATTCCACTGTCGCGCTACGCCGAAGACTTCGATTTGCCCGAGCTGGTGCGGGCCAACAAGTCCCGCATCAATGGCCTGCGGGTGAAGGTCAAGGGCGATGTGTTCCTCGCCGATATCGCCCCGTTGCAATCCGAGCACGATGACAGCGAAGCGCTGGCCGGCGCGGTGCTGACCTTGCACCGCGCTGATCAGATCGGCGAGCGCATCTATCATGTGCGCAAGCAGGAGCTGCGCGGCTTTGACAGTATTTTCCAGAGCTCGCGGGTGATGGCGGCGGTGGTTCGCGAGGCGCGGCGCATGGCGCCGCTGGATGCACCGCTGTTGATCGAGGGCGAGACCGGCACGGGCAAGGAGCTATTGGCCCGCGCTTGCCACCTGGCCAGCCCGCGCGGCCAGTCGCCGCTGATGGCGCTCAACTGCGCTGGGTTGCCTGAGTCCATGGCCGAGACCGAGTTGTTCGGTTATGGCCCCGGTGCCTTTGAAGGCGCCCGTGCCGAGGGCAAGCTCGGGCTGCTGGAGCTGACCGCTGGCGGCACGCTGTTTCTCGACGGCGTGGATGAAATGAGCCCGCGCTTGCAGGTCAAACTGCTGCGCTTTCTGCAGGATGGCTGCTTCCGCCGGGTGGGCAGCGATGAAGAGGTGTACCTCGATGTCCGGGTGATCTGTGCAACCCAGGTTGATTTGTCGGAGTTGTGCGCCCGGGGTGAGTTTCGCCAGGACCTGTATCACCGTCTCAATGTGCTGTCGCTGCATATTCCGCCGCTGCGCGAATGCCTGGACGGCCTGGGCCCGCTGGTCGAGCACTTTCTCGATCAGGCCAGCCGCCAGATTGGCTGCGCCTTGCCGCGCCTGGCGCCGGCGGCGATGGAGCGGTTGGGGCAGTACAGCTGGCCGGGCAATGTTCGACAGTTGGAAAATGTGCTGTTTCAGGCGGTGTCGTTGTGCGAAGGCGGGGTGGTCAAGGCTGAACACATTCGCCTGCCCGATTACGGCGGGCGGCAACCGTTGGGCGAGTTCTCGCTGGAGGGCAGCCTTGAGGACATCGTCGGTCGCTTTGAAAAGGCGGTGCTGGAGCGCCTGCAGAGTGAGTACCCCAGCAGCCGTTCCCTGGGGAAACGGCTGGGGGTTTCACATACCACGATCGCCAATAAGCTGCGCGATTATGGGGTGGGCAAATCCAGCTGAGTCAGTTGGCGTAGGGCTGCAGATACGTCAGTGAAAAGGCTGCATCGGAGTAACTCACCCGCAGTTTTGGTACCACGACGCTGCCACAACTGCGGCACGTGTCCAGCTTGGTGAACAGGTGGATACTCCGCAATGTATTGATGCTGAATTCGCGCATGATCCAGCTGGCAATCAGGCGCTCGGAGTCTGTCTCGCGAGTATTCATTCGCACCGATAGTTGGTCGCCGTGGCGAATCGCCGGCAGGGTCCAGAACAGTGGGTCCGGCGTGAGCGTTACATGCTTGATGGCGTTGATGTATCTCACGCCGTCGATGACCGCCTCGTCCGGCAGTGGGAGCCTGAGCTTGCGGGCGTTGCTGCCTGCCGACGTCGAGTAACAGACCGTGCGATTGCCCTGGGTGTCGACGACCTCGGCGTAGGCCAGGTTGCAACCGAGCAGTTGCCGGGTCATTTTTTCGTAGAGCGTTGTGTCCAGCAACGAACGCTTGGAAAACGGCTGCCAATCGCCGACGGCATCCTTGCCATTCTTGATCGGAAACAGGTGATTCAACACGGCAGCGATGGCGTCGCGTTCACGGTCGGTGCGGCTGGTAATGGCCTTCCAGTCGGGCACCAGTTCTTTCATGAAATCGAAGTAGCGCTGTTGGTTCCGCTCTTGGGTAAAAATGGATTTGGCAAATTCTTCCAGGTCATTGGTATAGCCCTGGCTCAAGCAATAGGCGGCGTATTGCTCATAGGTGCTGAATGGGCCTTCTGGAATCAGGTGCTGGGTCAGCAGCCACTGAAAACGTTGCGGGGTCAGCAGGCGCCTTAACGTATCGGCGATTCGCTGAAGCAGCGGGCGCTGGACGTTGAGCAGGGCGTTGCAATCGAACAGCAGCTTGGCCAGGCGCGCAATTTCAGGTTTGAAACCGTTGTGCTGGACGACCAGCCTGAAGGGTTCAGCCACTTCCAGATAGCGGGCGATACGCTCGGGGTCGGTCAGCCGCTGAAAAACCCGTGCGCTGCTGCCCGTGGCCATGTCTGCCACATAAAACACGCCTTTGTCGGCCTCTACGTACACCTGAGACGACTCTCCCGGGCCTGGGAAAATGATGCCGCGCAGGACCCGGCGATCGCCCACGGCATTGGTCAGGGCGCCAAGTTCGACCAGGGGTAAATACGGTGTGATGCGTTTTTTCACCAGATTATTGCTAAGCGAATCAGGCAAGCCGAATGAGCGCTCGCGCGACATTTTTCCGGCCACTTGCTGGCGATACTCCACTGGGTGGCGAAGGTTCAGGCGTGACAGGGCTTCGGCATTCAGGGGCAGCAGCTTTTTGCGGGAGGGGCTCCAGTAGCAGAACTGCTGCTCGTGTACGACGAGCGCGGTTGTGTCGCCCGGAGTGGCTGCCAATAGCAGTTTTTTGGCACAGAAGGCGAGTGAAATGATCTCACCGGCGGGCATGTCGTCGGTGGCTGCCGGGATCTCGCTGATCAGCCAGCCGCCGCTCGTTGGCGCCAGTGATAGTTCACGTTTGACGCGTGCGTCGTTGCTCAGTACTTTCCAGGGTAATTCAGTGTTTGCAAGGTAGAGTTCACAGGCAACATCAAGCGGCACTATCGCGTTGCAGAACTGACAATAAAGTTGCAGGTGAGGCGATTGAGCGGTGGCCGAAATGTCAGTTTTAATATTTAACAAAATAGTCAGGTCGTTAAATAAGACTTCATCTTCATGTTCGTCGTGAATACAAGAGTTCATGGAGTTCGCCTGATGAATGTTCATGGGAGGCGGATATTCAATCCGGAACAGTCAGGCGTGGTGGTGCAATACTATGGCGGCACGCGCCCCCGTTGGCAGGGCCGTGGGGCGCAGCGACGAGGGGATGGGTCAGCCGTTGTAGCAGCCGTTACCCATGACGCGGTATTCCAGTACGTGGGTCTTGCCTTGGGAGTCTTCATAGGTCATGCGGGCGGGAACCACTTCGCAGACGTTCGGAATCTCGCTCATGGAGATCACTTTGGCGATGTCCAGATGTTGCGAGTAAGAGTACTGTTCTACCGGGACGGTTTGGTTATTGACGGACACCCTTTCATCGGCCATCGCGCTTGCGCAAAAACTGCCAAGTGCCAGAACCAGTAACGCTTTCATCAGTATTTACCTTATTTACGGTCGTAAGGGTTCACGCAGCACTTGTGGCACTGCGTGTGGAGCGGGTAGTTAACAATCGTCAAGTTATCGCGGGATTAACGGCCTTCGTGGGGGCTGTCGCATGTGTTAATCACGTTGCCGTTGCAGGCGAGGCGAATTTTAGGGATTGGCGGGGTCATGAAACAGTCACCGTTTTGATAAAGACTGTTGGTGGAAACTGTAACAATCTGCAAAAAACTCCGCGGGCTTGCCGAACCTGTGTAGGAGCCGGGCTTGCCCCAATGCCGGTCAGTTAAGGCATTGAACGACACAAACCCTGTGGGAGCGGATTTACCGGATCGCCGGACCGCCGCGAATGAAAACACCGCGGTTTATCAGGCATTGCGCGGCGCCTACATTCGCGGATAAATCCGC
>NZ_JAAAMT010000091.1 GCF_009905435.1 Pseudomonas sp. R5(2019)
CGATGGGCTGCGAAGCGGCCCCGGCGATTCCGAAACCGCCCGCACTCCCAGGGCTTGTCGTAGATATCACCGGCCTCGGGGGCTGCTGCGCAGCCCATCGCGGCCAGGTCCGCTCCTACAAGGGTTGTGTCGTTCTATTCCTTAACTGACCGGCATTAAGGCTTGCCCGCGATGGCACCACCTCGGGTTCAGCATTTTCCGCGAACAGCTGCGTCTACACCGCCGGGATTTCTGTTGACTGCACTGACCTCATCGCGAGCAAGCTTTGCTCACACAGTGACTCATGGCTGCTGGCTTTCATGGGAGCAGGTCGAAGCGACAGAGATTTCTGAGTCGTCGATGATTCAGAGAAAATAGCGAACGATCAGCGCAATGCCCGATGCCAGGACAATCACGTTGATCATCTTGAGGAACTGTTCCCGAGACATCGTCAAGGTGATTCGCCGACCGACCGTAACGCCAATCAACATACCTGGCGCCAGGAACAGCGCTAGCCATAACAGGCTGGCGTCCAGGTACACGCCTGCGAGCGCAAACAGCACCACGCGGGTCAAGGTGCTGAGGCCGATGAGGGTGGTTTGTGTGATGCGAATGGCTTCCTTGTTCGCCAGTCTTCCGCTCAAATAGATCGCGTAAATAAATCCGCCGCTGCCAAACAAAGCGCTGAAGACACCTCCTATCGAGCCGAAAGGTAAAGCGGCCTCTGAGCTGAATGTTCGCTGAGGTTTCAGGCCACTGATTGCGTAGAGCGCGTAGCTGGTGACGAAAATGCCCAGGGCCAGCAAAAGAGACTCAGGTCGTGTGGTGAGTAGGATCGCAGCACCCACCAGGCTGCCGAATATCATCATTGGGACCAGCCGCCGTAGCTCGGCGCGGTCAGCGTTGTGCCCGTCACGACTGATATTGACGAGTGCGGCGAGCAGGTCCATGAGTGCCAGGAGCGGTACGATTTTGGACAGAGGGATAAATAGTGCCAGGATGGGGCTGGCCACCAGCGCAGTGCCGAAACCTGCAATTGCGAAGATGATGTAGGCACAGAGCAACGTGGCGAAGATTACGGCATAGCCGGTCAGGCCGATGGTAAGAGCATCAGTCATTGCAGGAATCCTTTCTCGTTCTTTCGCAAGCCAGTTCGATTGGCGCTCAAGCTCCCGTAATAGGCGATTCTTCCTGAATAATCAAAAGCCCCTCACTTGATATTTGTAAGGGGCTTTTGATGGGGGTGGCGGTAATGCGATCTGAGCTGCCCGCGTTCAGCGAATCCCGGCAAGCAGCAATCGGGCGATATCCCGGGCCCGCTCGCGCAACAACACGGGCGCTTGGCTGCAGGCTTCGGCCAGGGTCATGGGCCCCGACGTCAGGGAGAAGGCCGCTGTAATGCCGTGGTGATAGAGCTGTTCGTAGCCTTCGCCCAGCGTGCCGGCCAGCACCACGACCGGGATGCCGTACCGCCGGGCAACACGGGTCACGCCCAGCGGCGTCTTGCCGCGCAAGGTTTGCGCATCGAAACGGCCTTCGCCGGTGATCACCAGATCGGCGTCGCGCACATGGGCGTCCAGGCCGGCAAGTTCGGCGACCACTTCAACGCCGGGGCGGAAGGTGGCCTTGAGGAACGCCTTGGCGGCAAAGCCGATACCGCCTGCTGCGCCAGCGCCAGGCTCTTCGCGCCGGTCAGTGCCGAGCGCGGCGGCGGTGCAATCGGCGAAATGGCCCAGTGCCGCGTCCAGCTGCAGGATCTGTTCGGGGCTGGCGCCTTTCTGTTTGCCGAAGGTGTGGGAGGCGCCATGGGGGCCGCACAGCGGGTTATCGACGTCGGCGGCGACTTCGAATTGCACATCGGTCAGGCGCGGGTCCAGGGCGTGGAGGTCGAGGGTGGCGAGCTGCGACAGGGGCAGGCCGCCGGCTGCCAATGGCTGGCCGCTGGCATCCAGCAAACGCGCGCCCAGGGCTTGCAGCATGCCGGCGCCGCCGTCATTGGTGGCGCTGCCGCCGATGGTCAGGATGACCTTTTGTGCACCCGCGTCCAGCGCCTGCAGGACCAACTCGCCGGTGCCGAAGGTGGAGCTGACGCAGGCATCGCGACGCTCCAGCGGCACCAATTGCAAACCGCTGGCTTCAGCCATTTCGATGATCGCCGTGCGGCTTTCGGGCAACCAGCCCCAGCGCGCGGTCACCGGGCTGCCCAACGGGCCGCTGACCACGCTGCTGCGGCGCTCGCCGTTCACCGCGGCGAGAATGGCATCGACGGTACCTTCGCCGCCGTCGGCCATCGGGCATTCCACCAGCGTGGCATCGGGGTAAACCTCCTTGAGGCCCAGCGCAATCGCCGCGGCGACTTCGGCCGCGCCCAGGCTGTCCTTGAATGAATCGGGTGCGATGACGACTTTCATGGAACTCTCCAGCTTCAACGATGGCCCATGCTGTCACGCTTTGCGCACGGCCTGCTTTGGCAAAATGTACAACGTGGCGCGGTAGTCACTGTGCAGCGTGACAAATGCGCTCAAGCGCCGTCGCTGGGCATCAGTTGCACGCCGAGGTACAGCTCCACCAGATCATCCAGGCGGGTGAGATCCTTGCCGCTGATTTCGCTGATGCGTTCCAGCCGATAACGCAAGCTGTTGCGGTGAATCCCCAGCGCGTCGGCGCAGGCCTGCGGCTGGCCGTTAAGTTCGCACCATGAGCGCAAGGTGCGGATCAGTTGGCCGTTGGCGTCCTTGGCGGCAATGCTCTGCAGCGGTACCAGCAGTTCATTGAGGGTGTCTTCGGCGCGGTGGGTCCAGAGCAGCGTCGGCAGGCGGCAGCGGGCCAGCGACAACACCGGCTTCCAGGGTTTGACCGCTTGCCCGTAGGCCAACAGCTCGGCGACCCGGTGGCAGCAGCGGCGCAGGCCATGCACGTCTTCGGTCGGCACCCCGGTCGCCACGCGCTTGAGCGTCCAGCCCTGGGCCTTGAGGCGTTCGATCAGGCGCAGCGGGTCGATGCTCAAGCTCGAAGGGCAGCACCACAGAATCGAATGGGACGACGGCAGGCTGCACCAGCTGTCGGCGAAGTGTGTGCGCAACCAGTCGGTCACTGCGGCGGCGGATTTGGGGTCATCCAGCTCGAGCAGGTAAGGCGTGCGCCCCAATTGCGGCTTGAGCCCCAGCTGGTGGGCCTCGTCAATCAGGCGCTGGGAGCCGCCGGTTTCGCCCAGCAACACCGACAGCAGGTCATCGCGGCGCTGGTTGCGCCATTGCTGCTCGGCCTGGATATGGCTTTGATCGACCAGCATTTCAGCGGTCATGCGCACAAGTTCCGCATAAGTGCGCAGCCCCTTTGGGTCGCCGGAAATTCCCAGTACGCCAATCAGCTGACCATCGTGGATCAACGGCAGGTTGATCCCGGCCTGCACGCCCTTGAGCGTGAGCGCCGTCTGTTCGTCGATCTCGACAATCCGCCGGTTGGCCAACACCAGTTGCGCCCCTTCATGGCGAGTGTTGATGCGGTTGGCCTCGCCGCTGCCCAGGATCAGGCCCTGGCTGTCCATCACGTTGACGTTGTTGGGCAAAATCGCCATCGCCCGGTCGACGATGTTCTGGGCAAGGTGGTGGGTGAGCTCAAACATCCTGACAACTCTGGCAGTGAACGGATTGTTCAAAGATACAACAACTGCCTGCGCTGATTGTGATCCCGCCTAAATGAACCGTCATCCAGCGGCCATACACTGGGTCGGCACTCAACGTCAGGATGCTCTCAATGCGTAAACGCCGAACCAAAATCGTTGCCACCCTCGGGCCTGCCAGCAACAGCCCTGAAGTGATCGAGCAGATGATCCTTGCCGGGATGGACGTCGCTCGCCTGAACTTCTCCCATGGCACGCCGGCCGAGCACATCGCCCGGGCCCGGTTGATTCGTGAAATCGCCGCACGGCACGGTCGGCATGTGGCGCTGTTGGGTGACCTGCAAGGGCCGAAGATCCGTATCGCCAAATTTGCCGGCAAGCGCATCGAACTCAAGGTCGGCGACCGTTTTACCCTATCGATCAAGCACCCGCTGACCGAAGGCAGTCAGGAGGTGGTCGGCATCGACTATCCGGACTTGGTCAAGGATTGCCAGGCGGGTGACGACCTGCTGCTGGACGATGGCCGGGTGGTCATGCGGGTCGAAACGGCCAGCGCCGAGGCACTGCACTGCGTGGTATTGATCGGCGGGCCGCTGTCCGACAACAAAGGCATCAACCGGCGCGGCGGCGGCTTGACAGCACCGGCACTGACCGACAAGGACAAGGCCGATATCAAGCTCGCCGCACAGATGGACCTGGACTACCTGGCGGTGTCCTTCCCTCGCGATGCCGACGACATGCACTACGCCCGCCGACTGGCACGGGAGGCCGGCTGCGACGCCTGGCTGGTGGCCAAGATCGAACGCGCGGAAGCGGTGGCGAACGACGAAACTCTCGACGGCCTGATCGAGGCCAGCGACGGGGTGATGGTCGCCCGTGGCGACTTGGGCGTTGAGATCGGTGATGCCGAGCTGGTCGGCATTCAGAAGAAAATCATTCTGCATGCGCGCCGCCACAACAAGGCCGTCATCGTCGCCACCCAGATGATGGAATCGATGATCGCCAGCCCCATGCCGACCCGCGCCGAAGTCTCGGACGTGGCCAACGCCGTGTTCGACTGCACCGACGCGGTCATGCTCTCGGCTGAAAGCGCGGCCGGTGATTACCCGGTCGAGGCGGTGACGGCCATGGCGCGCATCTGTACCGGTGCCGAACAGCATCCGGGCAGCGAAACCTCCGGCCACCGCCTGGGCGGCGAGTTTGCCCGCTGCGACGAAAGCATCGCGATGGCGACCATGTACACTGCCAACCACTTCAAGGGCGTCAAGGCCATCATCGCCCTGACCGAAAGCGGTTACACGCCGCTGGTGATGTCGCGCATTCGCTCCAGCGTGCCGATCTTCGCCTTGTCGCCGCATGCGGCGACCCAGGGCCGAGCGTGCTTGCTGCGCGGCGTATATCCGGTGCCCTTCGATCCGGGCTCGCTGGCGCCGGAAGCGGTCAACCAGGCAGCGGTTGAAGCGCTGGTGACGCGTGGCGTGGTGAGCAGCGGTGACTGGGTGATTCTGACCAAGGGAGACAGCTACAACACCATCGGCGGCACCAATGGCATGCGCTTGTTGCATGTTGGCCAGCCGATTTACTGAGGGTTTTCGGGGCTGCTTTGCAGCCCATCGTTACCAGGTTCGCTCCCACGCCACAGACGCGCTGAAGGCTGAAGAAATCGTGGGGGAGGGGTTGGGTGCGGTGGGCTGCAAAGCAGCTCCCCATTGAATTCCCGATGTTTTGTGCACCTCTACAAAAAATCCCATCCAAAACGGTGCGAATCTCCAAAGACGCCCCGCGCGCATTTCCCCAAGCTTTACACGCCGCACCCCCATAAAAAAAACAAGTCAGTACCTTCGAGGAACCCCCATGTCCAACTCATCGATTCGCGACGTCGACGACCCTTCAGGCAACGGCGTCTACCGTCGCATTACGCTGCGCCTGATCCCCTTTATTTTCATCTGCTACCTGTTCAATTACCTGGACCGGGTCAACGTCGGCTTCGCCAAGCTGCAGATGCTTGATGCCCTGAAGTTCAGCGAAACCGTCTACGGCCTCGGCGCCGGTATCTTCTTTATCGGTTATGTGCTGTGCGGTCTGCCGAGCAACCTGGCGTTGAACCGTTTCGGGCCACGGCGCTGGATCGGGGTGATGATGGTGGCCTGGGGCACGCTGTCAACCTGCCTGCTATTTGTCACGACGCCCATGGAGTTCTACACGCTACGCTTCTTGACCGGCATGGCCGAGGCCGGTTTCTTCCCCGGTATCGTCCTGTACCTGTCGCGCTGGTACCCGAACCAGCAGCGCGGACGGATCATGGCGTTGTTCATGTCGGCCATTCCGGTCTCGGGGCTGCTTGGCGGGCCGTTCTCGGGCTGGATTCTCAACCACTTTGCGGCAGGACAGGGCGGCTTGGCCGGCTGGCAGTGGATGTTCCTGATCCAGGGCTTGCCGACGGTGGTGCTCGGCCTGCTGGCCTTTGTGCTGCTGTGCGACAAGGTCCAGGATGCCCGCTGGCTGACGCCGCAGCAACGCGAGCGCGTGGCGGCGGATATTCTCGCCGATGAGCGCAGCCGGCCGGTGCAGGGCAAGGCCTCGGTGGCTTCGGTGCTGACCATGCCCTTTATCTGGATTCTGGGTTTTGTCTATTTCTGCATTCAGGCCGGGGTGTATGCGATCAACTTTTGGCTGCCCTCGATCATCAAGAACCTGGGCTTCAGCGACGCGTTGGTGATTGGCTGGATCAGCGCCGTGCCTTATCTGCTGGCGGGCGTGTTCATGTTGGTGGTGGGCCGTTCTGCGGATTTGCGCAACGAGCGGCGCTGGCACCTGGTGGTGCCGATGCTGATGGGCGCCACGGGCCTGATCATCGCGGCCAATTTCTCTGCACTACCACTGGTGGCGATTCTGGGCCTGACCATCGCGACCATGGGGGCGTTGACCAGCCTGCCGATGTTCTGGCCGATGCCGACGGCGTTCCTGAGCGCCAGCGTCGCCGCTGGCGGGCTGGCGCTGATCAACTCGATCGGGCAGATGGCCGGATTCCTGAGCCCTTATATCGTCGGCTGGATCAAGGATCAGACCGGCTCCACCGACGTGGCGCTGTACTCGCTGGCCGGCCTGACTGTGGTTGGCAGCCTGGTGGCCTTGCGCATTAGTCGCCAGCCTCGGGTGACTTCGACGGTAACTGCTTGAAGCAAGAGTAGGGCGGGCGGCCATGGGCTGCCCGCGCTGCTGTCAGATCACAGAAAACCCATGGGTCCCATCCCGCCCCAACTGCTCAACCAACCCGAACTCCCAATCCAGATACGCCTGCATCGCTTCACGCGGATTATCCGTGCCTTCGTACGGGCGGCGATAACGGTCTGTGCGCGGCACCGCCAGATGCGTTTCACCCGATTCCAGCGGCCGCTGCGCCGCGATCCAGTTGGCGGTACCGCCTTCCAGTACGAACACCGGCTTGCCAGTCAGCGCCTTGACCTCGCCGAGGGCGAAGCGCGCGAGCAGGCTGCTGCCACAGGTGAGCACATAACGCTCGGCCAGCGGCAGCGATTCCAGCGCTTGGGGCAGCTGCGCACGCAGGGCCCAGTGGGCGCCGGGGATATGGCGTTTGACGTAGTTGGCGCTGGTGGTGAAGTCCAGCAGCACGGTGTTGCCCTCTTCAAGCCAGGCGGCCAGTTGTGCCGGCGTGACGGCGTCGCCTTCGGGCACCGTGGGCAGGGGGGGCTGCCAGGCACCGGTTTCGGTCAGGTGTTCTGGGCGCACGTCATCGAGAACGGCGACTTCCCAGCCCAGTTGCGCCAGCCATGAAGCGCTCATGTTGGCGCGCACGCCGTCATCGTCTACCAGTACGATGCGGGCTCCGCGCACGCTGGCGAAGTGGTCGGTTTCCTGCACCAGTTGGCCGCCCGGGGTGGAGCGTGCACCCGGCAGGTGGCCGTCGGCGAATTCGGCTTCGGTGCGCACATCGAACAGGTAGGTGGTGCGGTTGGATTGCGCTTGCCACTGGGTCAGTTGTTCCAGCGAGGCGCGGACCACGCCGGCCTTGTCGGCGACAGCCCGGGCGGACGCAGCGGCAGTGCTGCGGGTGTCTTCGCTGACCGGCGCGAGCTGGCGGCTTTGACCGTGGGCCAGCTGTTGCCCGGCGAGGGTCCAGCCGATGGTGCCGTTTCGCAGCGCCGCCACCGGGTTGGGAATGCCGGCGTTGACCAGCGACTGAGTGCCAATAATGCTGCGGGTGCGCCCGGCGCAATTGACGATCACGCGGGTGGCGGGGTTCGGCGCCAGTTCGCGCACGCGCAACACCAGTTCCGCGCCCGGTACGCTGATGCCGCCTGGGATGCTCATGGTTTGGTATTCGTCGAAGCGACGGGCATCGAGTACCACCACGTCGGCCTTGTCGTCGAGCAGGGCCTGAACATCTTCGGCGGCCAGCGACGGGGTGTGGCGCTGGCTCTCGACCAGTTCACCAAAGGCCTTGCTCGGCACGTTGACGTCGCGGAACAACTCGCCACCGGCTTCACGCCAACCGGCCAGGCCGCCCGCGAGCAGTGCAACGTCGGTATAACCGAGCGCCTGCAGACGTTCGGCGGCGATCTCCGCCAGGCCCTCGCCATCGTCGTAGACGGTAATGGCGGTGTCCCGGCTCGGCACGCGGGCGTAGATTTCCAGCTCAAGTCTGGACAACGGGATATTGGCCGCGAACAGCGGGTGCGCTTCGGCAAACGGCGCCTCTTCACGCACATCGATCAAGGCGACTTCCTGCTTGGCCAGCAACTGCTGGCGCAGGGACGGGAAAGCGCGGGTGGCAATGGTAGTCATGAGGCGGGGTTCTCTTTGGACAGGTCCCAGATATTGGGCAGGCGGTCATTGGAATAGCCGGATATAAAGGGTTTTTCGCTGCCGTCGGCGGCATAGACGGCGCGCTTTACCGCGCCGATGTTGGCGCCGTAGACATGAATGCTGATCGACACCCGGTCGCTGAAGGCATTTCTGACCTGGTGGATATCGCCGATTCGCGGCGAGAGCGCCTCGACCTGGCCCGGGTCGAGCCGCACCGGTTCACCGTCGGGGACCAGCTGGCCGTCGGCGCTGCGGGCAAAGCCCTGGGAATATTCGGCACCGCGCAGCATGCCGATCAGGCCCCAGACCCGGTGGTCATGGATCGGGGTTTGTTGCCCCGGGCCCCAGACAAAACTGACAATGGAGAAGCGCTGGCGCGAATCGGCGTGCAGCAAAAACTGTTGATAGCGGTCGGGATTCGGTTGTGCGACTTCAGCGGGCAACCAGTCATCATGGGCGACCAGCGCTTGCAGCAGGCGCTGGCCGTGGCTCAGTATCGAGGCTTCATCCGGGGTTTCATCGAGCACCTGGGCCAGGTCAGCGATGAAGTGGCGAAGCCGGTCCAGGCGTAGGGGTTCGGTCATGGAAAAGGCTCGGCAATCAAGGTCATGGCTACCCTAGCAATGGCCTTATGATTCTCTAAATTCAATTTGTTCATAAGCTAATATGCAAATATTGAATTTAATGCCTGTCTTGATTTTGCATTTTTTGCCTATTAGGTTATGCCGAAAATGAATTTCACAGGGATACCGGTTACCGATAGCTTATAAGCATTCGTTAGGCAGAATTTTCTGCTTATAACTCGGAAACGAGACCGCACGTGCGGATCGGGCTCCCACTTTTTGCCTTGCAAGGCATCTGGAGACTCACGTGCGAAACCTCTTCAAACTGGCCGCTGGCGTATTGGCCGCAAGCCTGGCCCTGAATGCATCAGCCCTGACCCTGACCGTTGGCGACCAAAGCTACAACACCCGTGCGGTGATGGAAGCGGCCGGGGTTCTTGAGAAGCTGCCTTATACCCTGGAATGGAAACAGTTCACCGCCGGCTCCCCGGTAGCCGAAGCCTTGAACGTCGGCAGCCTCGACCTGGGCTTGCTGGGTGATGCGCCGCCGCTGTTTCTCGGCGCATTGGGTGCGCCGATCAAAGTGATCGCGGTCAGCCGGCAAAACCTCGACGGTGTGGCCATCCTGGTGCGCAAGGACTCACCGATCAAGACGCTGGAAGACCTGCGCGGCAAGCGGGCGGCGGTCTGGAAAGGCTCGTGGAGCCAGCAATTGCTGTTCACCGCGCTGGATAAGGCCGGCGTGCCCCGCGACTCGCTGGACCTGCGCTACCTGAGCGCACTGGATGCCTCCCATGCGCTGGACGGCGGCTCGGTCGACGTGATCGCCACCTGGGAGCCCTATGTGACCCAACAGGAACGCCTCGGCGCCCGGGTGCTGGCCACCGCCAGGGACGTGATTCCGGCCCAGAGTTTTGTGGTCGCCAACAACCAGGCCATCAAGGAAAAACGGGCGGCCATCAGTGATTTTCTGCAGCGTCTGAAACAGGCCCGTGACTGGACCTTGAGTGACCCGTCCCACACCGAGTCCTACGCCGACGCCTGGGCCCAACGCACCCGCGCCGACCGTGATATCGCCCGCAGCTGGTTCGCCCGAGCGAAAACCGACGTGTCGCCGGTCAATGCCCATTCGGTCAGCGAGGCGCAAAAGACCATCGATTTTTTCAGCGGGCTGGGGTTGATCAAGTCCTATCAGGCGTCGACCTTGTTTGATGACTCGTTTGGGGCGGCGTTGCAGCCAGCGGTGGCCAAGGCGCAGTGAGGGGAAGGGGGCCGCTCGGCGGCCCCCACAGCCTTCAACACAAATGCTGTAGGAGCAAGGCTTGCCTGCGATGAAACAGGCACTGAGGTGTCTCTGGTACACCGCGCTGAATTCATCGCAGGCAAGCCTCAATGCCGGTCAGTTAAGGACCGGAGCACAGACGTCCATGTAGGAGCGGACCTGGCCGCGATGGGCCGCGCAGCGGCCCCGGAGGCCATTGGCATCTGTGATTGAGCCAGCGAGTGCAGGTGATTTCAGAATCGCCGGGGCCGCTTCGCAGCCCATCGCGG